>JAFRDO010000006.1 GCA_017403825.1 Kiritimatiellia bacterium
ACCGAACGGCAGCGCCCGCCCCGGAGGCGGTGACGCTTGCCGCCACAGGTTAAACGCAACCCTGGCAGTTCAAATGCAACCCCCTGAGACTACGGCGCATTTAACCTTGCCACAGTTGCATTTACTCTGTCCGGTGACCCAATTTGTACAGTATATGCCCCTACTAAAGCTACCTCAAACCACCAGCCGTTACTACATCACTCGAACCCCACCAACGGGGTCCAAACCTCCGCGGCAAACCTCAACCACCAGGCAACGCGAGGGCCCCAAAATATCCACGAGAAGTGTCCATATCGCACAAACAACTTCATCGGCACTTCTGTCTACCCTATTTCCATTGGGTGTCCCGCCCCTGCAATTTACTTTTCTTGTCTCTGCCGCACAAATCGACCTTCTGGCAAGGCTTCATCCCCGCCTTTGCACGCTGCTGCTTCTGCATCGCGGCAAGCCGTCTCGTCTTTACAAGCCCCATGAAAGCACTCCCTTAATCCCGCCCTTTGAAATAATACCATAGCAAGTGATCAAAGCCATTACGGCTTATGCTCCCACCAGCCGCTTTAATGATTTCATCTATAGTCGCCTGATACGTCAAATAATCGTGAGCGAGGCTCCTCAGTTTAGAGACTTTATAATAATCGCAGTATCGCGGCAAAACCCTTAGAACAACATTATCATAGATCGAATAATTGTCCTGCTCGTCTTCCCCCTCAAAAAGGTAGAAACAAGCATAATGGCAAAACTTACTCGCAAAAGAGAGATTAGTTCTGGGCTTGTGCTTTGAATCTTTGGGATGCGTCGCCTGCGAAAGCACATTTATTAAGTGATACTTGGATTCTTTAGGGTGCTTCAGGTATTCCACAAGCAATGACTTTGGGATATTCTTAATTCTATCGAACAGCTCGTCACGACCAACACCATCAGCGTTCAAATGAGTACTGTTATCCCTATCAACCGCTTGAATCGCATTGGAAAGGACATCGGCATATTCACCGGCAACAGATTCCACGCCAAATAGAATCTGTTTCAACTGCACCATCCAGTATGCCGTCGACCCTTTATATTTTCCTCGCTCACACGCATCTTTATTCGATGATTTAAGATAGGCTGAGTCATTTTGAATCATCGCTTCGACCTTAGCAACATTCTTAAGGGACAATTCCACCAATTCGGTCTCAGGGATCGGATCGAACATATGGGATTTAGCCATCCTAAGCTCTTCCTGTATTAAACTCATTTCTGCTAACTTCCGTTTATTGAATATTGCCCCCAGCTAAAGCTACTTCCCCAATAGACGCCTGATGATTGAGCGCTTGCGGAAGTCTATTCCAAAGAACTCCCTCGCTTCGTCAAGTTCCATAATGACACTGTCACGTGAGCGCTTTGCGCAAAGATTCTCCGGCAGTTCCTTCATGAGTCTATCGGCGTCCCAGTTTACACCCGCATCGTAGCGGACAGTTCCAGCACGTTCATCCACCTCGAATGAATTTGGATTGCTAGTCCACGCAGTTTTAATCACCTGGATCGCATATTTGCCGGTCACCTTCTCGCTGAAATAGTCTTCAAGCGACAACTTGCGGACATACGACGGCAATACGCTCTCGTTCGCCGAGAAAATTTCATACAACACCTCAGAGGAAACCTTCAGTATGTCAGGGCATTCCGATTCTGGATTGTCATCCTTCAACTGATCTATCATGTCCGGTATCTTCTCCAGCATCAAACGCAGATATTCGCGGTAAAACGCAGTGCCTATCTTCTGCTGGACGGCACGCACGACGTTGCTCTTCATGACTTCGGTGTTTGTAAGACCGGCTTGGACACGACAAATCACCGTACGCCGAATCACCTCTTGAGCAACAGCCTTTACATCTTCATTCGCGCTTATGACAACCGCAGGATAGTTGACCAGATGTTCAAGCAACCCGAAATCGTCATTCTTGATAGTCTCAACGGCATGTTGATTGAACCGATTGTTAGTAAGATCGTCGACAATAATCGGAGCTCCTTGCACGCTGTGCCGGAGCCCGTCAATGGTTGTGCGCGTAAACTCCGGAGCCCCCATTTTCGTTTTCTGCCCAATCATCATCTTGAGGATCGTCTCAAGGAAAGATGTCTTGCCCGCCTTGGACTGTCCGTAGACAAGCCCGAACACAGGATATGGCAGCGTCTTCTGGTCATAGCGCAAAGCCGTATCTCGCATAATGGCCATGAGTGGCGAGCAGAAAAACCAGTTGGCAAACTCATAGTACCGATTCTGCATCCCCTTATTGTCGCCGTGGAAACGCTCATAGCCATTCATGTAACGCATGAACATATCCACGTCGCTTTTCACCTCGGCTGCATTAGGATTCAGATCAAGCGCCTTGCCGTTCAACGAAACAGTGCCGCGCTCTGCATCAATGACGAGTTGAGGATACTCGCTCTTCAACTCCTTCTCGTGTTCATTGTCGCGAACAACCTGCCGCCGCACCTTTTGTATGATCTCCGGCGAAATAAGAATCCTGCCGGCTTTCTTGTCGGCTTTTGTGATTGGAATCGCCGGCTTGATCTTCCGCGCAAGGTCCCGCGCGTCCAGGACGAATCTAACCTCTTCGTCTGCCTCTTTCACTGGCTCGATGTAGACGGCCTTCTTCACCTTGACTGTCTCAGCTATCGGCAATGCGTCAAGGTTCTCCGACGCATCACCAACGACTATGGCCTTCTTGGTGATCGTGTCGACGCTATTGCCCTTGAGAGTCTCGTATACCTCATAAAACCGATCGTATGCCGCATCCGAATCCATGTAGCATATCGTCTCGCGTTGCCGTCCGCGAAAAGCGTTGAACGACATATTCGCAGATCCGAGGATAACGCGTTTCCGTCCGTCATCCGCGTCAAGAAGGTACAGCTTCTCGTGCGAAAGTCGTTCGCGGGCAACAAAGAGTCGGACATTGCCGGACTCAACTCGCTCAATCATCTTAGTCTTTGACTTAGAGTCAGTGTCGCGGATGCGTTCCATCAGTTTGGATTGGTACGCCATAATCTCCTGAAGGTTGTATGACATAACCTCCTCGCAACCGAAGATGACTTCCACGTCCTTGAACATCTCTGTAAGCTGATATACAAATCCTATACCAGACGAGTATGTAATCGCCCTCATGCGATCAAACCCGCCGAAAAGCTCCTGCCATGTCATCGACTCCGATGCAAGGTAATCGAGTTTGGCGACATCAAGCCTGACATCGGCACACAAACCACCGGTGGCATCCGTCCCGTCAAATAAATCCATTTCGTTAGTGTCATTCATGTCCGTTGACTACCTTACTCAAACTCTTTCAGATTCTCAAACTCAACATTGTCCCATGCCTCAAGAAGCTCATTGACCGAAGGATATCCCCAATCGACAATCTCCGCGGACTTGCCCTCGACAACGAGAACGACATGCATGCAATCCAAGCCGTCGACGTTCACCATCAGCGAACTTCCCTCTCCGTCATACGAATCAAGCTTGAGAATATAGTACTTTTCATCGTTTCAACTCTTCCAATTGACATCACAATTCATTCAAACCTAATGACTTCAAGTATTCATATGTTCCGTCGTAGAACTCTGGGCGGCGAGTATCATCTGGCGGATGTCCACGGTCACCTTCAGGAACACATATTACCATACCTTTGCGTGCTCGTGTCAGAAGTACGCGATATGCATTTACCTGAAATGCTCGTCGCTCTGGCGCATTGATGTTCTTCCATTTGCCTCCGGAGAAATCTTTTTGAATCCAGCCACCTTCTGCATACTGGAAATCTCCGTCCCAGATAAGACATGTCCAGTCAAGCTCCAAGCCTTGAATGTCAAATTCCGTTGCGACATCCTCCAAAAACAATGAACTGCGAATGTCAGTAATATCGTCCAAGAACCAATCTACAATATTTGGCTTCGCCCGAACATCAATGGCGAACGGACGCAAGCGAAACGCCTGCGACGAGCAAACCATTCCGTAACGCTCCGACCCTCCAGACACATTTCTAAGCCATTCTTTCGCCTTCGCGAGATTCCGCGTCAGCATAATCGGGTAGTTGGCGCAGAATTCAGTATAGGTCGATCTGGCAGCGGATGCATCACGGTCCAATAACTGACCAACAAAGCTTGAAAGATTTTCCGCCCGGAAACTCCGCATGCTGGTTGCAAGATGCAATGATGTATTCTTCGTAACCTTTGGATTCTTGCCAAGCAAGACGTTCACATTGCCTTCAGCATATTCCTTCGCTGTCAGCTGAGGCGAAATGAACACATTCCAATCCGAAAACGCTTCATTGGCGGCTCTGATCGGTTCTGCAATACCAGCCTCGCCGGAATTGATTTCCTGTCCGCCGCCAACAAGACAGACAACCACCGCCCAATCTGGTCTAAGGTTCAATGACCAGATAAGGAACTCGCTCTCCGACATTGGAAAATTCTGCACGCCTTTCTTCCGTGCCAACCAAGCAGACAAGTGCGGTTGGTCCCACAAACGTTGCGCCTCGTCAAAGATTGCTACGTGCTCAACCTCCGAATATCCATCGTCCACGTGTTTCTTCAGCTTCGCTGGATCTATTTCAAGCTTTCCATTCACTATTGGCATCTTCAGCTTTGCCAAGGCATTGTCTCGGTAATGATGGATAATCTGTATGAAGCTTTTTACTTCACGTCTAGCCGTAGTCAGCGTATAAGTCTTACCGGCCTCTTTCTCCTGCCTTACTTTGTCCCTTGCCAAAGCCTCACTGAGAACATCCACCAGAGGTTTATTCCCACTCAAATATACCGCTGGTTCCTTCTTCTCGAATTGCTTCATCGCGACATTCAGCCCAACAAGCGTTTTCCCCGCACCAGGAACTCCTGTCACAAAACAAAGGCTCTTCTCACGGTTCGCCTTGGCATGTTCAATGACATTAAGAATATAATCCGTCGTCTTCTTCAGGTTTTCGCCCGCATCACACCGCGTGATATCATCCACGTTGTGGTTCGCGTACAGCGCACTCGCGGCCTGAATGATTGTCGGCGTCGGTGAGTATCTTCCGCGCGCCCATTCCATTCCATCGAGTGTCAAAGCCGTCACTCCGTCAACGACCGTTGAAATCGCGGCGCTCAACGTGGCGCCATTTGCAAGAAGCGGTGCATAGACCTTTTCGTCGTAGTTGCACGTCTTCAGCTCGAAAGGTTCGTCAGGTGCATCTGTCGCCACCAATATCGGCGCGATGTACAAATCACGACTGGGCTCGTGAAAGTTCTTGAGGTCTAACGCATAATCCCAGACCTGTTCCCTGTCCGCCGACTCAAAACGCTCCGCACCGGCCTTGAACTCCAAACAAAGAACCACGCCTTTGATGAGAAGAACCACATCCACGCGCTTGCCAAGTCGCGGTATGGAGTACTCAAAAAACACATGACCTTCATATCCTTTGAGAATCGACTTGAGGAGCCCGATCTCTTCATTCCATGTGTTCTTCTGATCTCTTGCAGTATCAAAACTCTCGGCCTGTGACAAAGCGCCAAAAATGGAGTCCGAGGGTTCCCCCAGAAATTCCGTTATTGATTTGCCATAGTAGAACCGTTCCATCGCTTATCCTTATCGCGTGACAAATCCTTTCTGGATCAAATCTTGGTCTGCCGGAGCGAAATCAAGCGTGTCCATTTCAGCTCGCGTCACCCACCGAATATCCTGATGCTCAAGCGCCTTTGGAGCAGAACCGGACTTCGACGTGCATTCGATGAGCGTCAGGCGAATTGTCTTCTCGGGATATTCATGCACGACAGAATCAATGATGTGCTCATTCTCAATTTCGAGTGCTAGTTTTTCACGACATTCGCGCGCAAGCGCCTGTTCCGGAGTTTCGCCGGGCTCTATCTTGCCGCCCATAAATTCCCAAAGGCCGCCTTGCGCCTTGTTTGCCGCTCTCTGGCCGACAAGATACCGATCCCCATCCTTTATGATGGCACCAACAACTTCAATTATTCGACGCTCTGCCATATCTATGACCAAACGATCTTGTTGCCATCCTCCACAAACCACTTTTTATTCTTCATCTTCTGATAAATCTTTTCGGCGAACTCGTCCGAAACATCAGCCTTAAAATTAAAGGCCGTTTTGATCGACCGTATGAATCCGTCTTTCCTTGTCGGTGGATTCTTGGGAAACTTCGCGCGACAGTAATCTGCACAGTCTGCGACTGTCATTTTCACGAGAAGTGTATCTGGTTCATTTGGCATAAGCCCGCTCATGTTTCTTCTCCTTTTCTAAATTCAACCAGCCAACAGATCTCTGTGCTTTTCAAGTAACGTCTGCGATGGCAGAAACTTTGTCGGCAGAGACATTATCTGCCCCTCGAGGTCGAGAAAGTAGGACTTGGCTGCCGCATCAGTGTAGTGGTCTTTGATCGCCTTCGAGACGACAAGGCGGTAGTGGTCGTCAAAGGAAATGAGGTGACGGTCAAATGCGGCGTCGTAGGTTGCGGAGAGGCATAAGCCGTTTTCGGGATTGAGGCGGTTCTTTTCGTCTTCCGCCCACGGGCTGATGTGGCTGGCGCGAAGGACATCCGGCACGGCGAGTCCCGTTACGCAGCATTTGCTGCCGTAGTTCGCAAGCACCATCTTACGGAAGATGTCTTGATTCACACGCACCTTGACGGCGGCAAGATTCGTCTTGCCTTCCTTCGCGGTCAGATTCAGGTGCGCTTCAAGGTCGGCTTGCGATGTCGTGTCAATCAGCGCTTCCACCTTTTGCGCAACGGCCTTGCCGCCAGTTTCGCCCGACACCTTTGCGAGAATACCATCCTCAAACGCCTCTGTCGCCAGAAACTCGCCGTAGGCGCGAACCGCCGCCGAACAGAAGTTCTTCGTCCAATAGCTCGGCGATCCAAAGTCCGCCAACACGGGACTTGCCGCGCCCTTCTTCATTTCGGCGCAGATCCATTCGTGTAAGGCGTGGATGTCCGCGAGCGAAAAGCTGTGCCACATGGAGCCGCCGACAATCGGTTTCGGGTAGTGCTTCGTCAGGATCGGACCGAGCATGTCGAGCGCGCGGACGTATGATGCGGCCTTGCCGCTCCCGTCCGTATTCGTGGCGAAGATGAAATCTGTAAACGATTGCCTCAACATGACAGAGACAATTATACCAGATTGCCGCCTAACGCGGGGGATAGATTCGCGTAAAAAGAAAATGTGTCACCAGCGGTGTCACAATTTGAGGGCGGGTGAACGGCTGGCCGTTCAGCGTCACGTTCTCCACGTCGTTCGACTCCTTGACCGCCGCGAGATATGCGCGCGTCTTCGCGACGCCGGCATCTGTAAAGCGACGCAGCTTCATTTGGCATACTCCTTCCGCGCCGATGTCGCATTGCGCAGATTGGCAAGAAGTCCCGGTATCACGGAATCACCCATCTTCGAAATACCAAACGTGAGCCTTCCGGCATCCTTCAACGATGCACCAATTGCATAAATTTCAACATTGTCGATGATGATGAATCGATCATGGCAAATTCCGCATATCGACTTCGTGAACTTGCCGCATTGCTTGCCGAACGCTTCGAAATCGCTCTCCTCAAGTTCTCCGTTGGAATGCGTGATAAGCTCGACTTTCACGCCGCGCCCGCGTTTCGCAAGGATGTCGAGCGTCGCTACGCCAGGATAGGCGTCTACCACGACAAGCTCTTTCTTTGCGCGGCGGATGATTTTGACAAGCAGAGACTTCGCATCCCAAAACCTGTTCTGGTAGAATATCTGGCAGTTTGGGACTTCGCCTTCTCCCATCTTCCTGAAAATCTCGTCAAACCGCGCCTCGTTGCGAGACTGGTCGGTTATCTGACGGCGTTCGATGGTCTCGATGCGCATCACCAAGGGTTGAATGCCTGCCAACGCCTTGCGCATAGCCACAAACGCCTTCATGATCCTAACGCTTTCACGGACGGCTATGTCACTCTTCAAGACAGCCGAAAGCATGGCAACGCCTTGCTCTGTAAACGCATACATTCGAGATGGCGAATGTTTCATCGTCTTGAACCTATCGCAATTTGCGATAAGTTCATCCATCTCCGATTCCGACAACTGAAACATGAACTCGGCGGGGAACCTTGCCAAATTCCTTTTGACAGCCTCATTAAGGCGGCCTGTCATGACCTGATACACAGCGGCAAGATCCCTGTCAAGCATTACAGCCTGTCCACGTATCTCGTGGATAAGCGGACGGATATCCTGAACCATCACCCCCGTACAGACTTTCGAACTAATCTTCTTCATTCCTCGCCATCCTTCCACTGATTGGCAAGGTCCGTCAAGCCTTTACCGCGGACGAGAGATTCATCGGTGGAGCGGTTCGAGGTGAAATATTCGTCCCAGCCGGGATCGCGCTCGACCTCGCCTTTGCTCTTCTTTCTGAAGAACCACTCTGCCATCTATATCTGCCGCCTCGCCAACAAACAGAAGGCGCGCCTCTCTGTTTTGGTTAGAGGGGCGCGCCAGGCCGCATGATTCTAAAGGCCTACGACAGCCCGCGCATACACACAGCAAGGCGACACCCCAAGTTAAAAGGGTATCGTCCTGCAAACCATGCTTTGTATGTTCAGAGTGTAGCAGTTCTGGAAGACCGGTTTGCAACCGATGGCCGATCCTGCCGGCCGCTTCGCGGCGGTTCTCGTCGCAAAGCTATAAGGTCAGCGCGTTCCCGCGCTGGCAGGGAGTATTATACCAAATTTGAGTGGTAACAGGGGTGTGGGGTTCTCGAATTTTCTCCGCCACTATTACAATATATGGCGGGAGGAATGCTAGCCAAGTAGTTGACGATTCTGCAACGAATTTGTCTACAGGCGACGGATAGGGGATGAGCCGAAGATTTTTCTCACCGTTGACAGTTCTTATCAGGCAATTGTCGGAATTATCTGAATATATGCTGCGTTGCATTGTTCCAGGAATGAAGTCCAATTCGCATACGGGCCTTCACCACACCACTGGGTATTGACGACGACCTCTACGCCATCACGCAAGGTAATCGACTGTGCAGAATACTTGACACTTCCCGCTGGCACCTCGTCTCGGCGCTTTATCGTCATAAGCGCCCCAGAAATGCGAGGGAACATACACTGAAGACCCGCGAAATCCAATTGATGCCGCACCGCGCATTCGCGCACCGCAACAAAAGCCGCCATGCGCATACTCTGATTCCTCGCAACAATTTCTCCCTCTACAACAACGTCCCACCCCCTGCGAGGCTTGGTAGCAACAGACCTTCTTGCGGCTCGTTGAACGTTGCCGCCATTTCCCCCTGAGTGTGCGGGCACGCGGCAAGAAAAGTCTATTTGCATCGGACCTAATTCCTGACTGTTTTCCCTGACGTCAAATCCAGAGAAGAGAACACGCCTCTCAAAATCATTCCATGCCTCGCCAAACTCCTTAAGGCGGACCTGGCGTATATACTCGAGCAACCGAACATCTTCGCTTATGTCCTTGTTAAACCCTGAAGCTCCAACCATATGGCAGCGAGGGATGAGGAAATAATTCATCGGATTCGCAAAGCGCAAGAAATGCGCAATAAAAAAGTTTCTGTCGTCAGGCTCCTCCATGTCACCACTGTGCCGCACCAGAAAACCATATCTATCATCATATGTCCAGTCTGCCAGCACTCCTCGCGTGAAGTTGCGATTCTGGAAAGCGTTGTAGTTCCCGAGATAGAACTGGTTGACCCCTATGATGTGCGCAACCTTCCACCCACTAAGACCTCTAGGAGATTGGCCATGCCTATAAACGCAGTACCTTCTGCCGGCCTGATCTGTAGCCCGCTCGTCGCCTCTACAGGTCTTATGTAAACATTTGAGCTTGCACAAATTGACAGCCTCAAGAAAATCCACTCCATTGTGCGGAGCGTAAGGCTCCTTTGTTACTCCATAAATCACCCGCGCAAAGGAATTATCGCAATAGACATAACTCAATCCGTTATTGAAACACGATACGAACCCGCGTCTGCCATTAGACATTTCAGGATCTGGCCGTTCGAGTTTCCGGACAAATACACGTAGCGGACCATCTCCATGCGTATAATCAACAAGCGCCCTCCACCAGTTCAAAACCGTATCATGATCAAGTTGATTCACATTTATGATACTTTCATAGAGCTCATCTATCGTATCTGCATGGGCATCTGTCACCGGGGCAAAGGCAACGCCTAAAAGATGTATTAACGCTTCTATCATACTCATTTTGATTACTCCTTACATCTGACGGCGGGTATTATACCGAATCCAGGGCGGAGTTTGGCGAAAACGATTCACTAAAGAAGTGCTGTGGATCGAAGCGTTTAATGCCGAAACCGGCGGGGAACAAGGGCGATCAGCCCTTGAGGCTGGCGAGCGGGACGAGGCGGACAAGCGGCTCTACAAGGTCGCGCTCGGACGCGATAACGTCCTCGATGTCCTTGTACGCCTGAGGCGCCTCGGAGAGGTCGAGCCGTCCCTTCGCCTTGCCCTTGCCGAAGCCGCGGTACTTGTGCCACCGTTCGCAGACAATGCCGTCCATCGCCTTGTCGCACTCTTCCACTGTGAGCGTGGTCGAGGCGGCGACGCGGCTCATGCGGCGGCCCGCGCCGTGCGAGCAGCTCATGAATGAATCCGGATTGCCGAGTCCGTGCACGATGTAGCTCGCCGTGCCCATCGAACCGGGAATTATCCCGATCTCGTCGAGCTTCGCCGACGTCGCGCCCTTGCGGTGCACAAACACCTTCTTTCCGAAGTGCTCCTCGCACGCCGCGTAGTTGTGGTGAATGTCGATCGTGCGGACGAAGTTCGCCTCCGGGACGAACTCCGCGACGGTCTCCTTCATCGCCTCCATCATGCGACGGCGGTTCTCCTGGGCGTAACGGAGTGCGAAGAGCATGTCCGTGAAGTAGTTGTGTCCGTCCATCTCCGCTATCGGCAGGAACGCGAGGTCCAGATCGGCGAGCGGCACGCGGAAGCGCGTGCATAGGCGGTTCGCGATGCGGTGATAGTGCTCCTCGATTCGCTTGCCGAGGTTACGCGAGCCGGAGTGGATCATGAGCCACACCTTCGCGCCGCCGTCGGGATCACCTGAACCATCGAGCGAAGTTGTCTTCTGCAGCTCAATAAAGTGGTTGCCTCCGCCGAGCGTTCCGAGGTTCATGCGGTCCAGCTTGGACGGCCAGAGGTCCGAGCGCACGCCGTTGTTCTCGGTGTACTCCTCAAAACCCTCCCAGTCCTGGGTCTCATTGTGCGATACGCCCTCGCCGACGGGAATGCGCTCTTTGAGTCGCTCCTGGAATGCGCGGCGGAACGACATGTCTGCGAAGCGCTCCGCCGGGATGTCTGTCTCTGTCGCGATCATGCCGCAGCCGATGTCGACGCCGACGGCAGCCGGGATTACGGCGTCCTCGGCCGCGATGACTCCACCGATGGGCATTCCGTAGCCAAGGTGCGCGTCAGGCATGAGCGCGACATGGTGGAAGAGCGCAGGGTGCCGCGCAAGGTTCGCGGCCTGCTTCACAGCGCCCTCCTCGCAGCTCTCGCACCAGCTCTTAACAGGCATCGTCCACCCGTCCTCAATCTTCTCCCACTTCATTTTCACTTTCCCTTCTTTTAAATTGTTTTGTTTGGCCGTGTAGAACGTGTAGATGATGTAGAATTTCCACACGTTCTACATGACTATCCGAACTTTTCGATCACATCACGATTCGTCGTGTAGTGCTTAGTCTCCTTCTGAACGTCAAGCGTCCAGTTGGGACGCCGCACTTCGGCCTCCCAGAGACCATCGGTTCCCCAGTGGTAATCACCGCCTACGAACATCGCAAGCGGCACGAGCAGCTGGTCGGCGAGATGCTTCTCGCAGGCCTTGCCCGACTTAACGAACTCGCGAACACCGTGGACGACTTCATGTGCTACCGCCTTGCGCGACCTGTCGTACGTGCCGACGGACGAGAAGACGACCGTCGCGCGTTCGTAGTTGAGCTTCACGCAACAGTAGTTGCCAGGGCCCATTGCGTCCACTTCGCAGATCTCATGCTTTAGCGCAAGGTCCCGAAGCTGCACGCCGACGATGCCGACCTCCGCTGCGGCGATTGAGCGCGGCAAATGCGCGACGACTCCCTTGGCCACTCCGCTCTTGTACTCGCCGAGGTCGACAAGCTCGTACCTGTCAGGCTTCTTTGACTCGTCATACGGCCAAACGCGCAGCTTCACAACGCCGCCCGCGGCAGGATAGAATCCGCACTGGTCGATCTCCGCCTCGATGCGCGCCCCCATTCGGCGCAGCTCGGGGAGATAGGTTTCGACAAAGAAGTCCCAGACGGGCGCGAACGGCACATGGGTGCCTCCGGTGATCGTGACTGTCGAGGGCTTGTCGGCCTTCAGCAGAACGGGAATGACCGTCTGCGCGACAAGAGTGACGCTGCCAGCCGTCCCGACATCTAAGCGGTAGTCGCCGCCCTTGATTGCGCCGGGGACGAACTCCAGTTCGCCCGAGCCAACCTCAACGTCGGACGTCTTCGCGCCGCAAATCGCCGCAACGGCCTTGATGCACGTCAGATGCTGGCGCTTCAGCCCCGGCTTCTCGCGGCCGGCGCGGATCTTCTCGATCCAAACCGGCTGCCCGGTGACCGCGCTCAGCGTCAGCGAGGTGCGGAGGACCTGCCCTCCGCCCTCGCCCTGCGCCCCATCTATCTCGATGAAGTCTTTCATGCCTTGGCCGCCGGTGTCAGGCGGACTTTCGTTCTCGTTTGCGTTTCCTGCGCTCGATCTCAGCTTTGGCCAGCTTGCCGTATTCGCCGTCGGCGGCGGCCGCCTTCTCGAGCTCCTTTGAGCTCAGTTTGTGTAGATATCTATTTATGAAACATGCGTCCATTTGCTTTCTCCTTTCGTTGTTGTTTTCGTTGTTATTATGTTTAGCACAAGCCGTGCCAATTGGCTAGTGGAAACCGATGCGGGCGGAGTGGTCGCCGTCCTTCTTGAGCGCGCACTCCTCCTTCAGGGCCTCGATGCGGTCCATGTTGGAGACTGCGTCGCCGAGGTAGAACTGCTCCTGGCGGACGGTACGGAAGTCGCCGGGCGCGAGATTCCTGAGCTCCTTCAATTCGGAGAACTCGGTGTCGTCGAGCTTCGACTTGAACATCCTCTCGAAGAAGAGGCGCTTGCCCTCGTCGTCAAGGTAGCCGAACTCGAGCTTGAAGGTGAAGCGGCGCATTACGGCCGCGTCCAGGTTCTTCGAGAAGTTCGTCGCCGCAACCATCACTCCGTCGAAGTTCTCCATCTGCTGGAGAAGCTCGTTCACCTGGGTTATCTCCCAGCTGTGGCTCGCGCCGGAGCGGTCCTGCAGGAGCCCGTCCACCTCGTCGAAGAAGAGGATGGCGTGTTCCGCCTCCGCCCGGCGGAAGGCCTTTGCGATGTTCTGCTCGGATTCCCCGACCCACTTGGAGAGCAAGTCGCTGCCCTTCACGACGAGCACCTTGCGGTCGAGCGCCTTGCCGAGGTACTTGACGAACTCGGTCTTGCCGGTGCCGGGCGGCCCGAAGAGGAGGACGTTCATGCGGGGCTTGTCCTCCGCCGCCGCGCTGAAGCCGGCGTCGAGGTAGTTCCGGACGGCATTGACGATGCGCTCCGGCGTGACCTTCCCCTTGACGTTGAGCCCGTCGAGCGAATAGTCCTTTGCGGGGAGGAACCCGTTGCCGTCCTTCACGCCCATGAGCTTGCAGTGCGGTTTCATGAGCGTCGCGACAAGCTCGTCCACCTTCTCCGCCGGGGGCGCCATGCGCTTCACGTTCGCGAGGACGGTCGAGATGCCGCCAGCGCTCGTCTCGTACTTCGCGGCGTACTCCTCGACCTTCGCTGCGGTGATGAGCGCCTCCAGGCCGTGCTTCGCCACCTGGTTCTTCCAGATCGCGACGCGCTGCGCGCCGTTCAGGCGCTCGAAGCAGATGGAGTAGTCGAAGCGGCGGCGGACCGACTCGTCCATCGTCCAGGCCGGCGCGTTGGAGATCCAGATCGCCGGGATGCTTGTCTCGTCGAGAATGGAGTTCATCACGCCCTTCTCGGTCGACTTGCCGCCGCCGAAATCGAACCCGAACAGGCTGAACCCGCACGACGAGCTGCGCAGCAGCTCGTCGGCCTCGTCAACGACCATCAGGCTTTCCGCCGGATCCTCCTGCATGTTGCACACCTGGATGCCCATCATGCGCGCCTCTGACTTCATGTTCTTGCCGTCATCGTCGCCCTGCTTGATTTCATAGGCCGTGCGCCCCAGCTCCTTGGCGAGCGAACAGGCGAACGAGGTCTTGCCGGTGCCGGGCGCGCCGTAGAGGAGAATGTTGCACTTCCCGCCGCTCGCGGCGATCATGCGCTTCAGGACCTCGCCGTCCCTTGACGCAAGGTCGCCGAAGAACTCCCACGGCAGGGCGTCCCTGGCGTCGCACTTCTTGTAGAAGCGGCGCTCGATGGTCTCGTCCGACGTGCCGTCCATGTAGCCGCCGAGCGTGCGGCGGCTGAAGTCGTAGTCGCAGTCAAGGAGGTTGAACTTGAGCAGCTTCCCTTTCGCGGACATGACCTTTGCGACCTCCGCGTAAGAGCGGTCCAGCGCCATCGCGTAGTAGAGGGGCTTCTCGCGGTCCTCCACCCGGACCGGCCAGCTGAAGCACGTCTGGTCGCGTACGTACGCGAACGTCAGGATCTCGGCCTCCAGGTCGTCAAGCTTCAGCACACGCTTGAGCTCCGCGAAACGCGCCTCCGCGACATCCTTGCCGGTTCCAGCGTCCGCCAACATGTATTCGCGTATCGCGTCCAGCACCGCACGGCACTTGTCACGCATTCCCTCGTGGTTCCAGAGCGCGTTGAACACATCGTCCAGCGGATCCGTGAGGTCGAGACGGTTGCAACGGGACTTGGACGCCTTCATCTCGTCCAGCTCCTTCGCGGTGTATGCCGCCTCGATGAGTTCGACCGCCTTGTCGTGGTCGAAGCAGTTGCGCACGACGTTGAAGAAGTCGTCGTCGTGGCAGTCGTCGCGGTAGTTGTGCACCATGTTCCCCCAGTACTTGAGGAGCTTGCGGAACAGGAAGTTCTGCGGTATCTGCTTGAATTTTGCCATCTTGTCACCCCCTGAAGAATTCCTCGGCGCCCATGAGCGTGCCGTCGGCACGGGCCGAACCTCCGCCGCGGGACTTTGCCGCCTCCGCAGCACGCTTTTCCCTTTCGCGACAAGAAATGATTTCACGCGCCCGCGTGCGCGAAACCCCGTAGATGCGCATGATCATCTTCTCCTTCACTTCACGGAAGAGGTCCTTGCCCGGGCGCTTCCTGCCGCGGTGAACTGTACGTGGAATGGCCTCCCCGAACAGATCGCATTCGAAATCGTCGAAGAGCTCTTCTTCGCTAATCAAGTCCTCGTCTCTTTTCATTTGGTTGTTCCTTTCTTGCTTCAAAAATCGCACGGCTTCCAAGAGCATAAAGCGTGCCAACCACGTTATCTTACATGGGAAGTGCTTTTTCCGGGGGTTTCGCGGGACTGACGCGGCGGGTATACGATATAAAATTATAGATTATATCCTACGGTATAGACAACGACTGCGCAGTATGATACAATTCGCGACATGAAGACAACTGCAATATCGGTTCTCGGGACACAAAAGGACGCACACGGCGGGGCCGGACCCGCGCGCTGGGACACGTGGCGGCCGACCATCGGCCTCGTCCAGCAGGAGAGCCTTCCCATCGACGAGCTGCACCTCATACTCAACAAGGAGTTCATGCCGCTCGCTGAGCGCGTGAAAGCGGACATCAAGTCGGTCTCGCCCGAAACAAAGGTCATCTTCGACATTGTGCAGCTCAAGGACCCTTGGGACTTCGAAGAAGTGTACGGCAAGTTCTACGACTACGCGAAGTCCCCATGCTTCCACAAGGAAAGGACAGACTACTACATCCACATCTCCACCGGCTCGCACGTGGAGCAGATATGCCTGTTCCTTCTCGCCGAGTCGCGCCACCTCGCGGCGAAGCTCGTGCAGACTTCGCCGAAGGAGGGGCATGTGCGCCATTCGCACGACCCAAAGGGAACGATCAGCGTCATCGACCTTGACATTTCTCGTTACGACAAGCTCGCCAAGCGCTTCGAGCTGGAACGGCAGGACGACCTATCGTTCCTGAAGCGTGGGATAGACACCAAGAACGAAGCGTTCAACAAGCTCATCGAGACGATCGAGCGCGTGGCCGTGCGGTCTTCGGCGCCCATACTGCTGACAGGCCCGACAGGCGCAGGGAAAAGCCAGCTTGCGGAGCAGATATACCTTCTCAAGAAACAGTCCGGCAAGGTCAAAGGGACATTCGTCGCCGTCAACTGCGCGACGCTCGGCGGAGACCTCGCGAAGTCTGCGCTTTTCGGACACAAGAAAGGCGCGTATTCCGGCGCAGGCGCGGACCACGACGGGTTTCTCAAGGAGGCCGACGGGGGCATCATGTTCCTCGACGAGATAAGCGAACTGCCGCTTGAAGCGCAAGCGATGCTACTAAAAGCCATAGAGGAGAAGTGTTTCCGTCCGCTAGGCGCGGCAAAGGACGAACACAGCGACTTCCAGCTGATCTGCGGCACCAACCGCGATCTTGCGCTTGACGTAGCGGACAGGAAATTCAGGGAGGATCTTCTTTCACGAATCAACCTCTGGAGCTTCAACTTGCCTGGACTCGCCGAGCGGCGCGAGGACATCGAGCCGAACCTGACGTACGAGCTTGCGAGGTTCGCGGAGAAGTCCGGCAAGCACATCTCATTCAGCAAGGAGGCGCGCAAGCTGTTCATGGACTTCGCGCTATCTCCGTCAAACCGCTGGCCGGGGAACTTCCGAGACCTGAACGCCATGATAGTGAGGATGGCGACGCTCTCGGACGGCGGCCGCATAACGGAAGAGGTGGTTGCGACCGAGATCGCGCGGTCTTCGTCAGGCGCACAAACAGGCACAGCATCATCGGCAGACGCCATCGACGGCAAGACCCTCGCAGCGCTCCTTGGCAAGGACTACGCCATGCGGTTCGATGACTTCGACCTTGTGCAGTTCGCCCACGTTGCCGCAGTCTGCCGCGCTTCTGACACCGCGGCGGACGCCGCAAAGAAGCTGTTCGCTGTCTCGCGCATGGCGAAGAAGTCGAACAACGACTCCGACAGGCTGACCAAGTACCTTTCCCGCTTCGGCGTCAAGTTCAAAGACATCAAACAATCAAGAAATGACTGACGCGAGGGCGTTCTCACCGGCACGGCGGCCGAGGTCGTAGACGCGCTGCATCGTGTCGGGGTCGTGGCAGACGCGAGATATCTCGAGCGGCTTCTCGGGCGCGATGAGCAGCGCGTCGCCGGACGCCACTCGCGAATCAACGTACTCTAGCGCCGCGTTATACCACTTGTAGCGCGTCGCCAACGCCTCGTACACATTCGGGTGGCGACGGAGAAGCGGCTTCAGCAACCGGATTTTCCATGTCGGGAACTTCCTGTAGCCGTGCGGACGCGTGGTGATGACCACGTTGCGGCTGTAACCTAGCGATTCGAAATAGCGAAGAGGTATGCCGTCGGAGAGCCCGCCGTCAAGGTATTCTCCTCCGCCGATGCGCACGGGACGCGATACGAGCGGCATGGACGCCGAAGCCTGAATCCACCTGAACGCCTCTTCGTCCGCCTTGTCGAGACGCTTGTACACGGCCTTGCCAGTCACGCAGTCGGTCGCCACGACATGGAACTCCATCGGGTTCGCCGCATATGCCGCGCAATCGAACGGGTCAAGCTCCATCGGCAGCGCACGGTAGCAGAAGTCGGCGTTGAAAAGATCGCCCGTCCTAAGCAACGACGTCCACGAGCAATAGCGCGGATCCCTTGCGAAACGCTTGTTGTAGCGAATGACGCGCCCGGGCTGTCTGCTCTTGTAGTTGCAGCCGAAGCACGCCCCGGCGGAGACTCCGACGACGCCATCGAACCTGACGCCGTGCTCCATCAGCACGTCCAGCACGCCGGCCGTGAACAGCCCGCGCATCGCCCCGCCCTCAAGAACAAGTCCCCGCTTCGCCATCTTCCTAGTCCGCCAGGTCGTACACCCGCACGTGGTCGATGACGAACTCGTCGCCGGCCGCATAGGCCGCCGCCACCTCCGGATCGGGCGCGGCGTTCTGGCGGAACCCCTTCAGCTCGGTTGAGACCAAGATGAACTCCTCCGTCTCAGAGACGACCTCGCCTTCGCCGCGCCCCACCTTGAAGCCGCTCTGCCGTCCGTCGACGTAGACCGTGTAGCCGTCGGGCTCCCACAGGAGGCCGAAGGTATGAAACTCGCCGGTCGCAATCGGGAAGTTCACCCTCCAGGCGCTGTCGGGCGTGGGCGTGTACGGCGCGCGCTGGGCGTTGAAGCGCCTGTATTCGGGCCCGCAGCCGTTGTAGTGGAAGGCGTGCACGATGTGCCGCCCCGGGTCGAACGACTCCATGATGTCGCACTCGACTCCGCTGCGACGCGGGTCGAGCGTTGCGCCGTTCATCGGCGACTGCATCCAGAATGCCGTCCACCACCCCTCCCGGCTCTGCAACTTCGCCCGGCACTCGTAATAGCCGAAGCGGTGCATGAACTTCGGCTTCTCCCTCGGACGGAACGGCCACACGACGCCGTTGCCAGGCTTGGGGTCAAGCTCGTCCCAGAGGAGACCGCCGGTCTGGAGCTGCGGCGAGCAGAACGAGCCGTCCGCGCGCTTTACTATCTTCAGGTGCGCGAAGCCGTCCTTCACGACGACTGCGCCGTCCTCGGGCGCGGCGAACCACATGGCGCGGCGTCCCCAGAAGTTGGTGCGGTAGGACCACTTCGAGCCGTCGAGGCGGTCGCCGTCGAACTCGTCGCTCCAGACGAGGCGGAACTCGTGCCCGGCGGGCAGGATGCTAGGCGCGGCATGGCAGGCCGCTGCGACGGCGCAGGCGGCGAAAGTTACGGCTATGTTTCTCATGGCGATGGCGGCTTCCTCCAGTATGAAAGATATTCGACGTTGCCCATTTCGCGTCCGCGGATCGGCGACTCCGCCAATCCCAGGAGCGAAAGACCAAGCTCCTCCGAGCCGAAGCGGACGATGCCGTCCCGCGCGGCGAGGCGAAGCGCCTCGTCGCGGACGAGTCCGCCGGGAGCGTTCCCACGTCCCACCTCGAACTGCGGCTTTATGAGCGCGACGATCAGTCCGCCGGGCGCAAGCACCTGCGCGATCGGCGGCAGGATCAGCCTGAGCGAGATGAACGAGACGTCGGTCACGGCGACCTGCGGAACCTCGGGCAGGTCGTCCGGCGTCATGAACCGCGCGTTGAAGTTCTCGCGCACCCAGACCCTCGGGTCAGTCCGCAGGCTGTAGGCGAGCTGGTTGGTGCCGACGTCGACGGCCATCACGCGCGCGGCGCCGTGCTGCAGGAGACAGTCGGTGAACCCGCCGGTCGACGAGCCGACGTCCAGGCACACGAGCCAGCGCACGTCAAGCGGACTTTCCGGACATTCGCCCCAGAGCGCGAACGCGCCCTCAAGCTTCTCCCCTCCGCGCGAAACGAAGCGCGGCGGAGCCTCGACCTCTATCGCCGCGTCATCGGAAACCTGCCGCGAAGCCTTTGCCTCCACCTGTCCGCCGACGCGGACCTTGCCCGCCATCACGAGCGCCTGCGCACGGGTCCGCGAATCCGCAAGGCCGCGCTCTACCATCAGGACATCAAGGCGCTTCTTCACTTCTCCGCGGCGATGCTCTCCATCCGCCGTATCTCGCTCCTGGGGAAGCTCCTGGTGATGCCCATCTTGACTTCGAGAACCACGTAGTCGGAGTTGAGCGACACTAGAACGCCAACGTAGTCTCCATGCGCGGTAACGATCTTGGTGTCGGGACGGAATATGCGCTTCAGCCGCACGGTCGCCTGTGCCGTCTTTTCGCTGAGGACCTTCGGGTGGCGCACCGACTCGGAATAGCCGTCCTTGCGCACCACGAGCGTATGCTCGCCCTCGGACACGTTCTCGATGGCGAATACATCGCTCAGCTCCGCATTTGGGTCGGACGCCTTCGTCACGCCCATCGGCCGCCCGTCGAACGTCAGGTGGGCCCCGACGGGACTGGTGCGGACCTCCAGCCGCCCCATCACGTTGGAGAGCCTGAACTCCTCGGTGAGCGACGCGCCGTTCTCGATCGTTACAGTCTTCGTCTGCGTGCCGTAGCCGTCCAGCTCCGCCCGGACGGTGTAGTCGCCGGGCTTAAGCCCGGTCATCGTTACAGGCCCCTTGCCGCGCGACTCTTCGTTCACGTAGAAGCGCGCGCCGTCCGGAACGGACGTCAGATGCAGCGTGCCGGGCAAGCCCTTGAGCACGATCTGAAGCGTCTGCCTGTCCCCGGCGTTCACCGCCAGCTCGCGGGTCTCGTCCTCGAATCCGTCAAGGTGGAACTTCACCGTAGCCCTGCCCCTCGGCACGCCCGAAACCTCGACGGGCGTCTTGCCGCGCTCGATGCCGTTGACCGTCACGTCTGCTCCGGAAGGCTCGCTCGCGATGCTGATGACGCCAGAGGCGAGCACCATCGTCTCGGTGCGGACGAGCGGCTTGCGTCCATCGAACTTGACGCTTATCACCTGATCCTGGCAACCGGCCTTCCTGAGACGCACGGAGTAGGTGTCCTTTGCGGCGAGATGGGTGATGAGCCGAGGCGTCTGCCCGGCGGAAACGCCGTCGATCAGAATGCTGCACCCTTCCGGCTCCGTGCGCAGCAGGAACAGTCCCTTCTCCTCGGCCAGCGTCTCGTTGCACTCGACGGACGGGCTCTCGCCGGTCTTGAAGAAGCGGTCGCTCTCGACGTAGCCGGCGAGGCGGCACTTCAGGTGATGGCGGCCCGGAGCGAGGTCGAAAAGCGTTATCGGCGTCGTCCCGCGGTCGCATCCGTCGATGATGACGGTCGCGCCGGACGGCTGGCTCGTGACGTTCACGCGCGTCTGCGCTGGCGGGTCGGCGAAGACGGCCGACGCCAGAAGCATAAGTCCAGAAATGGCGGCAAGGCTTTTCACGTCACTTCCCTCCCTTCATGCGGCGCTCCACGTCGATCAGCTTGGCGGCGGCCTCGCGGTGACGGTCATCATCGCGGTCGGGGACCATTTCCAGCAGCACGGCGAGCTCGCTGCGCGCCTCCTCCCAGTGCGCCTGGTTAAGCGCCTTGTCGACAGTGAAGCGCTGGTCGGCGTAACGCTTGTCCAGTTCCGCCGTCGCCGCTTCAAGGCCCTGACGCGCTTCGTCTGCGCAGGCTGGCTTCGGGTTCACCGTCTCAAGGTAGAACAGCGCCTCGCGGTAGGCGGAGACGGCGGCGAAGAGATTGCCGTGGTTGACATCGCGGTCCTCCCACTTCACGTGGCCTAGCGCAACGGCCTCCTCGGCGAGCGCCACAAGCTTCTCGCGCGAATACTGTATCGCCCAGACGCCAAGCTGGTTCTTCGAGAACGCCTCCAGCTTCTCGCGGACGGCGCGAAACGCCTCCGGCTCCTGCGTGTTGACGACGCGGACCGTCCGCGACTGCGTCGAATACACGACTTTCAGCTCGCGGCTGTCGAGCGCAGGCGGATCCGGCTCCGGCCCGACGTACTCGCTGTCGAGCTCGCCGATGCGCTCGAACGACAGGATCTCGTTCAGCTCGGCGCGGGCCTTCTCCCCCAGCGGCTCGCTCTTCGTGAAGCGGCGGTCGTTCTTCGGCACGTCGTCAACCGAGACGGTCAGCACGCCGTCATCCGACAGGCGCAGCTCGTAGCGGAATATGCCGTTCGAATCTGCTTCGACCTTCTCGTAGTATACCTCGTTGACGACAGGGACTTCGTCGGCGACGGACTTAGTCGGCGCTTCACCGCTGTCGCGTGGAACAAATAGCACAACGCCGATCGCCGCCAGCAGCGTGACGATCGCGACTATCCACAGCACGTTGGCTGCCGGAGCGCGACGCTTCCTGGCGCCCGGCTTCTGCTCGCCGGAGGCTCCCAGACCGAGATCGACCGGCGATATCTGTACAGGCCCGTTGCCTATGACCTTCAGAACGGTATTGCCGACCTCGATGCAGTCGCCGACGTAAAGCGGCTGAGGATCCAAGCCGATCTCCCGCCCGTTCAGCAAGGTGCCGTTCGCGCTTGCAAGATCCGTCACGCGAAGCCCGGTGTCGCCGGCGGCCTCGAAGAGACAGTGGTTGCGCGAAAGCTCTTCGTCTTTGATGCATACGTCGTTCGACGACGAGCGCCCGAGGCGGAGACCGCCCGGTCCCACCGCATACCGCCGGCCAGCAAACTCGCCGTTCGTTATCAGAAGTTCGAGACCGTCAGCCATCAGAACAGACCTTTCATTGCCTGGGCTATCACGGGGCCCAGGAGTATGATGAATACCGCAGGGAATATGCACAGCATCAGCGGGGCGAGCATCTTGACCGGCGCCTGCGCCGCCATGCGCTCTGCGCGGTCGAAGCGGCGCGAACGCAGCTGCTCCGACTGAATGCGCAGCATCGCGCCGATCGACACGCCTAGCTCGTCGGCCTGAATGAGCGCATAAGCGGCCGAGCGCAAGTCTGGCTGCCGCACCCTGTCGGCCATGCGCCGGAGCGCCTCCTTGCGCGACGAGCCGACCTGTATCTCCTTCGTCATGCGCAGCAGCTCCTCGTCAAGCGGACTGAGGTTGCGCGAACGGCAGTTGCGCTGCAACGCGCTGATGAAGTCCATGCCGGCCTCAACCGAAAGCGTAAGCAGGTCTAGCGCGAACGGCAGCGACCGCTGTATGGAGAGATGGCGGCGGGCCACCGCGCCGCGCAACCAGATGTCGGGCAAGACCCACAGCAGCATCAGGCGGAGGGCCACGAACTCCTCGCCGCTAAGCAGCCCCTCGAACCCGCCTTGGACGAGCATTTTCTCGGCGCGCTCCACCGCGGGACGGAAGGCCGGCCTGCGCACCAGCGCGAAGAAATTCGGAGCCAGCGGCAGCAGCACGCGGAAGAGAAGCGGTATGGAACGCTCCTGCCGCCGCCCGTCCGCCAGCGTCACGTATGTGACGTCCTTGGCGATGTCGGCGACATACCAGGCGATCCCGATGGCGCATAGCGCCCAGAATACAGTTGCCGCAACGCTGATTGCCGACACTCCCATATCAGAATTCTTCCGTCTGCCTATATTATAGCAAAATGTGAAAGCCAGCGCACGTCACAGAACCCCTCATTGACGGCACGACGCACAGTCGGCCTCAATCTGGGACTTTAGAGCCGCAAGCGACGGGAACCTGCGCTCGGGGCGTATGAAGCTCAAGAACGACAACGTTACGGGCAGTTCTTCCGGAGATTCCGGAATTTCCGGATTTTCCGGCATGACCGGAAAATGCACTTCAAGAACCGGCTCGCTCCACGCCCCGTCGCCCAGGGTCGGGGCCACGCCGTAGTTGGCGATGCCGCGCCTGCCGGACATCTCAACGGCATAGACGCCGCGGGGAAGAAGCTTCAGGACCGGCGCGTCGCTCTCGATGTTGACCGTCGGGAATCCGAGCGAGCCGCCGAGGCCCTTGCCACGAAAGCGCCGTCCTGAAACGCGCAGCGGACGTCCCGTCATGGCCGCCGCATCCCCCACTTCTCCGCGCGACAGCGCGGCGCGTATGCGCGACGACGATATCCTCTCGCCTTGCCATTCGGCGTAAGGCGCGACCTCGACTGGCGTTCCGTGCGAACGCAACCATTGCGCATTCCCCTCTCCGCCACGTCCGAACCGCCAATCGGCTCCGCACCTGACTGCGGAGAACGGGTGAAGCAGCCGTACCTTCGCAAGGAACGCGTCCGGCGTAAGGTCGGCCAGCTCCTGCGTGAAGTCAAGGACTATCACGTCGCGGGCTCCGCACTCGCGCATTGCCGACACGCGCTCCTCGAGGGACATCATGAGCGGCGGCGCGCGGTCGGGCGCAAGGACCGAGAGCGGGTGGTTCCTGAACGTCAGCGCGGCGGACGCGCCTCGCAAGATGGCCTGGTGGCCGAGGTGGACTCCGTCGAAGAAGCCTATCGCAAGAACGCTGACATCGGCTTCACGCACGATGCAAAATCTCCAATGTCTGTCTCAAGCAGCCGCTCGAACGGAATGGCGTCCGCCACGTCGAACCTGCCGATGCGCACGCGGCGCAGCGACTCCAGGCACGCACCGCAGCCGAGGGTCTCTCCGAAGCCGTCCACAAGCGCGCGCACGATCAGCGACCTGGTGCCCGACACCTCGAAGTCGAGGCGTCCGCCTTCCGCGACCTCGGCCTTGAGGCGGTAGACGTGGGCAAGGAACTGCGAATGTTCACCGGTGTCGGCGATCTCGTACACGGAGCGGTCTTCGCGGCGCACCGAGCAGAAGCGAGGCTCCGTCTGGAATATGTCGCCCCTGAACTCGGAGAGCGCGGCGGAGAGACGATCTTCGGAGAACGTCGGCTCGCTCTCTCGCACCGTCTCGCCGTGCGCGTCGCCGGTATTAGTGCGGCGGCCGAGGCGCATGGCGCCGACGTAGTCGCGGTCGGCGCCCATCACGTCGCTGACGAGCATGTTGGCGTCGTTCACAAGAATGACGAGCAGGCCAGACGCCATCGCGTCGAGCGAACCGCCGTGGCCGACCTTGACGAGGTTGAACTTCCTCTTGACGGTCTTCACGACAGTCGTGAACGGGAGCCCGGCCGGCTTGTCCACGAGCAGTGCGCCGTTCAGCCCTTCCATCATCTTCAGTTGGGTCAGGTTCGCCATCAGCGGAATCCAAGCAGTTTGTGCAGCTGCACCGAAAGCGACCAGCCGTCCAGCTGCGAAAGGACGCTCTTGGCCGTCGCGAAGTCTATTTCCCCCGCCCTGTCGCAGGGCGACACGTAGTAGTCCGTCGCGGCGATGCGGGACTGCACGTCGCGGCAGAAGCCGACGGCAGCCTCAGACGACGCGACGACTCGGACCTCGTCCGCCCGGCGAAGCACGATGCGGTCGGGGTATTCGGCTTTCGGCGAGCAAGACACGTAGTCAACGAACGCGAGCCATTCGGCGTCGCACGTGCCGTTCGTCTCGACGGCGATCCAGTAGCCGCGCTCCTTCAGGGCGGCGACGAGCTCCGGCATCTCCGCGACGAGCGTAGGCTCGCCTCCTGTGAGCACCACGCTTTTCGGCTTGTACTGCCCGATCTCGGCGAGAAGCCCGTCCAGAGAGAGTGAGAAGTGCCGCGCGACGTCCGTATCGCACCACGGGCACGCGAGGTTGCATCCGGCGAACCGCACGAAGACGCACGGCCTGCCGGCGTTGCGCCCCTCGCCCTGAAGCGACTCGAATATCTCGACTAGGTCGTACATCGGACGACGGGTCACGCCGTCTTCAGCACCTCGGAGACCGGCTTGCGCGGAACCTTGACCGGGGGTTGCGCCGCCTTGCCCACGGCGATGACGGCCATGAGTATCTGGGATTCGGGAATGCCGAATACGGCCTTCACCTTTGCGACGTCTCGCATGCCCATGATGAGCGTGTCCCAGCCGCGGTTCTTTGCGGCGAGAATGAAGTAGGAACTGGCGAGGCCGCAGTCATACGCGCCCCACGTGTTGCCGAGGTCGTCGGTAGGCGTCCCGTCGCGGAAGCCGCTTTCGCCAGGCACGTACGTGACGGCGACGAGCGCGGAGGCGTTCGCGGAGTTCGCGACGTTGAAGGCAGGAAGAGCATCCCACATCTTCTTCTTCGCATCCTCGCCGATCGCCGCGTAGTAGCGCGTCGTCTCGGAGTTCCGCCAGCTGGGCGCGTTCAGCGCGTCGGCGACGATCGCCTCCATTTCCCCGGCGGAAATTTCCGCCTTAGCGTACTGCCGGACGCTCCTCCGCGCCTCGATCAGCTCTTTGAAGTCCATGCCATTGCCCTCCTTTTGTTGTTTCCCCTTCGTTGCATCAGACGGCCTGTCCGAACAGCCTGCGGCTGCGAAAGCCGCCGCTGCAGAAGCGTCAAGTATGAAGCTGCGCCTGTCCATTCCCTGCGGATCTCCTCACAGCCGCCCAAGCACGTTCCTGATGGAGCGCTCGCGGGCCTCGACCGACTCGCAGAGGCGGAACTGGACGCGTGCGCGGTTCAGGTTCTGCTCCGGCTGGGTGGTCTTGAAGTAGACGTTTCCGGCGAGATAGTCCTGGAAGAACCGCAAGCCCAGCTCGAACGGCAGCAACCGTATCGCATCGTAGAAGTAGGCGCGGTCGGCGTCGGTAAGGAACGAGCCCGCCTCGCGCATGTAGCCCTTGCAGAACGCCGTGCAGAGGTCTTCGTTGAACACTACCTTCGCGAGATCGGTCTCCTCCTCGCCGGCTGGGTTGCAGATCGAGCGGAGGGCGTCGCCGAAATCCATGTGTATGAGGCCCGGCGAGACGGTATCGAGGTCGATCATCGCCGTGCCCTTGCCAGTCACGTCGTCGATCATTATGTTGTTCACCTTCGGGTCGCCGTGGAACATGCGCTTGACGAGCTCCCCCGCCGCCTCGGCGCGCTCCAGGCTGACGGCGAGGCCGCGCCTCTCCTCTATGAACTTCGCGAGGCGACGCGCCTCCATAGACGCGCCGAGAAGCGCCTTGGCGGACTCGGTGCCGAGCGTCGCGTCGTAGTTGGCGAGGTAGCCCGAGGTTATGTGAAAGCCCGGCAGCGGATTCTCTATAGAGCCTGGCTCCATGTCGGATATGAGGTAGTGGAAGTGACCGAGCGTCGCGCCGCACTCCATCGCGTGCTCCGGACCCTGCGCCACGTCGAACGCACGCGCCGACATGATGCGCGTTATGACGCGCCAGACGTCGCCCTTCTCGTCTGTGACGTAGTCGCGGGAGTCCTTCGCCTTTATTATGCGCGGCATCTGCCACACGCGGTCGTCGGCGCCGCGCTCGGCGTCCGCCGCCAGCTTCTCGTGGCAGTGCTTGGTGACCTCGTGCATGTTCGACATGATCGCCTCCGGGCGAGGGAACACGCGGCGGTTCACCTTCTGCAGTATGACCTGCGTCTCGGTGAAGGTATTGCGGTATATGGCGAGGAACGTGTCGTTGATGTTGCCGTTGCCGAACGGGCTGAGCGCGACGAGACGGCCCTTGACGTTGAACATGTTTACGAGTATCGAAAGCTCCATAATGCCTCCTTGTCAGCGCGGTTTCAGGAAGAACGCGTCATGCGTGATCGCGAACGCCCAGTCCTCGGGCATGCGCTTCAGCTCGTGCCCCTCGCCCCACGTGTCGGTGAAGAGCACCTCTTTCTTCTTGTCGTTGTAGCCGATGATAAGCCGCATGTGTCCGCCGGTCGACTGCGGGTTCACGCCGCGCTCCGGGAAAATGCCGAGCGTGACGCCCCAGAACACCGGTATGCCGGCGTTCACCTGCTGGCGGACGCCGGCCAGGAACTTCTTCATCCGAGGGTCCTTCTGGCGCATGCGATAGACAACCTTCTTGTCCATCGCCGCGCGCATCTCCGAGACGTAGATGACGTTTCCGCGGGTAAAGTCGGCAATCGACAGCGGCGGCTTCTTCTCGCTTTTCGCAGCCTTGTTGTAGCGGGCGACCTCGTCTTCCAGGTCGCCGAGCCCGGCGGACATCGACACGATCTCCTGATAGCCGAGGCCTCGCTTTTCCCCGATGGCGGTCACGGCTTTCTTCATCTCGGCGGTGCTGGTGCCTCCCTGCGCGCGCGTGCCGGCCTGCTGGGCGATCTCATGCTCGTCCACTACGTTGCCGTAGTACCTGAGCACGCGCTCGGCGACGGCGGCGGCGCAGTATCCCTTCTGGCCCTGGTCCACCATCGGCACGTTGTCTATGAACACGTCGCCGTTCGGGCTCTTGGTCACGTTGTCGCGTATCTTCGCCTTGCCGGCGGCGCCTGCCGGTTTTCGCGCGGAGGTGGAGGCGCGCGGCGCGGACTGCGCGGCGGGCTGGCACGGAGACAGCGTAAGGCGCAGGTACTCGACTTCGCGCGCGCCCTTCGCGCCAGGCGCGGAAAGGCCCCACACCAGCTCCGCCGCCGGATCCGCCTTCGCGAACACGCGCCTGTAGCGAACCGAGCCGTTGCGAAGCGTCGTCTTCTCTGGGTTCGCCCACTTTGCACCAGGGTCAAGGCGCTTGGAGACGTCCGCAATCGCCGCCTTGAGCTCCGGAACCTCCATCAGCGCCAGCCCGGCATCGCCCCGGTTGTAGAGCGACAGCTCCACGCGGGAAATCCGCTCCTCCTCGCCGCCCTTGTCGAAGAACACGCGAGTCTCCCAGACCCTCATACCGTGCCACGTGCACGTGTCGTGCTTGAGGCAGTTGACGACGTCGCGACGCTCGCTGGCGAACACGAAGCCTTCCTTCGCGTGTTCGACCGCGAAGAACTCGGCCTTGCCCGACCAGGCGTCCTTTTCAGAGAAAAGAGCACCTAGGTCCAAGGCCGCAATCAGCACTGTAGCAAGAAGCGCCATAGCAATTCTATTATACCAAATGCCACCGCGCTACGGCAAACGCGCGTCGCCGCCGCACGCCATAAGCAGGCGCATGGCCGCAAGCGCCTCGGCCTCCTTTAGCGTGCGCGCGACGGCATCGGCGCTGCCCATGCCGTCGACGGACACCCTTACGGAGAACCGCGGCTCGTGCGCCGCCCCCTCCGTGCGGAGCAGCTCGTAAGACGGGTGGCGCGGCGGCTTCATCGCCTGCGCGCGCACCTGAAGCTCCCCTTTCGGGTTCGCGGACCACTCAGGCTGCTCGGCGTTCCCGTCCAGCCCCAGCGCCGCGAACACCTGCCGCGCCGCAGCGAGTCCGCCGTCCAGGTATGCCGCCCCGATGACCGCCTCCACGGCGTCCGCCAGCGTCTTCGCGCCGGGCGAAAGCTCCTCCGCGTGACGGTTGCGCCGCAGGCGCGCGGCGAGCCCGAGCCGTCCCGCCGCCGCGCAGAGCGCGGAGGACGAGACCATGTGGGCGCGGCGGACGGTGAGGGAGCCTTCCTGATCGTTGGGAAACGCCTCGAACACCCTCTCCGCGCTCAGCAGGCCGAGTATCGCGTCCCCGAGGAACTCGAGCCGCTGGTTGTCGCGCACCTCCGGCTCGTCCATGCGGCACGCCGGCGTGGTCAGCGCCTCCTGCAGCAGTGCGCCGTTCTTGAACCTGTAGCCGAATATCTCCATTGCTGAGTCCATCGTTCCGTCAGAACCCTCCCTATGCGGAAATTATAGCAAATTCCATGGCGCCGCTCATATCACCCCGAGCAGGTCCTTAAGAGCCACGACCTGGCTGGCGTCGCCGAGCACAAGCAGCGTGTCGCCGATCCTGAACTCCCATTCGGGGCCGATGTTCCGGACCGTGCGCCCGTCGCGCACGACCGCCACCACCGTGGCGCCGGTCTTTGCGCGAATGTTCAGCGTTACGACCGTGCCGCCGACGGCAGGCGACCCCGCGCCGAGCACAAGGCGGTGCACGTCGCCCGACGGTTCCGGCAGTGTCATCGTCACCGCAAGGCTCTCGCGGCGCTCCTCGGCCGTCAGCGCCTCATGGAAGCGCTGGGAGGCGCGTTGTCCCGCCTTTGAGAAGAAATGCCAGCCGAGCACCCCCGTCACGACGATGACGACGTACGACGCAATCTTCACTGCCAGGCCATCCGGCATGATAGACACGTTGATCATTACCCATTCGAGGAAGAACAGGCCTACGGCCGCAGCCGTCGCAACGTAGCGCACGAGCTGCCGCACGTGCGTCTGCCACTTCGCGTTCCCTTCGCCCGCCAGCAGCGTCGCGACCGCATCGCCGAGCGCACGCGCCGCCGACGGCACAAGGGAAAACAGCCCGACATCCACAAGGTTCGCCGCGAGGAAGAGGAAAATCCGCTTGTGCGTCTCAAAGAAGACCAGAAACCGCGAATAGTCGTGAAGCCCGAGCAGCCTGAAAGTCACCGAGACTGCCAGCATCAGCACCGCGTAAACGCCCAGCCGCAGCGCCGCAATACGCAAGCTCTCGAACGCCGGCGACCCGCTGCTCGCGCGAATCTTCTCAAGCCACGCCTGATAGGACACGAGCAGCCGGCGGACGCGTCCGGGAGTCTTCTCCTCCACCCAGTCGCCGACGTGCGACGACACGCGAACGAGCGTCGGGCTCAGGAGCGTCGTCAGCAGGGACGCCCCGACCGCCACCTGGAAGAGCGGCACCTGGGCGGCGTCCTTCAGCGTGGCGTACAGCATCGCCACCATAAACGCGAACTCCCCGATCTGCGCAAGCGCCATGGCGTTCTGGACCGACTCCTTGATCTCCCTTCCCGCCGCGACAGAGGCGACGAAGATGTTCATGGACTTGCCGACGACGATCGCCGCCGACACTACTAGTATCGCTGGCAGGCTGTGCCAAAGCGCGGCAGGATCGACCAGCAGGCCGATGGACACGAAAAAAACGGCAGAGAACATCGACTTAAGCGGATCCGAAAGCGCGACGAGCCGGTCGCGGACGCCGCTTGACGTTGCGATAAGGCCGACGAGGAACGCGCCGAGGGCGAGCGAGAAGTCGAACTTGTAGGCGAGGTATGATATGAAGAAGCATACGCCAAGCGCCGTCAGCACGAGCGACTCGTCGTCGCCGCGCTTGCCGACCGAATCGAGGAGGCGCGGCACTAGCACGAAGCCGAAGACTAGCACGGTAAGGAAGAAGAGTGCAAGACTGCCGAGCGACGAGCCGAGCGCGACGAGCGACATTCCCTCGCCAGCCGCGAAGCCCGTCGCCACGGCGATCGCGCCGACGCAGATCACGTCTTCGCAGACGGAGATGCTTAGTACGTTCGTCACGAACGGCCGACGCGACCAGCCCAGCTCGTCGAAGACCTTCGCGAGCAGCGTCGTCGCGGAGTCGCAGACCGCGACGCCGAGGAACAACGACGGCACGGAAGGCCAGCCGAAGAAGCGCGTGCCGACAGTGTAGCCGAGCCATGTCATCACCAGCGTATCGACTATGGCCGCAGGCAGCGCGACGGCGCGGGCGCGCCGCATGTCCTTGGGCGAGAACGACAGGCCCATGCCGAACATGAGGAACACGACGCCCAGCTGGCCGATGGTCCGCGTTGAATTGACGTCCTGTAGGAAAAGCCCGCCCCACGTGTGCTCGTTGAGCAAGATGCCGGCAAGAATGTAGCCCAGGACCTTGGGCCAGCCCAAGCGAGAGAAGACCGCCGCCACCACGCCCGCGACGGCCATCAGGATCGCCAGGTCCTGGAAGAACGCGCCTTCGGTCACCCCAGCCCTCCCGGAGACTTCCGCCTACAGGACCTTCTTCAGGCGCGAAACCGCCTCAAGCACGTTTTCGCGCGAGTTGAAGGCGGATATGCGGATGTAGCCCTCGCCCGCCGCGCCGAAGCCGGCGCCAGGCGTGGTGACGACGTTCGCCTCGGCGAGCAGCCGGTCGAAGAACGCCCAGCTGTCGCCCTTCACGTCGACCCAGAGATACGGAGAGTCGTCACCGCCCGTGACCGCGTAGCCGAGGCCTCGCAGGGCCTCCTTCATGATCGCCGCGTTGCCCAGGTAGAAGTCGACGGTCGCCCGCGTCTCCGCCTGGCCCTCTGGCGAACAGACCGCCTCGGCGGCGCGCTGGGTGAGGTAGCTCGCGCCGTTGAACTTAGTCGTCTGGCGGCGCGTCCACATGCCGCGAAGCTCCACGGGGCGCCCGTCGGCGGCATAGGCCGAGAGTCCGTCGGGCACGACCGTGTAGCCGCAGCGTATGCCGGTGAAGCCTGCGGTCTTGGAGAACGAGCGTATCTCGACCGCGCAGGTCCGCGCGCCGGCACATTCGTAGATCGAGTGCGGTATGCCCGGAGTGCGTATGAACGCCTCGTAGGCGGCGTCGAAGATGATGAGCGCCTTGCGCTCGTTCGCCCAGTCGACCCAAGCCTGAAGCTGGGCCTTGGTCGCTACGGCGCCGGTCGGGTTGTTGGGGTAGCAGAGGTAGACGATGTCGGCGTCGCAGCCTTCCGGACCCGGCACGAAGCCGTTCGCCGCAGTGCAGGGCAAAAGGCGTATGTCGCTGCGGCCGGCCATCACGTTCGTGTCGACGTAGACCGGATATACCGGGTCGCCGACTGCGATGCGCACGTCCCCGGCGAAAAGCTCCTGGAAGTTCCCGCAGTCGCACTTGGCGCCGTCGGAGACGAGTATCTCGTCCGCCGAGACCTCGACGCCGCGCGCGCGGAAGTCGACCTCGGCGATCTTCTCGCGCAAGAAGGCGTAGCCCTGCTCGGGACCGTATCCGTGGAAGCGCGAGCGGTCGGCCTCGTCGTCGACGGCGCGGTGAAGCGCGGCGACGACGGACGGCGCGAGCGGTTCTGTCACGTCACCTATGCCGAGGCGGATCACCTTCGCCTCCGGGTGTGCGGCCTGGTGGGCGGCGACGCGGTGGGCGATCTCCGCGAACAGGTAGGTGGGCTTGATCTTCGAGTAGTTCTCGTTTACGTGGAGCATATCATTTTCCTTTCTCGGGCATGAAGCCCGGCAACGCTGCGAGGGTAACGAGGAAGAGGGTCAGCACGGCCGGCGACCGCAGCGGACAGTCGCCGAAGGCGTGTATCAGGGTGCAGACCGTCGCGAAAAGCATGCAGAACACCGATGCCGGCAGCACGAATATCTGCACAGGCCGCGGCGGCAGCTCCTTGGCCTTCTTGAAGCGCGTGTCGCGGACGAGGCGCCGCCAGGCGCTCCCGATCGGCCAGACGAGCAGTATGACCATCGCCACGAGCGCTCCGAAGCCGGCCACGCCGTGTTCGGCGAGGAACTGAAGGTAGTCGTTGTGCACGTTTATGCCGCCGATGGTCTGCAGCTTCGTCAGCTCGTCCGGCGTCATCATCGGCATGCAGAAGTGGACATATCCCCAGCCGCCGACGCCGAAGAGCTTGTGCTCGCGCCAGATCGCGGACGCTACGCGCACGTGGTACTGTCCGCGCCCGGAGACGCGGTCCAGCACTTCGGTCGTGCCGATGGTGTCGACCTCGTGCCGCAGGTCGTCCGGCGCAAACAGCGACGCGGCGAAGACAATCGCCCCTACGACGAGAATCCCAAGCGCGACTGCCTTGACCCGCTGCGCGCGGCGCAGCTTTGCGAGGTAGGTTATGAAGGCATGCAGGAAATAGACGACCGCGCTCAACGTGACAAGCATGATCGCCGCGCGCGACAGCGTGTTGAGCGCCGCGTAGAAGAAGATCGCAGACGGAATAAGGAAATAGTGCTTCGTCCAGAACATGCGCGGCCGCGCAGTCGCGCTGCTCGAAATGTCCTTCGCCTTCCGCTCCTCGTGAATCCGCGCGCAGCAGTCGCGCCAGAGGGCGATGGCAATACCGAAGAGCAACGTAAAGTAGTCGCCGGCCATGTTGGGGTAGCCGAATGTCGAGAAGAAGTCGCGCGCGGTACCGGCGGCAAGCCCGCTGGCCTCGTTCCAGAGCGGCCCCGGCGCGTCCAGCGCATGCTGCACGAAGCCAAGCACCGCAAGCGCGCATCCGTTCCAGACGGCAAGCTTCATGACCAGCCGCTTGCCGTGCTGATTCAGGCTCTGCCGAACTATGAGCATCGCCGGCAGGGCCGTCACGAACCAAAGGAACACGTTCAGGTGGTCGAGCCGGTTCACGCAAAACGGCAGGAACCGGATAGGAGGCGCCGCGCTCAGGCCCTGCGCTATGGCCGCCGCGTCGCAGGTGACGCAAAGACCGTTGTTCGCAAACGGAATCGCCAGGATCGCAAGGAAGCCGACGACGACCCATGTCAACGGGTCCTTCTTAAGGTCGTGCCAGACGCGGTCGCGCGCGTCGTACGTGTTCTCGCCGGAGCGCCTCTGCGGGAAGCACACCAGGACCTCGATCATCAGGACGAACAGCCAGGGCACGACCGGGATCAGCAGGCCGCCACGCGTGCCGCCGAACATCCACCCCATCACAGATATGACCGCGCCGACCGCGATCGCCGCCGCGTTATTGACAAGAAACGACATGCTCAACCACCTTTCTCACCGCCTCGTCCTCACTTACCTTTTCCACCAGCCTGCCGCGGACGTACAGCAGGAACTCGCCGTCGCCGCCGCAGAGCGCGATGTCCGCCCCCTTCGCCTCGCCAAGCCCGTTCACGGCGCAACCCATGACCGCGACCTTCGGCATGGGCCGGCCGTCACGGGCCAGCGTCTCGAGGGCGTCCTCGACCTGCGAAGCGACGCGGACGAGATCCACCCGCGTCCGCCCGCACGTCGGGCAGCTCGTTATCGCCGGACCCTGCGCGCGCAAGCCGAGCGCACGCAGTATCTCCTGCGCGACCTTGACCTCCTTCTCCGGCTTGCCGGTCAGCGACACGCGCACCGTGTCGCCGATGCCGTCGTTCAGCAGCATTCCGAGCGCCACCGAACTGCGGACGGTTCCCGGTATGAGAGTACCGGCCTCGGTCACTCCGAGGTGGAGCGGACAATCCGTGCGCTCGGCCAGCTCCCGGTAGGCCGCGACGGTCTTCCGCACGTCCGAGAGCTTCACCGATATGACTACGTCGCGCAAGCCTTCGTCTTCAAGAAGCCGCAGGTGCTTCAAGGCCGAACCGACCGGCGTCTCGCCCGGCTCGAGAGACCCGCCGTTGACGCCGATGCGCACCGGAACGCCCTTCTCCTTCGCCGCACGGGCCACGGCCTGCACGCGATCGCGTCCGCCGATGTTGCCGGGATTGAGCCGCAGGGCGTCCGCCCCGGCCGCCAGCGCGGCGAGCGCACAGCGGTAGTCGAAGTGGACGTCGGCCACGATCGGTATCGGCGACGACCGACGCACCTCGCCCAGCGTCTCGGCTGCCTCTACGTCGGGCACCGCCAGCCGGAACAGGTCGCAGCCGCGCTCCGCGCAGCTGACGAGCTGCGTTAGGCACGCCTTCGCGTCATGCGGGTCGGCGGTTCCCATCGTCTGGACGCTCACCGGCGCACCGCCGCCCAGCGGCAGGCTACCGACTTTCAGCGCTCTTGTCTGGGTTCGCGTGAACATTTTCCTCGGTGTCGGGCTTGAAGGTGTGAATCTTGTAGCTGCGCCAGCTGTCGCGGATTATCAGAATACCCATGAGGCCCATGAGCAGCACCATGAAGGCAAGGGAGACGTACTTGACCACGACGTCCGGTATCCGCCGCCTGAAGACGAGCGCAATGAGCGAAAAGAGTATCAGCCCGCCGTCCAGCACCGGAATCGGCAGCAGGTTCAGGATCGCCAGGTTGACGTTCAGGAAACGGAGGAAACCCAGCCCGTCCAGCGGGTCGCGCCTGACCTGCCTGTACAGTCCCTCCGCAATCATCACCGGCCCGCCGAGCGCCGCACTGGTCGCCTTCACCTCCTTAGGCGTGACAAGGCCCTTCAGCACACGGAAGATCGATCCCGCGTCCCACGCAAGCTGCCTGAGCGGACTACGGTCAGGCATCCAGGCCGCTGCGCCCGTCGCGTTCGTTACGCTGAGCGCAAGTATGTACCACGCACCGGTCACATCGTCACGCTTCGGCACCACTTTGAGCGTCGTCTCGGCCCCGTCGCGCAGGACGACGAACGGAGTCTCGCTTCCGGCGTTGATCTGTATCTCGGTCATCATCTCGGTCCACGTGCGAACCGCATGGCCGCCGACGGACTTGACTACGTCGCCCTTGTGCATCCCTGCAGCAGCAGCCGGCCCGTCAGGCAGCACCATCCCTATCTCCGTGGACAGCTCGCCAAACCTTGCGCCGGGCGCGAGCGACAGCACGACCGCAATGACGACAGCCAGGACGACGTTCATCATCGGCCCGGCGGCGCCGACCAAAATCTCCTTCCACGCCGGTATGCGGGCCCTTTCCTCTCCGTCGTCGCCACCGCCCGAGCCCTCCAGGGCCTTCGTGCCCTCAGGGTCAACGTCGGGTATCGACACGTAGCCGCCAAGCGGAATCGCCGATATCCGGTACTCGACGCCGTTAACGCGTCTCTTCCAGAGCGCAGGACCGAAGCCGACCGAAAACGCGTCGACGCGAAGCCCGAGCTTCAGCGCGACGATGAAGTGGCCGAACTCGTGGATTATGATCGCCAGCGCGAACAGCAGCACGCAGACGCAGATGTAAGCTATCGTGACAAGTATTTCCATGTCCAGTCGTTCGCCTCGTAGACAGCCTCCGGCGACGTCAGCTCGAAGCGCGGCGCATTCGCCAGCGCGTCTTCAACGGCCTTGGCTATGTCTGTGTATCTTATCTTACCATGAATAAATGCGTCCACCGCCCACTCGTCCGCCGCCGCAAGAACCGCCGGAGCGCAACCGCCCGCCTCTCGGACGAACCGCAGGCACGGGAACCGGCCGGGATCGGGACGCCTGAACGTCAGCGCGCCTAGCGCGGCGAGGTCAAGCGGCGCACGCTCCGCTTGCAGCCTGTCGGGCCAGGAAAGCGCATACTGGATAGGCACGCGCATGTCCGGCGGACAGAGCTGGGCCAGCGTCGAGCCGTCCGCAAACGTCACAAGGGAATGCACGACCGACTCTGGGTGCACCACAATCTCCACTGCATCCACCGGCACGTCGAACAGCCACCTGGCCTCGATGACCTCGAAGACCTTGTTCATCATCGTGGCGGAATCGATCGTCACCTTCGGTCCCATCGCCCAGCGCGGGTGGTGCAACGCCTGCTCGACCGTGACGGACGACAGGTCGGCGGGGCCATCCAGGAACGGGCCGCCGCTCGCGGTCAGCGTCAGTTTCGCAACCGCTCCGCCATGCGCCCCTTGCAGACACTGGAACACAGCGCTGTGCTCGCTGTCCACCGGCAGAATCCTTACGCCCTTCGCCCGCGCCCGGCCCATGACCAGTCCGCCGGCCATGACCAGCACTTCCTTCGTGGCGAGCGCGACGTCCATGCCCTTCTCTATCGCCGCAAGCGTCGGGCGCAGCCCTGAGACCCCGACCGTCGCCACTAGGCACACGTCGGCGTCATTCTCCTCGACCGCCCGCACCGCCGCGTCTTCTCCGACATAGGCGCGCGCGCCGAGCTCGGCGGCAATTGCTTCGCATCGTTCCTTAGAGCGAAGCGCGGACACCGCCACGACGTCGAAATCGGCCGGGTGCGAGCGCACGACGTCGACCGCTCCAGACCCGATCGACCCAGTCGCCCCAAGAATGATTATCCGCTTCGGCATGCCCTGCCCTGTTTCAGGCGAATTGTCCGCGTCAGATGCCGACGCGCAGCGTGGTCTCGCGGGCGGGGCCGACCGAGAGAACCCCGAGCTTGCCGCCTATGAGCTCAAGGATCCTGTTCACGTACGCCTTGGCGTTCTCGGGCAGCTCCGAGTAGTCGGTGACGGACGACGTGCTGCACTGCCAGCCCGGCAAGTCCTCGTATACCGGCTCGCACGCCGCAAGCGCGTCAAGGTCGGCCGGGAACGTCGTGTACACGAAGCCGTCGGCACGGCGATAGCCCGTGCATATCCGCACGACCGGAAACTCGTCGAGCACGTCGAGCTTCGTCATCGCCCAGAAATCAACGCCGTTCACGCGCTGCGCGTAGCGGGCGATGACAGCGTCGAACCAGCCGCAGCGCCGCGGACGGCCCGTGGTCGCCCCGAACTCGCCGCCCCTGCGGCGAAGGACCTCTCCCTCAGGGCCGGTAAGCTCGGTCGGGAACGGGCCCTCGCCCACGCGCGTCGTGTAAAGCTTCAGCACGCCGATTACGCGGTCGATGGCGCGAGGCGAGATGCCCGAGCCAGTGCAAGCGCCGCCGGCCGTCGGGTTGGACGACGTCACGAACGGATACGTCCCAAAGTCGATGTCGAGCATCGTCGCCTGCGCCCCCTCGAACAGGATAGACTTCTTCGCCTCGAGGTTCTGGTGCAGGAACTGGATCGTATCGGTGACGTAGGGCATGAGCGCGGGCACCATCGGCGCGTAAAGCTTCGCCATCTCGCCGGGATCGATCGGCTGCGCGCCGAGGGCACGCAACTTCAGGTTCGCCTCTTCCACGCAGTCGCGGACCAGGTCGAGGAAGTTCGGCTTCAGTATGTCGCCGACGCGCATTCCGCAGCGCCCGACTTTGGCAGCATAGGCCGGACCAATGCCGCGGCCGGTCGTGCCGATCTTCCGTCCGGCAGGCCGCGCCGCCTCCTCGGCCCGGTCAAGCGCACGGTGCCACTGCATCACCATCTGGGCACGCTCTGAGATGTGGAAGCGTCCGCGCAGGTCAAAGCCCCAGCTCTCCACCTGCTCGAGCTCCTTCATCAGGTCGAACGGGTCCATCACCACGCCGTTGCCTATTACGCAGTGCTTGCCGTCGTGAAGCACCCCGGAGGGGACGAGGTGGAGGACGTACTTCTTGTCCCCTACGACCACGGTATGCCCCGCGTTCGAGCCGCCCTGGAAGCGGACGACTACGTCCGCCTCCTCGGTCAGGAAATCAATGACCTTGCCCTTGCCTTCATCGCCCCACTGGGCGCCAACGAGTACTGTGTTCATGACTGTCGCATATTATATCATAATTTTGCGAGCCACCTTGCTGTCCAGCAACTTTACCAGGCTAAACGCAATTTTAGATTTTTTCAGTTGGCTAAAGGAGACTCACGCCTCTCGCCCATTCTGGCGGCGGTGCTGAAGGGACTCGTCCGATCTGCGGACACCAAGCCGTTTTCCGGCGATTTCATCCACGATCCGCCGTCCGCCTCGCGGGAGCGCAACAGGACATCACTGCCTTTTAGGCTGCACCGCCTCGAAACGACGCTTCATATCGCCAAAATACGCGATCGATTTCAGGCCCTTGGTGCGATGGTAGGGAACTGGACGCGCCCACGGACAGAGAAGGAAGCCAAGAAGCTGTTCCCGAGGATACGCCTTCTGCGTGAACCGTTCCAAAAGAAGACTGCCTTCGCTCGTCTGGATGGCGTCTTGCGATTGCGTGGAGAACGTACAGACATCTGGAATCATGTCGTATCCCGCTTCAAGCATCGTCTCGACCGATTGCACGTACTCCGGGTTTCTTTCGCTCTTGCAGTAGTTCCACGGGCACTGCACGACGCTTTTTGGCATGCGCTTCAGAAACTCGTCCATGTGCCGCCACGACACATCCGAGAAGCACCATGCCCGAGCACCGTTCCGTTCCACGGCGTCCACCACGGAAAGGAAATCGCGCCACCACGCCTCGCCCTGCCGGACAACGACATACTGAAACCTGCTCTGATGGCCTGCTGTCTCCTCGTCGCAGCCGATATGGAAGAGACGCGGCCTGCCGAATATCGCACAAACATCGGATATGACCTCAGAACATACCTTGCGGTATTCGTCCGTACCCATCATGCGGCGGTACTCGTTCAGCCAACGGTTGTGTCCGGCAGAGAAGTTGAGCTTCGGAATCGGCTCTATCCCCAGTCCGCGCAGACGGTCAAGTTCTGTCCGCATCCGTTCAGGCGTCAGCGCTCCTTTTGCCGCCAGTTCGGGATGGCTTGGATAGACAAGTGCCTCACCAAGATCAATCACGGCCATGTTCAGCTTCTCGCACGCCATCGCGTCCGTCCAGTCCCGCCAGACCGACATGTCGGCGCGCACCTTGTCGGAAGGCCAGCGGATGACCGTCTCCTCCCAGCCGTAACCGAGTGGCGTGGGGTTCTCCCAGTCGCACCACATGTTCATGCCGAGATGGAGCAGATCGCCCCAGATAAACGCATTTGTCTCCGCCATGACTATCTCCTTGCTTTCCGCCTATCTTGGAATCGGCAATCCAAAAGCTGTCTGAACCGGCACCCCTGCCGCCTACCGGAGAATGACCGTGACGCCGCGCATTTCAAGGCCGAGGCCGTCGTTGAACACGACGGGATCGCGTCCGCGACTCGCGCCGACGACTGACCACACCGGCGAGCCCGTCACGGAACCTGACTCGATCAACCGGCTCGGGGCCGTACCCTTGCCCACTACTGAATAGCCCATGGCAGACGGCAACGAGAGCGCGCCAGACCCACCAGACAGCGTCAGTGCCGTAGCTGCATCATTGACGAACGTCGTGCGCCAGATGGAATTCTCCGCGAAAGTAAGCGATCCAACAGAACGCAGCGCCGAATCAAGCGTCGTGGAATTGTCCCACACGCCGCCCGCCTCCACCGTCACGGCGGCGACCGTCACCGTGCGGTCAGACTTTGCATTGACAAGCGCGGCAGCGCCGTTCGTGACGATAAGCGACCGCAGGGAGAGGTCTGCAAGTTGCGCCGAAGTCGAATCGTATTCAAGGTCCGCCGGCTTGCGCCACACTACATTAGCCACGCAAGCATCATAGTCGAAGACGCGCGCGTCAGCGGAGAGACGAACCGTCGTCCCCGTGCCGTCAAGCGCAAGGTCGATTCCGTTCGGGACGGAATTCATCACGAACGTCTTGCCGCCCTTGACAGTCAGCTTGCCGTTACCGTACCATTCGCCGCGATTGGTCGTCCCGGCGATGTTGACGAACTCAGGCGTTCCACATTCGGAAAGGTCCAGCGTGCAGTCGCCGTTGACGCCGACCGCCACTTTTCTGGTGCCGCTTGAAAGTCCGCCGGAGAAAAACGAGTTGTCAGTGAACATGCCGGGAAGGACCTTCCACGTTCCTCCCGTCCAGTTGATCAGCGAGTTGTTTAGTTCGCCATTGAGAAGGAGGGAATTCCGCTGCTCAAGCACACCTGCCGAGAAGTCGAAGAAGGCGTTTGAATATCCGCCGAAGCCTATGAAAAGGTACGACCATTCTCCAATGGACAGGGTGCCGCCGCTCAGCTTCAGGCGCGACGTACCGCCGTAGCTGCCGATGCGGATGACGCGGTTGCCGGGCAGATTCACGCGTCCGCCTTCGCCGATTTCAAAAATCGTCGGGTCGCTGCCGGAAGTGTAGTTCTTGGGAGCCTGGACATCCATGGCCGTGCTTGCCGGCAAAGACATGGCAATCGTCCCGAACGAAAGAACACCGCCGTCGCGTACGCCGAAGTAATGCCCGCAGTTGACATAGGTGCCACCGCTGAGTGTTCCCATTGAGATGTCGGCGTTGCCGCCAAAAGCATACGTTCCGCCGGTGAACGTGGCGGAAGCGCCGTTGAATATCTCGAAATGTCCGCTCTCATGGAAGTCGCCGCCGCCAGCGAAGACAACCTGTCCCGCGCCGTCAACAACAAGCGTTCCGCCGTCAGGGACGCTGACGACGCCGGCGATCGTACCAGTCAAGGAAGAGTCCGTCATTCGAATATAGCTTTTAGCGCCACCCGCCGCCAGTGTCAGCGGCGCAGCGATTGTCGCAGGGCCGTAGAACTTGATTTCGTTGTTGCCCGCCAGAGTCAGCGCGGTCGCCGCCGTCATGCCGTTGCCGAACACCTTCAGCGTGGCGCCGGAGGCGAGCGTGTAGGCGGTCTCCTGACGTATGGCGTCGGTCACGATCGTCGGATCGTTCGACGCATAGACGACCGCGCCGCTTCCAGAGGTCGTGACGGTTACGCCCGCCATGGGCGCGTCAAGTACAAGCGTCCCGGAGGAAACGACTATGCTGTTGCCAGTAAATCCGGCAAGAGCTGACGCACCGAGATAGACAAAGACGCCAGAGCCTGCATCTACTCTGATCTCACGGCCGCCGGTGAACGTCGGCACCGCTCCGCTTCCGACAAGCGACAGGACGGTCTGACTGCCGAGGGAGATGCCGCCCGTGAGCCCGAAAGTCGCGAGGTTTATCTTGAGGACGCCGTTTCCGTCGGCTTCAATCGCGGCGGGCACAACGCCCTCGTTGAACGTGCCGGCAAGGCTGAGCGTGGCTCCGTCCGCAAATGAGACCCGTGTGACGTGCTCGGTCATCGTCCATGTGCCCGAGAGCGCGCTTTCGCCAGTGCCGTTCACGAGCAAGTTCGTTATGGACATGGAAATCGGCGTGCCAGCGGTTAGCGGCTGAATGTCTGCGCCATCGGTCAGTTCGAGCGTCTCTGTAAAGTGGTCGGGGTCAAGCGTATCGTACAGCGTAATCGTATTGGCGTTAAGATGCCACGGCATCGACCCGCCGATCGGAAGCGTCAAGTAACCGTCGCCCGACAGCTTTATCTTTCGCGCCCGAATCTTGCCGTTAAACTCATTGGAAGTGTTCATAGCCTTGACCGCAATCAGCCGTGCCGGGTGCTTGACGGTGATATCGAGGTTAGGAAGATCGTTGGCGTATGAGTGCATCCACAGCCGGAGCCGTCCCTCCAACGTGAGGCTATGCACTGACGCATCGGCGTAAAGCGGCATCTTCCAATAGCGCATGCCGTAATACCATCCGATGTTGACATCGCTGTAGTTGATGTTGGACGCAGAAGGCGCCTTCCACGTCTGGTCTGCCATGATCTTTATGCGCGCATTACCTTGCGAATCACCTGTTGATCCAGCGTTGAAAGCTCCATTCTGACGAAATTCCAGTCCGCCAGCGCCAATCAAAACGGCATTCCCGTCGTTCCAGTAGGAATCGCATCTTGGCGAGCAGTCGAGAATCAAACCATAACAATTGATACCGGGTGACGGCAATGTGCGATTGCCATTGTACAACTTTGTGAGATGCGCCCAGGAGCCATCTTCCCATGACACCGTTTCGCCCGCGGAATTCGTCCAGACCGGAGAAGCGCCACTCCAGTCGCCATAGAACGTCTTGAAGTCGTCCGCAGCGACGGTCAGCATCGAGGCGACGACTGCTTGTGCAATCAGCATTCGTTTCATTGTCGATTTCCTTTCCATTTCGCCTAAGGCATGAGATTGGCCCGTATGCTGGCAATGTCCTCGTCGGTGAGTCGCCAGAGGTGCTTCGCGCAGTTCGCGAACTTTTCCTGAAGCGTCTTGCCCTTGTAGGACTTGACGGCCTCCATCATGCGCCACCAGCAGTCGCGGTTTGTCGTGCCGCCGAACAGCTCGGCTGTGCGCGGACGGCGGCTGTCGTTGCCGAACTGTGCAGAGACGCTGGTCAGCTCGTAGTCGATCGCGAGATCCGTCTCGTTCACGCCGCACAGCCCTTCGAGCACCATCGCGAGCGTGCCGGTGCGGTCACCGCCGCCGACGCAGTGGAAGTAGATCGGATAGTTCTCCGCCTTTGTAAAGACAATGAGCGCCTTACGAAACTCCTCCCACTCGCCTTCGAAGGATTTCATGTATGCGGTCATGGGAACACGTATGAACTTGGGGCCGACGTCTGAAAGCGGCACGGTCTCATCCGAGCGCACCCCCTCGCCGATGCAGCCTCGCAGGTCGAGTTCCGTCTTGATGCCAAGTTCGAGTATCGCCCGCTTCGTCTCTTCCGAGATTCCCGACGGCCCTGCCGCCGCGGAGCGGAAGAGCTGCGTGCCGCGGTATGCACGGCCAGGCTTGAGCCCCGTCCAGCCGCCGATGTCGCGGGCGTTTCGGATGCCGGGAATGTTCAACCAGCGCACGTCGTTCGGATCGGGCGTCGCCGAAACGCGCCCGCCTTGCGGAACGTCGTGCTTGACCGAACCGGTGCTCATGTACTTCTTCTCGATCGACTTGCGGCAGTCGGCGTATTCCGGCGTGAGATAAAGGCGTCGCGCCTCCCTGACGAACTCACGCGTCGCGAGATCCGGCGGCGCCTCGGACGCGCTTGCACCGCCTGCCTGTGCAGGGCGCGGGAACTTGCCGGCAAGCACTTCCGAGATTGGCAGCGACCGCATACGCATGGTCGTAAGGCCGTCGCCAGCATAGTAGGCTATGATCAACTTGTCGCCGTACACGCGCACCGACGGATAACAACAAGAGCGAATGCAGACGTCGTCCTCAATCGCCCGGAAACGGTCCCACGTTCCGCCTTCGTCTTCCGACACGGCGATGACGAGCGGCGTGCGATAGCTCCAGAGCGCCTCACGCGTCCAGTGGTCGTTGTAGACCATGACCCACTCGCCTGACGGAAGCTTCGTAATAGCGGTGGGTGCGTCGGGCGCACAGCCGAGACCCGGCACCGGCGACGTCCACGTCTCGCATCCGTCGGAGGAATAGGATACGCGAATGACAGACTCGTCGGAGCGAATATACATCATCACGCGCCCGTCATTGAGTTCGACGAGACCCGGTTCCTGCGCACCGGTCCGTTGTCCGTCGCTGCCTATCGCAGGAATGAATTCCTTGGCGATGCGCCATGTCGCGCCCGCGTCGTCCGACCAGGCGCAGCCGACGAGGCCGATGGGATCGATGTCGCACCACATGTTCTGCTCCTTCCACTTCGGGTTGTAGCGGTGGAGCGCAAGCGGCAGGACGATTCGTCCCGTCGAAAGCTGCACGGCGCGGGCGTTGTTCATCACGTAGTATTCGCGGTGTGCGTCGTCAATGCACTTCACCGGAGCACTCCACGTCTCGCCCTCGTCGGTCGACACGCGCATCATGGGACGGCAGTCGTCGTGGCGATCCTTCTTGAGATAAAAGAGCACAAGGCGTCCGTCCTTCAGGCGCAGGAACGAGACGCTCATCAAGTTAAGACCCGCATCGTTCGGGATCATCTCCTTAGGCTCGCCCGGCCACGTCTTGCCGCCGTCCGGCGAGACCAGCTTGTATATCGAGGCTGAATAGCCGTCAGTGCCGAGGTGCCTTGACGTGTTGCCTGGCGCGGAACGGTTGGTGAAGTACGACCAGGCGAAGAGCATTCGCCCGTCCTTGAGCAAGACCGTGTCGCCTTCGCCGTTGCGAATGTTGGCCTCTGTCGGCTCGCGGTTGTAGAGCGTCTTCATCCCGCCGAGGCGCGGCGGCGAAACGACGGCGTCGGACGTGGCGCGCAGGCCGCGCGCCGTCCTGATGCTGAAGAAAAAGCTCGTAGTGCCCTTCGGCGGAGTCGCCCACACACAGTCGTTGGAGAATGCTGCCGGAATCGACTTCCATTCGCGTTTGCGGCAGTCGCCAGTGCCGGAGGTGTATTCAAACGAAGCGGATGCGATGGCGTCGCCCTTGAGATCGAACTTTGCGTCGTAAATGCCCGACCAGTCCGTCCTGGCGCTGAAGAACCGGCAGCGCGGCAGGCCAGCCCCCCGCCCGAAACGCCCGTCGGCGTAGGCAAACAGCTCCGCAGGACGCTCGCTGTCGGCACCATGGTGATGCGGCATGCGCGGGATGATTACGCGCGTACATTCTGTCTTAAGCAGGCGACGACTCTTCTCGACAATGTCCAGCGGATAGGCGTGGTCGTTGGTGCCGTCTATGAAGAGAAACGGCATCTTTGCGAACGGCAGGTAGTGCTTCGGGTCCCAGGTTGCGTCGTATCGCAGGACCTTGTCGGGGGAACACTGCAGCATGCGTCCGTCGGAGTAGCCCTCGTCCACCCACATCGAATGCTCGGCAATGTAGCCGCAGCCGTAGATCGGCGCTACGAACGCAAAGCGCGGATCCGCTCCGGCCGCTATGCACGAGAGAAAGCCGCCCCATGAAACGCCGGTGAGGCCGATGCGGCTCTTGTCGACGCCGGGCGCAGACGCCAGAAGCGTGTGCGCCCGGATGATCGCCGCCACCGCGTGGTACGGCCACTGGTCCTCGACCGGATCGTCCATCTCGTTCCAGGAATGGCATCCCTTCGGCCCGCTCCATTTGTGAGTCTCATGCGGATACTGCTCGATGCCCTTCACGTTGCCGCTGACGCATCCGTTCCAGTCCATCGAAATCGCAGCATAGCCCCTGTCGTTCCAATACTTGACCCAACGGTAGAAGGCGCTGCCGCCGCCGCCATGCACGAGCACCATGCCTGGCACCGGCTTGCCGTCGGACGACTTCGGCACGCCTACGTAGGCGAAGACACGCGTCTCGCGTCCGCGGAACGGCACGTTCTCGTAGAACACGGCCTTCATCCCGTTGGTCGCGTATTCAGGCGGCGCCCAAACCTTCGGGCGTTCGGTGAAGAGCCTCTCGTCCCACTTGACCGGCATGTCGACGTCCTGCTTCATGAGCTTGCCGAATTCCGGCAGCAGGCTGTAGTCGCCTCCCCAAGTCGTGTACATGACGCCAGTAACGTTGCGCGTCTCGCGGCAAGCGTCGATCCAGTCATGCGCGATCTTAAGTCCCTTGTCGCCGTCGCAGCAAGACGAGCCGAACGTCTTGAACCCCTTCGCGTCGAAAAACGCCATCGACGTCTTGCAGATGTCCTGGTTCCAGTTGACCTGCACGATGTCCTTGGACACAAGGTCCCACGAGTTGGAGAAGGTACCCTTGCAGGAATAGTAGTTGTCGTGCGCGTTGTGGTTCGGGTCGCACATGTCGCTCCACATGTAAAGCGCCGCCCCGGGATGGACGCGACGGATTATCGCCGCCTGCCTTGCGACACAATCCGCAAAGATGTGCGCCATGTCCGTCTTGCGGGCGCGGCAGGCGTCGCATGTGCCGCCGTTGCGCACCTCGTCCATCGAGAGGAACCACTTGCGCGGATGGAACACATCCTCCACTCCGGCGGCCGACTTCTCGAAGTAGGCGTAGAGCGCCGGGTCGGACATGCAAGCGGAATACTGTCCGTAAGGGGAGTAGTCGAACATCTCCGCCATCGACGGGATCGCCCCGTCCACGATCAGACGGTCGCCGTCCTTCAGGCATCCGCCCTTCACGGCCTCGAAGACTAGCGGCTTGTCGTCCGGCTTGACCTGGACTTCGGTCATCTTTGGCGGAGTGCGATAGTCGCGTCCCTCCGCGCATGGTACCCCAGTGTCGGCGCGGCGAATGCGGAAAGGTGCGCCCGCGCCACGCGGAACCTTCGTGATCGGCTTCGTCTCAGCACCGGCGGACGCGGCATCGAAGACAATCTGTCCGTCGCGAACGACATACGGCAAGCCGCGAAGCGGCCTCGTCTCCACGAAATCTGGACGTTTGCCGAGCATGGAGCCGTAGCCGATCGACCACATCATCGGCACCACGTCCATTTTCGCATCGGCCGCCGTGCGCAGGGCCGCGCGGTACTTCGACTTGCGGGCATCGTCCCACTCAAAGGCGAATTCGGCATCGCACGCGATCACCACGCCGTTGAAGCCGGCCTGCGCGGCGCGATCGACCAGATTGGTGAAGCGCACCGCCACCCCGTCATCAGCGAGGTCGCCGTAGAAATAAACCCATCGGTCCGCAAGCGATCCAGCCGAAGCCGACAATGCAAGCACGAGGGCGGCAAGGAAGGCGCCCGTTTGGTCTCTTCTTTTCATTTCGCAATGATTATAGCAAAACCGACACATCTGACAAACCCCCTAACATTAGGGGGGATTGGCTGCGCAGGAAATATGCTAAAATAAGGAACAACGATGGATGCGATGTCCCTTCTGCTCGCGGCGGCATGCATGCTGACAAACGCGATTGACGTTACCTCGGCCGTACACAAGTCGGCCAAAGGCGTGCCCTTCGACCTGCGCGGCATGATATCCCCCTATGTTCCAACCCATTCCTGCTTTCTGCTGACGGACGACTCCGGATCCACGCGCACCGAATGCCGGGGCTGCGCCGACACCAAGCAACTGCAGAGCGGCGACATCGTACGCGCTGCCGGACTGATCAACCCAGACCCGTCCGGCATCAGCATCGCAGTATGCTCACAGTTGGTCGTCGAAGCGCACAGACGTCCGCCGCCGATCGTCGAAGCCACGCTGTCTGAAATCAAGGGCGGCAAATACGACAACCTCCCCGTGAAGATTCGGGGCACGATCAAGGAAGTGTTCAGGGACGACATAGATCCCATATGGTACTATCTTGTCCTGACGGACGGCGACAAGTCCATCTACCTGACGCTTCATTCCGACTGTGCCGACCTTGAGGCGGTGCAAAAGCTGACTGGTGCATTCGTCGCCGTCTCTGGGCTCTGCTCGCCGTGGGACTACGGCTACCGTGTCACGCTCGGGCGGCTCATCAACCTCCTGGACTTCAAGGACATAGAAGTCATACGACAGGCGCCCTCCGACCCGTTCGACGTTCCCGAAGTCGTCACCATCCGCTTCCCGAATCCCGAAGACATTCCGCCGTTGGAGCGACGGCGCCTTTCTGGCAAGGTAATCGCCGTCTGGCGCGGCAACCGCATCCTCGTCAAAAGCGAGAACGGAAACGTCCATACCGTCGAGCTTTCCGGCGGGCCGGTTCCCGAATACGGCGCTATGATCGAAGCTGCGGGGCTCTTGAAGACCGACCTCTACCGCATGAACCTCTCTGACGCCATCTGGCGGCGCAAGGACCTCGCCGCAATGAAGGATGACAACGTGGAAGAGGTCCGCAACATACTAACGGACGCAAAAGGCCAGACGCGCGTCATCCCGACCGTCCACGGCCGCACCTTCCGCATTCGCGGAACCGTGCAGGACCGGCCGTCCAGCGACATACAGTACGCGCTTGTCACGCTGAAATGCGGCAGCGAGACGATTCCGGTTGACGTGAGCGCCAACCGCTCCGTACTGAACGACATCACCATCGGCTGCGTGATCGAGGTGACGGGCACCTGCATCGTGGAATGCGACAACTGGCATTCCTACTCGGCCTTCCCGCATGTCACGGGCGTCACGCTGGTCGTCCGGCGGCCGTCGGACGTCAGCATTGTCTCGCGTCCGCCGTGGTGGACGCCAGGCCGTCTCGCCGCCACGATCGGAATCCTCATCGTCGTCATCATCGGGATCTTCCTCTGGAACAGGACGCTCCGGCGCATCATCGAGAAGCGCGGACGGCAGCTGTTCAAGGAGCAGGTCGCGCGCATCGGCTCGGAGCTGCGCATCGACGAGCGGACGCGGCTCGCGATTGAGCTGCACGACTCCATCGCCCAGAACCTCACCGGCGTGGCGCTGGAGATCAACGCGGCGAACCGCACTGCGGACACCGACATCGCAAAAGCGCACGAACACCTCAACATCGCCTCAACGTCCCTGAAGTCCTGCCGCAACGAACTTCGCTACTGCCTCTGGGACCTGCGCAACAGCGCACTGGAGAAGCCGAACATGGACGAAGCCATCCGGCAGACGCTGGCTCCGCACCTGGGCGACACCGCGCTTTACGTGCGCTTCAACGTGCCGCGCGAGCGAATCTCCGACAAGACCGCGCACGCCATCATGCGCATCGTCCGCGAGCTCTCTGTCAACGCCGTGCGCCACGGCGCCGCCACTTCCCTTTGGGTCGCCGGCAGCGTTGACGGCGACAAGCTCCTTTTTTCGGTCAGGGATAACGGCTCCGGCTTCGACCCTGACAAGTGCCCCGGAGCCGCGCAAGGCCATTTCGGCCTGACAGGAATCCGCGAACGGGTGGACGTGTTCGAGGGTGAAATGAAGATTGACTCCGTGATCGGTCGGGGCACGAAGATTATCATCATGCTCAACATCCCGCAGGAAAAGGAAAAGGGCTGAACATGCCGGAAAAGATCAGAGTCCTCATCGCCGACGACCATACCATCGTGAGAATGGGCCTTACGGCCCTTCTGGAAACCGAGACTGACATACAGGTAGTCGGCCAGGCGAAGAACGGCGTCGAGGTGCTTGCGGAAGCACGACGGCTCAACCCCGACATCATCATCATGGACCTTATGATGCCGAAGAAGGACGGTGTCGAGGCTACGATCGAGCTGAGGGAACAGCTGCCCGCCGTGAAGGTCATAATCCTTACGACCTTCGGCACCTCAGACGGCATCGCCCACACCATCGAATGCGGCGCGGCTGGAGCCGTGCTGAAGAGCGCCGAAGACACCGAGCTGGTCGCCGCCATCCGCAAGGTCGCGGCAGGCAGCAGCTATCTTTCGCCGGAAATCAAGCGACAGCTGGCCAAAGACCCTCCGGTGCCGGAACTGACGCCGCGTCAGATGCAGGTTCTGCAATCGATGACCAGGGGGCTGACGAACCGCGACATCGCCAAGCAGCTGGGAATCCGGCAGGACGGAGTGAACCTTCACGTCAACGCCATCCTGCAGAAGATCGGCGCGGCAAACCGCACGGAAGCCGTTGCCATCGCCCTCCGAAAGCACCTGCTGAAAATGTAATCCGCCCTGCCTGTCACGACTTCAAAGCCCTTGTGATGTCTCGCAAATCCTGAAATGGGCCGCAGCGAGACGATGAGACAGGACGCTGAGCGACTTACAAGACTTGGCGACAGCGGCGCTTCGCCACAAGGAGAAACGTCAGGAGCAGCACGCCGTACCACAAGACGCAGGCCGAGATCGGCCAGGGTTGCACGGCAAAGTCGGCCCCGGGCAGCCGCGCGACCGCCGAGGCGACGCCCGCCATCGCCTCGGCAGACAGCGCCGCCAGGTTGTTGACGTGTGCGGCCAGCCTGTCCGAAAAGACGCCTGCCAGCACCCCGACGACGCCGGACGAAACCGTAACACCGGCCGCCGGTATCAGCGCCAGGTTGGCCAGCAGGCCTCCGGGCGTGACGTGTCCGAAAACACGGGCGGTTATCGGCACCCCGGCAAGCCAGGCGGAAGTCGTCATCCACACCGCGGCCCTAATGGCGCCGTCGCCGGGACGCAGGCAGGCGCCGGCCAGTATCAGCGACAGCATCACGGTGAATGACAGCAGGCAGCCTGCGTCGGCAATCATCAGGGGATCGACGATGCAGACCGTCAGAAGCGTAAGCGCCCACGCAGCGGTCAAGTTCGGACGCCGCCAGAAGATCGGGCCGACAAGGCAGACGCTTGCCATCAGCGCCGCCCGCACCGCGCTCGGTGGCGCACCGATGAGCCAGACGTAGCCCCATACCGCCGGCATGGCCGCCGCGCCAGCCAGCCGCCGCGGAACGAACGCCAGCCGCATCAGAAGCGCTAGCATGCCCGCGACAGCCGTCACGTGAAGGCCGGAGACCGCAAAGACGTGCATCGCCCCGGACGACGCAAAGACGCGACGCTGCCCCTGCTGCAGCTTGCCGCGCTCGCCAAGCAGAATAGCCCTGTTCAGCGAGGACGCGCCGCAGTCGCGGTCAAGGCCGATAGAAAGCCGTCGCGCCAGCTCCGCGCGGGCCCGCGCCACCCTGGGCGAGACGGGGCGGCGCGCTCTTGCGCGATACTCCCGCAGCCATGGATTCAGCTGAAAACGCCGTTCCTGCTCCACCGACGCATGAAGGAACAGCGCCGCGCCAACCAGGAACAAGAAGACGAAACGCCAACCGCGGACCTCGGCGCCATACCCGAACAGCGCGACAAGCGCCGCGACGACAGCCACGACGGGCCACGCCTCGGCGAAGTTCGACACGCATGACGCGACAAGTTCCCCGGCTGCCATGGCCGCAGCGACAAGCAGCCATCTTTTTTCCGACATGATTCCTCCTTCCTTTCGGACGGAAGAATCATATCACATTTCGGGAAGAGAATTATTTCCCGACGATTAGCACCTTCACCCTTGATTTTATTGGGTTTTTCAGCAGCCATGCGGACGGGGTGTGGTTGATGTGTGGTGGAGCGGGGAGTTTCAAGGCTTCTTGAACAAGCAAAAGGGCGGCGGATTTCTCCGCCGCCCTTCGAATAAGAGTTGACCGAATCGTTCATGATGCCAGCCTCATGCCGGCGGATGTCTTGACATGCCCGTCGGTCTTCTCAGCATGGCAAACAAGCTCGGCTTCGATTGCAGGCGCGGAATTACCAAGGAGCCTTGTCAAGCATTCATCCATCGTCTCGCCGTTGTGCATCTTTGACTTTATGAGGTCGATGACTTCCGCATATAGCGTTATTGATTCCCTCGGCTTTGTCGTGCCGCCAGCGAGGGATGGAATAGCAGCAACGCATTGAAGCAAGTCCTTCTTCGAAGTACGGTAGTAACGCTCAGTCATTTTCATGGAACTATGCCCGACGATTGCCTGTATAACGGGGAAAGGAATCCCAGCTTCTGCCGCCATCGTGACGAAACCAGACCGCAGGCTGTGAAAACCGACGACGCAAGACCTCAGCCCACTTCCGCTGCCGCTCTCCTCGTTCGTCTCAATGCCACATTTTTTGAAAACTTGCTTGATGCGATGCGACAAACTTTTCGCTTCAAATTCCGCGGCACACTGCGGCACGACATACCCGGTCCTCATGTCCGTCGGAACTGCGGAAAGGAGAGAATAGAGGTCTGGATGAATTGGAATACGCACGGGCAGTGGATGCCTTTTCTTTGTCTTCCACATGACAACGGAGAGTTCATTTGCGACAAGGTCAATGGCAGACCACTTTAGGTTGGCACAGTCACCGAGGCGCATCCCTGTATAAGCTCCAATATAAAACAGCAACTTCATCTCGCCGTCAAGGGATGAAAGCACTTTCTTAATTTCCGCCATTGTTAAGTTGCGCCGTGGCTTAGTTGCGAGTTCGCGATTCTCATAATCAAGCCAAGGGTTACAGGTAAGCTTCGCCTCCTTATATAGTGTACGCCAAAGCCTCCGAAACAACCCAAGGTACCCGTTGAAGGTGGCCCCTTTTGTAGTCCTCTTTAGTTCGGCCACGAACTCCTCAGCCATCTTTGGCGTCACTTCGCGCAGTTCTGCGACGCCCCAGCCCCCCAGTTTTTTGTTCACGAACCGGACGAAGCGACACCATCTGTGCGTGTAGACGCTGCGCGTTGCGTCCGACATGTCGGGTTCCCCCTCAAGGAAGGTCTCCATCGCATCCACCACCTTCAATGCGGGCTTCTTCCTGTCCTCTTCCTCCACGTTCCGCTTAATGCAGCGGATTTTCGCCTCCAGCCCCTCTAGCTTCTCAATGTCTTTGTTTGCCTGTAGGGGGATGACGAAATCCTTTTGAAATGCTTTTGCCCTTTCCTTGTCGGACGTACCCGTCGACCAGGTCTTTTTAATCTGTCTATACTTCCAACCGCCCTTGAAATCGGGCACACGGATACTCTTGACGACTACCCTAAGGTAATAGATGCCGTTTTTCCTCTTCTCAAGAGTTCCGAGTTGGCTTCTTCTTTGCTTTTTTCTTGCCATTCTGAGGTCCCTTCCAGTTGTTTGTTCAACTTAGTCGGGACCTCCTGTTCTCTGAAACGGGCGAAAGGGGGAACGCACGGACGGTCTTGGCCTGCACTCCCCTCCCTTTCGGCTCCTTAATGTCTAATATCGCACGTTTCATGCCGATATTCTATCATTTATTTCGAAAGAAGTCAAGGGGGAATCTTTAGAAATTTATTCCGTTAGAGATTTCTTCCCTTTTTGACTAATTCCTCTGACACTTTATGTAGATATACTGTATGCCGACCCCTATATCAACCACTGGCGCATACCCCTATCTGGTTTCATGTATGCCAGTCCTTGGAACGATGGGCCAACAAAGCCAAGCACCTGTGGGCGCGAGAAGCGCGATATTGAAATAGGGGCTTGGCGGTTCTTTGGCCGTAGCGAGAAAGCCATTATCATGGTTTTGTGGCTCCTCATGCGGCATCACCGTAGGCCTGTAGCGTGGCGACAGATAACCACTTCCTATAATCATTCAAGTAGTTCATTGCGCAGACGCGCATCAGCCGTTCGAGATTTCCAATGCCCATGTCCCCTTGCCGAAAATAGAACCCGTCATATATCTGGACTACTTTTATTCCCATCCTTCTCAACTCATACACGAAGTCAATATAAAGTAGCGACTCATGTAGGAAAATCTCATTGTATAGCGATTTGCCCGCGAACGCTTCCATTTTCTTCGCCTCTTCTGCAATAGCGGCCTTTATTTTAGGTTTCCCGTACCGCAAGTTCGTCCGAGCGATGTCCGAAAGGCTATGCGCGTAAATCCTGTTCACCTCGTCAAAATAAAGTGACATTGCCAATAATTTATAGGCTTTTCTTGCCTCCTTGCTTTTGAAGGGCTGCCCGAACATCACTTGATATGGGTCGATGCCCTTGTCCCCGCACCATTCGCCGTAGTTCAAAAGGTGCGCCACTTGAAAGATGGAGCCGTGAACGTCATATTGAAAATAGGGGTGGCCCCCGAAGTATTTCAAGAGATATTCTGCCCGGTAGATTCCCTTATAGTTGGAGTTGTCATCCTTCTTGGTCTTTGATGAGACGATTTTGCTTGTGGCGCGTAGCGCGATGCGGCGCAAACAGTTTTTTCCATACTTGGGGTTCGGGTAGAATTTGATTCGCTGCTCTGGGGGCAGGGTTTTATTCATTTCCTCTATCTTCTGTAATCTTGAAGTCATGAGGGCGGAATATTTCTTCCTGATAATATCCTTCACGACCTCAACATTGCAGTTCTTTAGGTTTAAGTCGCTGTTTCGCAATGATATGCGCCCGTATTCCTCCTCGGAAAGTCCGTTTTCGTCCTTGAATCTGTCCAGTAATGGATTATCTATGCATGGTTCTTTCTTTATGTCCGTCCCTTCCTCTTTGCAAGTCTGAATGACGAGATGCTCGACTTCCTTGTTGTAGGCATACGCCTTGCATTCGTTCTTATTAGGGTTAAGGCAACCGAAGCGATAAGAACCCTTAACTTCAACCAGAAGGCCGATGTTCCTGCAGTTCTCAATCAGCCTGTTGGCATACTTTGGATGAGGTTTGTCACATAGGTCAAGGATATATGAACTGGTGCAGGAGATGTTCAATATGGAAACGGGATGCGGGTGGCCTTTCTTGTCCTTCTTGAGATAGTTCGATGTTATAGGTTGATATTTAAGTGCGAACATACCTATTTTCTGCAAGTTCTTTCTCCATTTCCTTCCGAGCCTTGCTTTAAGCTCCTCCTTGTCCCTTGCGAAGTCCTTGAAGTCCTCTGGCTTAAAGTCGCAGTCAAAAGGTGTTCTCTCGTCATTCCCTCTGTTTTCCATGCGCTCAAGCGCAAACTGAATTATTATTTTGCTGTTGTTGTCCATACCGCATATTATAACAGGAACCAGCCAAACTTTCAACTCATGCGAAGGGAAGCGCAAGGAAGCGTCTGGAACTCCTCTGGCGGCGGTCACTCAAGGGGGCAGGGATGACCGAAGAAGCGCACCAGCCGCCCCTACGGCGGCTCTGGCGGCGTTCTTTGGCCTATAGGTAGAGATAGCGGGCGGGAAACCGCGCCAGCCGCCCCTAGGACAGCATAGGGATGGGGACGGCGACTATTAACCCGCCGCCTTTACCTCGTCCATAAGTATCTCCTTGCGGACGGGGTTGAAATGAACCGTGTAGCCGTCGGGTTTCACCACGTCGAGAGACTTTCCTCTCTCGCAAAGGAGCCACTCGCACTCGTAGAAACCATCCGAATCCGCCTGTTTGTCTTCGCTGACGACAAGCGGGTGCTTCTCATCCTCCAAGGCCACATAGTAGGTCTTGCCGCCGTGTTCAACGGTCCGAAACCCCTCAAAGTCGGTGATGCTCATTGTTCGGCGCCCTCTTTGCCTAATACTGTATCCTATATCCATCCATCCTATACACGGTTAACCACCACGATAAATATTACCGTTGCAAGCGCAATTAAACCGCCTAATACTACTCCGGCCCACGCTCTTGACAGTCCAATTTTCTCAGGATGCGCGTGAATATCGCGTATGGCCATGATGCCCACTATTAACGCTGCGGGTGCAAAGATAAGATTGAGAAATGGGCAGAAAGAAAAGATACCCAACCAGAAAGCTCCATCCGCCAACTTACTGCTTACTTGCTCTTTTGCTTTCTTCTTCGCGACACCCGTGGCTTGGTCCAATGCAGCTTGGTCCCTCTTGCCGAAGAGATGAAATATATAAATCGTCAGAACGGCTAGGGCGGCGCACCAGAGTTCTACTTTCTTGGATTTAGAACCATCGTTGCCTTTAGTTGCTTTCTTTGCTGCATAGGCACCTCCCTTTGCGGCTTCGGGCGCACATTTCTTTGCTGCCGAGGCAACCCCCTTGAGGATTTGGCTGGGCCCCGCTTCTGCAGGGACCGCAAATAAGGCAATGGATGCTAAGAGAATCAGCCAAGCGACTTTTGCTTTCATATCAGATGCTCTTCCTCTTTTCATACCGTGAAGTATATCTGTCAGTACCGGTCTTATATCGAATGACAAGCACATATTCATAGCCAGGAACGGACAGGATGAAAACAACGTCCTCCATCTCATGGCTTCCAATCCACTTGAGATTATCGATTGTCTCTTTCCCTCCCGGCGGGATGACAATTTCGCGTGTTACGTCATGTCCAACTGCCTTGGCTCGGACAAGAATGCTTTTTCCCGTGTCCATATTTGCTACTTCAAAGCTAATACGCCTGTTGAGGTTTTCGTCGCGTCTGTAGCTCGGGATTGCTATGATGGGCGGGTGTATCTTTGCGTTGTATTCCGTTTCGCCTTCTTCCGCATCATCGTCGTCGTCGCTACCGAAGAGCATCCGAAGCTTCTCTTCTAGCTCGGAATCGTTGCCGTCGTCCTGTTGCGCGGACGATTCGCTCGCACCGTCGCTGCCCTGCTGCGCGGATGCCCCCTCTAACAGTCCCTCTAACAGTCCGCTCCCAGCCGCCCACAGCGCAACAAAAAATATCCAATATAGAATGCATTGCCAAAGGTCAGTGGATGCTCTTGCACTATTTGCATTGTCGTTATCGCGTGACACAAAAGCAGACGCCACTTCATTGCTAAGTGCAAGGATACCGCACACTATCGCTACAGAGATTTCTAAATAGTTCAAGTAATTTAATCCTATGTCGGAATCTCCCATCTTTGCAACAACAATTACAAAAAAGAGGAAACCAGTTCTGATGACATAGGTTAACCGTGCCCAGTTTCTCCGGCAGGTTATAGCAACCGCAAGGAGTAAATCCAAGAAGCTTGGCATAACCTCCATGATGTCAAATTGCTTTGTCGCGTTAAGTATTGTGTCGGCAATATCAAATGCAACGCCCATCCAGAGAAGCGATAGAAATATTGTCATCGTCGTTGACGATGGCTGTGCGCAGTCCTTGTCATTGCCTTTCGTACTTCTAGCGCCAGATGTGGTTTTCTTTCTCATTGGTTTTACTCCGTCTCCCTCTTGGTTAGACTTTGTTGCACGGGCTGGGAAGCAAGAGGGCTCGGTTTCCCGCCCGTTTTTGCTTCGCCGCTTGGCGGTCTGACAGGATGAAAAAGCCTCTCTTCATACCCTTGTAGGAGGCTTGTGAGAATGCCTTTAACGGAGATACGAAGAGAGGCAAGCGCGTTTGCGCTACCTCTGCAACAGCATCGTCCGTTGTCAATCTTCTCACAATTTCCTACAAACGACCACCTTGCAGCAGATGCAAAGTGTTTCAGACGGCGAGGGGTGGAAAGAGGCATCGGCCCTCATGCGTGGCTTGATACACCCTGTCAGTTCCCCGCCTATATCACTTTCACTTTGGACTTGACGTTGTGCACGTCGCACCCTCCGCGAAAGCGTCCACATTATAGCATTTATGGGCGGTGAAAGATAGGGGGCAAAAAAGAACCTTCCCCGAATGGGGAAGGTGTCAAGTCGCAATTCTCGCCGCCAAAACCTATATTGCTTTCCCGTCCGTGTCGTAATCCTGCCTGCTATAGTACGACCACAGATAGTCCTTGGCGCGGCGGACTTGTCTTCGCCGATACCTCCACCCTAGGTCTCGTCGCTTCATTCCTCGTATTTCCATCTCGTCTTCGACATGACTGCTTATCTCGGCCAGTTCAACCTTTGTCGCCGTGCGGATGGCGTGGACAATCGCGCACATCTTCTTGCTGTCATCCCTCTCCATCCAATAATCTAAGAGAAGGTTTTTCAAGACACGCTCAGCTTCCGCCTTATTGCCTTTGTGCGTGTTATGGGTGATGAAGCGGTCGCCGTCTGTCCAATACACAGTGTACTCGCCATTGTCAGGGTTGAGCCAAAGCCCATTGTCCTCGACCCTCCGAAGTTCATCTAAGTCGTCGTTTGATATGTATGTTGAGTCAGTCATGCCTATATTTAGCACGGCAGAGACAAAAGGCGTTGCGTCAGCCTTTCATACAGCGATGATGGGAAATCAACCACTCTTCAACCACACTCCATGCATAATGGACGTTGAAGATTCCATGTCTGGAAGGGTGTGGTTTAAGTGTGGTGGAACTGTCGGGCGAATCGCACAGAAGCGAATGTTCCGATTCTGTCCGGAAAATCGTTTTTCCGCAAAAGTAATAATCGGCAGGTACCTGCCGCAGGGTTTGACAGGTACCGTGCGCCAAAATTTTCTCAAACGCAAGCAAACGACAAACAGAATTATTTCCCGACGATTAGCACCCCTGGGCCGTGGCTGCGAGCGCGGCGGCCATGGCCTGGTCCATGTCGTAGTAGCGGTAGTCGCCGAGCCGCCCGCCGACAACGAGGTTGGGCAGCTTCGCCGCCTCGGCGCGGTACTTCGCCACGAGCGCGACGGACGATTCGTCGTTGATCGGGTAATACGGCTCGTCTCCGGACTTCCACGGCTGCGGATATTCGCGGCAGATTATCGTCCGCCCGCAGGCCATGACGTCCTTGAGTTCCGGGTGGTAGTGCTTGAACTCGTGAATGCGGGTGTAGGGAATCTCCGCCTCAGTGTAGTTCATGACACTAGTCCCCTGGAAGTCCGCAACATCCAGCCGCTCCGTCTCGAAGCGCAGGCTGCGCCACGGCAGCGCACCGTAGCGGAAGCCGAAGAGCGCGTCTATCGGCCCCGAGTAGTAGACGCGCGTGCGGCCGTCCCAGTCGTCAAGGCTGAAGGCCCGTCCGCATTCCACGGATACGTTAGGGTGGTCGAGCAGGCGTTCGAAGAGCGAGTTGTATCCGCTCGCCGGAATGCCCTGCCAGTAGTCGTTGTAGTAGTTCGTGTCGTAATTGTCGCGAACGGGGACGCGCTTGATGATGCTCGGGTCTATCTCCTCCGGGGGGCGTCCCCACTGCTTGCTCGTGTAGCCCCTGAAGAACGCGTCGAAGACGGCGGTGGAATGCGCCTCGTCGGCCATGAAATCCTTGAGCTCGCCAGGGCTAAGCTCCACGCCGAAGAACTTGTTCACGAGCGTGAGCCCGAGCGGAAGGTGGTAGACCTTGCCGCGATACTTCACCAACACCTTGTGCTGATAGCCGTTGAAGTCCACGAACCGCCTCACGTAGTCCCAGACGGCGGGGTCGTGCGTATGGAAAATGTGCGAGCCGTAGACGTGCACCTCGATGCCCGTCTCGGCGTCTGTCTCGCAGCGCGCGTTCCCGCCTATCGCAGCCCTGGCCTCGATGACGCGCACGCGCCGCCCCGCCTCGGCGAGCCGCCTGGCGACCGTGCAGCCCCATATTCCAGCACCTGCCACTATCACTTCGTCGGTCATCAGTCTTTTTTACTTTCCCTTCCCCTGGACTTCTCGGAGTTGGCGACGAGCCTCAGGACGCGAGGAAGTCCGCCGCGATTCGCCGGAAAGACCGTGCGCCGCAAGCGCAGCACGTTTCGCGGCACGCCCAGCCTGCCACTCGTCCCACGACAGCCGTATCACGCGCCTCTCATCCATTGCAAACCTCCGCACGGAGTTTTCGCAACTCTTCGAGAACGCCGAAATCAGGCAAGGCGGCGAGCCGCTCTGCTTCGTCCCAGTTGAAATCGGCATCGCCAACAGCCGCAACCATCATCTTCCGCGCAGTCGCAAGAAGTTCCGGGGACGGCGGATAGTATGCAATCAGAATACGCTCCACAAGCGCAAGTTCAGGCGGAATGATTCTGACGGTTCCATACGGAGTCTCAAGTTCCCTGTTCGGAAGGACGGATTCGTTTTCGAGGATTCCGAGCAAGTCTATGCAAAGGCCACATACCACCCAACTTCGCGCAACACCCTTCCCGCCAAGTTCGGATATTATCTCCTGCATCAGGCGCGGCGGAATCGGTTTCAGAGACTTTCGGCAAAAATCTATGTCGCCAGACATATAGCCGCCTTCAGTGTAAAACTCGACCGCGCTTCCTCCGACCACGACAAGAGGAAAGCCATGACGCTGAAACAAAGTGGTAATGAGCCCCGACAACTTGAGCGCACGCTCGAGAAGATCAGAGGTGGACTCTATGTCCGCCATTGCCGCCTTTATGTCGATATCTCCCATTGCCGCGATTCCCTGTGATATGGCGTATTATACCAAATCCGCCGGACTCGCAGTGCGGGATCTTGCTGTCTGAATGAGAACTATGTGCGGAAATTCTTACGCCCCGATCTTCGTCCAGTCAAACTGCACTACGGCTTGCCGCTGATGCGCTCGCGCATGCGCTGAAAGAGCGCATACAGGCCAGGCACAAACACTATTCCCACAAGCGTGGCGGCCAGCATGCCGCCCATGGTGCAGATGCCTACCGACCGCATCGCCCCGGCGCCAGCCGACCGCGCGAAGACAAGCGGAAGGACGCCTATGACGAAGCTCCACGCCGTCATCAGCACGGCGCGATAGCGAAGGCTTGCGCCGTTGAACGCGGCCTCGGCAATCGGCTTGCCGCTGGCGCGCTCCTGCTTCGAGAACTCGACCATGAGAATCGCGTTCTTGGCCGAAAGGCCGATGAGCATCACGCAGCCGAGCTGAGCGTAGACGGACGCCTGGGTATCCGTCAGCCACAGCGCGAAGTAAGCGCCGACAAGCGCGAAGACGACCGACAGCATCACGCTGACGGGAATGGTCCAGCTCTCGTACTTTGCCACGAGGAAAAGATACGCAAAGAGCATCGCGAGCGTCATCAGCCAGAACAGGCGTCCCTCGTTCTCCTTCTCCTGCAGCTGCACGGGGCCCCACTCCACGTCGAAGCCCTTAGGCTTCTGCATCTTCTCCACGAGTCGCATCACTTCCGAGGACGCCACGCCTTCCGCCGGCGTCACGTCGAACCACGCCGCCAGCATCTTGTTGTAGCTCATCGTCTCGCGGGTGCCGCCGACGTATTCAAGGCGTCCGATCGAAGAGAGCGGCACCGACTCGCCGTTCGGCGCCGGTATGCGTATCGACTCCACGTCGGCCACGCCGCCGCGGTAGTCGGGGTCGTTCTGCAGCTTCACCTGGTAGACGCCGCCCTTGATGTTGAAGTCGTTCACGTAGTAGGAGGCGAGCTTGTTCTGGAGCGTGGAGAAGATCACCTTCGGGGTGAGGCCGAGTATCTCGGCCTTGCGGCGGTCGAGCTTCAGGTCCAGCTGCGGAGTGGAGCACGTGAAGCCGTGTACCGCAGACTTGACGAGCGGACTGGCCCGGAGCGCGGCGAGGAACTCGTCCGCCGCCGCCAGAAGCTCCTGCGGCTCGCACCCGGTGACGGAACAGAAGTTGAAACCGACGCCCGACGAGCCGCCCAGCCCCTTGATGGCCGGCGGCTGGTTGAAGAAGAACTCGCCGGCGTAGAGGTTCGTGACTGCCGCGCGGAGCGAGTCCGACACGCGGTCGATCTGCAGCTCGGGGGTCCGGCGCTCGTTCCAGTGGGTAAGGCGTATGAGGCCGCCGCAGAGGTTCTCGCCCGATCCCCACATGCGGTTCAGTCCGCAGAGCGACGACATCGACTGCACGCCTGGCGTGCGGGCGGCGATCTCGTGGAGCGCGTCGGCCATCTCGATAGTCCGCTCCAGGGCCTGTCCCTCGGCGAGCCTGCAGTACCAGGAGATGTAGCCGCGGTCCTCCTTTGGCAGGAACGTGGTCGGCACACGACCCGATAGCGCCTTCAGCGCGAAAGCGGCGGCGACCACGGCCAGCAGGGTGAGGATTCCCCTGCGCACGAACAGGCGCACGAAGAAGAGGTAGACGCTGCGCGAGCATCCGAGCGCGAAGTTGAACGGCGCGAAGACCAGCGAGGGCCGGCTGCGCGGCGGCTTGAGCATGTAGGCGCACAGAACGGGCGAAAGGACGAGCGCTACGGTTGTTGACAAAACCAGCGCGATGCACATCGTGACGGCGAACTGCACGTACATCATGCCGGCCATGCCGGAGTAGAAGGCGAGAGGCAGGTAGCATGAGACGGTGACGAGCGTCGTCGCCACGATCGCGCCGGTGATCTGGCGCATCGACTTTACCGCCGCCGCCTTAGGCGAAAGCCCCTCGCGCGCCATCAGCGCCTGGCAGTTCTCCGCGACGACGATCGCATCGTCCACGAGCGAGCCGATGACAAGTATCAGCCCGAACATCGTCAGCACGTTTATCGTGTAGCCGAGCGGATAGAGGAACGCGAACGTGCCGAGCAGGGATATCGGTATCGCTATCGCCGGCACGAACGTCGCCCGCCAGTCCTGCAGGAAGAGGTAGGTGATCAGCACCACCAGCACAAGCGCAACGAGCAGCGTCTTGAACGTCTCCTTGAGGAACACCAGCGTGAACGCCGTCGAGTCGTCGGCGAGGACGCCCTTGACGCCGGCGGGCATGCGCGCGATCCACTTCTCGACCTCCTTCTTGACGCGCGCCGCAGTCTCGACCGAGTTGGCGTCCGGCGACTTGTACACCTCCAGGTACACCGCCGGGCTCTCGTTGAAGCGCGACCGCACCGTGTAGCCCTTGCACCCCAGCTCCACGCGGGCGACGTCCTTCACGAGTATCTGCGCACCGGTCTCCGGGTCGCTGCGCACGACGATGTTCTCGAACTCCTCCTTGGTGGCAAGCCGTCCCTTCACATTGAGCTTGAAGCTCAGGTAGCGGTTGGCGTACTCGCCGCCGACTGTGCCGGCGGCGGCCTGGATGTTCTGAGACTCGATGGCGCTCTTGAGCTCGGCTATGCGCACGTTGAGCCCGGCGAGCCTGACGGGGTCCAGCCAGATGCGCATGGCGTACATGCGGCCCGACGTCTCCACCTGGCCCACGCCGTCCACGCGCGAGACGGCGTCTGCCACCTGCTTCTCGACGAAGTTCGAGAGGTCCATCAGGTCCATCTCGCGCCCGTCGGTCAGGAAGCAGTACATCACCATGCGGTCCTCGGGACGCTTCTTGACGATGATGCCGTTCTGCGTCACCTCCGTCGGCAGCTTCGGCTCGGCGCGCTTCACCGCGTTCTGCACGTTCATCAGCGCGATGTTCGACGGCGTGCCCGGCCTGAAGGTGCAGTAGCAGCTGTACAGCCCCTTCATGGTGCATGTCGACTTGTAGTACCAGATGTCCTCGACGCCGTTGATCTGGTCCTCAAGGATCGTGGCGACGGAGTCGGAGAGGTCCTTGACCCCGGCTCCCGTGTAGCTGCAAGTGACGGTGATCGTCACCGGCGTGACGTTCGGGTACTCCGACACGGCCATGCGCGAAAGGCATATGGCTCCGCAGAGCGCGATCAGTATCGCCACCACCCACGCCGCGCGCGGGTGGCCTATGAATATCTCGGACGGCGCCCTCATCGGGCCGCGGGCGCCGGCTTCACCACGTCGCCCTTCCTGACCTTGTGCGCCCCGTCGGCGACGATGCGCTCGCCGACGCGCAGCCCCTTCTCGACGAAAAGCCAGTCGCCGCTCAGGTCGCCGCGCGCGACAGTGCGCCGCGCCGCCCGCCCTTCCGCATCAAGCACCCAGACGTAGGGCCCCTGCGTGTCCTGCAGGATCGCCGTGGGCGGAATCGCCGGACGCATCACGCCCTCGGACGGGCGCACCGTCACGGCGACCGTGCCGCCGACCTTGAGGAGCCCGTCTGGGTTGGCGAACTTCACGAACACCTGCACCGTGTCGGTCATCTCGTCCGCCGCGTTCTCCATGTACTCGGGAACGCCGCCGCCGACCTTCGTGACGCCGTCGGCAAGAGTCAGCTCAACCTCCGCGCCGTCGGCGCGGAACGAGCCGCGGAACGTCTCCAGCAGCTCGCCGTTCGATATCGAGAACCTGACGCGCACCGGATCCTGCTGCACGAGCGTCACGAGCGTCTCCGCGCCCTTGTTCACGTAATTGCCCCTGGTCTTGCTCGTGGTCCCGAGCCGCCCCGCAACGGGGGCGACGATTACGCAGTGCTCGAGGTCGTCCTTCGCCGCGACGAGCTCGGCCTGCGCGGCCGCAAGCGCGGCCCGCGAGCTGTCGCGCTGCGACAGGGCGTTGTCCACCGCGTCCAGCGAGACGGCCCGCGTCTCAAGCAGCTTGTTGTGGCGCGCGTAGGAAAGCTCGGCATACTTCACGTTCGCCTTCGCCTCGGCCAGCTTCGACTCGGCGTTCTTCACCGCCGCCTCGTACTTCACGGGGTCCAGGCGGTAGAGCGCGTCGCCCTCCTTCACGTCCGCTCCGTTCTCGAAGCAGACCTCGAGTATCTCGCCGGAAACCTGGGGCACCACGTCGACCTTCTGTATAGCGACGACGCGGCCGGGATAGCTGCGCTCGCGGAGGTCGGCCACGCTGGACACCTCCGCGACCGGAAGCACGATCTCCGCCGCAAGAAGGACGAGGACCCCAACGCTCATTTACTTCGACCCGATCGAAATTACGCAGAAGCTGGCGATCAGGACGACCGTGCCGAGCGCAAGCAGACCCTTAGTCTTGGAGCCTGTCCCCTTCCACTCGCCGGTGAACACGCCGATGATGGTTGAGAACAGTATCGTGGACGCCATCACGATAGCGAACGAGATGTACTTGAGTTCGCCCATCATCGGCTCGCCCGCCTTCTGGCAGACGAACTGGAGTACCCATATCACGCCGACGAGGGACGCGAATATCCAGTTCTTTGCCACCGGGCCCCGCCGGAAGTAGTCGCCGAACGTGCCGTTCTTGACGTGCTGCTGCACCACCCATGCCGCCTGCACCGCGAAGCCGCCCCACAGCACGACCATGATCACGGGCATGCCCTGCCACGACCACGCCGCACCCTCGGCGACCACGCCGGCCTTGACCGCCGCATCATACGCGGCCTTCTCGATGACGCCGCCGGACTGCAGCCCGAGGTTCATGCAGGCCGAGCACACGCCGGAGACGACGGCGACGATCATGCCCTTCTTGAAGTCGAACTCGGCCACGGCCTTCTTCTTCTCCTCCTCCGGCAGCTCACTCTCCTTGAACTTGCCGGCAAGGCCAACGAACACGATGCCGACCAGCGAACCGGCCACGCCGCCGAGAACCACCAGCTTCGACGCAGAAACCGCCCCGTTCACGTAGAGCAGCGTCGCCGCTTCGCCGTTCATGATCGGTGGAAGGACTGTTCCAGTCGCCGCACAAAGCCCGCACCCGATCGCAAGGCCGAGGCCGATGCCGAGATAGCGTACCATCAGCCCCCACGTAAGGCCGCCGACACCCCATATCGCGCCGAACGCGACGCACTTCAGGATCGTCGAAGTCGGCGCGGACCTGATGACGTTCAGGAAATCGGGAACGGCGACCGCGCAGACGATCGTGGGCATCAGTATCAGCCCCACGACGCAGTAGAACATCCACCACGTCTCGTAAGCCCACTCCTTTACGCCGCGCGCAGGGAGAAGGAACGTCGCTCCGGCCAGTCCGCCGAGCGCAAATGTAGCCATGCCGATGATTGTCGTGTCCATGCCAGTATGCTCCTGTAGGGGTTTTGTGACATTATCCCACAATCCGCCCACGCCGTCAAGGTGCACCGGTTGCTCTCTGGGCGCGGCAGATCATCCACACGGATCCGGTGGGCGCGCGCCATTTGCCGCCGGGCGGCAGAATGAACGCGCCGCCTGGCGGCGCAATAGCCGCATCGGGGTGAGCAACGCCGTTCTCAACGTAATACAGAAAGACCGTCACGCCGCGCGCCCGCGTCTCCCCTCCCCAGAAACGTCCGTCCGCCGCCTGCCAGCCGGCGGTGCGAGGGGCTTTCCACAGGTCGGGGTGTGTTGTGTGCGGCGGCTGCGCCTCGCCCGCATAAGGCGCATACTGGCGGAAGTAGAGAGAGCGTACGTCAAGCGGCCTCGCGCCCGTGTTCTCAAGTTCCGCACATTCGACGAGGAGAAGCGGCTTGTCCGGGTGGAGCGTGAAAACGTGCGTGAGCGCAAACGCGGCACCGCACGTCGCACGCACGGAAAGGCGTCCGCGGTCAGCGTCCCACTCCGCCGACTCCACGCGCGTCGTATCATCCCACCGCAACCCGCCTCCGGCAGCATGGTGAAGCATCGCGCCGTATGAACCGATTTCCGCGCCGTCCAGCGTGACGCGCTCCATCATGCGCCGTCCGCCGACGCGTCCCTCCAGAACAAATCCGACGCGGTTGGACAGGCGGTAGCCGTCACCGTTCCGCGCAAACGTCACGCCCGTCGGCCCGACATACCCCTCGGCGGCGAAGGCGCCGGACGCCAGCTCGTCGCCGGACGGCGGCGGCGGGGTGCGTTCGGCCGGCGGCGGCATGCGCCGCCACTTCGCCGCGTCACCCTGCAAAGGCGCGAATGCCTTCACGAGCGGATACGGCTCGTCACCCTCCGAGACGAGTCCGTAATTGGAGTCCTCCGGCAGCGCGGCGCTGATGCCGAGCGCCGGTTCGTCAACCCACATGAAGTAGCTGTGGCCGACAAGCGACGGAGTCGAGAGGAACGAGCGCAGGCAGAGTTCGGTCGCGCGCGTTCGCTCGGCCTGTGTACGCATGCGCTGTCCGGCGCCGTGAAGGCACGGCATGCCCGCATCGATCGCCGGGAAGCTCCACTCCGTAACCATCAGCGGACGCTTCGTCCACTTAGCGCGTTCGGCGATGGCGTCGCAGAAGCGCACGTCTCGCGCGTACGGTCCGGCGCAGAGGACGTTGCGGTCGAGGTCTGCCCACGGGTAGCAGTTGAACGTGACAACGTCGCACCATCGGCCGGCCGCCTCCCAGACGACGCGGTTGGCGCCGTTCAGCCCGGCGAAGCGGCAACCGAGCACAAGGTGGTTCGGGTCTGCCTCGCGAATCGCCCTTGCCGCGACGGAGAAGTACCTCTCGGCGGCGACGCGCAAGAAGTCCGCCTTGCCGACAGGCGGATTGGTCATGCAGAGGTAGAGTCCGTCCGCGCTGTCGAACTCGGCGGCACGACCCCACCAGGCCAGCTCGTTGTCGATGAAATAGCCGAACAGCGCGGGGTCGTCCTTCAGCGGCGCGCAGCGTTCGCGGGCGACGCGGCGGCACGCCTCCTCCCACGCCGGGTCGAACACGTCGGGGAATCCCTCGCACGGGTTGTCATGCGGATTGGGACGGATCGCACGGGCGGCATCACCATGCGTAAGCTCGCGGCTGATGTTGAGATAGACGGTGTAGGCCCGTCCGTCGCCGCAAAGCAGCGAGTCGCAGCCGACGCCAAGCATGTTGAAGCCCCATTCGGAAAGGCGCTTCCCTGCGGCCTCCGCCCATTTCTCCCTCGTGCCGTACTTGCGGCGGTTCGTCTCCAGGTAGCGGCGCGTCCGAGTCTTCTCGCACGGGTGACCTATGAACGTCGCATGGTCGACGCCGGAGAGGAACGAGTCCCGTCCCTGCGGACTGACCGCCCACCAGCGGCCGTCGGCGTCCTGCCGCGTCCGCCAGAACCCGTCAGCCGCCCGCTCCTGCGGCGCGAGCCGAGCCGCTGCAAACATGGAATCTGCAACGAACACCGCAGCAGCCAAAAGCATAACTCCGGTCATCATTTCAACTCATGCCCTAAGCCACATGGCGAACAGGCGATCATACACGACATATCCATCGTCACTCCTATAAAGAAGTTCATCCTTCAAGAGCGAATCAAGCGCAAAGCGCACGCTGGAAGCCGCCCGTAGACCATGCCTGCGACCGAACTCTGCGGACATCGGCTCGGCGACCACATGCTCCGCAGCCACCGCACGGAGAAGCTCAACAGCACCTGGAGAACATTTAGAAAGAATGAATGTATAGTTCATCGAGTTCTCTTCCACCAGATGATCAACGGCTGCAACCACATCTTTCTCGGTCGGACGCGCGACTTCCGACGCATAGAGCTCTTTCATCACCGATTGAACGTACCACGTAATGCCCTCGAAACGGTCATACGCCGCAACAAAGGTCTCTTCGGGCAGAATCCTGCCCGCCTTGCGGAAAAACGAAGCCGCAAAGCGGAAATAGGCCTGCCTGTCAATGACGCCAAGAGACATTGCCGCTGTAGAGTTGAAGAACGGGCGTTTGGGAGAATTGAACATCTCGGCCATCATGTGAAGCCTAGATCCAGAAAAGACGAATCCGACGTTATGCATGAACTGGATCTTAGAACGGAGCAGCGCCTCAACGCCTTTCTCGGGATATTCAGCAATCTGCTGGAACTCATCGATAGCGACAACCGTGCGCTCCTTGCGCGACTGAAGGTATTCAAGCATCGACTCAAGCGAAGCCTGCGCGTTCGATGAATTGATGTCGAAACTGAACTTCGGCCGGCCCGAAAACTCGTCAAAGGTCATTGTCGGACGGAATCCCCTCGCAAACGCAGACAAGGCCTTAATCGCCTTCTCGGCAGGCGACTCCACAGATTCCGCAACTGCGACCGCCAGCGCCCTGGCAAAGTCCGAAAGGCTGCGTGTCGGATACAGGTCGACGTAAACGGTTTTCATGCCGCGTCGCTTTGAAAGCAGATGCAAGACCTGGCGGATCAGTCCCGTCTTCCCATATCGGCGAGGAGCGATAAGCGTGGTGTTTCGGTCGTTGTCGAGATGCCGGATCAACACTTCCGTCTCCAGTTTCCTGTCGCAGAAGTAGTTGGGACCGGCATATCCAGCCGTCAGAAACGGATTTGCAATTTTCATGCGAGCGATTATACCACAAAGGCGGCCATCATTTCAACATTCTTGTTTCAATATTCTTGAAATGACGGTCGGGTGTGATGTCTGATGTTCTCAAATAGTTTTGTATCAAATCGCCGACTGCATTGGCGATTTTGCAATAAATTCGCCGCCTATGTTGGCGATCTGCCATTGACTTGCTGGATGACATCAGGGAACACCCGAATACGGCGTTGCCGTGGTTTCGTATTTCAGGAAGCAGCGCTTGGTGAGGCCGCCCTGGCCGTTTTTGTCCTCCACCCTGATGGCGATGACGTTCTCGCCGGGGCGGGCGGCCTTGCCGAACGGCACGTTGAACGCCTCGTTCCAGGAGTTGGCGTTCCCCTCGAACGGATACGGCCTGTGCAGCACCTTCTCGCCGTTGACCCAGACGTCGCACGCCTCGTCCGCCGACCCGACCATCAGCACAGGTTCGCCCGGCAGCTTGGCGGGCAGACTGACGCGGAGACGGTACCAGCCATAGCCGTCGAACTTGGCATACCCGCTTTCGTCCCACGGGCGGTCCGTCGGAATCTTCTCCCATTTGGATTCATCGAAACCCACCGTCGCCCAGCCCTTGGCCTCGCCCGTCTTGTCCGGGTCGGTCTTGAACGCCCAGTCGATCGGCAGCGAAACCGTGTCCTTCGCCATCTGCTTCGCAATCTCACGCGGCCATTTCTCGCTCTCCCGCCAGCAGCAGTACCCGATGTTGAATGCGCCCGACATGGCGTTTTCCGCCCTGAAGCCGTCCAGCGCCTTGACCTTCTCGGCAAAGTCGAAGTAGTCGCCGCTCTTTCTATGCCCATCGTAGGCAATCGCGGTCTCTGCGGTCAGGCGCGCGTTCTCGAGCCCGAGCCAGAGGAAATGGACACGCTTCGCCTCCGGCGTCCCCGGTTCGACAAGCGTCGCCGCCTTCTTCAGGATTGCGTCAAGTTCGGCGAAGCACTCCTTGGTGAACAGATCGTGCCCAGCCTGGAAGTAGTGCGTCCAGTTGCCGCCCTCGGGACGGTTGGAGCTCTTCGCGGTCGGCTTTGAGTTGTGGGAGATTCCGTAGAGCCTGTCGAAATACCGGGCGACCTGGTCTTTCGCCTTGCCGAACGCCGAGCAGTATTCCTCCCTGATTGTCTCGAACGGCAGACCTGGGCGCGAGTTCTGGAGACGGGCGACCGTGTAGAGCGACAGCCCCTGCGCCGCGTACATGCCCGTCAGGGAATCGTAGTCGCTCCCCTTGAGCGCGCGCGGCTCGGCATACAGGAAGCACTTGTGGAAGTCACGGTCGTATGCGATGGGATAGCAGTGTCCGTCAAGCGTGTAGTTCGGGCGGATGACCATGTCGATGCCCGTCTTGTACCAGCCCTCCCAATTCTTGATGTAGTAGTCGATCTTCTCGTCGGTCCACGGGAAATACATGTTCGGGCAGTAGCACATCTGGAACCTCGGGCCGAGCACGATGTCCTTCGGCGCGGTTGAGGAGTTCGCATAGATAAGCCCCGAGAACTTCGCCTTCTTGTCCGGCGCGATGCGGTCGGCCTCGGCCATGACGCCCTTGTAGAACTCGATCTGACGGTTGCTAACATCCCCAAGTTCGCTGTACCACTTCGGATCCCCCTTCTCGAATCGCGCCTTGGCGCGCGCCCTGCGCACCTCCGTCGGGACCGGCGAATGGTCATCCGCCATGCAATAGTCGCAAACGCACTGCAGGTCGCTGTCGTTGCTCTTCAGGTTGATGCGCGGGATCTTCGGATTGTAGTTCGCCAGCCAGTCCAGCACCACCTGCCTGCGAAACGCCGGCGAGCCCGTGCACATGCTGATGAGCCGCGCCTGTCCGCCCCAGTTCAGCGGCGACGGACGCCGCGTACCGTCCGGCAGCAGGTTGAAGAACTCGGGATGCGTCTTGAGGTACTTGTCGGGCCAGGACTCGAACGCGTGCGGATAGTGCTGCTCGGAAAGGTCGCGGTTGCTGCGGTGGCGCAGAAGCCATCGGACCTCCTCGTTCATGAAATGGGAGAACGCCTCTTCTGACGGCCACTGCTTCTTCAGGCTCCACAACTGCCGCCAGAAGAAGAACTTGAGCTTCGTGCACATCTCGCGCCGCCCCGCCTTGAACTTGAAGCATCCGTTCTGCGGGATGCTTTCGCCAAGCTCACCCGGCCAGAGCCAATGGCAGTCGTTGTCATTCTCAAGGATGTCGTAGAGCGCGAACAGCGTACCGCTCGTCTCGACCAGCAAGGCCGCGAGATTGTTCCCACGGTCATTGCCCGTCAGGATCATCTTGTCGTCGTCGCCAAGGAAGTTGGCGCGGTTGTGCCCAAGCCCCGCTCCCGACACGCCGTGCCTCTTCGCGAACGCCGTCTCGCCCAGCGAAAAGACGAACGCGCCTTCCGGCACGGCCTCGGGCTCCCTGAGCGTCCTGATCTTCCGCCCCGTCAGTTTCTCGAAGTGATAGGCAAGCTCCTCGGCGGCGTAGTTGATGCCGTGGTTCCGTTGCGCGGGCACAAGAATCACCGCGTCGCGCTTGCCCGGCTCAACCTTGACTGTCCGCCCTTCGGCGGCGACGCACAGCATCGCCGCCAACATGCAAATGCACCTGTTCATTATTTCTCTCCTTTAGCGGATGATCAGTTTCGTTCCACGCAAACGCTTGAACTCAAGCGACTTGCGGTCTGCGCTGATGCGGAATGTCCAGTCGCCCCAGCCATTTGCCGCCGATGCGACCGTACCGTCAGACTTGACGAACGAAATGCCCGGCAGCGCGGCGATATCGTCCTCGAACGTCGCGACCGTATGCCAAGCCCCCTGCCACGTTGCGGCATCCAGCGTGTCGCACTCGGTCACGCGAATTCTACATCTAGCGCGGAACGCCAACGCCTTTGCCGTGAGAAGCGGTGCATTGGTGCAAGACGCAAGACCCGCCGCCGAAAATTCGATGTCGCCGTCCGGGCGTCCGTTCGCATGGGTGAATTTGAGCGTTCCGCCCTCAAGACGCGTCACGCCGTTGTAGGTGTTATTCGTCGTCATCGTCAGCGTTCCCTCGCCAAGTTTCGTAAGGCCGCCGTCCGTCTCGCCCTCACCAACCGCCGAGAGGAGCGGCGTGTTGACCGAGCGCGAATAGCCTGCCGTGTCGAACTTCGCGCCGCCGGCAAGTACACGAACCGTGACGTTTCTCCAAGAGTCCTTCGTAGCAGTCGCCCCCTTGCCGCCGAGGAAAACGAGCTTGTCGCCAGCCGACACTGCGCTGTCGGAATAGACCGCAATCGTTCCACCGTTTAGGTTGATGCGTCCTGTCGAATAGTTGTCCATGAAGAAATAGGCTGTGCGCAGAACGCCGCCCGTGTTGATGTTGACATCCGACCCGACCGGTCCGCCCTGCGAGACGCGCATCTTGTAAACCTCGAACACGCCGCCGTTGCCGACCGTCAGCGTTGCGGGCCGGTCAGACAATCCGTTTAGGTATTCGCAGTAGGTGGTCAACGCGCTGAACGTGCCGCCCTCCACAATAACCTGCGCGTACTTGTTCGCCTCGATATAGCGGGAGCCCTCGACAACCAGCTTGCCGCCGGTGACTTTCAAAGTTCCATAGCCGTTGTAGCCATTCGTGTACGAGCTGTTGTTGCCCTCTACATACAGCGGCGCGTTGGTTTCCAGTCCGCTTGACGGGCTGCGCACGATCGTGACGCCACTCGCGATCTCAAGGTTGCGTGCAACATGAAGCCTGTCAAGGCGATTCGTGCGGCCCTCGCCAGGATCGAACACGATAAAGCCGCCCCAAGTGCCGTTTCCGGCATTGAACATGGTATTTGTCGCCGCACCCTCTCCGTCTGGAACGGATATCGTTCCACCGATCCTGAGTCCGCTTCCTTCGCTGTTGCATCCGAATGTCGCTGTCGCTCCGTCAAGCAACTTGATATTGCGGTTGCGGTGAATCGTATAGTTCTGCCCACCGCCAAAATACTCCGGATTGCCGCTGATGAAGATGTTATCCGTCGGCGACGCCGGCACGGCACCAAAGGCGGCGTCCTCCCGATAGCTTATCAGCGCGACGCGGCCCTCCAGCCATGTGCCACCGTTAAAAGTGCTGTTGGTGAATGCTTCGCTCAGGCTGATCCACCTGCCCTTGCTTGACGAATAGTGGACGCCACCATCGTTCGCCGCGCCGCTCAAAAGCGGCCTGTTGACGTAAATCGTATTGTCCGTGTCGTTGACCAGATGGAATCCGCCCTCGTCCACATATGAGTGGACGTTTTCCCACGTAGCATTGTCGTAGCTATTGTAAAGATTGTACTTCGTTTTTTCGTCAGTCCCAGTATTTCTCTTGTATATTTTCCCGCCATTGTAGCGGACGACTCCATAGCGGTTGCCATACAGAACCAGGCTCGAGATGTGCAGTTCCCCGCCCGAATTAAGGAAAACACCTACGTTGTTTGCCAAAGATGCCGTGCCAGTCTGCGTAACACGTAGATCCTTGCCCTTGAATACGCCTTCGTCCTGAATGATCAGGCGACCCTTCTGGGACACGTAGAACCCGTTCAAAAAATGTATCGTGCCGACGTCGAACACACCGTTGGTCACAAGAAGGTCGCCACCCCAGTTTACGACATAGTCGGGACCAGACACATTGACATTCGCGCCACCTTCCACGACAACTGTCGTTCCATTCCCACTCTGGGAATAAGGAGCCTTACCCTCATCATAGCCACTCGTCGAACATGTGATGGTCGTTGTGCCGCCGTTGAACTTCAACGTGCCGGCTGTTACCTGCAAACCGTTACCGAGCGAATTATCGCCAGAAAGAACAAGCGTACCCGCGCCGCTTTTGACGGTGCGAGAGGTTTCCGTTACGTTGTTCAACGTTTCGGTAATGCCTGACGCGACATCGTGCGTATCGGCGCGAAGCGTCGCAGCGACCAAAGCCACCGCGCCTATCAACATCAGCAGTTTATTCATTTTCGTTATCTCCTTGTTCAGAAGTTGGTCGTTTTCAAGTGGTTTTTAGCCTCAATCGTAAATATCAGACGTTCCACCGCCTCCCCTACCGCCGGAAACATGTCGCAGATCCCATTGACTCCTTGACCGATAATCCATACCTGTGATATAATCCGGTATGGATTTTTCAGTAGGAAAGGATGATGAAATGACAACAGCGACACTCTGCGAACGCGGACAGATCACGATCCCGAAGCAGTTCCGGACGCAGCTCGGCTTCCAGCCCGGCATGGTCTTTGCGTTCAGCGTCAAGGGAAACAGCCTTTTCATGACTGCACAAAAACCGAAAATGTCCCTGCAAGACCGGAGACGCAAGGCTTTGGAGGAAATGCGCGGCCGCCTGAAAGACGCGTTCGACGGCGTCTGCACAGACGATCTCATAGCGGAAATGCGAGGGCGCTGATGGTTTACGCAGTGGATACGAACATCATCTTTGACATCCTCAAAGACGATCCTGCCTTTTCGCAGTCGGCAATTGACTTCCTCTGCGGACTCTCCCCACTCGACAGTCTCATCGCCTGTGACGTTGTATGGGCGGAGGCGTCGGCCGGCTTCAACGACAAGACCGAGTTTCGCAGACGCATGGCAAGCGTCGGCATAGCCTATTCGCCCATACCCGAAGCTGCCGCGAACCGTGCTGGCTCGATATGGCGCCTCGCCCGCTCCATGCAGAAGTCGAAGGGTTCCTCGCGCCTCGCCGTCGTGCCGGACTTCCTCGTCGGCGCACACGCGATGGAATGCGCAGATGCGCTCATCACGCGCGACCGCGGTTTCATGCGCCGCTGGTTCAAGGACCTCACGATTGCCGATCCCAGCGCAAAACGCATGTAGCCGGTCTTCCGTCCAACGAAGCTCGCTGCCCATTAGCCTCATTCCGCCGCCTCCTCTGCCGCCGGGAACGTGTCGCCAATGATGTGCGCCGAGGACATCGGCGGCGTAGTTGCAGAACGCCGCATTGTCTCGCCGGCGACCCATACTGGACCTGCTACGATGCCTGACGGCCAGACGCCTGTCTTGAGATATTCAAGTACCGCATCGGACAGGCGTTCGCCTGCGTGGCGCGAATCAAACTCCATGCGTGTCAGCTCGCGTGGATATACCGGACCAAGACGTTTGTTCGCAAACGTCACAATCCGAATGTCTTCGGGCGCCTTAAGCCCGGCATGCGCAATTGCCATCAACGCGCCACTTGCCAGATAATCGTCGTTAACGAAAAAGACAGCATCGCGAGGCGGGCGCCTTTTTGCAATGAGCTTCGCCATCGCTTCCATGCCGGCCTGCTTGATTCCTATCAAAGTCAACCCATCTTTTGACGTATCAACTTTCACTCGTACCTTGCGCACCCGCAAGCCTATCTTGCGCATGGCCGCCGTCGCATCGCCCATCGACGGCCAGAACTGCAACTGCACGACATCCTTCACGCCTTCAGCCTTGCACGCCGCCGCGAAGTCCTCCATGGCGAGATTGAGATCCACCCACATGCAGCCTACGGCAGAAGGCGGAGCCTTCCTGTGTTCGTCGAAGACCATGTATGGCACCTTCAGCTTGGACAGCCGTTCGATCATCTTGGGGCGAGGGGACACAGCCACGATAAAATCAACGGTCTGCGCCAACGCCACGTCCAGCCCGGAGAAGTCAAATTTGTCCGGAAACACATAGGGGATGTTGATCAGCGTAAAGCGATAGCCAGCCGTCATCAGCCTATCGCGCAAGACGCTCGCGAGAACCGTCTCCACATAGTTCTCATCGCCGCCAGGGCAGACAAGCAGCACATGGCCGAGCCAACGCCTCTCTCCCCTGTCACGCACAACCGTCCCTACGCGCGGACGAGACACGACAAGCCCCTCCGCCGCCAGCTGCTCAAGCGCCGCCTGCGTAACGATGCGGCTTACGCCAAGGATCGGACACAGCTCGCGCGAAGTCGGAAGCCTGTCGCCCGGAACGTAGTATCCGGACATGATCGCCTCCCTCAGGCCGTCCACGACCTGGTTGAACAGCGGTCGCACGTCATTGCGGTTGATGGAAAACGGAATCTTCCTTGCCGTCATGCCTTATGTGCCTTATGGAACGACACGTAGTATATCCAATATAGCCAATAAAGTCAATGGCCAGCACATCCTAGAAATCATGTTGCACTGGAGCGGCCAGACGACCACCAATCCGTTTTGCCTCTTCCCCTAATCCAATATGGTTCTATCCAGAAGAAACGGAATTACACCCACGTATTCTATCCCTGATTCGTCTCGCGCCAACCTCTTCATGCCGCCAACAACCACAATCTTCCTGAAAAAATCGCCGCTCTTTCTCAGAGACAATGTCTCTTGATCGCGCTTCTTGGAAGATTCTATGGAAAGTGCGCTTTGAATGTACAGCTTCTTCGAACCAAGGTTGACCACAAAGTCGATTTCATGCTGCCGTATTGACTGCTTCCCATTAGTTCTGGATGAGATTGGCACAACACCTACATCAACATTGTATCCTCTGATGGCCAGTTCGTTGTATATCACATTCTCCATCAGATGATCGCCTTCAACTTGCCGGAAGTTCAGTCTGGCGTTCCGTAACCCGACATCTTCGGCAAAATACTTGTGGGGCGTATCAAAATAGCGTTTCCCCTTCACATCATACCTAAGGACCTTCGAGAAGAGAAAGGCGTCGCAAAGATAGCCCAGATAGCCATTGAGCACATGGTCATTCGTTTTTACATTAAGCATCGAACGTAGCGTATTGACAAGCTTGTGCGGATTGGTCAGGCTTCCAACGCTCGACGAAACGGCGTCAACAACATTATTCAAAACGTAGTCATCTTGAATCCCATGCCGTTCGCAGATGTCCTTGATGTATACCCTCTCGAAGAGCCCCTTGAGATACATGGACCTTTCGTCGTCGTCATTTTCTAGAACCGCAAGCGGCATGCCTCCCCACGTGATGTAATCCTCAAACGCGGTCGGCGCATCCTTCCCGGTCGCTTCGACGTATTCGGCAAACGAAAGAGGGTGAAGGCGAATCTCAAAGCCCCTGTCACGAAAATTCGTCGCAACATCCTTCGACAGCATCTGGGAATTTGAGCCTGTCACGTAGATGTCAATCCCCGGCAGCTTCATCAGCCCGTTCAGCACATCGTAAAACGAGATAGTAGCCTTCGATCCGGGAACCAAGGTCGGAACCTCCTCACACATCTGTATTTCGTCGATCAGGACATATGTCTTGCCGTGCTGCCGCCCGATACGCTTCCTTATGTATGCCGACAGTTCCCGGGGATCCCTTAGACGCTCAAACGAATCGTCATCAAGCGCTACTTCAACTATATGATCCTCCTTGACGCCATCGGAAAGTAGATGTCGCTTGAACAAGTTGAACAACAAATAACTCTTGCCGCAACGACGAAGCCCCGTAACGACCTTCACCAACCCGTTGTGCTTGTGTTTTACAAGCTTCTCGACATACGACTGCCGATTGATTTCCATAGACTTCCTCCGCCTCAAAAACAATTAACTTGTTAAGCTTTTTTGAACTGCTGGAAGTATATCAAAAAAAGCGCAGAAGTGAAAGTGCCCACCGCGAGAATTGTTGCGCGGGAGAGCGCGACGATCTTACGACTCGTGCAATGGCAATTCGGCTGTATCGATGTCGGACGGCTACGGCTGGCCGTAGTAGGCGCCTGAACCGTGCTTGCGCGAATAGTGCTTCTCGGTCATGGCAGGATTCATCCGCGAATCAGGGTTGAGCGCCAGCGTATGCGCAGCCATCTCCGCCACGGCCTCAAGCGTTACCGCATGTTCCACGGCCTTTTCGACTGTCGCCCCCCACGTGAACGGCCCGTGGTGGACAGCCAGCGCGGCAGGTGTCTCGTTCGGATCAATGCCCAGGCGGCGGAACGCCGCAATGATCGATTCCCCTGTCGCCGCCTCGTAGGCGTCGCGGATGCGGTCGTCGGGCATTTCATCCGTCACCGGCACATCGGTATGGAAAACGTCCGCATGGGTGGTGCCGAGAAGCGGAACCGGACGAGCGGCCTGCGCCCAGGCCGTCGCATGCGTGGAATGCGTATGCACCACGCCGCCGATGGTCGGGAAGGCCTTGTAGAGCGCAAGGTGAGTGGGCGTATCGCTTGAAGGCCGTCCTGACCCTTCCACGACCACGCCCTCGAGATCCACCACCACCATGTCCTCCGGCTTCATCGCATCGTAGGCGACTCCGCTCGGCTTGATGACGATCCGTCCGCATTCACGGTCGATCGCGGAGGCGTTGCCCCAAGTCAGCACCACGAGACCATGGCGCACAAGCGCAAGGTTTGCCTCACAGACCCGTTCTTTCAATTCTTCAAGCATGGTTACTACTCCGATTTAGTTTCCGTCTGCTCCGCCGGCGCCTTCCACATCATCAGCACAACGAGGCCTCCCAGCACGGCACACGCAAGGATCGTCGCGTAGGCGGCGTTCCAGCCCCATGTCTGCGCCATCCAGCCGAAGCCTATGCCGCTTACGACAGTGGAGAGATAGCCGAGTATGCCGAGGATGCCGCCAGCTGCCGCCGCCGCGCGCGGGGTGGCCTGCTGGGTGGAGGAGATGCCAAGGAGCGCCTGCGGTCCGTACACGAAGAAGCCGATCATCGCAAACGGAATCAGCTTTACCACGAGCGGCGCCGACACCGGAACCATCCAGAACAGCGACACAGCCACGGCGACGCCGAGGAAGCAGAACACGCACGTGCGATGCGTACGGCTGCCGAACACGTGGTCGCTCGCCCAGCCTGCCGCCACCATTCCAAGGTTGCCGCCGATGATCTCGAACGTGAAGCAAAGCGTGGTCGCCGCAGCTAGGGTCAGGCCCTTCGACTCCACGAGCAGCGTCGGACCCCAGTCGAGCGCGGCGAAGCGCACGGTGTTCACGAAGAAGTTGGAGACTGCAAGAATCCAGATGTACGGGTTCTTCAGCACGTGGTCGCGCACGAACGCCTTGTAGGCCGCGCTCTCCTCCTTCGTCCTGACGACGGTCACCTTGCGCCCGGGGATTTCCGGCAGGCCCACGTCCTTCGGGGAATCCTTCATCGCCAGCCAAAGGAACACGCTGCCGGCCATTGAGATGCCAGCCGGCACGAGGAAGCAGAGCCGCCATGACTGGTATGCGGGAATTATCCACCAGCCGAGAAGAGCAAACACGCCGCCCGCTCCGACGGAGTGCGAAAGGTTCCAGATGGCCTGCTTCGTGGCGAGCTGGTTGGGCGGAAACCACTGCGGCAGCGTCTTCACGCACGGCCCCACGCCCATGCCCTGGAAATAGCCGTGAATCACCCAGATGATTCCCATCACCCACACAAGCGTGGTCGTGAACGCGGCGGCGCCGCCCGCCACGGACGAGATGCCCTGCGCAATCCAGTCGCTGCATCCGAACGCGAGGTTCACGCACGCGCAAATGAAGAGGCCGACGGACATTACCTTCCGCGCGCTGTTGCGGTCCGTCAGGATTCCGTTCGTGAAGCGCGCAAGGCCGTAGATGACGCCGTGGAACGTGAGAAAGGTTCCGAGCTGAACCTTGGAGATGCCGAACTCGCTGCCGAGAAGCGGCATTGCAAGCGACAGGTTCTTGCGGATGATGTAGTAGAGGGCGTAGCCGCCCATTGTCACAAGCAGCGTCTCCCATTGCCAGAAGCCAAGCGACTTGGTTGTCTGTTTTGTCATTGCCGGTCTCCTTGAATCGTTTGGGGCACGAGAATTGATTCGGACGATTTTCTCAGGCCGGGAATGGTCTCGTCGCGCCCCTGGACGAGGTAGCGTCCGCCATTCGCCTCGGCCCGCGCGGCGGCAATCAGCCGTCCGAGGGGCGAGTTTGCGTCCGGCCGCGTATCAAAGACAAGTCCCGCGTCCATGTCGTTGAACGCCGTCAGCATCGCATAGTCGCCGTCGGCATCTCCCGCCACAAGCATCGGCTCCTTGCCGTGATGCCGCACGGCGATGTTGCGGCGAATCACGTCCGGCTTGCCGTCCGCCCACGGCAGTGGGAAGCTGTCGTCCGCCCATCCGGCGATGCGTCCTTGCGCATCGCGCTTCATGTGTATGCCGAAGACGTTCTCTGCCGGAAACGCGACGCCGTAGCGCCCGTCGGAACCAGCCAACACCGCATCCTGAAAGGAACCGCTGACGATGTAGACGGCGATGCCGCTCTCCTTGAGCACCCGTATGAGATCCTTGACCTCCTGCGGCACGGAGAAACCGAGCAACATTGGCACTTCCACGCAGCCGGAGCGCCCGGCCCTCGCGGCGGGCGTGCGCCATACTGAACGAATGAACCGTCCGTCCGCCACTGCCGCGTCCAGCGCAGCCCGCATCGTGTCGCGGAACTGCTCGGGCGTCATGCGGCTGTAGAACCGCTTGCCCCACGGATAGCCGAAGCCGCTGCCGAATGTCCGCGAGATTCGTTTGCGCAGAAAGCGCATCTTTGCCGCGAAGGCCGCAAAGGCGTCGGTCTGGCGCAGCTCCTTCATGGGAAGCCGAGTCTTGAGCTCCAGCAGCTCGCGGTAGAGGTCGGCACAGTCCGCCACCACGTTTCGCGCGGTGGCATTCTCCTTGCCGGGTTCGAGCGGACGGTCAAGATCGGGCATTCCCTCCAGGAAGATTCCCGGCAGCTCATCCGGCGAGAACGCGAACGACAGCGTGTCGATGACGTAGCCCAGGACAGTATGTTCGCAGTCGCCAATGGCGCATGTGTTGTCGAAGTCGAACACCGCATAGGCGTCTGGATCGCCCGTATGCCGGTCGATTGCCCGCTGCAATCCGATTCGTACCGGCTCATGCCAGTTGCCTGGCGGCAGCGTCGCGCCAAAGGCCGACACTGCCAAGCACAGTAAAAACGGCAATGCTACACATCTGAATAACCGAATCATTTCACCTCAAATTTGTTACACAATATTGTATATCACAAAGTTGTGTATGTCAATGGGCGGAATGTTTCATGTCGCGTAGCGGGAACGTCAGCTACTTGACCTTGAAGTCGTAGAAGCGATTGCGCCCCTCGCAGCCAATGATGCCGGTGTAGAAGGAATCGGGCAGGTCGTTGTCCACGTAACCGATCTCGTAGCCGCCGCACCTGACCGTCATTTCCTTCATGCCGTTGCGCTGCTTGGCGACCTTGACCTCAAGATTGTAGCGCGTACCCTTGTCGAGCGGCACCTTCAGGTATGCGACCCTGTACGCGAACGGCTTGCCGTCCTTGGTCGAATGACGCCACACGTTCAACCCTTCGACAAACAGCACGATCTCCCAATGATCCCCGAAGGTCGGCACGCCCGTCTCTGACTTGTCCAGCTTCTCGGCAATGACGATCAGCGGCGCCATGCGCCAGTCGAAACTCATCGACGACGACACGGTCTGGCCCGCCTCGACACGGTCCTTCAGCACCATGGCGGAATAGACATCGTTGAAATGCATCTTGTGAATCTCCTCGCCGGAGACCGGAGGACACTCGTTTTCAATCCAATCCTCTCTCTGCACAAAACCGTGAAAGTAGTCGAGGCGCGGACTCTTCACGAGCACCCAGTCATTAGAGCTCCATGCGCCGGGCTTGAACGATATCTCGGTCTTGGCCGCAGCGTCAGCCAGCGGCATGTACGCCGCCGCCAGCAATCCAATCAGCACCATCTTCATGTTATTGTTCATGCACTCTCCACCGATGCAATTCAACGCCCCTGTTTCACGACGTCCTCTCGTCAAGAACTCCCGTATCGCGCTCCTTCACGGCCTTCTGTCGGCCACAAGAAGGACCCCGGCGGACGACGACATCTCAAACGAGCGAGTCCCATCTTCAGCACTAGCCAGAGGGACCGGCCCTTGTCCGCCAATCGCACGGACTTCACACCCGTCCTTTATCCGAAAGCGGACAGTTCTCTTCTTGGGCGACTTGTCGTACGGGTCGTCCGCCGCGCAGACCAGGAGGGCATCGCCGCCCCCTTCCTTTCGAGCCGCCATCTCGCCGATAAGCAGCTTGCCGCCGTCATCGGCGCGCAAGGCGATGAAACTGCCTGCGTCAAGTGACGCCATCGGGCGAACGGGCATGCCCGCGAGATCAATGCACCCGTCGGCGAATCCGACAAAATGCGTCGCACGGTTGCGGAAGCGCATGTAGTCCGGCCCGATGCGTTGCAGTTCCGCATTGACAACCTTGAGCTTTTCGTACTGCTGGGTCTTTTCCCCCTCCGCCGTAAGCACGTTCTTGCTCCACCATCCCGGAGCATAGCAAGACCATGCGATCGACTCCGCGCCAAAGGCCATCGACGAATACGCCTGGAAGCGGAGCATGTTTTCGTGTATCCAAAGGTCCGGGACGCAGGAATTGACCTGCGGCACAAACCAAAGCGAACGGTTCGTGCGACGGCATGCGTCGGCGACTATGCGCAGGTTGTCGTAGTACTTCGCGATGAAGTCCTCGTTCTCCCGTGAATATAGGTAGAAGTCGTACGAGATGTAGTCGAGCGGTATGTACTGGCAGTACTTGTCGATGTATTCCTGATATGTCGCGACGCCGAGCTGGGCTATGGTCTCGCTTACGGTGTTGGTCGCCCTGAACGCATAGCTTGGAAACAGGTTGAGGTAGATCATGCATTCCGGGAATGCACGCTCAGCCGCCTTGATCGCCTCGCCCATGTACGGGAAGTCCTGGGCAGAAGGCTCGTCGCCGATGGCCATTGCCTCTATGACCTTGTGCATTCGGCCGGCCGCACGGAACTCTTTCGAAACCTTGTCATAGATCGACAGCGGCACGGTGTCACGCATCGTGCCCGGCACGCCCGGCTTGCCAGGAATCACCCACGTGACCACTGCGCCTATGCCATACTTCGCGTAGAGATCGTATTCCGCACGGGAGAATTTCGAGTTGAACCTGTCGAACACGAAATCAATGCCGCATTCTTTCAAGTCCCTGACGTGCGCATCCGTCACAACCGGCTTGACACGGAGGAAATAGGCCCCGATGCGCAATTTCGACCTGTCCGGCCCCTGATATGCCGCGTTGGCTGTTTGCGAAAATGCCAGCGTCAGGCTCGCAAGGCATAAGGCCGCAAAACAGGCTCTCGTGTTTGATCTTGTCATATGTAGCATCCTCCTTGGCGTCTCTATGTAGGATGAATTATACACCAGCACATACCGGCAACGCAATGGATTGATGTCATTTTTTAATCAAATATTATTCCATTTTTCTAATAATACATGAGGTGTCGCAAAGCCGCCATCCTCGACATTCTGAGCAAAATAAAAGTTCCTTTATCCGATTCCCATTCGATGACATCAAACGGCTTGCACCGTTGTGCGCGGACATTCAGCGATGACAGCGCGTTTGGAAAACTTGTGTTCTGCCCAAGGTTACGGTTTGAACGGATTCACCACCTTGATGCCACAATAGATTTGTCCATCGTTCAAGTCCTCGGTCAGTATCTCGCCGCAACCGCCTGCTTCAGCTGCAGCCAGCATAAGCGCATCATAGAATTGGATGCCGTATTGCCACTTGATTTCCAACGCTCTCCGAACCGATGCGATAGACCCCGCCACAAGGTTAAACCGATTGAAGATATCCAACGTACCAGAAATCTCTGACATCGGCTTGTTGGACTTCTTCGCAAGCACATTGCAAAACTCTTTCACCACCTGTAGCGATATGTACCCGTTGCCGTCTCGGATGGCCTGAACCAGAAGTCTCGCGGCCACCTGCTTCTTCTCGACACCTTGATTGAGAAACGAATAGATGAAGACATTAGAATCGATGAATGTCCTCATTTTGCAACCGCCTCTTCACGATTGAAGACATAATCATCCGGCAACCAACCGCTTTGCCGCATCAAAAAGCCGTACGCATCGTCGGCCTCACGCTTTCGGGCCAATTGCATCTTAAGATAGTCCACTACCATCCGTTCAAGCGTAGTTCCCTGAATGGTCGCATAGTCTCGCGCTTCCTGTGCCATCGCAGGCGGCAAATCTATCATTATGCTCATGTTATTTCCTCCAACGCCGCGTATTATAACAAAAGGCGGTGGCACTCACAACGCGGAAAAGCCGCGATAGGGCGGACAGCCGCAAGGTACTTCCTCACGCGTGGACAGTTCCGCTCCTTTGCATACGTGTCAGACACGTTGCAGAGCCAATGGGCTCTGGAACGTGAACGTGCATTCAAGGCCGCTATCGGCAACAGAGCGCACTTCAGCACGTTCAGGCCGCATACAGAACACCCAGAGAAGAGAATGCTGCCGACAGCGGCATTAAGCGACTGGATGGAAACCCTTCCGCATCCAACCGCCATATTGGCAGCCAACGATCACTATGCAACACAGGTACTGTCCGTATGCAGGATGCGCTCGTTAAAAGTGCCAGAGCAGATTTCCGTCCTCGGCGTGGACAATGACGAACTGCTGGACGAGAACACGGTGCCAACACTTTCAAGCATAGAGCCGGACTTCAATGAGGCCGGCTACCGCGCCGCCGCAGAAATGGACCGCCTGTTGAAGGCACACAGGAACATTGCCGGACGCGAACTGGTCTGCGGCGTCAAGCGGCTGGTTGAACGCCATCGCCGTCTTGAGATCTGCATCCCCGACAGAAATCCCTCACGTGAAAAGCACCTCGCGGCCGGCGAAGGCGAAGTTGCCGGCCACAAGGTACTGCACCGCCGTCGGCGAAAAGCGCTCCTCCACGGTGATGTGCTGGTGCCCGGCAAGGATGCCCTTCAGCAACGGCTCGGACTTGAGATACTTGATGAACTCCTGTCCGCGCTTGCCGAAGGCAATCGGCTTCGGGGTCTCGTTGCGGAACTTCGAGTTCCACTTCCAGTATTTCCGCGTAGCCTCGACTATGCGCGGCGTCGGGAACGGCACGTGCATGAGCAGGATGATCGGGAGGCCCTTCTTCACTTCCCTGGCGAACGCCTCCACCTGATCCTGCGACACGTCATCGAGCGCATCGTCGATGGACACGAAGTTGACGCCGTTGATCACCTGCGAACCGAAATGCAAGTTGTATGGATACGCCTTCGAGCAGCGGGAGAAGCACTCCGCATTGCTGAGCCTCGGCTCTACCGGCGCCCAGTACTCGTGGTTGCCGATCGAGCCGAAGATGTTGCCGGCACCCGGCCCGAACGCCTCCTGCACGGCAATAAGGTTTCCGTCCGACACAAAATCCATCAGGTCGCCGGTATGGATGAGATAGTCGGCGTTGATCTTCGCCCAGCGGATCGAATCCTTGAGCGCCTCATACTGGCGTTCGCCGAACAGCTCCGTGCGGAGGCGGCGGTAGTGCTGCACACTCTCCGGCTCGTCGGGATTTGCGAACGTGAGATGCGTATCGGAAATGTGCAGCACGGAAAACGGCTTCTCCGCCCCCGCATTGATGTGCGCGTACGCGAGCGAAAGCTGCTCGAAGTTGCCTCGCGCATGAAGCGGCAGTCGCGATGTCGCCACGATGCCGCCCGCAGCAAGCGCACCCTTCAGAAAGTCACGTCTCGAAGAATTCAGCCTGTTCATGTTACCTCCCCTGCCCGCTAGCTACTCTCTTATGATCCCGAACCACACGCCGAGCGGGCCGAGCGACACGGAGCGCCGCAAGGCGCAGCCCTCAAGCGCGAACTCCACCACCTTCGGCCCGTACGTCGGGTTTACGGCGAGCAGCCACGTTTCGCCGTCCTTGCGCCACGCACGCACGGAAGCGTCCTTCGTGACGAGAGAGACCCTCGGGGCCGTTTCGCCAGAAAGGAACACCGGGAACTTCGACTTTACCTCGGCGCCGATGCGGCAGACGGAGTCCCACATCTTCTCCGGCGGCGTGCGCCACTTCATCTTGTCCCAGTCGCTGTAAGAGTAGAAGATCAGCCCGTTCGCACCCTCGGCGATGAACTGCCACGCCATGTTGCGCATCTCGTCGAAAGTCGGCGGACGCGTCTTGTCCTTGTCCTTGACACGGTACGCGCCCCAGTCGAACGCCTGCGGAATCTGCCACATCGCCCGTGCGCCGAACACGCACTTGCGCGTGATGCGCGTATGCTCCATCACCTGCGAGATCGGCGGATCGCCCGTCTGGCAGATGGGATAGGGGTCGGAGCCTATGACATCGAAGGCGGGCAGATGGCTGCGGATGTCCTCGACCATGTAGTGCGCGACCCACGTCGGGTGGTCAGGGTCTAGCCTCTCGCAGAGGTCGCGGCGCGCCGCGAGCCGCTTCAGCCAGTCCAACCCCAGCTCGTCGTTGATGTACCAGGCGAGCAACGCCGGGTGATTCCTGAACTCGCCGATGCGCCGCGTGACGTATGCCGTTTCCGTCGCCTCGTTCGTGACACCCTTCGGCACGCCTGAAAGGCCGACGTAGCAGTCCTTCAGCGTGTAGATCATCTTAAGTCCCTTGCCGTGCACGTAGTCCATTTCCGCCTTCGTGGGCTCGGCATAAGGCATAAGGCAGTTGAACGGCCCCTTGGCGTAGTGGTCGATCTTCTCCGGCACGGCCTTCCACATGAACATGCCGAGCGGGAAGAACGGCTTCCCGTCGATGCGCGTGATTCCGCGGCGGTCGATCCTGACGCCCTTGGTCTCGGGCTTCGCCGTGCGCGTGAAGGTCAGCGGCTTCTTCGCCACCAGCTTGCCCTTTGCGTCCAGGAGCTCGAACGTCACCTTGCTTTCCCCGAGCGGCAGGGACGAAGCCTCCACCGTCGCCGAAAGCTCGCTTGGATTCTCAGGGTCGGAGACAGGCGCTGCAAGTCGCGTCCCGCCAGTAACCGACGGCACTACGAACCGCCCGTGATACCCCTTGGCCGCAATCTCGTCCTTCTTCGCATTGAGCGCCACATGGAACGTGACCGGCCCTTCGGCTGCACGGTTGCGGTAGGCGTCGGAGATGAACTCGCCGATCGGGGGCAGGTCTATAGGCACGATGCGCAGGTCGTCGAACCACGCCTTGCCTTTCGTGTTGCCCGTCACTGGCGTGCCGATGAGGCACCGCCTTGCCGCCGCCGGCGGCACGAACGCCTCAAGCGAAACCTTCGTCCAGGCCGTAGTGCCCATCACGCGTGGCTGCGTCGCCGCCGTACCGAGGCGGGTGCCGTACGCGTCGTGCCAGGAGAAGTCGATGCATACGCCGCTCCCCTCAACACCTTCGGTGCGCACCCAGCCCTCGACGCGGTAGGGACGTCCAGGCTCGACATCGACCCATTGCGTCGTCCAGCCGCCCTTGCCGACATCGCCGCAGATGAGCGCGCTCGTGCCGTTTCGCCCTTCGCCTCGCAGGACGCTCCACGCGCCGTTGCCGTAGAGGCTCCACTCGGCCGCGCCGCCGCCCTTGGCGTCCGGAGTCTCAAACCCCGCGTTCTTCGGAAGCTGCTCCGTCGCCGAGCAGACGCCCGCAAGCGCGATTGCCGCCGCGCCCAACCCTATAAACGTTTTACTTCTCATACTGTCATTCATAGTTCCGTTACCAGATTGAAATGGTCATGCAGCGGACACGGCGAAGGGTCATCTTCTTGCCGTCGCCCGATACCGAAACCTTCCATTCCTGCGAGCCGCCGCCTGCGAGGCGCGCTTGCCCGTCGTGCCGCCCGTGTAGGTGTTCACGCCCTTGAACTGAACGATGGTTCCATTCGCAGCCGCCGGAATTTCCACCGCACCCGCGCCGGAGATCACGCCGCCGACCGTCAGGTAATCGCCGGGATAACTTGAATTCCCTGTGAACTTGAGCGTCTTGCCGGACGCAATCTCCACATTGCCGTTCCAGATGTTCGCAAGCGGCGTATTGCTCACATTGCCGATGAGTCCGCGCCCCATCCTGAACGATGTGTTCTCCGTCGCCCTGAGCGTGCAGGGAACGGGCGATGCTCGGTTCCACATGTTGATCGTCGTTCCGCTCGCCGCACTCTCGAAGACGACGTCGCCTTCAAACACAGACGAGTCCGTGAACGTAATCGTGCCAGTGGCGGCGTTGCAGATCGTTCCCGGACCCCTGACGACGGCAGTGGAGCCTGCCGTGCCATTGCCGGAGAACACAAACTCGACGTTTGCCCCGATTCGCGTGAGAGTGTGTCCCCCGAGATCAAGCGTCTTGCCGAAGCCGCGCCGACTCCGCGTATTGATCGTGGCGTTGCCGGCAAGAGTAACGTTGCCGATAAAATAGTCCAGGTTGCCCCCGCCTCCGTCAAGATAGAGAGTGGAGCCGCCCAGAAGAACGACGTCGTTGGCCTGGCCGTTGCCCGAATCGTACACCATGCGGAACGTGGCACCGTTCGCCACGGTCACGACATTGCCGCTGCCAAGCGCGTCGGCGTTCCGTACCTCAATCGCGCCACCGCTGATCGTAATCGGCTTGCCGCCAGTGAACGAGGCGGATGCCGTGCTCAGGATTATCGTGCCGGCGCCCGTCTTCACGATGCCCGCTATGGACGAAGTAAGCGCCGTGGTGTAGGTTTCCTCCCCGCTCTCGACATCGAACGTGAGGATGTTAGTATCAGGGTCGAGCGTTGCCGTCGCCCACGCGGACGCCGCCAAGGTCACCGTCATGCCGATTGCCAGCAGTCTTTTCATGATGTTCCCTTTTTCGTCGCTCCCATGCCAATTCTCCGTCTCGGCACTAACGCACCTTGACGAACACGGCTATTATATCATAAATGCGAAGCGTGCGATGACACCGTCGTGCGCCCTACGAACCGGATGCACACAGGACCGTCCGGACAATCAGCGGTCTCATAGGCAAGCGCCCCACCACGCCCGCAGTCAACCTTATGGTGCAATCACGTTCCCAAATTCATTGTGGCTGATTTTTATCGCCATATCAAGACATTTATGGACAAAAAATTTATCCAGATTGATTGACATCGAAAGCGTTGGTCTGATATAATTCGCGCCATGAAAGCCATCCTCGGAGAGATCATGCGCGAGTTTTACGAATTCGGGATCCCCGACGACGTGAAATCACGCGATGTCGATTACTTGGAGAAACGAAATGCGGCAACCGTTATCACGGGGATGCGCCGTACCGGCAAGACGTATGTGACATACCAGCGAATGCGTGCGCTTGTCGATTCAGGCGTTCCGCTGGAACGAATCGTTCACATCAATTTCGACGATGACCGCCTAAAGGGGTTGCGACTTGAGCATCTGCGTCTGGTAGGCGACATTCATGCCGAGATGTTCCCAGATGCCGCAAGGGAGAGATGCTGGTATTTCCTTGACGAATTACAGGACATTGAAGGATGGGAACTCTACGCCCGTCGGCTTCTCGATTCGCATCTTGTGCAGCTGTGCCTGACGGGATCGTCGTCCAAGATGCTGTCTGGCGAGATTGCCACGCAAATGCGCGGACGATCTATAGACGTTGAGGTGTTTCCCTTGTCTTTCGCGGAGTTTCTGCGCTTCAATTCGCTTGTGAAGGCAATCCCGTCCGCCCCCTATTCTTCACGCACGGCTGGACTCTTGCGCCATTCGATGCAACGCTATCTGGACGAGGGCGGCTTCCCAGACGTTCAGGGAGACGACTACCGCATCCGCGTCAAGGTGTTGCAGGGATATGTCGATGCCGTCCTCTACCGTGATGTGATAGAACGCCATCAAGTGCCGAGTGTGCAGTCGCTGCGTTACACGCTGGAATACATCAAGCACAATTTCGCTCACAAGATATCGACACGGGCCATTTCAGGAGTCCTAAAGGGGCTGGGGCTCTCGGATAGCCGTGAGTATATCTCCGACTATCTCGACTGGCTTGAACAGGCCTATCTCATTCATCGTGTTCCAATCAAGACGGACTCGCTCGCCGTACGTCGAATGAACCCCGATAGATTCTATCTTGTTGACACAGGACTTGCCCGTGCGGTAACGTCCAAGAGCGATACGTCCAGTGGATGGCTACTGGAGAATCTTGTTTTTCTCGCTTTGCGTCGTGGATACAACAAGATCGAGTATGTCAATACGCAGCAGGGCGAAGAGGTCGATTTCCTCGTCACGGACAGATCGACAAAAAGAAGACGCCTCATACAGGTGGCATGGGAGATGTCTTCTCCTGAGACGGAAGAGCGTGAGTTGTCTGCGCTACAAGCGGCCCGGGGCGAACTCAAGGTGAATGATTGCACAGTTGTAACATGGGACGAAGAACGAGAGTTGGACGGAATCAAAATAGTTCCCGTATGGAAATGGAGTCTTGAAGAAAACACCATCCAGTTATAATTCCCGCCATGAAACCGTATATCGTCTGGAGCACCGTATGCCGCCCCGTTTCGCCTTGCCTCTGCTATGAGGCCGAGAGGCACTAATCCACTCGGACAAGGCCTGGCGGCGCCGACAAGCTCGTCGTTATCTTTCCGCCCTCGCGCCGCCACTCCGCGCGAATGGGTCCGCTAGGCGTGGGGACGACGCCCCTCGCCCATTCTATCCCGTCAGCCGCCCCCGGACGGAACTCGAACCGCGAATATCCAGGAGCGAGAGGCCGAACCCCAAGAATGCCCGCCGTAAGATCTCCGGCGATCGCGGTGTCCGGGTGACATTCGTCGCCCCACGATGCGTGCGTAGGATTGTTCATGCATTCGGAAGTCGTATGAACGCCCTTCCAGCCGGGAGAAACGGCCTTCAGCCAGTTGTGCTCGCGTATGCGCCTTATCGCCTCGTCGGGCATTCCGCAGGCGAACGCGGCGCGCACGAGGAGGAGCTGGAACTTGCCGTGACCGATGCGGCCGATCATAGGGAGGAGCTTCTTCGCCTCGTCCTCGGGAAAGAACCCCGTAGACAGCGCAAGCGCGTTCGCCTCGGCGCCGACTCCCGGATCCTCAAGCGAATTCGAGAGAAGGCCGTCGCTCCGCACGAACCGTCCGCGCACCGCATTCCCGACGCGAGCCGCCGCATCACGCCATCGCACCGCGTCATCCGCGTTCTTCACGGCGTCGGCAAGGCCGGCGGCGTCGCGCAAGACGCGCCACATGAGCACGTTCATGTACGCACGGTGATGCGTGGAATTGGTTCCGAACGCAAGCCCGTTGGCATGCTTGCTCGTTTCGGGACGTTGCTCGAACACGCCGTCAGCGTTCGTGTGCGAAAGAAGGTATCCCATAAGCCTTGAGACGTTTGGATACAGCTCTTTCACAAGCGAAAGGTCGCCCGTGTAAAGATAGTGCGTGGCAAGGACCGGAACGAACCAGGCGGCGAATTCGTCGGACTGGAACGGCCCGTAGGCTCCAGATGCGAGAGGCCCGTGCGATTCCGGATACGGGCAGGCCTGAACGTAGCCTTCGGGCGTCTGGTTCTCGGCGAGCATCCTGAGCGACCCGGGCATGTAGGGACTGTCCGGAGCGAACGCCGCATACATGTTGGGCTGCGCCCACCACAGGTCGCCGCTCCATACAAGCCTGTCGCGCTTCGCGCCGTCCACGAGAAACGCATACGCCGCTCCAAGGACGACGTTAGTCTGCGGCGTTGCGACATGAAGCGGCGTCGTGCGCGCCGGGACCGCCGACAGCACGCAGGTGCGGACGCTCGCCCGCCACAGCTCGCTGATCGCATGGTCTGAACAGGCAAACGAGCCGACGGCCGGCTCCGTGGAATGCGTGCCGCGATTCTCGAACCGGACGGACGCAACCTTTACCGCCGTTCCGGGCTCGTCAAGCCGCACTCGGACATAACGAACGAGACCCTGTTGAAGCGGCGCGACATACGCCCCTTGGTTCGTCACGGAGAATACGTCGAACCTGTCCACGCTCGCCGGGAGAATCGGCAGGTCAACGTCATTGCCGAGATACCTTGCGCTTGTCGCGCGCGTGAAGTCGCCGCCGTCGCCGAATTCCGGAACGCATCCGTACGAAAGCCTGAGGCGCGCTGCGCGGCCGACCGCCTCAACCTCGACGACAGGATATCCGCCGGCTCCGTCAGGACCAAAATCCAGCAACTTCACGGGCGCAGGCTCACCGTCCTTCCATTCGAGCACGAACGGCAGGGACGACGAACGGACGTCATCGTTCAATCCTTTCAGCAAGGCGGCCTTGCGCGGAGTCGCGTCGTCCGGGCGGAACTCGTACGGACGCTCCGCCGCGTGCTCCACGCTCCATCCCTGGAACTCGCCGTAGGCGTGGTACGTCCAGTCCCACCCGTAGTCCCCGAAGACGGAAATGGCGTCCGCCAGCCACTTCTCCGCACCATCCGCCCAGGCGATGGCAGAAAACTCGCCGGCATATATCCTGGCTCCGTACTTGAGCTGAAACTCCCTGACTGGCGCAAGGATCGTCCGAAGATATTCGCGGTTCCACCCCTTTGCGGCGTCAGGCCAGCGAGCCGGCTCATAGGGGCAGCCCTGATGGACGCCCTGGTGCGTGAACTTCATCGGCGCGTAGAGATGAACCTCGTAGATGACGTCCTTCATGTCCAGCGGGCGCAGCGCCTTGAACTCGCCAGGCGAATCGCTAAGATTGGTCTCGATTACGATCGGCGTATCGGGATCGATCTCGCGTATCGCTTCCGCCGCCTTCTTCTGGAGATTCCACCAGCCCAATCCTCCGGCGGGGCTGTACGTCTGCTGCGGCTCGTTCAAGATGTCGTAGCCGTAAAGTGCAGGGTGGCGACGGAAACGCCGCGCGATCTTCCGCCACCAGCCTATGAAATGTTCCGCATATTCGGGCTCGTAGAACATGTTCATCTCGCCGTCATAGGCTTTCCCGCCAGGAGGCATGTGAAGGTCTATGGCCACCTTGACGCCGTACTTCTCCGCCAACGGCAGGACCGTGGCCTCAAGATGGTCCAGCTTCGAACCGAGCCACCTGTCGTAGTCCTGAAGATCGCGGTTCGCGTCGTGCTGATTCCAGTAGCGGTTCATCTGGTAGCGAAGCAACCTTACGCCCCATTCGCCGAGCTTCACGAAGTCATTCTCGTCCATCTGGCGCGAAGGCGACATGACGCCGCGCAACTGAGGGAGGGACGCGAGGCGGGGCGAGTATTCGCAGGCAAGCGCCTCGCCGCAAGGCTTCTGCGGCGAGGCCATCGGCAAAACCCTAAGCGAGGCCAGGTCGAACGTCACCTCTCCTTCCGCTTCCTGAATGCCAAGTACGAGCGTCGCTTTGCCGCCGCGCACTCCGTTCTTGAACGCGGTCCTGTACCTGACGACTTGCCAGCCGAAGTCGCCGGTCTTGCCGATCGGTCCAGGATACTGACGCACTCCGCCTTCATCATCGTAAACGAGCATCGCCTTTACGCCAAGGTACGGCTTGGCCGGCTTCCTTACGCCGCGCCCCATTACGCGAATCTGCCATTCGACGCCGCTCTTGAGATACGGAGAGACGTCAATGCACGTCTCCAGCGATGCACTCCTGCCCGGCAAACCGACGGTCCTGACCGTCGCGACCGTGCCGGACACCGACACGCACTCGCCGCAATTCCATGTCCGCCCGCAAATCTCTACGGCCGCCGCGCACGATGTCGCAACAAGCAACACCGTCAGGGCACAGCCTGCGGACAGCGCCTTGCATACCTCTTTGCTCATCTTTATGTTCATCTCAATATGACTATGGTGCTGAAGGCCAAGACTAAGCAAAACGCATCCAGTCAGATAAGATCGGTTTTCCGACGTTACCCCAGCAGTCGAGCGGTCGGACGACGAAGCGTATGTCCGTCCGCTTGGGCAACTCGCAGCGCGGAAACGCGCATGTGGCAGGCTCCACGTCCTGCGCCTCGGCCATAAAGGTGTTGGGAGAGAACACGCGCCGCTCCTGAAGGACACGCTTGCAGTCGCCGATGCGCGTCTCAGCCGTCACTGAGAAGTCGAACGCGCGCGAGGGGGAATGTGCCGTGGTCACGGGCGGAAACGAGACGATGACCTGCTCGCGAGGCTCCTTGTCGCGGTGCCAGCCGTCCTTCGCGCGGCGGTGTCCGTCCTTGACCTCCCGCACCGCCACCTTCGCGTCGGCGCGGAAGACGGGCGGCTTGGCGGCGGCGGCACGCGCCTTGGGATCGTACTTCGGCGTACCGGACGGCGGCACGGTGCGTCCGCCAAAGAGCGGGATGACCCAGTCCGGCCCGAGCGTCTGGTCGTACTTGAACTCGACGCGGTGGAGCGTGATGCGGTCGTCGAGCACGTCCATCAGCATCCCCTGTATCACGCTGGCGTGGTCGAACATCGGCATCTCGAACGGCGGATCGCGGTTGAAGTCCAGCACGCTGAAGCCGTTCTCGCGGCCCGGATACGAAAAGGCAAAGCCGCATTCGCACGAGCAGTTGACGGCCGTGAACGCCCCCTGCCAGATGGACTGCTCGTCGGTGAGCGTATTGTGGCTGTGGCCTGTGAACGCCACGCAGTTCGGAAAGCGCGAAAGCACCTTAGTGTTAACGCCGTCGTCCTGTCCGTTGCCGAAACGGACGCCACTCACGAGCCAAGGAGCGTTGACCGTGTTGTCCAGCACGTCGTGCTGCGCGTAGAAGAACACCTTGTCAGGCGGGAACTCGTCCGCATGGGCGGCAAAGAACGCGGGCGTCGGGTTCTCCTCCCTCTGGCGCACCTTCCCGAACGCCTTGTTGAGATGCGAATGCCAGTTGCGCAGCACGAACTTGTATCCCTTCACCGTCCTGCACGAGATCGGCCTGTAGTCCTCGTTGAAAAGTCTGCGCCACAGCTCCTCGCGATGGAAGAAGAAGCTTTCGGGGCGGGCCTCCTCCTCGCTCTTGAACTTCGCGCCGTCATAGGCGAAGCCATCGACATCGTGGTTTCCGGTGATGAAGAGCCGTTCGACGTGTTCGCCGTCCGAGCGCCGGTCGTCTGGAAACACCTTGAACCATGTGGACGCGACCGTCTCGAACTCGTGGAACTTGTTCCAGGTGGTGAGGTCGCCCGTGATCAGGACGCCATCAACCTTCTGCGCATCAAAGTAGCGCAGCGCCTTCTCGAACCACTTTGCGTCCTTGGGAACGTGGATGTCCGAAAGGATGCCCATGCGAAGGTTCGGCCTTGCCGCACCTTCCCCGGCTATGGACGCCAACCCGCCAAGCGCGGCAAACGACGCTGTTGCCCGCATGAAATCGCGCCGGTTGATGCCCATGGCTGGATCTCGCCTGCGTTCAGCGGAGAATGACCAACGTGCCCTTCAGGTAGTGCAAATACGCACCGTTGGACGTGTACTCGACCTTCCAGTCCTTCGGCCAGTCGGCGGGAAGGTTGAACGTGCCGGTGTAGGATGCGCCAGAGTTCACCTTGAGAATCTGGTAGTAGCCCGTTCCCGTTGAAGCGTTGAACTTCGCCTTGCTTGCATCGAAGGTCGAGAAGTCCGCAACCTTCAGCGTCAGATTCGATATGTCGAGCGTGTCTCTCTGATTGTTGATCATGCTGCACCCCTCCGCATTGCCGCAGATTTCGTAGTCGCCGCGAAGGTCGCAAGCCCACTCCAGTTCAATCTTCCCGTTGACGCTCGGCGCGATGGAGTTCGTCACGTGAACGTTCTTGCAGTAGCTCACCGTGCCGTTGCCCTCGACGCGCGGCAGCGTCTGCGTGGTATGCGTCCGCGTCTGCCAATCGCCGTCATACAGGGAGAACGCGGCGATGCCGTTGTTCGTGAGCACAAGCGTCGTCTGCGGCAGGATGTCGTTGCCGCGCAGCTGCAGCTTCGCCCCGTCAGCGACTGTCGGGCCGTTGTAGGAGAACTGCGCAGGGGAGTACACGACCAAATCATGCGTAGAATCGCCGGTCACCTTGAGACCGCCATCATGCTCCGCGCCGCTTACGATCGGCCGGTCTTTCCAGTGGATGTGCTGACCGTTGCTCGTATCGAACACTGCGCCGCCCTCAAGCACCTGAAACCTCACGCCGGCCCACTTCGCATTCGATGAGTTTTCGATGAATCCGGACGAACCAGTGCGAGACTGCAACCGCCCTCCGTCGAAGTTGAAGGTCGCATTCTGATTGTTGCCGGTTTCAATCCTAAGTATAGTCGGGCAGACAAGCCCGCCCTTGCCAAGGTTTATTGTGGTAGGATAGGACGCGCTCTGCCCTACGCGCAATTGCTTCGTCACGAACTCGCCGCCGTTTGAAACCGACAGCCTTGCCGCACCGCTCAAGCCGATCAGCCACTCGGCCTCAGGCGTGTTCACCCTGCCGCCGACAACGTCCACCTGCGCATATTTGCTCACATCGATATAGCGCCCCTGCGGCGAATACAGTTCACCGCCCGAAACGATAAGATGCCCCTTCTTGTCATTGTATGAGGAGCCGTTGCCCTCGACGTATATCAAGGCGCTGGTGCCAGTCTTTGCAGCATACTGCGACGAAGCGCGTGTGACGCCGCTCGTCACCTCAAGGCATGAACCGACAATAATGCGGCCGACGTCGTTTGTGCGTCCTTCGCCAGGGCCTATGATAACCGTGCCCGACCAGGCGGCGCGCGCTTCAATATATGTGTTCGTAGGATAATCCAAACCGGGACTCGCCTCGCCCTTGATCATGCCGTTGATGAAAAGACGGCCCTTTGAGCCTGTCTTAAACGGTTTGCCGCCCTTGACAAACACCGTGCGGTTAGAATGGATGGTCACGTTACCGGATTCGATGTACAAGGTGTGGTCTTTGCCCGTCACCCAGATGTTGGTCGTCGGCTGGGCCGGGATTGCGCCAAGAGACTTATCGCCTTTGCAAATATCAAGAATGCCGCCGTTGGTGGCTTCCAGCCATGTGCCGCCGTTGTAGGAATTGTCGCCGTACCAGCGAATCACGTTGCCGCTCATGAAGTGTGCGCCGCCGTCATGCTCCGCGCCGCTTTCAAAGCCCACATAGATTGTCGATTCGCCTGACGTGTACAGATAGAAGCCGCCTTCAAGAATTGTGGGAACGGTCTGCTTTTTCACCCAACCGGTACGCGTCGTATCCCCGAAGAAAAGGTTTCCGTTCGTGCTACTATCCGCCACAGTCCTGTGGAGATATCCGCCGTTGAAATAGATGCGCCCATAGCGATTGTTGCCAACATCATCAACAAAGAAGTTCTTCAGATACAGATCGCCGCCCCTGTTCAGCCGAATGCCCACGCGATCTTTCATGGCGGCGGTCGCAATTCCTGTCGGGCGCAAGATAGTGGTCTTCAATACACCGTTCGTCTCGATGTTGATCCAGCAGTCGGAGTTGTTGCCGTCGAAAGCGTTCATCATGTGCCCGGTGATCCCAGACGAGTCGAATGTCGCGTTCGTGACGGTGAACGTGCCGTTGTTGACATCAACATACGAGCCGGCACTCGCCGTGACAACCGCACCATCCGCGATAACGGTGTTGCCGCCGCTTTGCACGAACATGGCGGTACCGTAGGCGCCTGTCGCCGAGGCATCCGCAATCGTCGCCGCGCCGCCACTGAACTTCATCGTGCCCGCTTCCACCGTCATGGTCTTGAAGGTACTGGTGCCGTTGACGACAAGCGTACCGTCGCCCTTCTTGTACGTGCGATCCGTCTCGTTCAGTCCGGTCTGCGTATCGGTCGTACCCGACGGCACGTTGAACGTGCTGGCGTATGCATCTGGCAATAGAGATACGGCAATGGCTAAAGACAAACAACCAGCGCCACAAAGCCTGAAGTTCACAATACTCTTCATTTTGCACTATCCCTTTCAGTCTAGTTTTCATGCCGCCGACACAAGCGACAATCCTCCTATATGGCGATATTTTATCACAACCACCCCCATCTCTGTCAAATGCACCGTCTCAAAAAGACGTTGCTTTCATTCCTTGATGTACTGGTGAGGCCACTGCATGCTGTTGCGCTCGCTTACGGCGGAATCTGCAAAGTTGCAGACAAAATCACCCTCAACCGAAGCGCGATAGTCGTTCATGGCCTTGAACGCCGCGTCAAACGCCGCTTTCTTCCCAGCATCGTCACCGCTTTTCTGCCAGTCCTTCTGCGCGATGCGCACGGCGCGCGTCAACTCGGCGTTGCACAGCCCCTTGCGGAGGAACTCGATGCGGGCAATCGCCGCAACGTCTCCGTCAGCCGCCTTCTCGGCCCTGTCCAGCTTGGCGTAGCCATCGGCGAAGAACCGGTCGTCGAGATACTCGCCGAGAATCGCCCCGCAGTTGCCGTGACTTCCGCCGCCTTGGGCACCAGTGTGGTTGGCCCATGACATCTTGCGAATGTCGGCAAACGCCCAATGCTCGGAATGTGCGCGGACGCCGTCAAGGAATTCCGCAACCTCCCCTTGCGCCTTGCCGAAAGCGGACAGCATCTCGGAGCGTGCCCGGTCATATCCGTGCAACGGATCGCGCATCGCACGTATAAGCGCGTAATCCATCAGCGCATGCGCCGCCCATGAGCCGCGAAGCGAATCAAACTTGCAGCTCATCATTCCGTTAGTATAGGCGAAGGCGAAGTCGGAGAGAATGAGCCGCCCCTGGTCGAGATGGTAGCCGCCACATGCAAGCATGTAGTTCGGGCGGTAGATGAAATCCTTCACGCCTGCCTTTTTCCACCCCATCCAGTGCTTGCGGAAAAACTCCGATTCCGTCTTGTCATACGGCAGATAGCTGCGCGGCACATATTCGATGATCACACGAGGATCGACTTTAGTCATCTGCGGCGCCTCGACATAGTTTTCGTAGGCATATCCGATCACCCGCGCACGCGGCTCGTACTTGGCCACTTCCGCCTGGATGTGGTTGTAGAAGTTCGCGTAGCGGTCGGAGAGCGGCGCCACCGGCTTCACGTTGGAATCATGTTCTGGAATGTCCCAGCGGTTGTCGCCGACGAGCCAGCTGAGCGCCCATTCGCCATGGTTCGGTCCGCGCTCCTTCCAGAGACTGTCAAGAAATTCGCGGGTGAGGCCGCCCTTCCAGTACGGATGCTGTCCGAAGCGCGGATCCGGCGGATCCCACGCGCGGCACTTCGCGCACGTGCAGAGTCCGGCGCTGTCGTTCTCGCAGCAGTTCACCCACGGCTCGAAGCCTCCCTTCCTTCCGGTCTTCTGCCACCACTCGTTCCAATCCGCGGCCTTCTGCTTCCAGACGCCCGGCTCGGCGCAGCACATCGTGACAAGCGTCGGGTTGTGAAGCGGACGCCGCGTGCCGTCCGGCAGCAGGTTGAAATATTCCGGGTGATCCTTCCCGAATCGCTTCCACCAGTCACCAAACGAATGTCCGGAAATCGTGTTCAGCCGCCGTCCGTGGCGATGGCGCACGAGGAACTTCGTCTGGGCCGCAAAGAAGCGGTCGCAAGCCTGGCGGCTGGAGAAGCCGATCTTCTCCCCTCCGATCGTCCCGTAGAAAAAGCGTTCGTCCAGCGGCTCCACGCCGCCGCGTTCAAGCGTGCGAACGGCAAGCGACGACCGCTTCGGAATCACCTCTCCCGTTTCACCGGGCCAGATCCACATGACCTTCAGCTCGGTCTCGAGAAAATCGTAAACGGCGTACAGCGTGCCCAGGCTTCTGACCGTTCGCGTGTTCGGAATGTCCGCGTAGCTGATGCCGCTGTCACGTCCGACGAGATAGATGCCGTCGCCTTTTCGCTTCAGGAAGCGTTCGTCCGGCTTCAGCTCGCGTCCGGGGATTCCCGCCGCCTTTGCGGCCTTGGTATCGCCAAGGAAAAAGTGATACCGCATTCCTCCGCCGGCGCAGGCATCTTCGGCGACAATCTTGAAGTCAGCGCCAAACGCCTTGTCGAGATGGTACTTGAGTTCGTCAGCGGCATACCTGACGGCGTCAAGCGGCTTCGCGGGAATGACGATGTCGGCCTTCGGAACACCATTCGACGCGACAAGGAACGGAACGTCCTTGTCCGCGTCCGGCACCTTGCAGCTAAAAAGCCTTCCGCCGGAGTCGAGCGAAGCCAGCACCCTTATCTCGCCACAGCCTTCGCGGCGCACGACGGCTGTTGCGCGACCGACAAAGAGACGGTGCCCTGACGCATCGGAGAACGGCACGTATTCGCAGGCGTCTCCGTTTCCGACGCCAAGAATCCTGCCCGGACCTTCCAACGAAAACGCCACCGCATTAGTCGCGTCCGGAACCCGCACCCCGGAGCCATCATACGCCTCGGCATGAACCCAGATCAACTCGTCCTCGTCCTTCCCCGCAAGCGGCTCCGCGAAAAGGCGCAGCTCGGCGACAGCACCGGCCGTGCGCAGCGTCTTTTCGCCAGTCATCCGCCCGTCCTTATATGCGACGGCCTTCAGCTCGCCCGGCTCGTAGGGAACATCCAGCCACATGAGTCGGTACCGGCAAAACGCCTTGAAGTGGTCGTTTGTCATTGCCGGCGGCAAGGCGACATGTTCCCCCTTCCTGCGCCGCCCCAGCGAACGCCCGTTCAGGAATAGCTCCGCCTCGTCGCCATCCGTATAGACGACAACCGGCGTGTTGCGGCCCTCACGCCCAGGAAACGTCCAGGAATCCGGCGAGATGTGAAGAGTGCGCGCATCCGTCCGCCAATGGCTGCGGTAGAGCCAGTAGCGGTCTTTCGGCACGCCCATCAGGTCAACGATCCCGAAGTAGGACGAGCGCGCCTCCTTTTCGTAAGGGTACGGCTCGCCGAGATAGTCGATGCCAGTCCAGACGAACTCGCCGCAGCAATACGCATCGCGCTCCATCCAGTCGAACACCTCATCAACCGTGTCAAGCGTGCTCTGGAAGTCGCGGGAATCTACCTGCGCAACGCCGCCTCGCGGAAAATCCTTCATGCCGCCGAGCGGGTTCTCGCAGTAGAAACCGTAGGAGCTGACGGCCGAAGCGGACTCCGAAAAGATGATCGGCTTACGCGGATACTTTTTCTTCACAGGCACGTAGGAGCGGAAGTAATTCCATCCCGTCAGGTCGAGCGGGTCGAAGATGCCGAGGTCAAGCACCCGCTGCTCGTTCACGTGCGGACTGTTCCCGTTGCCGACCGGTCGCGTGGCATCGACCAAGCGCACCTGGTCGCGGAAGAACGCGTTGCGCACCTTCGTCTGTCCCCACGGCCCACGGTCAAAGAGCGGATTATCCGGCTTGCGGATCGGATTGTCGGGATCCCACTCCCAGATTTCGTTGCCGATGGACCACACGATCACCGATGGGTGGTTGCGGTCGCGCTTCACGAACGCTACGAGGTTACGCGCCACGTATTCTTCCAGCGACTGGTCGTCTCGCCGCCCGCCATATGCATTCCACTTGTCGAAACATTCGTCCCACACGAGAATGCCCATTTCATCGCAGAGATCTAGCAGCTCTGGCGCGGGCGGGTTGTGGCTGGTGCGCAGGGCGTTCGCGCCCATCTCCTTCATGAGATGCAGCTGCCGCCGCGCCGCAGAGCGGTCAAACGCCATGCCAAGGAGCCCCAGGTCAGAATGGAGGTTCACGCCCTTCAGCTGCACGCGACGCCCGTTGAGATGGAACCCGTTCGCCGCACGGTCGTTCGGATCGTCCGCAACGGGGAAAGCGATCTCGCGTATGCCAAAGCGAATCCTTTCGCGCGAGACGTGCGCGCCGACACGGTCCGCAAGCGACACCTCAGCTTCATAGAGCGCAGGGCTGTCCACATCCCACAGGTCGGGCTTCTCGACCGAGAGGAACGTCACGCCGCGCACGGCAGGCTCGGTTGCCTCGGCTACGGCGCGTCCATTGCGGACGATGCGCACGGTTACGCTGGCGTCTTTCGCCGCGCCTTCCGTCTCCCACGTCACCTTCACGAGCGCCCTGTCGCGTCCGACCTCAGGCGTCGTCACGAAGATGCCGTCATGGGCGAAGTGAGCCTTGTCGCGCATCCGCAGCGTCACGCGTCGATAGAGTCCCGCGCCGGGATACCACCTCGCCGCCAGATGAAGCGTGGAAATACGCACCGCAAGCGTATTCCTGCCGGTGCGCACGAACGGCGTGGCGTCCACGCGGAAACTCGCATAGCCGTAGTCCCAGCCGCCCGCCTTTCGCCCGTTCACATACACTTCGGGCGCAGCCATCGCCCCATCGAAATCGAGGAAAGCGCACTGCCCGGCGGCAGATGCGGGAACGTCGAACGCCAGCCTGTACCAGCCGACGCCTTTCCACGGCAGACGCCCCGTCATGCCGGACGGCTCGTCCCTCAGGAACAGCCCGCCGATCGCCCAGTCATGCGGTACGCGGACACTCTGCCACGCCGAATCGTCAAATGCCTCGGCGGAGCAATCCGCCTTCTGCGTGGCGTCCATGGCGAACCGCCACCCTTCCGCAAGCGCCACGTCACATTCGCCATGTGCAGCACACATGGCAAGCATCACCAACGCGGCAAGCATCTCCCTCATGTTCATTTCAGTTCCCTGATGCCCTTAGCCGTGCCAATACGCCGCGCTGTCCGGCGGACGAATGTTCGTGAGCGTTCCGACGTAATGGCGCAGCCAGTGGTCTTGCTTAGGATGCGCGGCAGCGGCATTTTCGTTCAACTCGATCCCAAGCCCCGGACGGTCGGAAGGATACATGAGGCCGTCCGCAAAACGCACGTCCTCGTCGATCACGTCCTTGCGCCACGGCACGTCGTCAAAGAGCGTTTCGTGTATGCAGTAGCCGGGCGTCGAGACACCGAGGGCGAGAGTGACGGCGTTGGCGACGGGGCCGGACGGGTTATGCGCGCAGAACGGAATGTGGTGAGAGTCGCAGATGGCGGCAATCTGCTTCATGCCGGTAATGCCGCCGGCGTGTGAGGAATCCGGCTGAAGGTAGTCGCAGGCGCGAAGTTCGATTGCGTCCATGATCTGCTGCGTCGTGAAGAGCCGCTCGCCGCAGGCTATGGGAACGCGGACGCGGCTCCGCACGTCCGCAAGCGCTCTCATCGTATCGGGTATGACAGGTTCCTCGACCCAATAGGGCGAGAACTCTTCTAGCGCGTTGCAGATTCGGAGCGCAGTCGGAACATCGAAGCGTCCGTGGCACTCGATGAGGATTTCCGCCTTGCCCTCGGTCGCGGCTTTCACAGCAGCGACGCATTTCATCGCCTTCTTGAAATCAGCCGGCGGCAGCTGGCGGTAGTTCTTGCCGAACGGATCCCACTTGAGGCCCTTGAAGCCGGCCTCGACGGCGGCTGTCGCCTTGGCCGCAAACTCCTCCGGCTCCTTCGCGCCGGAGAACCAACAGTTGGCATAGCACGGAACGCCATCGCGGCACTTGCCGCCGATGAGTTTCCAAACCGGCAGGCCGAGCGACTTGCCCTTGATGTCCCACAGCGCCATGTCAACGGCGGACAGCGCGGACATGAGAACCGGCCCGCCGCGCCAGTACGCGTCCCTGTAGTTTTCGTGGAATATCCACTCCGTGTCGAACGGGTCCCTGCCGACAAGCGCGTGTTCGAGGTCGGCGATTGCGCCAAGGAGAGCGTTCTCCTTGTATTCGAGAGTCCCCTCGCCTATGCCGTGGATTCCTTCGTCCGTCTCCACCTTCACGAACACCCAGTTGGTGCGGAAGCAGTCGACGGTGAAAGTCCTTATGCCTGTTATCTTCATTCCATCATCAACCTTTCATACGTCCACGTCTTCCGGCATGTGCTGGCACGAGCAGCCGGCGTCGCACGTGACGATCTCGCCGGTCATGTTGGCTGAATCGTCGGAAGCAAGGAACGCGACGACGCTGGCGATGTCGGAGCCCTTCGCCTCCTTGCGCAACGGACAGTTGAGCCGCCGCCGCGCCGCTGTCGCAGGATCGAGGACGTCCCAGCGCTCCGTGTAGATGTAGCCGGGGGCACAGCAGTTCACGCGGATTCCGAGCGGCGCCAGGTCGAGCGCGAGCGAGCGCACCATCGAGTTTATCGCCCCCTTGGAGGCGCAGTAGGCAGTTCGGTTGCGAATGGCCCGCATGGCGGTGTTGGACGAAAGGAACACGACGACGCCGCGCGATTCCTGCCTCATGAAGAACTGGTTGCAGGCCATCTGCGTCACCTGAAAGCCGCCGATCACGTTCACGTTGAATACATCGTGAAAACGCGCCGCGTCCATCTCCAGCGGCCCGCCGTGGCCAAGCCCCTGGTTGGCGGCGTTGTTCACGAGAATGTCAAGCCGCCCCGCATCGCGCCCTATCGTCTCGAACAGCGCCGTTACCTGAGCCATGTCGGATATGTCGCAGGGCTGAGACACGACGCCCTCCACGCCACGCGCCTTGAGCGCCGCCGCGCCATTGGCAGTGGACTCTTCGGTCGAGCCGCACATGAAGACCTTCGCGCCCTCGCGGACGAACCTCTCCACGATGGCGAGTCCCGTATTGCGACTGCCGCCAGTGACGAGAACAACCTTGCCGTCGAATCTTCCCATCTTGCCTGCTCCGTTTTGTCTGATTATATCATTTTTACGGACATGACGAACGGACATCGGCCCGCATTTCGTACATCTGCGAGCCGATCTCGCGGACGGCCTCGATCATCTCGCGGTACGGAGTGTCGCATATGTCCGTCCAGCCGACCTGAAGATATTCGCCATCGAAGCGCCCAGACGTGGCCTGATCCGAGAACTGGTGCCAGTGGACGCCGACAATCTGCGGGTTTCCAAGCGCTGAACGTACGTATGCCTTCATCTTCTCCGCACGGTCGACCTGGTTCTCGGCCTGGCGAACGCCCGTGCCGAAAGGTCCGCGATCCGTCGCGCCGAAGTGGAACTCGCCTATCATGACAGGCGCGTCGAGGTCATCCGGCAGCCGCCAGTCGCCGATGGTCTCGCGGTAGATGTTGTAGCTCACGACATCGCAATGCTTTGCGCAGGCCTTCGCGACCTCTGTCCGCGCCCGTCCGGCAAAGCGGCAGCCGAGGTACAGGAGTTGCGGGTCGAACGCCTTCACGGCATCACGCGTCCGTCTGAAATACTCGTCGATGACGATGCATGAGAACCGATAGAGGTCGTCCTTCGCCGCGTCGCCCGGCAACGCGATGGAGCCAAGGAAGTCCGCGCGGTCGGCATACGGACAGGCCCACTTCTCGCCGAGGGCGGCAAACGAGCCATATTTCCCTTCCAGCCAGTCGGCAAACGCAACTTTGGCAGGTTGGTCGGCGGGTGACTGGAGAATCCATTTCGCAAGATCGGTCGTTCCGCCCCAGTTGATCTCGTTGTCAACGAAGAAGCCGATGCACCACGGATCATGCGCTTCGCGGCCATGCGCCGCAAGCGCCGCCGTCACGCCCTTTGCGAAACTCTCGTCCCACGGGTCGCGAATCTTCCACCACATTCCGTGGCTGCCGGCGATCGGACGCGACTGGCACTCGACGCGTTCGGCGTATGGCGTCCTGCCCATAAGGCAAATCGCGAGATCCGAGGAGTTGGCTATCGTGTTCGCGCCCCAGCTGCGCAGACGCCGGTGGACAAGGTCGGAGAACTTTGCGTAGTAGCCGTCGCCGTACTTGCGGTAGAGGTTGGCGAACGAGAAGTCATAGATGCGCGTCTCGCCGCGCGCGAGGAAGAACGGAAACAGCAGATCGTCGTGCGTCGTCCAGAACTTCGAGAGCGGCGTCGCGCCTGGAGCGTCGGGCGGCGGCGGCAGTTCCGCGAAGAAGCAGTCGCGGTCGGCGGCGGCGATACCGGTGCGCGGCGTGGAGTTGTCGCCGTTCATCGGCGTCATGCCGGACGATGCGGAGACGCGAACAGGGCCGAACGACCAGAAGAGCCGCCCGTCAGGATCGACAAGCCACCACTTGCCGCGCTCGTCCTTGTGAGTGCGGAAGCGCCCCGTCGCCTCCAGCTTCGGCCCTGCCACCCAGCCGCCGAAGCGGTCGCGGTCCGCAGGGCCGGGATGCGCCGCGAGGTCGCGCTCCTCGTCCGCCGCCGCGCGCTTCAGGTCGCCGTCGCTCTTAGTCTTGCCCGGCCAGTCGCGGTGCCTGAACTGTCCGTAGCGGTCTATGCACGGCAGAAAGTCCGCCGTCTTCATGGCAAGCCACGCCTCGTTCGTGTGCGGTCCCGGGAACGCCTTCATCTTGTTTTCATACTGCCCGGGACGGTAGAACGAATCGACGATGTCCTTCGGCGACGTCTTCTGCCAGTCGCGCGCAAGCGTAATGGCCCTGCGCGAAGCGATGGCAACAGGCGAATCCCACAGCGGAACGTTGCGGAGCGTCATTGCGTCCTTCCTCCAGACGATGGCATCGCCGGGAATCTCGAATACGCGCCCGGTTATCATATCAACCCAGACGGGACGTTCAAGTTTTTCGGGGATGTCGAGATCGACAGGCGAAAACGAAAGATCTGCGCTTGGCCGCTCGTCGCAGAACCAGTAGAACCGCCAACTCTGCCCGAGCCGCTTGAAGAGGTTACAGGCGACATCGCGTCCGGCGATCTTCACGGTCAGGTGTTTTTGCGGCAGCATTTCGTCGTCGAAAATCGCATAGACGTTCTGCATCGCGTAGTATGACGGACGGCGATAGACAAACTCCTTCAGCGTGTTCGAGCGGATCAGCCCGAAGCTCTGGAGCATGAAGGTGTATTGCAGGTCGATCATCGTGAACACGCTGGACGGTATCGACCGCGCCGCGTCGCCGATGGCGCGACGCAAATCCCATTTCGCCTGGGAATACTCGGTCCATTCGACGCTGTGAAGCGCATGGGCAAACTCAAGTTGAGACGGACAGCCGACCTCACCCTGCATGATGTCGAACGCGCCGTTGTAGCTCTTCACGAACTTCCTCAACGGTTCATACCAACCGTATGACTTTTCCGGTATCTGGTCGTAGGGGTGATAGATGAAATAGGAACCGAGGTCAAGCGCATTCTCACTCTTCAGCTTCTCAAGAACCTGCGCGTAGTCGCTTTTCATCGGATCGCGCGCGTTCCACGTAATCGCCGTGCAGAAGCACTTTGCCGTCGGCTGGACTGCGCGAATCGCCTTGGCCGTGCGGTAGAACATCTCGGCGTACTCCGGCCCCTGGTTGAACGGCTCGTTCCATATCTCCCACTCATCAACGACATCCTTGTAGCGTTCCACGCACGCCGTGCAGTACTTGAGCCACGCCTCGAACGCCTCCGGCTTGTCCGTCACCTGCTTCACGCGCATTCCAAGGCGGAAGTCGCTGCCGTAGACGGGGTTCCCGTATGAGAGGCAGATCCACGGCTTCACGCCCATCGCCGCCATCTCGCGCACCTGCGGATCTAGCCACGTGAAATCGTATTTCCCTTTCTCCTGTTCCGTCTTGGCCCAGCCGGAGAAGAGCCGCCCGTGCTTTGCGCCAAGCGGCTCAAGCCACGCCTTGTACGAATCCCAGTTCGCATAGTCGCGGTCCATCGTCTCGCAGCCGACCGACCACTTGGACGACTTGATGTCCTTTGCGCCGCGCACAGCGAGACGGCCGATTTCCTTTAGCTCAGGATCAAGCTTATTTAGCTTCGCCCACGTCACGCAGGGGCGCTCCTTCGGCGGAGCGGGCTTCTTGTGGTCGTTCCACGCGTCCCAGCTCTTTATCTTCGCGGCGTCCTTGAACGACACGACTTCGGCCTGCGCCGGCAGGACGCACGCCGCAAGCACGGCAACAATACAATTTCTCATGGCATTCCTAAATACCTGGCAGCTGATTTTCCGATTTTTGTTATCGGATTATATCATAATTAGCCTGCACTCCTGCAACTTTCTTGTCAATCGCACTATTTGATGCAGATCGTAAGACCCCTCTTGCCGAGACGCAAGAACTCGGCGGGTGTCAAGATGGCGCGCGAAATGCGAAGTTCATCGATCTGCCCGTTGAAAAACGCCGTCGTCGAACTTGACGCGCCAACCCACACTGACGCATATCCAGCACCGTAGCAAAGCCGTCCGGCCTTGGTCTTCGTCCACGACGGCGTTGCCTCGTAGTCCTTGTATATGCTCGCCGTCACCTTGCCGTTCGCCTGCGAGAGTGTGAGCGCAATGTGATGCCACTTGCCGTCAAATGCGATCACTCCCGTATCCTCATTCATGCCGGCTTCCTCGAAATACGATGCACCGGCAAGCGCACAGCGGAAACGAAGCACTCTGCTGTCAAGCTCGCCTCCTGAGAGCCCCCAGACGGGAATGGGCGCCGTATCGCGGTAAAGGTTGCACCGCACGACACCGGCAAACTTTTCCTGAGGGTCTGCTTTTATACGGAACTCTATCGTCTGGTCTTTGACGAGTGGCAGAAGCAGATTGTCCGCGTATTTCACGACGCTCGTTGCACATAAGAGTGCCGCAAGGTTGCCGACACGAAGTACATTCTTCGAGCCATCCTCAATGCGAATGTCATCGCCACCTGGAAACGCCATGTATGACGGCACGGCGCCGCCCGTCGCCGCAGCAGAGGCGTTGCCGTTCGTAAGCGCGTAGGCCGGTGCCGTTGCGTCAAGCGTATTGTCGAATGACGCCCAAGCAATCGTCTTGCCGGACGGTGCGACATGGTCAGACCGCAAGAACTCGCCAACGGTCAGCGCACGCATCGTAATGCGCACATTGTCAATGGCCCCGTCATATGGATTGAAATTGCCGTCATTCGCATACCCACCGCCAATGTAGATCGGCGTGTTGGTCGGTGCTACGATACCTGTATAATTCAACGAGGAAACCGGTTCGTAGTCACGGAAAAGTGTCATCGTACTGCGCGCGCGGTCAAAGACGACTGCCGCGTGGTGCCACTTTCCGTCGTCGGTGCGAATCGTGTCGATGATTTGAACAGTGCTGCCTGTCGCACCTGGCACCGTAAGCGCAGCAAGCTTGCCAACATTTGAACCGCCGTTGAACCCAAGGTTGAACTGGCAGTTGTAACCACCGAGACGGCGCACCAGCGGGATGTAGTTGCCAAGCTGTCCCGCCGTCTTGTAACAGCACTCCACCGTGAAAGACGAGTTCGAGAATACATCCTCCGGCGGTTGCCACGCGACGTAACGCTTAACAATCACTGTACCGTTGTTGATGTATTTGGTTGAGTTCGTCATGCAGTAGGCGCTCGTGCGCCCCGTCTCGTCGAGAAGCCCTGCGTAAACAGGCGAAAATGGAGTCGAAACGGCGGCATTGCGCGGAACCGTCTCGGCACCCCAGTTATGTACGGCAGGGCCAATCGCCGCATCGTTGAAGAACGTTCGCGTCTCGGAAATGCCTTCAGGAGGCTCGAAGTCGAGATGCAGCAGCACGTCGGGATCTTCGTCAGCCGCCCTTTCCGTGCGTGTGAAATGGAGGAACGACGGCGGATCAAGCGCCTCGTCGGAAATGCGGAAATGTGCGATGGAGCCGCCGAACGGTCCCGACGTCTGCGGCGTGTTGCCGATAAAGAGATCCATGCCGGGATTGTACCATACGTTTTCCGAGAGAGTCGTCTCAGTCAAAAAGGCATAGTCCCAAAACACCTTGACCTTCTTTTCGTTCACGCTAAAGGCAATATGATGCCACCTGCCATCGTAGATGTTAGGCGCAGCAATGTCAAGCTGTTGGTTGTCGGAAGCAGCGAGATTCGCGGAAACGGTTCCCTTGTTTTTGGAGAAACGCACTCTCGCACCAGTTGATCCAACCACGCGCAAACCCCAGCTCTCGTAGTTCGCCGGCAGGCCTGTGTTGCTGTCAGGCAGTTGCGCTGGCATGACGGCAATGCAGTTCCAGTCACCCTGAGCCGTGCCCTGCTGCATCCGGATGAAGCACTCTACGGTGAAGGTCGTAAGTCGCAAGGCAGCTGGGTCTGCGACGCGAAGCGCACCGGCGTAACCATTCAAGCTGATCTTGTGGAAGTAGAGTCCCGTCGCGGCGACGGCATTTGTACCCGAGACCGGATCATAGACGCCGTATCCAACAGGAAAGGCGTTGGTGCCCTGCGGACAGTAGGTGTTACCCGAAATCCATGACGCGCCTTGGCGAGAGGACGGCACAGCATCCAAAGTTCCACCATCGCCCTGATTGGCGAACAAGGTTGCTGTCGTTGTCCTAACGCCGTTTTCGTATGCAAGCGGCCAATAGGCGACCGTACGAGCCATGACATTCAATGCAACGGTGAAGAAAGCCACCACCCCAATCACCATACGCTTTTTCATTTTTGTTTTCCTTTTATGCCTTAAGATAGAAATTTACGAACGCATTGTAGCATATCGAAACCGCAACAATATCTCCATTCGCGTAAAAACCATATCTCCATTTGCGAAGTTTGTCATTGAGACGGCGATGCCAACTGTGATATAATTCCCATCGGTAGCACAACTATGGACACGATCCTCTACTTCCAGTCACCTTCAAAGACAAGCGCCCCCGACAAGATCGCTGGCGTCCGTCAGCATGCCGCCGTTGCCGACTGGCATGTGCAAGTAGTGGAAGGCGCCCCTTCGCCTAAAGCGCTCACGAGACTTGTCGAGTTCTGGCATCCGATTGGCGTAATTCTTGAATGCGGCGGCGGCTATCAGGAGATTCCGACAGGCCTCTTCGACGGATTACCGACGGTCTATCTTGACCGCAATCCGCGCACACTGCCGGCGGACGCTTCGTGCGTCAGCCATGATTCCGTTGCTACAGGGTATCGCGCCGCCAAGGAACTGCTTGTAACGGGTCATCCGCACTTTGCGTTCGTTCCATATCCACAGCCACGATTCTGGAGCGACGACCGCGAATGCGGATTCAAGGAAGCACTCGCCTTGAACAACCTCACATGCGAGACATTTGACGGCGTAGGGCACGACACTCTGCAAAGCGTCAGATGGCAAAAGTCCCTGCGCCGCTGGATCAAGCGACTTCCCAAGCCGTGCGGCGTATTCGCCGCCAACGATGCAGTCGCGGCAGAAGTGCTGATTGCCGCAGCTCAAACGGGATTTGACGTTCCTCGCGAAGTCGCAGTCTGCGGCGTGGACAATTTCGCACCCATCTGCGAACACACCGTGCCGACGCTCACGAGCGTCCAGCCCGACTTCCTGAAGGCGGGCGAACTCGCCGCACGGACGCTCGGAGAGATTGCACAAGGGAAGCGCCGTAAGGCAACGCGACTTACGTTCGGCCCTGCGAGCATCGTCCGACGCGCCTCGACCCGTATCTGCCGCCGCTATGATCCAGAGTCGACAGCGGCGATTGAACTGATCAGGCGACGCGCATGCGAGGGCATCTCATCTGCCGAAGTAGTCGCCACATTCAAATGTTCGCGACGCATGGCAGAAATGCGCTTCCGCCAGATCGCCGGGCGATCTATCCTTGACGAGATACAGGCGGTACGGCTCGAAAAGGCAAAGGAACTGCTTAAGAATTCGTCGCTGGACGTTTCCGCCATAGCCAACTTCTGCGGCTTCAAGGCGGCTAACGCCCTCTGGAAGTTCTTCCGCCAGGAAACAGGCTTCTCCCCGACGGAATGGCGAAGGCAACAATAGCGATGTGCACCTAATCGATATTTGTCGAATTAGGTGCACACAGAACCAACCGATCGTCAGACAGTTCCGTGGCCGGGCGACATGTTCTCGCCAAGCATCGCAAGCGCGGGATCCGCCGACGCGGGATCCTGAATCCAACCGTTCTCGAAGCCGAAGTCCGCGGCGGCCTCCGCCACCTCCGCGTACTCCTCCTCCGTAACGGCGCGGTCGAACGGAGGGCGCGTCAGCGCCGCGTAGGCCGGCGTGTACTGGCTCATCACGGAAACCGGCACCTCGCAAGAAAGCTCCGTCGCCAGCCAGGCGAGGCTTTCCACGGCCTCGTCGGCGTGGCCGGGCAGCACGAGAATGCGCACGATCAGCCCGCCGTCCGGACGGCCCAAGCCTCGTCTCTCCCACGCCCAGCGGATCGCCTCCCGCGCCGCCGCGACATAGCCGGGCGCCGCACTCGCCGCGACTGCTGTCTCATCGCGTGAATACCGCAGGTCGAAGAGCGCCCAGTCGCACAGGTCGGCGTATTCCTCCAGCGTCTCGATGCGCTCGTAGCCAGACGAGTTCCAGACGAACGGCAGGCGGATTCCCTCGTCCGCCAACGGCTTGACTGCCTCGCGTATGAACGGCAGGTATGGAGTAGGCGAGACGAGGTTCCAGTTGGAGACGCGGTCCTTCACCGCCAGCTCGCGGAAGATTGCCGTAAGCTCCGGTATCGTCTTGTCCTCGCCGCCGCCGCGCCAGCTCCAGGGGGAGTTCTGGCAGTAGAGGCACTTCATGGTGCAGCGAGAGAAGAAGACGCAACCGCTACCATGCTCGCCGACGAGCGGCGGCTCCTCGCCGAAGTGCGGCCCCCAGCGAAAAACCCGCGGGCAGTCTCCGGCTCCGCAGAAGCCGGGACGCCGCCCGCATCGCCGCGGACAGAGCGCGCAGTCTGCAAAATCAGCCAAGCGCGGACCTGACCGCCGCCGCCGCGTCCGAGACGGGCGCGATGACAGTCTTGGATTTGTCATCGGCGCGACGCTTCACTTCCACGCCGCCGTTCGCCAGCCCCTTCGCACCGACGACGACGCGCACGGGGAAGCCGATGAGGTCCGCGTCCTTGAACTTCACGCCCGGGCGCTCCTCGCGGTCGTCCACAAGCACGTCTATGCCGGCTGCCTCCAGCTCCGCTTCCAGTCCGTCCGCGACCTTGGTGACCTCGGCGTTGCCAGGATCCAGGTTCTCGATTATCACCTGATACGGCGCGACGGACGCGGGCCAGATGATTCCGTTCGCGTCATGGCTCTGCTCGATCACGGCCTGCAGCGTACGCGAGACGCCTACGCCGTAGCAGCCCATTATCATCACGTGCTCCTCGAGCTTGTCGTTCTTGTAGACGGCGTTGAAGGCGGCTGAATACTTCGTGCCGAGCTTGAAGACCTGCCCGACTTCGATGCCGCGCTTGATGACCATAGGCTTGCCGCACTTGGGGCAGACGTCGCCCGCCCTGACGACCACGAGGTCGGAGAAATCTGCATCGCCGATCTTCGTGTCGCGCGCGAGATCAACGTCCCTGAGGTGGAAGTCGTCCTTGTTCGCGCCGACGATGCGGCCTGTCGCGCCCTTTAGCGAGGCGTCGGCCACGATCCTGAGGGACGCGTCGGCCGGACTGACGGGACCGACGAACCCGGCATTTGCGCCAGTCACCTTGAGAACCGTATCGAAGTCAGCGAGGCCGACGGTCTTGGCGCCGAGGAAGCGCTTGAGCTTCACGTCGTTTACATCGCGGTCGCCGGGCACGCACACCATGACGGGCTTTCCGTCCGCTACATACACAAGCGACTTTACGAACGCATCGGCGGGCAGGCCCATGAAAGCGGCGACCTCTTCGATCGTCTTGGCGTTCGGGGTATGCACCGCTTCAAAGTTGCGCGCTTCAGCCCCGGCATTGCCGCCGTCGGCCGGACAGCGCCGCTCGGCCTTCTCCAGGTTCGCCGCGTAGCCGCAGCCTTCGCAGAACGCGATGCCGTCTTCGCCCGCGTCGGCAAGCACGTGGAACTCGTGCGTAAGGCTGTCACCCATGTCGCCGCCGTCGGCCTGCACGGCCACGGCCTTGAGTCCGCACCGCTCGTAGATGCGCTCGTAGGCATGGTACATGTTCCAGTAGCTCTTGTCCGCCCCCTCGGCGTCCGCATCAAAGGAGTAGGCGTCCTTCATGAGGAACTCCTTGGAGCGCATCAAGCCGAACCTCGGACGCGTCTCGTCGCGAAACTTCCACTGTATCTGATAGATCGTGACTGGAAGCTGGCGATACGAGCTGACGAGGCCCTTGGCAAGGTCGGTGAACACTTCCTCGGCGGTGGGGCCGAGCGCGAACTCATGTTCGCCGCGGTCGCGGAGCTTGAACATGTTAGGCCCCATCGTGTCCCAGCGGCCCGTCGTGCGCCACAGTTCGGCCGGCTGGAGGATCGGCGAGACGATCTCAAGCGCGCCGGCGCGGTCCATTTCCTCACGCACGATCTGCTGGATCTTCCTCAGCACTCGCATCCCGAGCGGCAGGTAGGAGTAGAGACCGCCCGCTACCTTGCGGGCTAGTCCCGCGCGGATAAGGAGCTTGTGCGAGTCGATTTCGGCGTCACCGGGATTCTCCCGGAGCGTCTGGATTAGTGACTTGGTCCATTTCATAGTTCGCGTATTATACCAAAAAAACGTCGCCGAGACGGCCACGGACGGCTTCGTCGGGGCGGGGGTGCCGTCGCTGCGGGGCTGCTCGCTCGGTGTCGCGCGCTCACTCGCGACACCCCTCCGCTCCGTCACCCACAACCGCCTCCATAATTAAGTCGCTGCGCTGTAAGTGGGCCGGTGGCCCTAAGTGGCCCTGCGGGCCTAAGGGGTGGCCACACTAAGGCGATGCGGAGCAGCGCCGCAAGGGGAACGAAGAGAAACGCACCGCCGCGGGAGGTGAGGAGCGGGACGACGCGGGACGCTTCGAGCGGAGAGAGACGGCGCAAGCCGGTTCGCGCGAGACGGCGGCGGATGCGAGCGCGAGGCAAGGAGCGGTATTCCGCGACGCGGCATCGCGCCGCAGACGGCGGCGAATCGCGCGGGAGGCGAGCGACGGCGAACGGTAGCGAGAACGGACAGCGCCGTCAAGCACGAAGGTGCGACGCGACGAACGCCAAAACGTGCCATGCGCGGCGGGTTTCGCGGCCGAAGCCGAGCACACCGAAGCCGCTTGCGGCGGATTGCGCAGGACTGCGACCCGACGGCGTACTCGCGTAC
>JAFRDO010000048.1 GCA_017403825.1 Kiritimatiellia bacterium
GCCCGATGCCCCAGACGCGCGAGCACGTCCTTCTCGCCCGCCAGGTCGGCGTTCCGAAGATCGTCGTGTTCCTCAACAAGTGCGATCTCGTCGACGACGCCGAGATGCTCGACCTCGTCGAGATGGAGGTTCGCGAGCGTCTCTCCAAGTACGAGTACGACGGCGCCCACGCCCCGGTCATCCGCGGCACCGCCTAGCCCGCGACCCAGGCCGCCTCGGCCGACGACCCGGCGTGCAAGTGCATCGACGAGCTCATGGACGCCCTTGACAGCTACATTCCCGAGCCCCAGCGCGAGCTCGACAAGCCGTTCCTCATGCCGATCGAGGACATCTTCTCGATCGAGGGCCGCGGCACGGTCGTCACCGGCCGTGTCGAGCGCGGCGTGATCAAGGTCGGCGACGAAGTCGAGATCGTCGGTCTCAAGCCGACGGCCAAGACCGCCGTCACCGGCGTCGAGATGTTCCGCAAGCTGCTTGACCAGGGTCAGGCCGGCGACCACATCGGCACGCTCCTGCGCGGCACGAAGAAGGAAGAGGTGCAGCGCGGCCAGGTGCTCGCGAAGCCGGGCTCCATCACCCCGCACACCGAGTTCAAGGGCCAGGTCTACGTCCTCACGAAGGACGAGGGCGGCCGCCACACGGCGTTCATGAAGGGCTATCGTCCCCAGTTCTACATCCGCACGACGGACGTGACTGGCGACATTCAGCTCCCCGAAGGCGTCGAGATGGTGATGCCGGGCGACAACGTGGAGATCACGGTGAAGCTCATCGCCCCCGTCGCGCTCGAGGAGAAGATGCGCTTCGCGATCCGCGAGGGCGGCCGCACCGTCGGCGCCGGAACGGTCTCGAAGGTCATCAAGTAAGCTAAAGAGAAGTCTTCTGTGAGATGCCCGGCCGGAAGTGGCCGGCCGGGCTCACTCTCTACCGAAGCTACTGAGGAACAACGATGCGAGATCTCGCGATACTGGCCTGCACGGAGTGCAAGGAACGGAACTACACGACGACCCGGAACAAGAAGACAATGCCCGAGCGTCTGGAGAAGGTGAAGTTCTGCCCCCGTTGCCGCAAGCGCACCACTCACAAAGAGACGAAGTGAGCGGCCGGCCGTCCATAGGGTAGTAGCACAATGGCAGTGCAGCGGTCTCCAAAACCGCCCATGGGGGTTCGATTCCCTCCTACCCTGCCAACAAAGATGAGGAGCGAACAGAAATGAGCGTTATCGCCAAGACGAAGGAATATCTGAGCGGGGTCGGCGCGGAAGCCAAGCGCGTCACGTGGCCCGGCAGGCGTGAGCTGTGGGAGTCGACGCTTGTGGTCATCGCCTTCATCTTCATTCTCGCCGTGACGACTCTTGTCTGCGACAAGCTGATAGAGGGCTTCATCAAGATCGTCCATGCGGGCGCCTGAGGGTCAGACGATGGATAAGCAGTGGTTTGTTCTGCACACGCTGACCGGCCAGGAGAAGAAGGCCCACGACTCCATCGTCGCGCGGATTCCCGTGGACCGCATGGAGGAGTTCGTCGGCAAGTGCGTGATTCCGACCGAGAAGGTAACGGAGAAGAAGAACGGCAAGAAGCGCACGATGACGAAGCGCATCTTCCCCGGCTACGTGCTTTGCGAGTTGGCGCTCTATGACGAGGGGAAGGGGCTTGACGAGAACGGAAGGAAGGCGGTGTACGAGCGCACGTGGCAGTTCGTGCGCGAGACGCCGGGAGTGATCGGGTTCGTCGGTGGCGACCGCCCGACTCCGCTGAAGCCGCAGGAAGTGGACGCGATCCTGCTTGACAAGCCGTCGGCCGGGCCGGCGGAAGGGCGTCCGAAGGTGAATTTCTCCGTCGACGAGACGGTGAAGATAGTTGACGGCGCGTTCATGGGCTTGACGGGCCAGATCAGCATGGTGGATCCCGACAAGGGCAAGCTCAAGGTCGAAGTTCAGGTCTTCGGCCGCAAGGTCCCTGTCGACGCCGAATACTGGCAGGTCGAGAAGGTCTCCCTGGAGGAGACGCTCGAGCCGCAGAAGTAGAGGCAGGTTTTGCGGTCCGTCATGACCGGGAGGGATCCCCGGCAGGAGCCGCACGCATGAAGGAAAGGAAAGGCACAAGATGGCCAAGAAGGTAACTGGAGTCGTTAAGCTCCAGATCCCGGCCGGCGCCGCGAACCCCGCGCCGCCAGTCGGTCCGGCACTAGGCAGCGCCGGCGTGAACATCATGCAGTTCTGCAAGGAGTTCAACGCCAAGACGGCTAAGGACGCCGGTCTCGTTATTCCCGTGGTGATCACGGTCTACCAGGACCGCAGCTTCTCGCTGCAGTTCAAGTCGCCGCCGGCGTCGACGCTCCTTAAGAAGGAGGCGGGTCTCGCCAAGGGCAGCGGCGTTCCCAACAAGAACAAGGTCGGCAAGGTCACCAAGGCCCAGCTGCTGAAGATCGTCGAGATCAAGAAGGCCGACCTCAACACCGACGACCCCGAGCAGGCAGTCAAGATGATCGCGGGCACGGCTCGCAACATGGGAATCGAGGTGGTCGAATGAGCCGTCACGGTAAGAGGTATTTCAACGCCGCCAAGAAGGCGCCGACGAAGCCCGTTTCCGTCGAGGAGGCGGTCAAGTTCGTGAAGGCCAACCCTGGCGCGAAGTTCGACGAGACGGTTGACGTGTACTTCCGTCTCGGCAAGGAGCTCACGAAGGGCGACACTGCCGTGCGCGGCACGGTCAAGCTTCCGAACGGCTCCGGCAAGAAGGTCAAGGTCGCGGTGTTCGCCGGCGGCGACGCCGCCGAGGCCGCCCGCGCGGCGGGCGCCGACTTTGTCGGCCTGGCCGACCTGGTCGAGAAGGTCTCGAAGGAGGGCTGGTGCGACTTCGACGTGGCGATTGCCACCGTCGAGGCGATGAAGGACGTGCGCAAGTGCGCCCGAGTGCTCGGCCCGAGGGGTCTCATGCCGAACCCGAAGACGGGCACGGTCACCGACGACACCGCCACTGCCGTCAAGGAGGCGAAGGGCGGCAAGGTCGACTTCCGCATGGACAAGACTGGCAACGTCGCGGTCGTAGCAGGCAAGCGCAGCTTTGAGGAAGCGGCCCTCGTCCAGAACATCAATGCGGTCATATCCGCAGTCGCCGCGGCCAGGCCCGCGACCGTGAAGGGCGTGTTCATCAAGTCGGTGAGCATCTCCTCCACGATGGGCGTAGGCGTTCCCGTGGTTGCCTCGAGCGATGCCGAGTAAGGAGGTTTAAGGCAATGAGAATCGAAAAGATTGCAATTCTCGACGAAGTCGTCGCCCGCGTCAAGGACTCGGACTACTGCTTTATCCTCAACTACGGCGGCGCCAGCGTCGCCAAGCTCGCTGCGCTCCGCAGCGCCCTGCGCAAGCTCGACAGCCGCCTTCTCATCGTCAAGAACACCTACCTCGCGAAAGTCGCGAAGGAGAAGGGCTGGTCCGACGACGTGAACGCGATGCTCTCGGGTCCGACCGCCGTTGTCACCGGACACGGCGAGCCCACCGCCGTCGCGAAGGCCGTGATGGAATTCGTGAACGACAAGGACCTTGCCGGCAAGGCGTCGGTGAAGGGCGCGGACTACGACAACAAGATCGTTGATGCGGCCATGGTCGAGGCGCTGTCCAAGGTTCCCGGAAAGAACGAGCTCCGTGCGACGTTGCTCATGCTCCTCAAGGAGCCTGCGACCCGCCTTGCTCGCGTCCTCTCCGAGAAGGCGAAGAAGGACGGCGGCGGCGAAGCCCCTGCAGAGGCGGCGCCCGGCGCCTGAAAACAGGAATTTCCTTCAGATGAAAAACGCTGAAGGTTGAACTAAAAAGGAGAACAGAAAAATGACAAACGAAGAGATCATCAAGGAGCTGTCTGGCAAGACGGTTCTCGAAATCAACGAGCTCGTCAAGGCGCTGGAAGAGGCGTGGGGCGTTTCCGCCGCCGCTGCCGTCGCAGTCGCCGCGCCGGGCGCAGCAGGTGCCGCCGCTGCCGAGGAGAAGACGGAATTCGACGTCATCCTCAAGTCCGCCGGCGCGAACAAGATCGCGGTCATCAAGGAAGTCCGCGCGATTACGGGCCTGGGCCTCAAGGACGCCAAGGACATGGTCGACGGCGCCCCGAAGAAGGTCAAGGAAGCCATCGCCAAAGACGAGGCCGAGAAGATCGCCGAGCAGCTCAAGAAGGCCGGTGCCGAGGTCGAGGTCAAGTAACCTCCCGTCGCTTCGGAGCCGAGACGCCGCGACCCCATGGGCCGCGGCGTCTTGCTTTGTTGACCCGTTTACAAGCGACGCCCCATGATGGTATACTATGTGCCGTCGGAAAATTCTGTCAGAAACCCGAATCAGCGCCGCCTTGCTTAACGTGAACGCAAAAGCGGTCGCAGAAAAGGAGAGAAGAATGAACAAGAAAATGACGATAGCCGGCGTCGTAGTGCTGGCAATGGCGTTAGGTGCGTTTGCCAGGCCGCATGGCCCTGGCTTCCGTCCCTGCAGGCCTGGCCCTGGTCCGGGCTTTTATCACGGTCCCCGCTATCACGGCGGCTTCTGGGGGCGCGGCGGCTGCAATTTCTGGCCGGGGTTTGTCGGCGGAGTCGTCGGCTGCGCTCTCTATGACGCGGTGACCTACCCGCGCTACGCAAGCAGCGTGGTGGTGACGCCGGCCCCCGCGCCCGTGGTCGTGCAGCAGCAGCCGGTCGTGGTGCAGCAGCCCGTGGTCGTGCAGCAGCCTGCCGTCCAGAGCGTCTGGGTCGAAGGGCGTTATGTGGACCAGGTGCAGGCCAACGGCACGGTGATCCGCGTCTGGCAGCCAGGGCACTACGTGCAGAGCACTGCCGTCGTGCAGTGACGCGATGTCCGTTTCGGCGGACATTCTGCTGGCGGACGACGAACGGTCGGTCCGCCGCCTCCTGAAGGAGGTCCTGGAAAGTCGCGGACACACAGTCCGCACTGCATCGAACGGAGATCAGGCGCTGGCGCTCTATCGGGCGCGGCGGCCTGATCTTCTCGTTCTGGACGTCATGATGCCGGGCCGAGGCGGCATTGACGTCTGCCGGGAGATTCGCCGCAAGGATCCTGATACTCCGATTCTTTTCCTGACAGCACTCGATTCGGAGGCCGACGAGCTTAAGGGCCTCGGCGCCGGAGCGGACGCCTATGTCTCCAAGACCGTCTCCGAGGAGATTCTTGTCGCGCGGATCGCCGCCGCGCTCCGCCGCGGCAGCTGTCAGGCCGCAAGTTTTTCGTTCGGCGCCTGGCATGTGGATCCGCTGAGGCTCTCGATGACGCACGGCGCTTCCGGCGTCGAGACGGCGTTGACGGAACGCGAGGTCGCCATTCTCCGCGCGTTCGCCAGCCGCCCTGGCGAAGTGTTCAGCCGGGACGCCATGTTCACGCGATTCTGGGGACGAGACTCATCCAGCGGCGAGTCGGCGATGAACGTCGCGCTGTTCAAGCTTCGCGGCAAGCTCGGCGACGACGGAAGCGACATTCAGCCCGTGCGTGGCGTCGGATATGTCTACCGTCCGCGACGTCGGGCGATCGTCTCGCTCGGCTCCAACATCGAGCCTCGCGCCGTTTTTCTCTCTAAGGCACTCGCCGCGCTGGCGGCCCTGCCGCAGACGCGTCTTGTCGCGGCGAGCAAGGTTGCCGAGACCGAGCCGGTGGACGTTCCGCCGGAATTCGCGTCGCAGCGGTTCCTCAACCAGGTCGCAGTCTTCGAGACCGCGCTTGAACCGCACGACTTCTCGCGCCGCATGCACCGCATCGAAGACGAGCTTGGCAGAGTGCGGACCGTAAGGAACGGACCTCGCACCATCGACCTCGACCTCATCGACTTCGGCGGTGTCTCGCTTTCCGAGCCTGAGCTTACGCTCCCGCACCCGAGGGCGAGGGAACGCGAGTTCGTGATGCGTCCGCTCGCCGAGCTTGGCATCAGTCTTGGCGAATCCGTGTTGTGACGCGCCCTGCCGCTTGCGCTTCAGTCAGGCGTTTTGCTATAATCAATTCGCACCCTTGACTGTCAGGGGAACTCCCGACGAGGTGTAGTCAAGGCAAGGACGAATGAATATGTTGAGCGAGATTCTTGAGTTCGGAATGCTGTTCGCCTTCGGCTTTTCATGGCCGTTCGCGATAATGAGGACGTATCGCGCCAAGCGGGTGGACGGCAAAAGCCCGATGTTCATGATAATCGTCATCATCGGGTACTGTTGCGGCATAGCCTCGCACCTCGTCGAAGGCACGAAGCTCTGGCTCTGCTGGGTGTACCTTGCCGACATCGCGCTGGTCTCTACGGACCTCGCGCTCTATTTCCGCTATGCGTCGGCAAGCCGCCGGCGGCAGTCTACCGCGACGGATCAAGCCTGACCTGCGCCGTTGCTCACGGTGCAGGCGCTGGTGCGGCAGCTTTCTTCGCCGCCCGCTTCTGGTAGAGCTTCCAGATGAAGAACGCGGCAATGGCGAGAAGCACGATGCCTATCATGGGACGGTAGAAGATCCACGCGATTGCAATCGTCACGAGCGCGCAGGCGAGCGCGACGAGCCCCGCCACTAGTCCGGTGCCCATTTCAACGATGTCGCCGAGAATCGGCAACACGTCGGCAAGCACGCTCAAAGGCTTGAGGACCATCGAGAGGCCGAAGAACATCAGCAGGAAGCCTCCGACGCGGACGAGCCACGTCAGCGTTGAGTTACTGGAGCGCGCGGCCTCGAACATCTCCGCCGAGTCGCGTATCCCGTCCGAAAGCAGGTCAACCTTCTTGCCCGTTTTCGCGGTGTAGCCGACGAACGTGTCGCCAGACTGCTTCGCGACGAGCGAGATGTCGTGCGGACGCACCACCTCGAAGGTGACGCGCATGTCGCCGATCCGGGGCTGGCTGGCGACGTTGCGCTTGTTGAGTGCGTTCTCCCGCGTCGCCGGTTCCGGCACGTAGATTACGGTACCGGCGACCTGCGCGCGCTCGACCCTGCATACGAAGCTCGTCGGGAACGCGTACGCCTGCTCCGAGCCGATGCGCTTCACCTGGCGCTCGTTCAGCCGGAACGCTCCGAAGCTCACCGCTGAGGCGAACCAAGTTTCGGACGTGAACTCCATCGCCGGCGGGTTTTCGTGGCCTTGCTCCTTGAATTCGGCGGACGAGATCAGCTCCTCCGACCACACCTTGTCGTAGGTGTAAGTGGTCTTCTTCTCGACGCCTCCGCCGAGCTTCTTCTTCTCCTCGGTCTTGCTGTGCTCGCGCCACTGGTACATCTCGACCTTGCGCGACAGGCGTATAGCGGTCAGGGAGACGCCGAACGTTTCGTCGGCTAGGACGTCCTTGGTGTCGGCCTTGCCGGTCATGTGCACGAGCTTGCCGTTCATCTCGGGGTCGACCGCCGCGTTCGAGTCGACCGCGATGCACGCGCCCTCGCCCTCGTCCAGGGCCTTGGCGGTCTTGACATAGTTGCCCTCGTTCCAGAAGAGGAGCGGGAATCCGACGATGAACAGCCCTAGGCCTATCACTACGCCCTTTATGGAGCTGCCGAGACGCGAACCCCAGCCTTCCGTCGTTGTTTCAGTCACTGCCATTTTGAACCTCCCGAATGCGGTTGTGTGGTGTGCGGCGGCCGCTTGTCGGACCGTCTGATGCGAATTATATCAAATTTGCCCCGCGGCCGCATCATGCGCCTGACGGAATATGGTATAATGTGTGGTATGAATACGAGAAGCATTGCGATTATGGCGGGGGCGGCGCTTGTGCTGTCCGGTTGCGTCTGCTGCAGCGACTGCAGCGATCCTGTGATGGGCAGCTGGGAGGGCGACCTGCCGGTTGACACGATGCCCGCCACGAGCCTCATCTTCTCGCGCGGCGACGCCGGCGAGGCGAAGGCGTTCGTCCTCTGGCGCTGGGGCTCGCCCGAATGGTGCTCCGACGTGAAGGTCGATGGCGCGGCGTTCTCGTTCCGCCACCCGTACGGACAGCTTTACCGTGGCAGCGTCGAAGGCGACGTAATGAAGGCCGAGATCGCCCCGTGCGACAAGGCCGGCGTAAGGACCGCCGACTGGAAGGTGTTCACGGCGAAGCGCAATCCCGAGATCGTTCCGGCGAACACGGCTGACGCGAAGTTCGGCGAGCCGATCGACCTACTCAAGGACGGCCTTGCCGGATGGGAGACGATGAACGCCAAGGCGAAGTTCGGCTGGAAGTTCGAGGACGGCGTCCTCTCCAACAAGCTCGGACTGAAGCCCGACGGCTCGTGGGCGGGCGGTGGAGCGAACCTCAGGACGAAGCGCGCCGACTTCTTCGACTTCGCACTCAGCTACGACGTGCGCGTCCCGAAAGGGTCCAACTCGGGCGTGTACTTGCGCGGACGCTACGAGTGCCAGGTCGTGGACAGCTTCGGCAAGCCCGTCGACCGCCACAACATGGCGGCGTACTACGGGCGTGTTGCGCCGTCCGTCGCCGTTGAGAAGGCGCCGGGCGAGTGGCAGCACGTCGACGTCACGCTCTGGCACCGCCACCTGACGGTCGTCCTAAACGGAGTCAAGATCATCGACAACGTGCCCGTCACGGGCGTCACCGGCGGAGCAATCGATTCCAACGAGTTCGTGCCCGGTCCGCTCTACCTTCAGGGCGACCATTCGGACGCCGACTTCAAGAACATGATCCTGCGTCCGGCGGTCAACTGACCGGCATCGGCCTGTTTGCGGGCTGGGGTCGAAAAATGGTATAATTTAACAGTTATGGCGGGCTGTCGCTCGCCATGCAGGAGGATATGCCTTTGAATAACAGTTGTCGAGTTGTCGCCGTGGCGCTGGCCTGCGGCGTTCTGCTGCCGTCCGCCGCCGAAGAGGTCGACGGAGTCGCCGCGAAGGTCGGGTCGGAGACGATCCTGCGCTCCGACGTGTACGACGAGATGCGCCGCATGGGCGCGCGCGACGATTCGCGCTACGCCGAGGTGCGCAACGAGATGATCGACCGCAAGCTTATCCTTAAGGCGGCGGCGGACGCCAAGATGACGATGCAGGAATGGGTGGTGGAGAACCGCGTCCGCGAGATCATCGGCAAGGCGTTCGGCGGCGACCGCAGCAAGCTGATCGAGACGTTGTCGAAACAGAAGACGTCCTACCCGGAGTGGTATGCGCGCATGAAGGAGGACATGATCGTCGGCGCGATGCGCTGGAACGTCATCGACAAGAACGTGTCCGCCTCGCCGTCGGACGTGCGGCGGGAGTTCGAGGCGCACCCGGAGCGCTACAAGTCGGCCCACCGCGTCACGGTGTCCGTGATACTGCTCAAGCCCGAGGAAGCCAACCGGCGCGACGAGATCTCGGCCGCGCTCAAGATGAAGGACTTCGAGGAGCTCGGAGGGAAGAAGTACGAGAACGTGCGGCCGGAGGAGCAGTTCAAGCCGGAGATATGCCGCGAGATCGAGGCGATGCCCAAGGGGACGATCAGCCGCTGGATCGAGCTTGAGGGCTGGAGCTTCCTGATCCGCAAGGATGCGGAGAGCGAGAGCCGCAGCCTTTCTCTGGAGGAGGCGTACGACGATGTGGAGGCGACGGTGAAGGCTGCAGAGGCCGACCGGCTCTACAAGGCGTGGATCGAGCGCCTTCGCGCCGAGACGTACATTCGCGTTTTTTGATATAATTTAAGGCAGCTTTCACAAGAGGAGCAAGGAATGAGAGAATACAAGGTCGGGCTGGTCGGTGTTGGCGCCGTCGGAACCGAAATGATCAAGGTGCTGCGCGACAGGCACTTTCCGGTCGCAGGCAAGGTGCAGGTCTTCGCGTCGCGTGAGCGCGACGAGGAGATACTCGGCGAGACGTATCACGTACTCCCGGCGACGGAGAAGAGCTTCGACGGACTGGACATCGTGCTTTTCGCCGGCAAGACGGATGTCGCGGTGCAGCTGCGCGACGCGGTCGTGAAGGCGGGCGCGAAGATGATCGACAACTCTCGCGCCTTCCGCCAGGACCCGGACGTTCCGCTCGTGGTGCCGCAGGTGAACGAGGAGGACCTGGACTGGAACAAGGGCGTCATCGCAAACCCAAACTGCACCACGGCGATCATGCTGGAGGCCGTGGCGCCGCTTCACAAGGCGAAGAGGCTGCGTCGCGTCGTTGCGGCAACGTACCAGGCGGCGTCGGGCGCGGGGGCGCCAGGTCTCGCGGAGCTTGAGGAGCAGATGAAGGAGATGGTGGAGGGCCGCCCGCTTACTGTGAAGGCGTTTCAGCACCAGCTCACGTACAACCTCATACCCCACATCGACAAGTTCGACGAGACGAACTGGTACACGCTCGAGGAGCTGAAGATGCGCAACGAGTCGCGCAAGATGCTCCACGCGCCGGACTTGATGCTCTCCTGCACGTCGGTACGCGTGCCGATTCCGCGAGCGCATTCCGAGTCTCTGAACCTGGAGTTCGAGGAGGAGATCACGCCGGAGGAGGCGCGCGAGATACTGTCGAAGGCCGAGGGCGTCCGCGTGGTGGACGACCCGCTGAACGGCTGCTACCCGATGCCGCTTGACGCGACGGCTAAATACGACGTTCTCGCCGGACGCATACGCCAGGACATATCGCGCAACGACCGGAAGGGCCTCGAGATGTTCGTCTCGGGCGACCAGCTCCTGCGCGGCGCGGCCCTCAACGCGGTTGAAATCGCAGAGCGGCTGGTGAGCCGCGGCCTCGTCTGATAACCGCGACGGCATGTACCTGAAGCAGCTAGACGTAATCGGATTCAAGTCGTTCGCCGACAGGACCCGCCTCACCTTCGAGCCGGGGCTGACGGCGATCGTCGGGCCGAACGGCTGCGGCAAGTCTAACGTCTCGGACGCGATACGGTGGGTGCTTGGCGAGCAGAAGCCGACGGCGCTCAGGTGCTCGAAGCTCGTGGACGTGGTGTTCAACGGCACCGACACGCGCAAGCCGCTTGGCCTTGCCGAGGTGTCGATCACGTTCGCCGAATGCGAGAAGGAGCTAGGCACCGACTACCACGAGGTTACGGTGACGCGCCGCGTCTACCGCGACGGCTCCGGCGAATACTTCATAAACAAGCAGGCGTGCCGGCTGAAGGACGTGCAGCACCTTTTCATGGGCACCGGCATCGGCACCAGCTCCTATTCGGTGATGGCGCAGGGCCAGATCGACGCGATCCTTTCGTCCCGTCCCGAGGACCGCCGCGCCGTCTTCGAGGAGGCTGCCGGCATCACCAAGTTCAAGGCCGACCGCAAGGAGGCGCTGCGCAAGATCGAGCAGACCGAGCAGAACCTGCTGCGCGAGGCGGACGTGCTGCGCGAGATGAAGCGGCAGATCGGTTCCTTGCAGCGCCAGGTGGGCAAGGCCCGCAAGTACAAGGAACTCCACGACAGCCTAAGGGGCGTGGACATCTTCGTGTCGAAGCGCAAGATTCACGACTTCGGGCTGGAGCTTGAGCAGAACGCGGCGAACCGCAACGAGATCGACAAGGCGATTGCGGAGGCGCAGGCCGCCGTGTCCGCCGCCGAGACGCGCGCGCAGGAACTCCACCAGAGCGTCCACGAGCTCGAGGAACGCCTGCAGACGCTGGCTTCCCGTCAGGCCGCGGCGGACGGCGAGTACCGTCGCGCGAACGAGGTCATCGGCATCAACGCTCAGCGCGTGGCTGAGTACCGCTCGTTCGCCGAGCGCGACCGCGCCGAGATCGAGGGGGCGAAGCGTGCGCTGGAGGACGTGCGCATGCAGGCGGAGTCGCTCGAGCAGAAGACCGCCCTGCTGACAGATTCGCTGGCCGCTGCGCGCGAGTCCATCGCGGAGGAAGAGGCTTCGTTCAACGCCCTGCAGGCTGAGATAGACGCGAAGCGCGAGGAGGTCGCCGCGAGGCGGCGCGAGGTGAAGGACACGACGCGCACAGGGTCGCTCGTGGCCGACAGCGAGGTGCTGCGCAACGGCGCGGTCGAGGTCTGGAAAACGGGAACATCCGTGACGACGATGATGAAGCGCGAGGACCTGATGGCGCTTGTCACGGCGGCCGAGGACGAGCTTCGCGAGATGGAGGTGCGCCACGTGCCGGCGTCGCAACGCCTCACCGAGCGGCGGATCGCGGCCAGCCAGATGGAGCAGGAGCTTTCGTTCGTGGGCCGGCAGAAGGAGGCCGCGCTCGACCGCCGCGGGGAGCTGGAGCGCGCTATCGCCGGACGCGAGGAGGGTGTGCGTGGCTACGAGGACTCCATCGCCCGTCTGACTGAGGAGTCCGGCGACCTGCTGGCAGGGCTGGACGAGCTGAAGGAGAAGGCGGCTGGTTTCGTGTCTCTCATTAACGACGAGCGGGGACGCCGCGCGGAGATGCTGGAGAAGATCGCCGCCGCCGACCAGGAGGTGTCGCGCCGCCGCGCTGATCTCGACCAGGCGCGCGACTTCCGTAGCAAGCTAGAGGTTCAGGCGGCAGAGGCGACGATGCGGCGGCAGAACGTCTACGAGCACCTTCAGGACGAGTATGGCCTCTTCGCCGACGCCGTGATGCGAGAGCCTGACCCGGAGTGGCCGAACGGCGAGCCGCCGCCGATGTCCGAGCTAGAGAGCACCGTCGCGCGGCTTCAGGCCGAGATCGCCGCCCTCGGACCGGTCAACATGGTGGCGGTGGACGAGTGCCGCGAGCTTGAGGAACGTTATGCGCGGGAGAAGGCCCAGGAGGAGGACCTGCTGGCCGCGAAGGCGCAGATACTCGAGCTTATCACGAACCTGAACACGACGTCGTCGGACCTGTTCAGGACGACGTTCGAGCAGGCGGACAAGAACTTCCAGACGATGTTCACGCGGCTCTTCGGCGGCGGCGAGGCGAGGCTCGTGCTGATGGAGGGCGAGGAGGATCCGCTCGAGTGCGGCATCGACATAATCGCGCGTCCGCCCGGAAAGCGCCCCCAGTCGGTGACGCTCCTTTCCGGCGGCGAGCGCACGATGACTGCCGTAGCGCTGCTGTTCTCGATCTTCATGATTAAGCCGGCGCCGTTCTGCATGCTAGACGAGCTCGACGCCGCGCTCGATGACGCGAACATCGGCCGGTTCGTGGAGCAGCTCAAGGAGTTCCTGGCGCAGTCGCAGTTCCTCATCATCACGCACAACCAGCACACTATCGCGGGGAGCGACCTCGTGTACGGCGTCTCGCAGCAGGAGAAGGGCGTCTCGCGCGTCATCTCGATGAAGCTCTCCGATCTCGGCGAGAAGCGCTCCTGACGTCCATCGCCCGCCGTAGCGTCGGGCGTCGTCGCGGCGGGTATCGCCCGAACACCCCTGCTAGAGCATCCGCTTCGCGGACGGCCTGTGGCCGGGGGATATTTCGCTCCGGGAACCGCAACCACCGCCACGCGTCAGTCTATGAGACCCTTCAAGCCCGACCCCTCTGCGTAATGCGTCTCTACAAGCGAGACCACCGAGGCGGTGGGCGGTCCCTGCGCTCCTCTCGTGCGACACCCGCCACTCCTCCGCCTCACGTCTTCGGCCCTCACAGCGGCATTGCGACATCGGCATCAAGGATGTCGCGGTCGGCGAAGCGGCGGGGTGTCGCGAGTGAGCGCGCGTAGCGCCGCCGCCGCATGAGGCGCATCGCCAGCAGCTAACGGTAAGATCCGAGGCACGGCAGGCTGAACAAGGCTTGTTGTCTACGAGTGAAAGGCGTTGCGGCCGCAGAGCGCGCGACACCGAGCGAGCAGCCCCGCCGCGACGACGCCTAACCACTGCGCAAATCATATCTTTCGGAGGAAGGCTCCTCCGTTGACTTACTGTGTATATTGTGGTATGATACTGACGTGATTTCTTCTTGCAAGTCTTCGGGACGCCTGCCATTCTCCGTGGACAGGAACCTGGGCGTCGATCTGGTCGAGCAGATTGTTGGCGGCGTGTCTCTCGCCGTGGGAAGCGGCGCGCTGGCGCACGGCGCTTCGCTGCCCGGGATCCGGCGAATGGCCAAGGACCTGTCCGTGAGCGAAATCGTCGTGCGCCGTGCCGTGAAGGAGCTGTGCCGTCAGGGGGTGCTTCAGGCGCGGCCGCGGGTCGGGCTCACGGTATGCGGCGGCGGCAGAAGGTCCTGGCGGGGAGTTGTCGCGGGCATACGTCCGGCACATGACTCCGGCATGTACTACGCCAACGTGCTTGAAGGCACCATCGCTTCCGTGCTGATGAAGAACGGCTGGCTGTTCGCTCGGATGGAGTGGCCCGATTCTCCCGGTGGTGCGGGCACGGACGTTGCGGGACTGCTGAAATGCCTGTCGCCGGCATTGGTGGTGGCGTTGTTCCCGTCACCTGCCATGCTTGCAGCGCTTGACCGGTCGGGGCTGCCGTTCGTTCAGGTGTGGACGAAGAAGAGGTCGCGCAAGGCCCGCATGTACATACGGCCATGCGCAGACGCGGCGCTTTCGCGGCTGGCGGTGGCGTTTGCGGCGCATGGAGTCCGCAAGGTGCTTTCCGTTTATTCGAACGTCAGCGGAATAGATTGCACTACGGTGCTAAAGAAGTCTGGCTTTTCCGTCTGGAAGATGTGCATCGCCTCGCTGGACGGCTACATGCAGCCAGAGTGCGTGCAGCGTGCCGCGCTTGAGGCGTTCGACCGTTTGCTCGCAAAAGGTCCGATTGGCGCCGATGCGGTGGTGTTCAACGACGACTACCTCACGTCAGGGGCGTTGTCCGCCTTTGAACGTCATGGTGTGCGGGTGCCGGAGGACATTCGGTTGGCGACCACGTCGAACCGGGGGCTTGGTCCCGTCTATTTCCGCAAGCTCACAAGGCTGGAGGTCGATCCGGTACGTCACGGACAGGGGATTGCCGATACCCTGCTCAAAATGCTTGACGGCGGCGAGTGTCCGCCAGAAATGTCCATCGAAACGACTTTCGAAGAGGGCGAAACAGCATAAACAAAGGAGGAAAAAATGAACAGACTATTATTGCTAATCGGTGCGGCGGCGATGCTGCTTGTGTCAGTTGAGGCGTTGGCTGACGCCTACCAGTTCATCATATCAGGAGACCCCGTGGCAGCGGCCATGGAAGGTTGTTGTGTCGCAGTCTCGTCCGGCACATCGTTGGTGACGGGGACGCTCACGGCGCCAACGGCGGCGGATTCGCTTGAAGCCCGCTACCGCACATGGTACGAGTCCGACGGCACTGCGCTCCGCTCCGACAAGCCTCGTGGCATGACAATCTGCATCAAGTAACCGCATCACTTAAACTCAGTTCAAGAAGGAACACGACAATGAAGAATCCCATAAGGAAGATCACCGCAGCCGGAATGACGGCATTCGCAATTCAGCTCGCATCAGGCGCAGTGCCAGAAGTGACTGGCGTTGTAATGTCGCAAGCAAGCGACCGCCTCGTTACCATATCATACACGCTCTCGGCCGCGCCTGCCGTCGTAACGCTCGACGTGCAGACGAACAATGCGCAGGGCGCATGGGCGTCCATCGGCGGCGCGGCGATCTGCAACGCGCAGGGCGATGTATGGAAGAAGGTTGAGACGGGCAGCCGCACCATTACGTGGCACCCCGACTTGTCGTGGCCGGACCACAAGATTGCCGCCGGTGGCGCACGGGCTGTGGTGACGGCGTGGACGCTCGACAACACGCCAGACTACATGGTGGTGGATATCTCTGCTTCCGCACAGCCGAATACGCAGAAGTATTACCCGTCCGTCGAGTTTCTGCCGGGCGGCATTCTCGGCAATACTGACTATCGCACGACGTCCATCGTGATGCGCAAGATCATGGCTAAGGACATCGAGTGGACGATGGGTTCGACGACGCTTGAGACGAATAACCGCAAGGATCGTGAGGCGACGCACAAGGTCACGCTCACGAACAACTACTATATCGGCGTGTTCCCGGTCACCCAGTCTCAGTGGGCGTTGATCCAGACGAGCCGTCCCGAGCCTTCCTTCTATAACAACATAGCCTATAAAGCCATGCGTCCTGTTGAGCAGGTGTCATACAACGAGATCAGGAACGCCGCCAACGCAACAGCTGAGAATACGGCCTATGACTGGCCCAATGATCCGAATCCTGGTTCCTTCCTCGGCTTGCTGCGGACCAGGACTGGCATCGACTTCGACCTGCCAGGTGAAGCGCAGTGGGAGTTTGCCGCCCGTGCGGGCAACGGTGACACAAAGTGGGGTGACGGATCGGCCATCCTGAATTCGAACATAGACGCCAACCTGAACTTGCTTGGGCGCTATTATGCGAATGGCGGCAAGCCGGGAACCAGCGATCCGGATGCTTCATGCAGCGCGGACAACGCCACCGCGATTGTCGGCACATACAAGCCGAATTCTTGGGGGCTGTATGACACGGCAGGTAATGTGTGGGAATGGTGCCTTGATTGGCGCGAGGACGACATCACCTCATACAACGGCAGGATAAACATCAATCCTGCAGATCCTACCAAGACGATTTCAGGCGCCACCGGCTCTACACGTATAGGGCGTGGCGGTACTTGGAACGGCGCATCCGGCTACGCCCGTCCTGCATATCGTGACTCCGACAATCCGTCAATCCGGACCCTCAAAGTCTATGGCTTCCGTGTCGTTTGCACAGCAGGGCTGAAATAATCTGCAATGGCGTTGATAGACCTTGTCGGCAGGATTGGGGTCTGATCTTGTCGGCAAGGTTGCTATGGAATGCAGAGAACGCGATAGAGCGATGATGAAGAAGATGATGCTGGTTAGTCTGTTGCTTGCCTTCGGCCTCATGGCGGTGGGCGGAGGAACAGAGGAGATTTCCGCTGAGCGGATGCGGACGATCTATGAGACGGTCAAGACTCCGTACAAGCAAGGCATGGTTTTGACGCCTGAGGCAGGGGAGATGTTCGACAACCCATCTGTGTTTCGTCATGGCAATGCCTGGTACATGATGTTCATTCGCTTCGACGGCAAGGGGTATGAAACGCATCTGGCCAAGTCGGACGACCTCTTGTCGTGGAAGCGGCTCGGGCGTATCTTCTCGCGTGGCGCGAATGGGCAATGGGATTCGGCGCAGGCGGATGGCTGGCCCGCGCTCGTCGATACGCGTTGGGACGGACCCAACACGCTGAACATGTTCGGCGGAAAGTACTGGATGATGTACCTTGGCGGCGCGGCTGACGGCTACGAGACGGAGCCGCTCTCTACCGGCGTCGCCTGGACGGACGATCCTTCATCGGTTCGCGAGTGGACGCGCTACGAGGGCAACCCGGTGCTGCGTCCCTCGGACCAGGATGCGCGCGACTTCGAGAAGAAAACCATCTACAAGCATTTTACGGTGGAGGATCCGTCGCGCTCGTGCGGTGGACGGTTCGTGAACTTCTACAACGCCAAGCAGTGCGGGGTCTGGCGCGAGATGATCGGTATGGCGGTATCCGACGACATGCTGCACTGGAAGAGGGTCGGCGACGGGCCTGTGATTGAGGATGGAACTGCGGAAAACCACGGCATCTCCGGCGACCCGATGATTCGCCGCATTGGGGATGTATGGGTTATGTTCTATTTCGGCCATGCGTGGAAACCCGGCATCAATGGCGCATTCGATACGTTTGCCTGTTCGTTCGATCTGCGGCACTGGACGAAATGGGACGGTGAACCTCTTGTGAAGCCGTCGGAGAGCTACGACTGCATCCATGCCCACAAGCCATGGGTCCTGAAGCACGATGGCGTGGTGTATCACTGGTATTGCGCCGTTGGGAAACCGAACGGGCGGGAGGTGCGCGGCATAGCCCTTGCCACGTCTGTCCCGAAATGACCATTAACGTTACATTTGAGAAAGGAGATTCCGCATGACGGGCATGACAGCGGCAGCCCTGGCAGCAACGTTGCCGATTCTCGGCTGGTGGGGCATTCCGGAAGACAAAGCGACAGTCGAGCGCTACCGTGAAGCGCAACAGGCAGGCTTCACCGTTCTCATGCAAGGCGCATCAAGCGTAGAAAAGACTTATGAGCTCCTTGAAAGAGCCCAAAGCGCTGGCATCAAGCTGTCTGTGTTTTTCCCGGAAATCGGGCGGGACAACATGGAAGATGCGGTGGCAAAGCTAAAGAACCATCCTGCGCTTTTCATGTGGCATGTGAAGGACGAGCCAAAGTACAAGGACTTTGAATGGGTTGCCAAGACGATTCGCCGCATCGACGCCGTTGACGGGCGTCATGTCTGCTACGTGAACCATATTGCAGACGCCAGCGAGTCCATGGGTGTTCCGGACTATGATGCCTATATGGAGCGCATGTTGCGCGAATTCAAGCCACGGCTCATCAGCGCCGATTTCTATCCGTGCCGACTGGCCGACGTGACAAGGGCCGTGCCGTATCGAGACATCAGCAACGAAGTCTACGTGTGCCCCACCTGGTACCGTCAGCTGGAGTACCTTTCCGGGCTTGCGCGGCGGGAGCATTTGCCGTTGGCTCTTTTCGCATGCGATGTCGCACACAATGTCATCGATTACGTGTATCCGGTTCCGACAGTTGCGACGCTGCGGCTCCAGATGTACTCCAACCTCGCCTACGGTGCGCGGATGCTCCAGTACTTCACCTATTGGAATCCGTCCTCAATGACGCCGCTGAAGTTTCACGAGTCGATCATTCGTGAAGACGGTACGCGCAGCCCGGTCTACGATCGCGTCCGGCAAGTCAACCGCGAGCTTCAGGCGCGGGCTCCCGTTTTCATGAATTCGGAACTTGTTTCCGTCGAGCATACAGGCGCCGAGATTCCTGTCGGGACGCGTCGATTGGCCAAGCTGCCGCTCTACGTAAAGTCGTTGACTACGCCTGACGGAGGTGCCGTTGTAGCGCAATTTTCAGGATCGAAGTTTGACGCGCTTGTCGTCGTCAACCGGAGTCCGGTTAGGGAAATGCAGCTGAACATCGCCCTTGATTCGTCTGTAGTTAGGATTCTCGAAGACGGGTCTTCTGTTTCGGCGGCGGCGTATGGAGACTCCTATTCGGTCTCGCCGGGCGCAGCCGAGATTTTTGTCATGCGGCATAAGTCAGGAATTGCAAGTAACTCCAAGTAAAATCTACAAAAGAAAGGATGACTCGAATGCATAGGTCTCTACTCTGCAAGAAAATGGTTCTTTCGGTTTTCGCCATGTCCTTCGTTTTGACTGCCGCGGCAGAGTTTTCCGCCGGGTTCGCCCGTGCCGAAATCAATCCGCCGATGGGGTCGAATATCCCAGGCTATTTCGAGGACCGCCGGGCGGACGGCGTGTTGGACGACTTAGAGGCCAATGCCGTAGCGCTCTCGGACGGCACGAACGCCGCCGTGCTCGTGTCGTTCGACCTGGTTGAGATCAAGGGCCTTTCTACCGCATGGCGCCGTCGCGCAGCCGCTGCGACCGGTCTGCCGCCGGAAGCTTTCTATTTCGCCTGTACGCATACGCACACGGGCGGGAACGTCGGCCGGGCGTCGGATTCCTACGAGATAAGCTTCGACAGCGACCCTGAATACGACAAGGCGCTGGAAGGCAAGGTCGTGGATGTCTGCCGAGCGGCGTTGGCCGACATGAAGCCTGCGCAACTGTTGCTGGGGCGGACTTCTTGTCCGGGCGTGTCTTTTATCCGTCGCTATCGCATGAAGGACGGAAGCGTCACTACGAATCCCGGCGTAGGCAATCCGAACATCGTCGAGCCAGTCGGGCAGCCCGACGACGAGGTTCAGGTTGTGCGGCTGGTGCGCACGGATGCGCCCGAGATACTGCTGGTCAATTTCCAGACGCACCCCGACGTCATAAGCGGCACCCGCATTTCCGCCGATTGGCCTGGCTTTACGCGCCGTACGCTGGAACGGGCTCTTGGCGACGGAACGAAATGCATCTTTTTCAACGGCGCGCAGGGCGACAGCAACCATGTCAACGTGCGTCCGGACCCGGGCCGCGAAACCAACAAGCGCTACGAACATGCGCGGCAGATGGGGCGCATGGTGGCCGGCGCCGTCTTGGGCGTCTACGGCTTTTGCGTGCCGACGCCTGCGGGTAGGATACGTTGCGCCGTAAAGGACGTTTCCATGCCGATTAGGAAACGTTCCGCCGAAGATCTTCCGGCGGCTCGGGCAGACTGGGCGCTTTACTGCGCTGGACGTGCTAAGGAAATCAAGGGGCGCCGTTTCCGGCTTGTGGAGGCGGCGCGGATAGTGCGGCTCGAAAAGGAACCTGACGAGATCCCGTTTCCCGTGTCGGCGATAGCCGTGGGCGATGCGCTTTGCTTCACGGGCCTGCCATGCGAACCGTTCACCGAGCTGGGGCGTGCGGTGAAGAAGGCGTCGCCTTTCCGCATGACGTTCTACACGTGCTTGACGAACGGTTCGTACGGCTATCTGCCAACGGCCGAAGGGTGTGGCGGCGAATCGTACGAGTCCACCTCTACGATATTCGATCCTGCGGCGGCCGGGCGAGTCGTGCAGGCTCAGATAGGCATTCTTCGCGCATTGTAGAAGCTGGAACGCTCGTCCGGTAGAGACTGGGGCGGGTTCAGAACTTCAGCAGCTGGCGGTGCATGGCGATGCCAACGGCCTCGGCGCGGGACGAGACGCCGAGCTTGGTGAATATCGTCTGCAGATGTTTCTTGACTCCAGTAAGCGAGATGTCGAACTGCCGGGCGATGTCCTGGTTTGAGAACCCTCGCCTGACCATGTCCAGTATCTCCAGCTGGCGTGCGGTCAGCTTTGCGGACGAGAACACCTCCTGCAGGTTCTTTTCGATGCCGTCCGGAATGATCCGTCTGCCGGCCGCGACGGTGCGCACGGCGTCCAGTATGCTTTCCGCCGCCGCGTCTTTCGTAAGCACGCCGAGCGCGCCGTGCCGGATTGCGTACGCGCATTCCGCGGAAGTGCCGTAAGACGTCAGTATGAGGATGCGCGTTTCCGGATGTTCCGCGAGTATGCGCTTGGTGGCCTCTGCGCCGGAAAGCGTCGGCATCATGAGGTCCATGATGACGACATCGGGGTGTGTCTCGGCGACGAGCTTCAAGGCAGCTTCGCCGTTTCTCGCCTCTCCCACGACGGTCATTCCGGGGTCGCTTCCGATGAGCGTGGCGAGTCCCATGCGCATGACGGAATGGTCGTCGGCGAGCAGTATCCTGATAGGCTTCAAGGCGTCACTCCCTTTGCGTTGAGCGTGACGACCGCGTAAGTTCCCTTGCCCGGCGAGGAGTCTATCTGGAAGTCGCCTCCTATGCGCTGCACGCGGTCGCGTATGCCGTCAAGGCCGAAGTGTCCCTCGCGCGGTCCGGGAGATGCGGCGGGGTCGAATCCGGTTCCGTTGTCGCGCACGGAGAACCTGAGCGTGTCGCCGTCGATGCTGCCTGCGACATGGATGCGCGTGGCCCGTCCGTGCCGGACGGCGTTCGAGACGAGTTCGCGGACGATGCAGAGGATTGCGTGTGCTGTCGAGTCGGTCATGCGTGCGCGCGGCACGCTGAACCGCACGGCGATCTCGGCGGCGGCGTTAAGTTGATCGAGCGTCACGCGGATCGCCTCTGAGAAGTCGCGTTTCTCCAGCATGTCGCTGCGGAGGTCGAAGAGACAATGCTTGAGTTCCGTGCGGCACGAGTTCAGGATGCGCTCGGTCGTCTGCAGCTGCTTGCCGGCGGCGGCGTCCCCGGAGTCTACGGCTCGCCGTGCTGTGCCCACAAGGCATGCGACTGCCGCCAGGTTCTGCGATAGGGCGTCATGCAGCTCGACGGCGAGCCGCGTGCGCTCTCCGACCTTGAGCTGCGAGACGGTGCGGGCGATCTGCTCCTTGATCAGCTCCCGGCTCCTGCGGTTGACGAGGCCGTTGAGCACGCGGTTCCAGGCGATCACGCCGAGCAGAAACGCCAGCAGGATCACGACGGCGGCGGAGAGCCGCCCGACGGTCAGCAAAGGCGGTCCGCCGACGATGCGCACGTCGTCTGGCGAACGCATGACGAGAGCCATTCCCTTGACTTGGGGAACGACGACATTCGGCCGCCAGCTGTCCGTCTCCACTATGCAGATGCCCGAGACTTCGGCCGTGCAGCCCTCCTTGAGACGTTCGGCGGCAGCGGGGCAGGCGCTGATGTCGATTGGCATCGTGAAGTTCCCGTCGCGCAGGTCGATGCGCCCGTCGACGGACGGCAGGCCGGCGACCGTGCCCGATATGCGGATGGCGCGCCCGTGCTGCGACACGTCGAAGCGTCTCCGCGAGCCGTCGGAAAGAAGGCTTGCAATGTTTGTTTGGGCTGGGTCTTCGCGGACGGCGGGAGCCTTTTGGGAGCTTACCACTCGTGCATCAATCAGGTTGACGTGGAATAGGTCGGTGTCGGGGAATCCGATGACGCAGACGTGTGTGCCAACCGTTGGCGGATTGCGGTGCCGCACGAGCGAAATGGTCACGTCGCGTCCGTCATCTGTCCTGAGGAGAAAAGTGTCCCCGTGCCAGACTGCCGTGACAATGCCGGTCACACTCCGCAGGTCTGTTGCGACGATGACTGCAGGATCCATGTGGGAAACGTCTTCAAGGGGCGGCACGTTGCAGGTTTCATCGTCCGCACTGCGCAGGGTTTCTATTTTTGCCGCGCCTGGGATGTAGACGGTGTTGCCGCTGAAGAGGCGGCGACCGCCTTGATGGAGCATGAACGTTCCGGTGACGCGCACTTCTGCGCCAAGGAGATGGTCAAGATCGTCTGTCGTCAAGTCCGCCGCCGGGATGGAGGCGTGAAGCGTGACGCTTCCGCGCCGGAGTACGAGGTGGTGGAATCGCGGGTCGATTTCGTCGTGGAAGGCGTTGATTACGATGCCGCACGTTCGAATCGTCCTGTAGGTCAGTTTGCTGCGGTCTGTGGAATTGAAGTCGCGCAGGTCCACATCTAACGGCGGCGGCGGCTCGGCGCGGCCTAAGAGGACGAAGTCGTCGACTTCAGCGGTGCGGTTGCCGACGAAGTTCGGCACGCTGTGTCCGCGCACTTCAAGCATGTCGCCTGGCGAAACGCGTCGTCCGTCGGAAAGCTTCAGCCAGACGGCGCCAGACTCGTCCTTAAGAATAAAGCTGTCTATCGCAATCCATGACGTGACTGTGCCGCGCAGGACGAACCGATAGTCGTTCGTCTCGGCGGGCCGTTCGGCGTACGCGCGGGTCTCCGCCGCCGTGCGCAGTACGGGGCAGTCCGCCGCGCCGCAGGCCGCAGCCGCAAGAAGCAGAAGGATGCACACTGTGCTCGTATTATACCATTTGCCGCGCGGAAATGCGGTTGCGGCATACTATACTTTGGTGTATCTTCACGAAGAAGGTGCTCTCAAGTATAATATAAGCGTAAATTTTCGCAAACGACAGACGAATGGAGCTGGAATGAAGAATGAAACAAGGTCCGTGGCGTCGCGAATGCGTCTTGCACTCGCATGCGCTGCGGCGGTTGGCGTCGGTCTGGCCGCATGGACGTGGGCGGACGGCGGTGCTTCGCAAACGGAAGTCTACGATGCCCTTGCTGGAACGCCGGGAACGGCCGGTTTCTGGGATAAGAGCGGCTACTCCGGGTCGCTGAACTCCATCGGCACGTGCGATTGCGCGACGGTCGTCGTTGGCTCTGGGGCTGAATCCGGCGCGCATGCCGTGACTGGCGAAAAAGGCTTCGAGCCGTTCGGCAGGTTCGCGCTTGAATCGCCAGCGCGAGGCCTGGACTCGCGCGCGCCGCGCGGAGTCATAATCCAGATATACTGACAGCAACCGCTTATTCGAAAGGAAAGAACACCATGAACATGTCAAAGATCCTGCTGCCGCTCGCCGCCGTATGCGTGCAGACGGCCTGGTCTGCCCCCGTCGTCACTGGCGTGACCTTCGAGCAGCACCCTCACAACCGCATCGTCACCGTTACGTACCGTATCGACGAGCCGGCCATCGTCACGGTCGACATACAGACGAACAGGGGCGACGGCGTGTTCGCCTCGATAGGCGCGGCTAACCTGGGCGGATTCGTCGGCGAGGTGAACAAGCTTGTCACGAACGTGAACGAGAACGTCACCCTGACCTGGCGCCCGGACCTCTGCTGGAACCAGGGCTCGCGCATTACGGGTGACAACGTCAAGGCCGTCGTCACAGCCTGGGCGACGAACGCGCCGCCGGACTATATGGTGATCAACCTCATTGACCGCGACGAGGTTCGGTACTACGTCGATGCGGATGCACTGCCGTATCCCGTCACTGATGACAGGTACAAGACCGACTATCTTGTGATGCGCCGTATCCATGCCGCCGGCATTCCGTGGCGCATGGGATCGACTGCTGCAGAGCATTACAACAGGCAGGCCGATGAGAATCCGCATGTCGTCACGCTGACGGAGGATTATTATATAGGAATCTTCGAGTTCACCATCGGCCAGTGGCTTCAATGCGGCGTGACGTCGACAACGGGCGAAAACTCCGCCGGCATCGGTGGAGCGGCTTGGGGAAATGCGCTGAAGCCCGCGACACAGGCGGACTACAAATGCCTGCGCGGCGCCACCGACGGCAGTTTCGGCTGGCCCGACACGGGGCATCAGGTCAAGTCGGGTTCGGCAATCGCCGATATGCGCAGCAAGCTGGGAATCGAGGTCGATCTCCCGACTGAGGCGCAATGGGAGTATGCCTGTCGCGCTGGAACAACCACGCCTGTTTACAGCCGCCAATTTGACGAGACATTTATTGCCTCAACCGCCGCTTACAAAGGGAACACCATCGGATGGGACAGCCATGACGTTGGATCGTTTGCGCCAAATCCGTGGGGCCTCTACGATATGTACGGCAGTCAGATGGAGCAGTGCCTGGATGCCTACGACGCAAGCGTGAATCTTGGCGACCTTCCGTCGATCGATCCCGTAGGCGTACCCAAGACCGGGACATCCGACACGACGTCGATGCGCGTCCTTCGCGGCAATGCATGGAATGATGTTTGGTACAAACAGACCTCCACATTCCGGTGGCACTACAATGAGACGGTTCGCTACGTCTCAATCGGTTTCCGGCTCGTGGCGCCGTGCGTCGCTCCGTACAAGGCGAAGTAAAGAAGGGAGCCCGGCATGAAATCAGCTTTCCGGATTGCTGCGTCGTGCTGTTGCCTGGCCGCCGTGTCTGTGGCGGCAGGGGCGACGGTCTCCGGCGTAGGCTTTTCGCAGGATCCGCAGACTGGCAGGGCTACCATTACCTATAGCATTGACGAGCCCGCCATCATTACCGTCGATGTCCGCACGAATCGCGGCGATGGCGTGTATGCGTCCATCGGTGCGGACAAGCTGCGCCTGATCAGCGGTGAAGTGAATAAGTTCGTCACCAACGTCAACTCGTCTGTCTCGGCCTCGTGGCCGCTCAATTCGTCGATGCCGGAGCAGACCATTGGCGCGGCGCGTGTCGTTGTCTCGGCATGGTCCACAAATGCGCCGCCGGACTACATGGCGATCAACCTGATCGATACCGATGTGGTGCGCTACTATGTTTCGGCAGACGCGTTCCCCGTGCCGGTCACGAGCGACATGTACAAGACGGAATGGCTCGTGATGCGGCGCATACCGGCGACTGGCGTTCGCTGGCACATGGGATATCCCAACCAGAACGACCATGTCGTCACCCTGTCGGAGGACTATTACATCGGCATCTATGAGTTTACAGTCGGGCAGTGGCTGCGCTGCGGTCTCGTGAAAATCTCCGATACATATGTTTTCGCCAACGAACTTCTTCCAGCATCTTCCACCAAGTATGAGTTTCTGCGCGGAACTGTTGGTGAAGGCATCAACTGGCCGGCGACGGGGCACAACGTCTTGGCCGATTCACCCATTGACGTGTTCCGGACAAAGTTCGGCATGGAAGTCGATCTTCCGACCGAAGCGCAATGGGAGTATGCCTGCCGCGCCGGGACGGGGACTGAGACCTACAACGGGTGCGCGAATTCGGAGTCCCTTGCCGCGACAAATGGATGGTATGGCCTTAAATCATGGAATCAAATGGGTTCTGTAGGGCATTTCGCCCCGAATCCATGGGGGCTTTACGATATGTATGGCGGAATGTTGGAGTGGTGCCTTGATTGGTATGATGCGAATGCCGATTTGGGTCAGCTTGAAACGACAGATCCAAAGGGAGTGACGTCTTCTCCGGTCGACAAACGCGTTCAGCGGAGCAGCGGATGGAATGACGTCTATACGCGTCTGTATTCGAATTTCCGTGCCAACTTGGCTCCTGGAACTGCATACGCCACGTGCGGCTTCCGTCTTGTCGCGCCGTGCCGTGCACCATTGAAGGCGAAATAGCGTGACACGTATAGCGCTGGCATTGATGCTTTGCGCGGTGGCGGCCTCCGCTGCGACAGTTGAAGAGCCTGAGTCATCGGTTAAGTGGATTTGCCCCCGCGAGACGTTCGCGGCGGGGATGGGCAAGCCCCGGTATTACAGGCGTACGTTCAATGTGTCGCCAGGCCTTCAAAGGGCGGTTGCAAGATGGTGGCTTGACGATGGCGGCGAGATATTTCTGGACGGACGGCCGGTCTCCGGAAGGTGCTGTGTCCGCATAGGCGACCCCGCAGACTTTACGGCAATGCTTGCCGCGCCGGGTCGGCATTGTCTTGCCGTCCGCAACGCCAACCTCGCCGGCAAGGGCGGCGTGTGCCTTGCGCTGGAACTCGCCTATGCGAACGGCACGGCGGATCATGTCCATACCGACGGCTCTTGGCGATGCGCAACGGAGGCCGTCGACGGATGGGAAAAGGCGGATTTCGACGATTCGACATGGGACGCCGCAAAGGTTCACGACGACATAGCCGCAGGGCCGTGGAGCGCGCGTGCCGACATGACGCTTCTCCTGCCGCAAGGCGAACGCGACGCCGTGGCGCGGTTCCGCGAGATGCGAGACGCCCGGTTGAAGTCCGTGCTTGCGGAGATGGAGAAGGAGCCAAGGCCCAGGTGCTGCATCGGCTACGACAGGGGCAAAGCGTTTTTCGACATCGGAGGGAAGCGGTTCGAATCCACGTTCTACAACGCTTCCGAATCATGGCATGACGACAACCGCAAGCTGCGCCGGCAGACGGCGTATTTCCGCGATGCAGGCGTCCACCTGTTTGGGCTTGGCCTCAACCTTGAGACGGCCTGGCGGCCTGACGGTACGGTTGACGTGACGTTCGCCGAAGAGGCGATGCGCTCGGCGCTGGCCATCGACCCGGAAGCACGTTTCTTTGTCTGCCTTTCGGCTGTCCTTCCGCCAAGGTGGTGGGCGGCGTCGCATCAGGACGAGCTGGTCGGCTATATCGGCGCGGAAGTGGACATCAACCAGCGCGAGTGCCTGAAGAACTGCGCGGCGCCGTCGGCGGCGTCGAAAGCGTGGCGGAGCGATTTCGAGAAATGCCTGCGTAATGCCGTGGCGCAGTTTGAAGGGAGCGTGTTCGCAAAGCGCATCTTCGCGTACCGCGTCGATTGGGGAATCAACCACGAATGGCATTATTACGGAATGCGCGGACTGATGCCCGACAACGGCAAGGCCATGACAAGCGCATTTCGCGGATGGCTGCGGAAGGCATACGGCGATGATGTGGCGGCCTTGCGCACTGCATGGAATGACAGCTCCGTGACGTTTGAGACGGCGGTCACGCCGTCCGCCGCCGACAGGTTGCGCAAGTCTTCCGGACGTTTCAGGGATCCCGTCAAGGAGCGCAACGTCATCGACTACGAGCGCTGCCACGCCCGACTCCTTCGAAGCCTCCTTCTTGCCTGCAACAGGGCCGTCAAGGAGGCTTGCGGCGGAAGGGCGCTTGTCGGGAACTACTGCGGCTACTACTTCGGCGTGCCCGAAACCGCCGAAGGCTGGCATCTGGAAAACGATGTCATTCTTGATTCTCCATACGTTGACTTTCAGTGCTCGCCGTCGATATATGGTGCGGAATCCAGGCGGCGCGGCTGCGGACAGTACGCCCGCTGCCTGCTTGAGGGGCTGAGGAGCAGGGGGAAGCTTGCCATACTTGAAGCCGACAATTCGACCACGGCCTCCGAATCTCCGTACTGCCGCTATTCCGATTCGACGGAGGCGGACATCGCTGTGCTTGCGCGGGATTTCGCGCAGTCGCTTTGCTGGGGGTGCGGTTACTGGTATTTCGACTTTGGGCAGGGTTGGTACGCGGACGCCGCGTTCAAGGACTTCTTCGCCAAGATATATCCGATTCGCCGCCGCAGCGACGACTGCCGCAGCGTGTCGGAGGTCCTTGTCGTAGGCGACTACGAAAGTGTGATGTTTACGCACGCCGAATGTCCGCCTCTCAAGGAAAATCTCGCCATGACGGACTTGGCGAACGCCATGAGCTGCGCGGGCGCCCCGTTCGACTCCGCCTCGGTTGGCGATGTTGCGAACGGGCGGGTGAAAGAGTACAAGGCGTACATATTCCCGAATCTGCATTATGCGACGGACGAGAAGCGCGATGCCGTGCTGCGCCTGCGCCGGCAGGGCGCGAAGCTGGCGTGGATAGGCGCGGCAGGCGCCATCGGGCCGGATGGCACCGTTCCCAAAGGAATTGCCGAGCCTGGAGATGCGGCGTTCGACACGGCCCCGACGCGTGCGCAGCTGCGAGACTTCCTTTCCGGTGCGGGCGTGCATTTCTACAATGACGACGCCGATGCGGCGGTCTACGCCAACGCTTCCTATGTTGCACTTCACAACGCCCGCGCCGGACGGAGGACGATTCGCCTGCAGCATGCTGCGCGAGTGACGGAGCTCTACCCCGAGCATCGCCCCGTGTCGGCCGGCTGCTCGGAATTCTCGTTTGACGCGCGTGGCCCAGCCACCACCATTTTCCTTGTCGAGAAATGAACGCCAGGCACATATTGATCTTCGTAATTGCAGCGGTCGGCCTTCGTTGCCAGAGCCCTGCGGCGGTTCAGCGCATTTTCAGGCAGCCATCGTACACGCGCGGCAATGCGGGGCTTACGGTGCGCTATGAGATAGAGCGCGCGTCCTGGATATCGCACCCGTCGGCGCGCGACGAGGGCGGCGGGCTGTTCGTCAGGTACCGGTGCGCGTTTCGTGCGGAGAGTCAGGAGCCGTTCGAGATTGACGTGTCTGGAGACGGGCGCTTTACCATGTTGCTTGACGGCGAGGTGATCGCACGGGGGCCGCACCGCGGTCTTGTCGAGAACTGGCAGTTCCAGTCGTACCGGCTGTCGCTCGACGCGGGCGAGCATCTGCTCGAAGCCGTCGCATGGAGTGCAGGCGAAAAGGCCCCGCGGGCCCAGCTCGAGTACCGCCACGGCTTTGTCCTGAAGGCAAGCGGGGCGTATGACGACGTCCTGACGACCGGCAAGGCGGCATGGAAGGCCGGGGTCATTCGCGGAACCCGGTTCACGGGCCAGGGCTGGAGCGGTGCGTTTGGCACTGGCTGGGAGACGAGTGCTGCCGGGACGGGATTTCTCGACGAGCAGCCTGAGGAATGGACTGCTGCATGCGTAAGCGAAGAGCCGCAGGGTGAAAGCGTCGCCAGCGGCGTGCGGCGCAAGGGGCGGCTGCTGTATCCGTCTCAGCTGCCGGACCAGCTGAACAATGCGATCCGTCCCGGCGAAGTCGTTGACGGCGGACAGATGTGCGGCGTAGTCCCGAAGAAGACCAAGAGGAGATTGCTCTGGGACCTTGGCGACTACTACTGCGCGTATCCGGTATTGAAGGTGTCTGGCGGCGCAGGGGCGACTGTCCGGTGGGGGTGGACGGAGTCGCTGCGCGAGGCGGGCGGCGCGAAGGGAAACCGCAACGAGTGGCGAGGCAAGAAGTTCAACGGGTTCGGCGACAGGTTCACGTGCGACGGACGGAGCGCCGCCGTGTTCACAGCGCCATGGATGCGGTGCGGACGCTGGTGCGAGCTTTTGGTGGAGACGGCGGACGAGCCGCTTGAGATAAAGGACGCGTTTATTGAGGAGACTCGCTATCCGCTGGGACGGGAGTGGACGTTCGAGTGCTCCGATCCGTCTGTGGGCGAGGTGCTGGCGATATGCCGCCGTGGTATGGAGGAATGTACGCACGAGATGCTGTTCGATTGTCCGTTCTACGAGCAGCAGATGTATCCCGGCGACGGACGCGTGGAGCTTCAGGTGCTTGAAGCGGGCAGCAAAGACAGGCGGATTGCGCAGCGTGTCGTAGAGTTGTTTGATTTCGCCCGGCGCAATGACGGTTTCGTGCCGATGAACTTTCCGTGCTGGCTGCTGCAGGAGTCGGGCACTTACACGATGTGCTATGCGATGATGTACGGCGACCTTGCTGAGTGGGGCGTCAACGCGAAATGGCTTTCGGCACGCCTGCCGGGGCTGAGGCACACGATGTGCGCGTTGCAGCGCCATGAGAACGAGGACGGGCTGCTGACCGATCTCCCCGGTTGGCCGTTCGTCGACTGGGTGCCCGAATGGAACCACGGCGAGGCTCCTGACGGGCGGACGCCGGGGCGGGCTAACTCAATCCATTCCCTGTTTTGGGTGCTGGCCATGCAGAGCGCCGCTGCGACGGAGCGCCGCTGCGGCGATGATGCGCAGGCCGACTATTGGCTTGGACGCGCCCGACGCACGTTCGATGCGGTTCGCGTGCGGTTCTGGGATGAGGGGCGTGGACTTTTCGCCGACGACCTCGCGCACTCGAAATGGTCCGAGCATGCCCAGTCGCTCGCGATGGCGACGGGGCTGATGAGGGCGGACGAGGAAGAACGCGCTTTCGAGGGCCTGCTGTCGTCGCAGGATCTCGCACGTGCGACAGTGTATTTCTCCCACTATCTTTTCGGTGCGTATTTCCGTCGCGGGCGCGGCGATCTCTTTCTCAAGAAGCTGGACCTGTGGCGCGATTACGTCCGGCTTGGCCTGAAGACGCCGCTTGAAAGCCCGGGCGCGAATGCGCGAAGCGACTGCCATGCATGGGGCGCGCACCCGATCTACCATGCGCTTACAGGGCTTGCAGGCATACGGCCTGCCGCGTTGGGCTACTCCAAGGTGGAGATTGCGCCTTCCCCCGGCGGCCTTTCGTTCGTTCGCGCGCATGCGCCGCATCCGAAAGGAGACATCGCCGTCGACCTGCGCTTTGACGGAGCAGACGCGGCGGGGACTGTCACGTTGCCGGAGGGCATAGACGGGATCTTCAAATGGGGTGGCGCGGAAAGGCCGCTTGCGCCGGGCGAGAACAGGATTGAATCGAAGGGAGCGGGAAGATGAAGAGAGCAGGTGCCTTTGCAGCCGTTGCCGCGGCCGTGTGGTGCGCGACGGCTTTGGCCGCAGACGACGTGGTTTTCGAGAACAGGCGCATGACGCTGCGCATCGGCGAGAATGCCTGCGCGAAATCGCTCGTTGTAAAGGCAACCGGCGAAGAGTGTTTGCGATCTGGCGCGGCTGTTCCTCTTTTTGCGTCCGCGCAGATAAGGCCGTTCAACAACCAGACGAAGCTCATCCATCCCAGCAAGCGAATGACGTATCGCGCCAACAGGCTCCGCCGGGATGGAGACAAATTGGTTGTCGGCTTCGAGCTGGCGCCTTACGAGGCCATTGTCAAGGTTGATTGCCACGACGACTACATGGTCTTCACGCTTGAGGATTTCATCTCGGACACCGTGCAGGAGCGGCAGTACAGGCGGCTTGTGATGGACGTGCCGCCCGTCGCCGGCTTTCGCATCATGCAGCTGCCCGTGGCGGAACGTCGCAATTTCGGCGACTGGGTAAACGCCGCATGGGATGACAAGGCGGCGGTTGCGGTGATGTCTGTCGATCCTTTTTCCGAAGTCGACCATGAGGATTGCGCTGGCGGCAGGGTGCTGACCGCAGACCTGCAGCGTGGCATGAAACTGCGCGGCGGCTCGGCGGCGATCGTCGCGGGGGCTGGCCGGGAGGCGTTTCTGGACGCCGTGGACAGGCTGGAGGCGGACTACGCACTGCCGCGTGGAGTCGCTGCGCGCCGGTCGCCAATCATAAACGCATCCATCTGCTGGAGCGACACGCTCTATCCCGGCAACGTGGATCAGCACATCGAGCTGGCGAAGAGAGGCGGATTCCGTTTGATGCTCATCTACTACACCAAGTTCACCGACGACTATGGCTGGGCCACGATCGGCGACTACCGTCCCAACAAGAAGCTCTATCCCCGCGGCTATGACGACATACGGGACATGCTGGGCAAGATAAGGGCGGCTGGCATCAAGCCGGGCCTTCACCTGCTGCAGACGCACATCGGGCTGCGGAGCCGCTACGTGACGCCCGTCGCCGACCCGCGCCTGAACCACACGCGCACGTTCACGCTGTCGGCGCCGCTCCCCTGCGGCACGAACGAATGCGAGATCGCCGTCGAGGAGAACCCGGTGGATTCGCCGCGCCATCCGAAATGCAGGGTGCTTCAGTTCGGCGGCGAGCTGCTGCACTACGCGGACTACACGACGGAACCGCCCTACAGGTTCACGGGGTGCGCGCGCGGTCATTGCGCTACGCAGCCGCAGGAGCACCCGCGCGGCCAGGTGGGTGGCGTGCTGGACATCAGCGAGTTCGCCGGGCTCAGCTGCTACATTGACCAGCGCACCTCTTTGCAGGACGAAGTGGCTGAGAAGATAGCAAAACTCTACAACTGCGGCTTCGAGTTCTGCTACATGGATGGTTCGGAGGGCGTCAACCCGCCGTGCGGCATAAACGTTTCGTATGCCCAGTGGCGTGTTGCCCGCAAGTTCGCCACGCCGCCGATATTCACAGAGGGCGCGGCGAAGTCGCACTTCGGCTGGCACCTTCAGGCTGGTGCGAATGCGTTTGACGTGTTTCCGCCTGAGACGTTCAAGGAGAAAATCGCCACTTATCCGCAGGCGAGCGCCCCGCTGATGCGCCGCAACTTCACGCGGCTTGATTTCGGCTGGTGGGACGTAACGCTGCCTGGCACGAAGCCGATAAACAGGGACTACGTGAGCGAAACAGGCGTCCAGCCTGACATGTGGGAGTGGGGGACGAGCCGCGCCGCCGCATGGGACTGTCCGGCGGCGATCCATCTGAACCCGGGCCATTTCTTCAAGCATCCGCGAGCTGACGACTTGCTGGAGGTCATGCGCAGGTGGGAGGACGTCCGCGCAAGGAACTGGCTCACGGCAGAGCAGAAGGAGGCGTTGAAGTCGCCAACGCAAGAGCACCATCTTCTCGTCAACGGGAAAGGCGAGTATGAGCTTGTGCCGATTCGTGAGATTCGTGGCGTCGCCGGCGGGTGTATATCGGCCTTTCTCTTTTCAAGGAATGGTCGGCGCGTCGTGACGATGTGGCACAATACGGGAAAAGGGCGCCTGTCGTTTCCGCCTGGGTTCGTGTTCACGCTTCGGAAAGAGCCGGACGGCGAACCGCTGGCGGCGGAAAATAACGCATTCGATGTCTCTGGACGTGTTTATATCGATACGGATGCCATAGATGATGTGGTCGTCAAAGCGCTTTCGGAAGCCTCGCTGGCGGGATCGTTGTAGCATTGTGAAGAACGTCATGAATACATCTGGAAAGCAATTGGCGACTTTGCTCGGCCTTGCGGCGATTCGCATGCTGCTGGCTTCGGACTTGTCGCTTGATGTCGATACCGGCAACGCGCTGCATCTGGTACATGACCCATGTTCGCCCGTTGCGGCGGTCGTCTCCAACGCATCTTCTTCAACGCGGACTGTCGGAGGACGGCTTGAGGTGCGGGACTGGAAAGGCCGTGGTTTCAGCATGCCTGTGGCCGACACACTGCCTTCAGGCAAGGCTGGCCGATATCCTCTGCCAGGGTCACTCCCGGCAAAGGGTTTCTATCGCATAAGTCTTTTTGAGGGAAACGCAGGCAAGCCTGTCGCCTCGACAAGTTTTGCGTTTGTGGAACGGCACGATGTGACGCCGCTCCTGGCCAAGCCGAAGTTTCGTTTCGGCTTCACCGATCATCCGCTCTATTACTCTCCGGAGGAACGGCGCCTCTTGTACGATGCGTTTGTGGCGTCGGGTGCTAAACTTGCCCGTGTCGGCCTTGCCGGGTTTGGCGACGTGCTGTCTGGCGGCGAGGGCTGCTTCGACTGGCGAGAGTCCGACGAGGGCATAGAGGCGTTCCGTAGCCGTGGAATATCGATCAATGCCACGATTTACGGTAGGGTGCCGCGCTGGGCGGCCGAGTCGAACCGTGTGGCAAACTGCATTCGAGACAAGGTTGAATGGGCGATAGGCTGCATGCCGCCCCGGGAAGGGTTGTTCAGGGACTATTGCCGGGTTCTTGCGGCTCGCTATGGCACGCGGATAGACTACTATGAGATAGGCAATGAATTCGACATGGTGCCGCGTTGGATACTGCCGCCCGAGGTGGCGTTACGCCTTCAGCGCGAAGCGTGGGAGGGCATAAAGGAAGCGTGCCCTGCAGCGTGCGTCACCACATGCGGATGGGCGGTTGGAGGCTCGGATGACTACTATCATAAAGGCAAGCGCCTGCCGAACCTCGGCATCATGGAGGAGTTCCTTGAAAAGGGACAGGGCTGGTTCGATGTCTTGCCGGTGCATCTGCACGGGTCTTTTGAGAATTACGAGACGAGACTCAATTCCAGATTCTTCCCTTTGCTGAAACGCTATGGCGTCAAGCAGCCGTGGTATTCGAACGAGACGGCCGACCATATATCAGGCGGGCGCGAAGTGCCTGTTGCTGTCGATGTGTGGCGGAAGATACTGTATGCATGGGCACACGGAAGCACAGATTACACCTGGTACAACCTGCGGGCGAAGGCTGGACGCGCAGGCGCCGGGGTGGAATGGGCGTATGGCGTAATGACGCACGACTGGCATCCTATGCCGGCTTTCGCCTCCTTCTGCGCCTTGGCGGCCATATTCAACGGACTTGATTTTGAATGCGCCCATGCCGATGTAGACAAACTGAAGGTTTATCGCTTTAAGGGAGGCGATAGAATCGTCCTTGTCGGCTGGACCGCTGGCGACGCACATTCAGCAGTGCACTTGGCCACCGATGCGCATGGAGCTGAACTGTACGATGTGATGGGACAGAGAATGCCGGTGACGGTGGCGGATGGCAAGTTCGAGTGGGATGTGTCCGCGGAACCTGCTGCGCTTGTGCTCTCGGCGGCGACGCAACTGAAAGTGGACTGTCGGTTCTCTTCGGGCAGGGGATGCGGTGACTTCCCGAAGCGTGGCCTCATTGCGCATCGCGGCGACGTGGACGAATTCCCGGAAAGCACGATTCCGGCGTTTCGCTCGGCTGTTGCAAAAGGCGCGGAGATGATTGAACTTGATGAATGGCGATGCAAGACGGGCGAGCTTGTCGTCATGCACGATCCTTCGGTTGATCGTACGACTGACGGCAAGGGGCGGATTGCCGACCTGACGCTTGCGGAAATCAAGTCACTTGATGCGGGTGTGAAGCGCGGGCCGCAGTTTGCCGGCCTCAAGGTGTTGACTCTCGATGAGGCTCTTGCCGTCTTCCCGAAGACAGGGCTTTATCTCAATATCCATTGCAAGACAGGCGACGCCGCGCCGGAAGTTGCCGATCTTCTGCGCCGCACGGGACGTCTGGCGCAGGGCATACTGATGATGGACGACCCCGAGGCGCTTGCCGCCGTGAGGTCACAGTGCCCTTGGGCCAAGACGGGATTGGTGATGAACACTGATGCCGGATGGGCGAAGCCTTGGACAGAGGACGAGGCATGGCGGAAGCTCAAGGCGGCTGCGGATGCCGGCGTTGAGTTTGTGCAGATACTGCCGAACTGCGTTTGCACGAAAGAGCAGTTTGCCTATCTGCACGAACGAGGCATTCGCACCACGTACTTCGTGGCCAATGACGAGGAGACGCTTCGCCAGAAGGTTGCGGAAGGCCACGACTTTGTGTTCACAGATCGGTATTCTCCGCTTCGCGCCGTCTATGCGCGTTGCCGCGAAACCGCGCGAATGATGACCTTCAACATATGGGGCGATTACTTCGGCAATCCGCCGAATGAGCGGGAAGATGGTGTTGCGGATGCCATCGTGTCCGCCAGGCCGGATATAATCGCACTGCAGGAGGTGACTCCAAACTGGTGGAGATCTGCGCTGTTCCCTAAGTTGGACAAAGCCGGATATGCCGTGATTAAGGGGAACGAAGCCGAGGCGTTCAAGGCGGCATGCGCCTGCGGAATTGCCCCTGGCCGCTTGCGCAACCATGTGCCGCTCCTCTACAGGAAAGAAAGGTACAGGCTTGTCGATTGCGGGTTTGACGTGTTTCATGCGCGGCTGGAATACAACAAGGGCCTGACGTGGGCCGTCCTTGAGGATAGGAACACGGGCGGACTCGTCGTTGCGGCATCTACGCATTTCTGGTGGCAGGCCAACGGGCGCGAGTCTGATGCAATAAGAGAACAGAATGCGCAGATGCTGATATGGCGAGTCCGCTCGATAAAGTGGATGTACGGCGACGTCCCCGTCGTCGTCGGAGGGGATTTGAATTCCAAGCCTGGAAGCTGGGCATACGAGATACTGGAAAAGGAAGGGTTCGTCACGGCGGCCGAAGCGGCGGACGACGCATCGAAGATTTCCTCCCACCATGGCAATCCCAAGCGTGACGGTCAGGGGCGTTATCGCGGAACCTTGCGTGAAAAAGACAACACTTCCGCCACCTCGATCGACCATGTGCTAGTTGGAACGAATCGCGTTCATGCGCTCCGCCATGCGGTGGTTACGGAACAGGGCGTCCTCGATGTTTCGGACCATTCGCCGGTCGTAGTCGATTTTGAGGCGAAGCCCGCGAAATAAGGTCGGGTGCCTCAACGGCTGGACGAGTCCGGGGACCCAGAGCCCTCCCTGTCAGAAAGTGTGAAGTAGTTCGCCTTGCATATCAGAAGCACACAAGTGCAGAAAGGAAGGCAACTATGAACAAGAAGACATTTGTAGTTCTCGGAGCGATTGTTGCGGCAGGTTCGATTCTTGCTGCGCCAGGCGGCTTTCGCGGCAGCCCGCACGGCGGCCCCAGAGGACCTCGCGGCTGCAGCCCCGCGCCGCGTATGGGCGGAGGGTTCCGTCCGTCGGCGCCACGCGGCCCTGCACCGCGTATGGGCGGCTTCCATGCCCCTGCGCCACGCGGCCCTGCACCGCGTATGGGCGGCTTCCATGCCCCTGCGCCACGCGGCCCTGCACCGCGCATGAGCGGAGGGTTCCGTCCGCCAGTGTCACACGGTCCCGCGCCGCGCATGGGCGGCTTTTGCGGTCCCGCGCCGCGTATGGGCGGTTTCCATGCCCCCGCACCGCATGGGCCGCCGCCACGTATGGGCGGCTTCCATGCGCCGTTCGGGCACATGCCATGCGGGTTCCGCTATCCGCGCGGATACCACATCGGCGCACGCCACATCGCGATTCTTCCGCCGGCTGTGCTGATCAACGACTACTACTGGACGGAGGAGGTGTTCATCAACGGACAGTACTTCATCCTCTACTGCTACCCCGACGGCACCAAGCGTTTCGCCGATGGAACGATATATTGCTATATCTGATAGTATGGAAAGAAAAGCTTCCGCAGGTGCCACGGGCGTTGAGGATCATTTCAGCTCGAAGCCATAGACGTTCGTCTTTCGGAGCTTGAAGCCTAGCGACCGGTAGAGTTCATTCGCAACTGTCCGCGAAGGGCGCGACGTCAGTTCCACGTGCTTTACGTTCATGGCCCGCAACGCTTCAATGGTCTTGGCCATCAGCTTTCGCCCTAGGCCCTTGCCGCGGTGCTTTTCGTCCACGACCACGTCCTCGATGCGGCAATGGTTTCCCGTGGGGGTCGAGAAGCAGGCGACCGACGCGCTGGCGATGATTCTGGACTTGTGCCGCATCACGAATATGGAAGTCGTGCCGCGCTGCATGGAACGACGCAACGACTCGATGTCAAACGCCGATTCGTCCGAAAGCTGCATGGACAGTTCAAGAAGGGACGTCGCATCGGCATCGGAGATGTCCGTCAGCCGCTCAAGTTGCCCGTTCCGCCTTGGCGTTGACGACCCGGTGCCAGCCATTGCGGCGCGTCGTTCCTTTCGCCAGTTTTCGGGCGTAATGCCGAAGGTCTCCCTGAAGAGCTTTGTCGCATAGGCGACGTTCCCGAATCCGGATCGCTTGAACGCGTCCTTTATCTGAACCCCTGAGTTCGCCAGCAACTGCTTGACGTTTTCCAGCTTGCGCCCCGTGATGCTTTCGGCAACGGATCTGGATTCATATTGCTTGAAGCGGAGGTCGAGAAGCCGGCGGGATATCTTGAGATGTCTGGCGACGTCGTCGGGAGTTATGCCGTTCACGGCCTCGGAGTCGATGAAGGCGACGGCGCGCTTGATCAGGTTGGATGCAGGCGAGGTCGGATGCGTGGAAGCGCGCTCCGTTATCCCGAGAATCGGGCATCTGATGTTGCGCGAATGGCCCAGCGCATTGCCGCTGACAAGCGCGTCCAGCATTCTTGCGGCATTTTCTCCCATTCCTTCGGCATCAGTCCTGATGCTGGTGAGGGTGGGGACTGTATGTTCGCATATGAGGTCGTCGTCATCGACTCCGAGGATCGACATGTCCTCTGGAACCCGAAGCCTCGCCTTGTGCGCCGCATGAATGACGTCGGAGGCTCTTCCGTCCCAAGCGGCGAAGATGGCGGCAGGCTTGGGCAGCTTCGCAAGGAACTCGGAGAGAGCCGCCGCATCCTGTTCGGCGGAGCGGTATGTGACGCAGCTTCTGCCCGCCGACTTCAGGGCGGCTGCGAATGACTCTCCGCGGAGCAGGCTCCAGTTGCGTCCGCGCGTGTCGGAGACGAAGGCGTACGACCGGAAGTCGCCGAGCGAAAGGAAATACTCCGCCGCCGAGCGTCCGATGCCCTCGTTGTCGTTCAGCACGAACCCGCACTTGTTGGAACGTGCGGTCAGTTCGGACTCGGTCATTCCTATGCCGACGAAAGGTATGCCGGACGCGCTGATGGCGCTCAACGCCTGCCTTGAATATGGTATTCCGGAAATGATTCCGTCGGGACGCTCGTCGGGGTTCTCTGTGAGCAGTTGCCTGCACAGGATGTCCTCGTTGGGAATGATCCTGATGTCCCACGTGTTCGACGCGCCGACGTACCGGAATATCCCCATCATGCGCTTGCGGTGCGATGCGGTTTCAAGCCTCAGGTGGATGGCGATGGTTTTCACTGCTGGAATTATAACAAAGTTTTCCCCAAATGGAGCAGCAAACGTCTTTGCCATATAAGCAAAGAAACTTTTGCCGGATAACGATACCGTGATTTGCTATAATGTGCGTACATGAAAAGCGAGGTGTCACAACGGCGGCTCCAGTCCCTCGATTTGCTCCGGGGTCTGGACATGATGTTTTTGACGGTGGTCGGGCCTCTTCTCTGGGCGGTGGATGCGGTCTGGGGCCTTCCCGACTGCGTGCTGTTCCAGCTGACGCACCCGTGGGAGGGCTTCACCTGCTGGGACATCATAATGCCGATGTTCCTTTTCATGTGCGGCGCGGCGATTCCGCTTTCCCTGGAACGCCGGATCGAGCGTGCCGGCGGCTCCCCGGACTTCGCCTACTGGAAGCATGTGATCTGCCGCGTCGTCATGCTGTGGGTGCTGGGCATGCTCGTGCAGGGCCATCTCACTTCGCTCGATGTGCTCGAGATCAGGCCCTACAACAACACTCTGCAGACGATTGCCTTCGGTTATCTTGTCTGCGCCGCGGCAATCTGCGTGAAGTCCATGAAGTTCCGCATCGCGCTCCCGGTCGTCTGCTTCGTAGCGTACGGGTTGCTGGTACACTTCCTCGGCGACTATTCCATGCAGGGCAATTTCGCGTATCGATTCGAGAACGCGGTCCTGTCCGCGGTGCTGCCGGCAGGTTCGAAGGCGATTCACGAAATCGGCGAGATGGGCTATCTGCCGGACATCACGGAGAAGGGCGAGATCTGCTACACCTGGATTCTCACCTCTCCGATGTTCGTATTCATGACTTTCTGCGGATATTTCGCCACCAAGATCCTCCAGGCCGAGGCCGAGCCACGGCGGAAGGCCGTTCGGCTTGCCGTCTACGGCGCGTCGCTGCTGGCGCTCGGCTGGATCCTGACTTTCGCTGGTGTACGTATGGTGAAGCACATCTTCACCGTGTCCTTCACGGCCCAGGCTATGGGCTGGTGCGTGCTGCTGCTGGACGCGCTTTACGTGTTGACGGACATCTTTGGCGTCCGCCGCGGCCTTGGCCTGCCAGTCCTGTTCGGGCAGTTCGCGCTGACCGCCTACCTGATGGAGGAGTTCTTCAAGCCGGTAACCGTCAAGTTCGCCGAGATGCTTACGCCCGGCTTCCCCCACTTGCTCGGCACGGACCGCTACCAGCCGCTCATCGTCGCCGTCGTGGTGGTGCTTGAGATCGTGGCGGTGCTGTTAATTCGACGGAAGATCAAGCAGAGATGAAAAGGACTATCCTAACTGCATTTGCAGCTGCCTTCGTGTCGGTCGCGCAATCGGGGCCGACCGAGGTCCTCTTCAACTTCGACACCGAGGACTTCACCTCGCCGGTTTCCGCCGACGGCGTCCTAAAGCTGGCGCGGCTCTTCACCGAAGAGGGCGTGACGGCGCACTTCGTGACCGTCGGCTACATGGCGCGCGCGTTCGTCCAGCGCGGCCGATGGGACGTCATCGAGGCGCTTAAGCCGCACCTGAGGCTGAACCACACCATTTCGCACAGCGTCCACCCCAACCTCCTGGAGATATCCGATGTAGAGGATTTCGACGCCGCCTATGACGCGGTGCTGGCGCGCGAGGCCGAATCCATCGGCATGGTAGAGGCGGCGACCGGCGTGGACCGCGTCTGGGGCTCGGTGCCGCCAGGCAACAGCGATTCATACGTGGCTTTTTATGTCTATGCCCGGCTCGGCCTTCCATTCTACTGCGGCGCATGGTTCGCGGAAGAGACGCCTGGTGAGGACGTGTGGTTCTGCAACCTCCGCCAGGTTCCTTACGGGCTCACGTGGGAGGAGTTTATCGAGAAGGATGCGAAATACGACCCCGATGACTTCTTAAACCGTCTTGCGAAGACGAAGCGTTCGATAGTCTATTGTCACCCGAACAAGGTGCACGCGCGCGAGTTCTGGGACGAGCTCAACTTCAAGGGCGAGAACCGCCACAAGTGGGGAGAGTGGGAGATTTCTCCGCAGAGGTCTCCGGAGGAGGTTGAGACTTATCTCGGACGCATTCGCGAGCTTGTGCGGCGCATCAAGGGCGATCCGCGCTTCCGCATCACGACGCTCGCCGAGATCGATTCCACGCGCAAGCCGCGCCGCGCGTTGACCCGCAGCGACGTGCCGGCGGTCCGAGCGTCGCTTTCCGCCTCCTTCGGACCAGTGCGAGAGCCCGGTTCGTGGTCGCTCTCCGACTGCTTTGTCGCCGCTGTGCGTTTTTTGCGGGGCGAGAAGAGCTACATGCCGGTGATGGCGTACGGATTCCTCGAAAAGCCTCGCGGCGTCGCTTCGCCAGTCAAGGTTTCACGCCGAGACCTTGTGGCGGCGGCAAAGGCGATGGACGTTTCGCGTTTTCTGCCCGCTTCCGTTCGCATTGGCGAGATCGAGATAGGCCCGGCCGATTTCTTGTTTGCGGCGCTGGAGACACTTGAGACCGGCGCGGAGGAAGTCACGGTCGCGCCGCGTGAGCAGCTTGGGGGCTTTGGTCCGTTTCCGTTTCTGGCGAAGATGTGCTACGCAGGCACATGGCTGCATTCGCCGGAGTTCAAGGACAAGTATCTGTCCGACCGCATGAGGTGGCAGATCTGGACATTGCGCTACGAATGACCTCTTCCCGTATGCGTGTGCGTGATAAGTTATGTTCATTTTGTGAACGCGGCGGCGTTGGGGATATGATACTATAGTTATCCATGAGGACATGCCGGATAGTTGACGAGCCCATCAGGCATTTCGAGCGTCCCGGTAAACGGGTGCTTGACCTCCGTCCGTTTGGCGTGCCTTTTCTGCCGACGCTGTCGCTCAGCCACATGAAGGTCGCCGGAAAGGGACCTCAGAATCTTCACGTGCATCGCGGTTGTGTCGAGATCGTATACTGCGTCCGCGGGTCGATGTGCTTCGAAACGCCGGATCGCGACTATCCGTTCCTGCCTGGGACGATCTTCGTTTCGAGGGAGAACGAGCCGCACAGGTTGAGCGCGAACCCCAAGGGGCATTTCGTATACCGCGTGCTTGTAGAGCCGCCTAAGAACGGCGGGTGCTTCCTGGGGCTCACACGGGAGGAATCTAAGGATCTAAACAAGAGCCTGAAGAAATTGCCGCGTTGCTTTCCTGCGTCGGACGCCGCAGTTTGCCAGACGTTCAAGCGGATGTTCGAGATTTTCGATCGGAAAGGGCTTTCGAAGCCGCGGCGGAGTTTCGAGCTGCGAACCGCGGCATACGAATTGCTGAGGCTTGTACTTGTCGCGTCGGAGAGCGCCGTAGTCCGAAAGCCGGACGCTCATCTTGCCAAGATTATCGCTGAGATACGGGAGTTCCCGGAACGGGATTATGATTTCGACGTCCTGCGAGGCAGCCGCACTCCAGGAGTCTTTGCGCGCGAGTTCGCCAAGGCTGCCGGACAACCGCCGATGGCGTTCTGGAATTCGTGCAAGGTGAACAGGGCGCGGAATCTCCTGCGTCGCAAGGAGCTGTCGGTGACGGAGGTCTCGACGCTGTTGCATTTCTGCAGCACGCAGCATTTCGCTACGGTGTTCAAGAAAGAGACAGGGTGCACGCCGACGGAGTGGAAAAAGGGAGGAGGAACCTGAATCGCATGAAAAGCCTCCTTTCCACGCTTGCGACGATTGCCATTGCCTGTTCTGCTGTTGCCGCGCCGAACGCAGAAGTGATTTGGGCGAGGACGATTGCCGACGAGGGCGGACGCTATGCCGGATGGCCTACGCTGACGCGGCTTAGGAACGGTGAGCTGCGCGTCGTCTATTCGGGCGACCGCGATGCTCACATATGCCCGTGGGGAAAGGTGCGCATGATCCGGTCGGCGGACAACGGCGAGACTTGGTCCAAGCCTGAGACGGTCTATGACTGCGCCATTGATGACCGGGACGCGGCCCTGCTGGAACTCAAGGACGGCACCCAGCTCGTATTCTGGTTCACCGATGTTGACTTTGGCGATCCGAAATACGCCTCCAGCGAGCGCTACCAGAAGTACTGGAACAAGCTCGACAAGAATGCTGTCAGGCGAATGCTGGGGTCGTTTTGCGTCCGTTCGACAGACGGCGGCAAGACCTGGTCCGCTCCGGTACGCCTTCCGGCGATGACGCCGCACGGACCAACCTTGCTCCGCGACGGACGGATCCTGATGGTCGGGATGCAGAGCCGGTACACCCGAGGACATCTTGTCGGCGATGCTGAGGAGAAGGACGAGCCGCAGCACAAGAAGATAGTCGTCTGCGAGTCGAGGGACGGCGGACGCAGCTGGCAGACGGTCGCGCACATCTCTCCGGACGGCTGGGACCGGTGGAACATTGCCGAACCGACCGTACATGAGGCGAAGGACGGGACGCTTCATGCGTACTTCCGCTATCACAAGGGGCTTGCGCACCTGCTTTACGCGGAGTCTAGAGACGGAGGGCGCACCTGGTCGCGGCTCAAGGAGACGGACGTGGACGGCTATCCGCCGCATGTGTTGCGATTGCGCGATGGGCGCGTGCTGCTGACGTATGCCCGGCGCAAGGAGGGCCGCATGGGCGAGTTCGCCGTCATTAGCAGCGATGACGGCTTTACATGGGACGTGGCGAACGAGCTCGTCCTTCAGCGCGACGACAATTCCGATCTTGGCTACGCCACGACTGCGGAACTTGACGACGGTGCGCTGCTGACGGTTTTCTACCGTCATCTTGGTCTGCATACGCCGGCGGTGATACAGGCCGTCAAGTGGCGGCTCGGGACGAAACCGGATCGCGTCGCCGAGGTCGCGGTCCGCAGTGCGTCGATGAACAAGGACGTGCCGACCACAGTTATGCTTCCGAGCGACTACGCGACTTCCGGGAATCGGCGATATCCAGTGGTCTATCTGCTGCATGGCGCCGGCAACGATCAGCGCACGTATGCCTGCGAGCCGATCCTGTCGCTTGCCGACCGCATCGGCGCCATAGTCGTGTGCCCTTACGGCAGCGCGAGCTGGTGGATCGATTCTCCACGAATGCCGTGGATGCGTTACGAGACGTTCGTAGCGAAAGAGCTTGTCTCGTATGTCGACGGGCATTACCGCACGATTGCAGACCGCCGCGGGCGCGCCATTGCGGGGCATTCAATGGGCGGACACGGGGCGTGTTTCGTCGGATTCGGGCATACCGATGTTTTCGGTGCAGTCGGCAACGTGATGGGTGGCGTTGACCTGCGTCCGTTTTCCACGCGGAAGGATTTGGTGAAGTTGCTGGGCGAGCAGGCGGAGCATTCCGACGACTGGCGGCGCTTCTCGGCTATCTCGCGCGCGGAGAAGCTGCGTAACGGCGAGGTGCAGTTCACGACAGTTGTCGGCACGGGCGACTTCTTCTTCAGCGTCAACCGGGCGCTGCACGACCTCCTGTCCTCCAATCGCGTCGCCCACGTGCATCAGGAGGTCCGCGGCATCGATGAGGAACATTCCACGCACACGCGCACGTTTGCCTACGAGGCGATGAAGACGGTGTTCGCCAGGTTCGGGGAATTCTTCGGGAGGAGATGAGGATGACTGTCGAAACTAGCAGAAGGAATTTCATAGCAGGGGCCGCAGTGATCGGGGCGGCGTATGGCGTGCAGGCCGGTACGGCCGGGCGAACGCTTGCCTTCCCGAGCTACACGGGCAAGGAGTTCCAGGGCATGGACGGCGTCTATGCCGCTCTTTTCACGCCGTTCGGGAAAGACGGCTCGCTCAACGAGGAGATGGTCGAGAAGGAGATCGACTACGGCCTTAGGAACGGCTTGAGGGGTTTCTACCTGACTGGCGGAACCGGCGAGGGCCTTAACATGACCTTTGACGAAAGGGTTCGCGTTTACCGTCGAGCGGTAAAGGCGGCGAACGGCCGCGCGAAGCTGATAGCGCACGTCGGGTGCATCAATTCCGACGAGGCGGCGAAACTTGCCCGCTCGGCGGCTGATGCCGGCTGCGACTGGGTGTCCAGCGTGCCGCCCATCTACTTCGGCGGCAAGTTCGAAGACGCGTACCGCCACTACTCGATTATCTCTTCCGCGACCGACCTGCCGTTCCTGATCTATGCGATTGGCGGCAGCCAGATCAATCCCGACCGAGACGCGAAGCTTTTTGACATTCCCAACGTGAAGGGCATGAAATACACGGGCACCGACTTCTATGCCGTCCAGCGCCTCAAGCGGCGCATCGGCAAGGAAGCTCTGTTCCTCTCCGGCAGCGACCAGCATTTCGTCGCTGCGCTTTCCTTCGGCAACGTCTTTTCTGGCTCCATCGGCACCGTTCAGAACGTGGTTCCGGCGCACTTCGTGAAGATATACGAGGCGATGCGCCAGAACCGGTGGAACGAAGCGGCGGCCTGGCAGGAGGAGGCCAATCGCATCGTGGAGTTCGTCTGCCACAGCCACCCCAACGCCAGCTTCCGCAAAGGCATGATGCGCTACATCGGACTGGACTGCGGCTCGTTCCGTCCGCCCGAACAGCCTCTCACGGAAAAGGACTACGAGGAGCTTGTGCGCGAGGCCGATGCCTTCGGACTCGTCCGTCGCAACCAGGCAATAATCGCATGAAACGACCGATCTTTCTTTTTGCCATGTTGTCACTCCTGACGGCAAACGCCGCCAGAGTGGACGTGTCAGTATTGGCGTTTGATGCGCGGGGTTGGAAGCTCGATTCGCAGTTCGCCGACATCATGGGGTCTCCGTATCTGTTGGCGCACGGGTGCGGTGTTCGCGTCCTTGATGCCAGGGCGTCGGTCGAGATCCCGGAGTCCGGCACGTGGCGCGTCTGGGTGCGCAACAGGTGTTGGGTGAAGGGGGCGGGATTCTTCAAGGTCGCGGTCAATGGCCGCGAGTTGGAGCATGTTTTCGGCGCCGGCCGGAGCGACTGGTCCTGGGAGGACGGCGGAACGGTGACGCTGGAGAAGGGCATCGCCGTTCTCTCGCTTGTGGACAAGGATGGGTTCGACGGACGCTGCGCCGGCATCGTGCTGACGAATGACGGAACCGTTCCGGAAGGTCCGCTTGCGCCGCCGGACGAGGTTGCGGAGACTATCGTTTCCGACTTTACGGTTGTAGGCGGAGGGTTGCCTGGCACATGCGCGGCGATGGCGGCGGCGCGGCGCGGACTTAAAGTCGTGCTCGTTCAGGATCGCCCAGTATTGGGCGGCAACGCCTCTGCCGAGATTCGGGTCTGGTGCGCAGGTGAGGCGCGATATCCGCTTGTCCGCGAGCTGCGCAGCGTGTTCCTCAACCGTGACGTCAATATGCCTCTCTGCGACGTGCGCCGGATGCGGATCGTCGAGGACGAAACGAACCTGACGGTGCGGCTTCTGACCCGTGCCGTCGGGGTAGAGCGAAAGCCGGACGGGACAATTGCCGCCGTCAAGGCGCTTGACCTCCGTCGCAACCAGATGGTCAGGTTCGAGTCCCCGCTTTTCTGCGATGCGACAGGTGACGGATGGATCGGATTCTGGGCTGGCGCTGACTGGCGCATGGGCCGTGAGGCGAAGTCGGAGCACGACGAAAGCTTTGCGCCGGAGAAGGCAGACGCCGATACCCTCGGCGCTTCGATCATGTGGACGAGTGCAGTGGCGAACGCGCCTGTCCAGTTCGCCGCGCCGTGGGCGGAGCCTTTCGCGCAGGGCGAGACGGCGGTTAACGGCGAGTGGAACTGGGAGTATGGCATCCATCGCGACATGATTGCCGAGGGTGAACAGATACGCGACAGGCTGCTGCTGGCCATCTATGGCGCATTCTCACGCGCGAAGCGCCTGCCGGAAAACACCAACCGCATGCTGAACTTCTGTCCGTTCCTGCTCGGCAAGCGCGAGTCTCGCCGACTGCTTGGCGACTGGATCTATTCGGAGAAGGATGTGACGGAGAAGCGCCTGTTTGAGGACGCCATCGCGTCCGGCTCGTGGAGCGTGGATCTCCATTACGACGACTGCAAACCCGGCGTTGACTTTCTCACCACATGCCGTCAGCCGCATTACGGCCGCTACTGGATTCCCTATCGGTCGATCTATTCGCGCAACGTAGGCAACCTGTTCATGGTCGGCCGCTGCTTTAGCTGCACGCATGTCGGCTTGGGCGGTCCGCGCGTGATAAACACGCTGTCGCAGCTCGGCGTCGCCGCGGGCGAAGCGGCGGCGATGTGCCGCCGGTTAGGCGAGACGCCGCGCGGCATCTTCGCGCGTGGACACGTTCGCGAACTGCAGACCCTGCTAGGCGGCGGTTTTCCCGGCGTGCCGGACGCAAGAGAGGTCGGCTGGCGCATCGTTGACGACGAGTCGGAGGACGTGACGTTCGGCAAGGGATGGGTCATTGGACACAATCCGAACGGAGAACAGGTGGGGGATGTTTCGCATTTCCTCAAGGGTAGCAGCAACTGGAGCCCTGATTACAAGCCAAACAAGGACGTTGGCGATGTTGTCTATCCGTTGCCGGTCGAGACGCCGGGGAAATATGTGCTTATGGGTCGTGTGCCTTATTTCTACAAGACGCATCCCGGATCTTCAACGGCGATGGTCGTTTCCTCTTCAGGAAAGGACACGGCATTCGCTGTTGATCAGGGCATTGCCACCGGGAGTTGGCGGAAGCTTGGCGTATTCGACCTTGCGCCCGGTGCGACGCTGCGCATCGTCGGCTCGCGTTCGCACGGCACGGTGGCGGCGGACGGCTTCGCGATTTTCAACGCAACAAATGAAACTACAGGAGTGAACAAATGAAAAGAACGGTCATTCTCATAATGGCGGCCTTGGCCGCATGTTCCGCAGCTGTTGCGGATGGCGTCTTGACGATAGACGCCCCTACAGAAGACATCATCTTCACCGACAACGTCGCACTGGCACGAGCGTCGAAGGTGGTGAAGACAGGTGCCTACAAGGCAACGATCAACTACAGCAATGATGCGCTATCGTCGTTCGCCGGCGAGATCGAGGTGCAGGAAGGTACGCTCGCCGCACAATACCTTCGGAACTTCGGTACGCCGACGAAGATCACGGTGTCGTCAGGCGCGACACTCGACCTCACGTCAGAGAACACCAACCCCGGAAACATCGCCTCTACGCCGATCTTCATCGCCGGTACCGGCGTGAACGGCGGCGGTGCAATCCGCCGCACTGGCGGAGGCGCAATCAATTCGCTGCTCGGTAATTTGACGCTCACGGCCGACGCCTCCATCTGCAACTCCGTTCAGATCGGTTGCCCGGACCGCAGCGCGAGCGTCTGCAACCTCGAAGGGCACACGCTGACGATCAACGCTGGCATCAGCGGCAGCAATTCCGTATTCTACTGGCCGAGAGGGTCGTTCAAGAAGAACGATTCGACAGCCGATCCGGGACATATCATTGTTGAGGGCGGTACGTTCTATCCGCGCTACAATGCGATGTCAGGCGGTTCGACGAACAATACGCTCACGCTCAAGGACTGCTTGGCCTCCAAAGGCTATGCCAAGCCAATCCTGCGTCTGCGCAACACGGACACGCATATACAATGGAAACTCATCGTGGACGGAGACAGTTCAGCGTACATCGAGGACGACGAATCAGGTTCGTCGGATATTCAGAACGTATGGGCAGGTCCGGTGGAACTTCGCAAGCAGCTGACCGCCACTCCGAAACAGAATGGTTCGCATCTGACGCTTGCCGGGAACGTGACGGGGCGCAATACCATCGCGAACGCACAATTTGCGAACAACGGGCTTCTTACTCTGAAGGGCACCAACGAGTTGTTGAAGATCACGAGCAGAAGCGGACGCACCGTGTTCGACGGCGGCAAGACGACTGCGAGCGGCGCAATCGATGCGACCGCGGGCAGCATCACTTTCAAGGATACGGAGGTCGCATGGGATTCCCCGACAGGACTCTATGCGGCAGGCGAAAAGAGCTGGCCGGTGGATGTTGCCTTTGAGAACACGTTTGCCTCATGCGAGACAAACGCCGAGGGTGGAGCGAGTTGCCGTTTCTACCTTGGCAGCGATACCTCCTCGAACCCCTCGAAGTATGGGCGCTTGACGGTATGCGGCGGATCGGTCGTCTCAAACATCTCCATGGCCGTCGGCCACTCAGGCTTCGGCGCGCTGATCATCGCAGGTGCCAATTGCAGCTATCCTATCTACAACTCTAGCTTCGATTCTCTCGGCTACAATTCCGGCACCTACGGTTATGTGTCGGTGTCGGACGGGAAACTGAAGGTCGACGGCTCGAAAATCGCGGACAATACAATCTGGTCGTTCTGGGGCTATCAGGGCACAGTGGCGCTTGCTGTCCGCGCAGGGGGCGAGGTCGAGTTTGTGGGTACGCCGTCGCAGTCGGCTACGCATGTTGAGTTTGGTGCCATCACAGGCGGCAGGTTCTCCGCCTGTCTCTCCGACGGTGCAAAAATGGAGGTGTTGCAGACACTGGACTTCGGGCGCAATGCCGTCCGTAACCATGCCGGCGCGGCGGACGTCACGCTCATGGGTACGGGCACGGTTCTCCACGTCGGCAAGTATATGCGCGTGTTCTGGACGAACGCAGGGGGCGACTTCACGCTGAACATAAACGACGGCGCGACCCTTGCTTCCCCGAATCTCTACCGCCTTGACGGCGGCGCCGGATGCCAGATGAAGGTAAACCTGAACGGCGGCATAATCCGCAAGCTTTCCACCAGCAGCTGGTTCTCCAATGGCAGCGACTGGAACGACACCGCCCGTCAGCCGACACGTGTTACTGTTTACGAAAGGGGATTTACCATCGATACATCGAGCATGTCTGCGGATGTCAATATGGAATACGCCTTCCAGGCTCCGGGAGCTGGCAAGAGGATTAAGTCGATTGCGTTGCCGATGGCTAATGCCGATTATGCCAGCGATGTGTTCATGGGTCCGCCCACGGTCAGGATCGCCGGGTCTGGAGAAGGCGCTACGGCGTTTGTCGATTACGATGACGTGGGGCACACCAATCGCGGGGTGATCGTCACGTGCCCAGGCTGGGGATATGGCAATGATACCGTGGTTACGATTGAGTCCGGCAATCGTCAAAGCACCTATATATGTTCCGTTGAGCTTGAGGATCAGCCCGAGACCGGCTGGACTGGGTTCCGCAAGGTTGGTGCGGCTCGACTCAACATGCACGGCGCGAACACGTATCGTGGCGACACGGAAGTCGTGGAAGGCATTCTCTCCTTCTTGAATACGCAGACTGCCCAGTGCGGCATGCCGCAAGGGGGCGGCATCATTCTCCACAAGGGTGCGATGATTTCCTTCAATACGGCCAGCGTAGCCGTCACCGTGCCGTTCATTCGCGGCTGCGGCACGACGTCATTTGGCTACTACACCGTCACCAACGCCGTTGAGTGCTTCGCGACGGATCTCTTGGCCGGCGACCATCTCACGGTCAATCAGCGGATGACATTGGGAGAGAGCACGGTCGTCAAGGTGCTTGGCGCAGCAGCGCTCGCGGCATCTGGCGAGACAAAGTTTACGGTCGCCGAGGTCAAGAATGGCCTTTTCTACTCGTCCTTAAATCCGCGGCTGGTCTTCGTTGACAACGGCGTTGAGACGGAACCGCAGGAATGGCATGCCGCGGTGAAGGGGAACACGCTGCAGCTGCGGAAGCGCATAGGTGCCACATTGGTCATTCGGTAGGTCGCACGGAACATGTGCAGGTCGCTTATTCTGTTGGCTGCGGTCGCGACAAGCGCGACCCTTCCGGTGGCGGCGCAGGAAACGCTAATCTGTCGGGGCGAGTCGGCGGCTGTCTCTCCCGACGGCGGCTCCATCGCCTTCATGCGCCTTGAGTCACATCGCTTTCAGGTGCTGATGCGCAATCTGCGGACCGGATCGGAAACCGCCGTTCCTTCCGGTCCCGGGCAGGCGATCATGCCGCGCTGGCGCGGCGATGGTGCGGTTGTCTTTACGGCTGCAAACGAGACAAAGAGCGCCTTCGCGGCGCGAAACGACAAGACCGGGTGGAACCTCTACCTGTTCTGTGACGGCCAAGTAGAAAGGCTGACGTCCGGCCGCATACGCGAAACCTGCGCCGCCTTTGCCCCTGACGGCTCGCTCTACTTCGTCGCCGACGCGACGGACGGCAAGGACATTCCGAGCATCGTCCGCATCGGAGCCGACGGCAGGCGCGAAACGGCAGTTACGCTTCCCGAAGCGCCCTGCATGTTCGGCGATCCGTCCGTCTCGCCTGACGGCAGCCTGCTTCTGCGTGCGGAGGCCGCGCGGTACAACCAACCGTGGCGCATTGTCGTTTCACCGGTGACCAACGGCGCCGAGCGAACGTATCTCACGCCGGTTACGATGGCCGCCTATGCGCCGGCATGGAGCCCCGCTGGGAAATATATCGCGTTTACTGGCTGCCGAGAAGGCGACGACGGCTGGTACGTATACTTGATGCCGGCGAAGGCGGGCGGATCGATGAAACGGTTCGCGAAGGGGAAGAATCCGTCCTTTGCTCCGGACGGCCGGACGCTTTTCTACGACCGCGGCGGCGAGATATTCATGTCGCCGGTCAAGGAAGGAGGCGAGTGACATGCTGAAGCATCTTGTCGCCTTTGGAATCGCGGTCTGCGCCTGTCTCTGCGGTTGGGCGTTTGAGAAGATCGCCTTTATTGACGGTAGCGACTATCCGCACGTCTTCGACATCGAGAATGCCGCCGGGACGGAGAGAATCGTCGACCGCGTGCTTGAGACCGGAGCGGACGTGGTCCTGTGGCGTACTCATTCGGGAGCGATGCCGCGATACAGGAGTGCGCAGGAGGATCTGGATCGCATGGTGTGGCCCGTTGACAAGCGACGCTCCAGCCGCAGCACGTTGATTAACGGATGGGTGACGCTTTGGGGCAACTCTCCCGACCAGCTGGAGGTCGTGAGGGAACTTTGCTCGAAGCGTCCGCAGGTGCGCAAATGGGGGCTTCACATGCTGCTGGAGGAGGCCCACTGGCAGTTTATGTATCTGGGGGCATGGAACCTCGAACATCCGCAGTTCTGGTGCCGCAAGCATGATGGCACTGCGCAGATGTACCACAGTTCGTTCGCCTATCCGGAGGTGCTGAAGCATCGCCTGTCCATCGTGAAGGAGCTGATCGGCTACGGCCCCGACATGATCTACGTCGACACTTGCCGAAACGGAGGGTACTTCCTCGCCAACGAGTATGTGAAGCCCTACCTTGACCGTTGGGCGAAGCTATATCCAGGCGAGCCCGTGTCGTCCGATCCGTATGATCCGCGTTGGGTGTCCATCGCTTCCGAGGGACGCTACAGGTACTTCAAGGGAATCCGGCGGCTCATAGACGCGTCCGGAAAGAAGATCCCTCTGCTTGTCGGTGTCGATTCCGTCTGCGCCACGGATGCGGACCGCACGACGACCGCCGTCGGGGTCGACTGGCGGCGCTATGTGAACGAAGGCATCGTCGACGGGGTGGTGGTCGCATCGATCGCCGTCGATCCGTCCGATGCCCTCGGCAGCATGGAGCGCTATTTCCGCCGGGTGATGGATTTCGTGAACGGGCGCTGCAAGGTGTATTTCCCGATCATGGCGTACAACTTCTCGACGCAGCGTCCGGGATACGGGCAGATCTCGAAGTGGGCCGGCGTGAGCGTTGCGGAGGGGCTGCGGCTCCAGATGGAGATCGCCGTCAGATGCGGCGCTGCCGGCATCGTGATGGAATGCGTCGACCCTGACAACTATCCTGAACGCGACCAGAAGGTGATACGGGATTTTGTCGCGGCGGCAAACGGAGGTGAAAAATGAAGGAACGGGAATTGCGGTGCCTGTACATGCAGCTTGGCCAGCACATGTGGCGCGGGCCGATGGACACGTTCGACGGCAAGGTGCGCGGCGACGAACGCATGCCTTACGACGACGGGGCGCGTTGGGTCGTTGAGCATTGGAACCGGTTGCATTTTGATGACGGCTCCTGGCGGCGCATCACGGACTATGCCGCCAAGCGCGGCTTCAATATGATCCAGCTCGATCTCGCCGAGGGCGTGAGATACCCTAGCCACCCGGAGCTCGCGGTTGATGATTCGTGGTCGCCTGACAGGGTGCGTGACGAGGTCCGCCGCCTTGCGGCGATGGGCGTCGAGCTGATGCCGTCCCTGAATTTCTCCGCTGCGCACGACATCTGGCTCGGGGAGTATTCGCGAATGCTCTCCACCGAGGAGTATTACCGGGTCTGCTCGGACATCATCGCTGACGTCTGCGAGATGTTCGGCACGCCGAAGCTCTTCAGTATTGGCTACGACGAGGAATCGCCGCGGCTTCAGCGCAACCAGAACTACTGCGCTTGCCGTCAGGGCGAGCTGTGGTGGCACGACCTCCTTTGGTTCGTCTCGCAGGTCGAGCGTCATGGGGTGCGAGCGCAGATGGCGGCGGACTACGCATGGGCGCACCGGGACGAGTACCTGAAAAGGGCGCCGCGGTCCGTGCTGCAGACGAACTGGTACTATTGCCCCGAGTTCCCGCCTGCGAAGCTGAGGCATCCCGAGGAGCTGCTTACCTATGACGAGCTGGAGAAGGCGGGTTTTGACCAGTTCCCCGGCTGCAGCAACCATGCCTGTGACACGAACATCGGCGACACGATACGCTACTGCCGCAAGCACATACACCCCGACAGGCTCAAGGGCTTTCAGGTTTCGATCTGGCGCTACACCATGCCAGAGTGCGAAAAGCGGCACTTTGACGCCATCGACCAGTTCGCCGCCGCCATCTGATGCATCGGGCATGAAGTCGACGCTGCCGATGACGCGCGGGGTCGATACGTGGCGCACGCACCGCTGGGTGGGCACGTTCATGCCCGTAGCCGGCACGACGGACCATCCGCGCGAGATCGGGGACCTCGAGTACTCCAGCGACCCGCAGCGGTAGCTGCCGTTTCGGCGCATCCCTGTCACTTGCCATAAGCCGCATCGCTTGAACAATAGCGTGCTAATATTGTATAATGTGTACCGCACGGAGGGCAAGTAATGAGCAGACCATTGATAATTGGTGCGGCGGCAGTCGTGTTCACAGCGGTCAGTGCGACGGCGGTTTATGCCGACAGCACGGCGACATATTCTTTCAGCTGGTACGCCAGCGACGCCGTGGCGGACTTCCCCACGCCGATGACGCTACGTGAAGGGCTGAACGGCTTCACCTACACGGGCTTCGCCTCCGACGGCAGCGACCTGCGCGTGAAAGACGAGGAAGGCAACCTTCTGCCGCATGAAATCGAGAAATGGGATCCGAACGGCTACTCCATCGTGTGGGTGAAACTGCCGTTGCTCACGCAATCCGCCACCGTCACGCTCTCGTGGGGCGATGCCGAGGCGGAGACTGCCTCCGGTTCGCTCTGGGGAGACGCGCTACATGTGCTCCATTTCGGCGACAGCATCGCGAAGGATTCTTCCAAATGGGGCTTCAGTTCGTCAAAGACGCCTGATGCCGCGGCCGGCATCGTTGGCAGCGGCATGACAAGCGCGTCAACAAGCGACAAGCGCATCTATATTGACAACATAACACCGTCCAGTCTGGGAGTGGGCAGCAAGACACCCTACACCATCTCCTTTTGGCTTAAGGGCAAGTCCGATTCATACGACAACTACCTCTGCGAGATCCGTAAGTTAGGTGGCGGCGATCCAGACACCATCGTCACCTACAACTACAACAACAGTTCGGTTAAATGCCTTCGCACGGTCGAACTGATTGGCGCCGGTCCCGCCCGGACGAATACGCGGATCGTCGCGCCTGATTACGGCTGGCACCATTTCGCCTATACGTACGACGGAACGACCATCAGAATGTATCTCGATGGCAAACAGACGGGGTCGGCAACTTCTTCGCAGAGTCTGGCCTCTTGGGAGAGTAGCACGGTCACGCAGTGCATAACGCTTGGCGGCAGCTATTGGGGCAGCGGCAATCTATCTGGCGCGACATTCGACGAGTTTCGGCTTGAACCCGTCTGCCGCGACGCGGCATGGATCAAGGCGTTGGCGCTCACGCCTGCGCAGGCGCATGACAACGATGACGTCTATGTGATGTCCTTCCCCGAATACACGGGAACTGAGACGCTGACGGACTTCCCGCTGATGGTGACGCTCGACGACCGCCTGCCTGGCCTGCCTGACAGCGTGAAAAAGGCGATGCGCGACATAAACCGCCTTTACTTCTATACAGCTGACGGGCAAACGGAACTGCCTTACGAGATGGAGCTCACGCCGACCGAAAGCGGCACGGCGGCGACATACTGGGTGAGGATGCCGACGTTCGGCCCGGGCACGACGCTCCGCGTTCAGACCACGCCGACATTGTGGACGGCCAATCAATCCACCGTCACAAAGCGCTACTGGGCGTCGGATGCGGGAGCGGTGAACACAAACGTCTGGGCGGACGGCAAGTTTCTCCACGTCTATCATCTGGCGCTGGGGCGCTACCGTTTCGACTCGGTTCCCTTTGGCGGCAATCTTCAGGAAGGGAGCGGCAGTTGGCGTAACACGCCGCCTGCCGTTGATGGCCCGACAGGGCGTTTCGGCGCGATGCATACCAGCAAATCCTCCGGTATGGTTGCCTACATAAATCAAGGCGCCGGTGTCACGAATCGCTATACATTTTCGTTCTGGGCGCGCAAGGATGCCGCTGACTTCGCCAATCCGACGCAGTGCTACTTCTGCCAGATTCGGCATAAGGATAACGGCACTTCGCAATGGGGCGTGCTGACCGGCTTTCATGGCGACGGCAACAAGTTCAAGCTCTGGAAGAACGGTTCGGCCGATGGGCGGCGCATCGACATACCCGATACGGACTGGCATCACTATGCGTGGACCTGCGATGGCACGATGGTACGGGGATACCGTGACGGTTCAGAGGTGATGACGGGCGAGGCTCTTGCATTCAATGCGGCAGATCTGACGGATTGGAAGATTGCGCTCACCGGCACCGTCGGTACTCCGAATTACGAGAACTTTATCGGCGACATCGACGAGTTCCGTTTGGAGGGCGAGCCACGTTCGGCGGATTGGATCAAGGCCTGCTACCAGACGCAGTTCGCGCGGCGCGGAAATGTCACCCGCCTGACGTCTCCCGCTTTCGGGGCAACGGTCAAGACAACCGCCAGCACGGCAGGGGCGCTTACCTTTGCCGCCGATCTCGTCTGCCGCGTGCCCTCGACGCTCACGCTCCATTACGGCGCAACCGATGGCGGCGCTGACGCTTCGCAATGGACGGGTTCGCAGACGCTTGGATCCGTGGAGGACGGCCATGTGTCCGCAACTGTGACGGGGCTTGCCCCCGACCAGGGCGTATATGCCCGCTTCCACGCAGTGAACGCCTACGGCGAGGCCTGGTCTGCACCGATTTCCGGGCATGCCCTGGTGGACGTTAAGGGCCTTCCTTGCAATCGGATAGTCGTCACAAACCTCGCCGAGGGCGTGACGCTCAAGGACTTCCCTCTCTGCGTGCGAATCGCCGCGGCCCTGAATCCCCCCGCCACGCCGGAGACTCTGCGGTTCACGGACAACACCGGACAGCCGCTGGCCCATGAGATCGAGAAGTGGGATGCGACCGGCGAATCCATCGTGTGGGTACGTGTGCCGGAAGTCGCGAAGTGGACGAAGGTGAAGATGTTCTGGGGATCGCCATTCTTGGCTGCGGACGTGCCGGTGTCGTCGGTGTGGAACGATGACTACGAGGCCGTGTACCACATGGCGTCCGTTTACGATTCCTCCGCCGCGGCACAGCATTTCACGGCGGACGAGACGCCGACAAACGGCGTTGTGGGCGCCGGGCGCCAGTTCGCCACGGCGAATGGCGTCACGACGGGAAGCCATCCCATGGAGGGTCTTGCCGGTCCCTTCACGATCTCTGGCTGGATCAACGGCAGCGCGAACATGGGCGAGACCTACCTTCTCATGAAACAGCTGGAGCAGATGCAGCTGCTTGTCCTTTTCGGATATGTGCCGCGGACGGTTCAGCTTTGCATGGTGTATATTGCCGAACCTGATAGCGGTACGCTCTACAACGAAATACGGCAGACGAAGTCGCTGATTGATGTAGGCGATGAGGATTGGCATCATTTTGCCTACACCTACGACGGAGCGATGTTTGGCGCATATCTTGACGGCGTATGCGTGCAGTCACACACGATCAATATGACGCAATGCGGGAAGAAGCCTTCATCGCAGATCGGTCAACTCGTGCTGGGCCGTTCGCCAGGAGGCGTCAACCTATTCAGGGGCGGTCTGGACGAGCTGCGGCTTGAGACTACGGGACGTTCGGCCGAGTGGATCAAGGCCTGCTATGACGATCAGCGCGGCGCGCTCACGGCGGTTCATTTCCGTCCGGCAGGAGCAATCATTTCCATACGCTAACGACAAAAAGGAGTTCCGATGAACACGAAGAAGCTGGTAGTTTGCGCGGCGGTCGCTTTTGCGACGGCGGTCGCTTTTGCGAAGCCGGTCACGATGATGAGCTACAACATCCGCATCGGCTGCGGGCTAAGCGATCCGTTCAAGCTGCCGCCGGGAGACCTCGGCCATCTGCCGCAGGTGGCGAAGGTCATCAAAGAGGTCAACCCCGACTGGGTGGCCATACAGGAGATCGACAGCAAGACCAAGCGCGTCGGGTTCGTCGACCAGACGAAGGCGCTGGCGGAGCTTTGCGGCATGAAGGGCGTCTTCGTGCGCAAGACGCTCAACACGGCGGAGAACAGGTTCCGCACGTTGTCTTCCGCGACGGCCGAGGAGCTTTCCGGCAGCGGGGCGTACGGGCTCGCGATCCTCTCTAAGGAGGAGCCGCTGAAGATCTCCAAGGTGCTTGTTCCCGGCTGCTACCACACGCGGTGCATCGAGTTCGTGGAGTTCAAGGACTACGTCGTCGCCTGCACGCACTTCCCGCTGAAGGCGGAGCACAGCCTCATCGCCGCGAAGGTTGCGCTGGCGAACATAGCCGACCACCGCAAGCCGGTGTTCATCGCGGGCGACTTCAACCTGTCGCCCGAGTCCGAGGCGATCGCGGAGCTGAAGAAGGGGCTGACAATCCTCAATGACACGGCCGTGCCCACGTTCCCGTCGTCCGGCCCGACCTGCTGCATCGACTACATCATGGTCGACACGCCCCATGCAGACAGGGTCTCCGTTACGGAGCGGCGGGTGATCGCCGACGCCGACGCCTCGGACCACTGCGCCGTGGTGGTGAAGGCCGAAGTCAGATGCGACTGACGCGCCGAACGTGGCGCTGAACGCTATCGCGAAGCTGGCGAGGCCCGGAAGGTTTCGGGCCTCCGGCCTTCGTATTTCAGGAATGTGCGGCGGAAGTAACTTGTCGACGAAAAGCCGGTGGCTTTCGCTATGGCGGCGAGAGACATGTCCGTGTCCACGAGCATCGTCTTGGCCTTCCTTATCCTGAAGCGCACGAGATACTCGTTCGGCGTCAGTCCGGTGTGCCGCTTGAAGAGGTTGAAGAGCTGCGTTCTGCCGTAGCCCATGTGCAGCACGAGCGCGTCCAGCGTCATCTTTTGGGAATAATGCGATTCAAGGAACTTCACCGCTTCATCCATCATCTGCGGCTGGGGTGCGGCGAACGGCTTGGAAAGCGTCTCCGCCACATGGAACAGGATGGTGCAGCACAACGCACGTAGAAGACCGCGTTCCGGCGACGAGATCGAGTCCTGACGGATGAGCCTGACAAGTTCCTTGACCGACGACTGGAGCTTTGCGTCCAAACGGAACGGGCGAGCCGCCATCTTTGACAGCGTGGCATGAAACGCCTTGAAGTCCGCCGGTGAGAATACAGCATAGCGGCGCTTGGGCGACATGGAGCGGGAGATGTGCAGCCCAAGGCGTCCGCATGGTGCGTCCGTTCCGTCTTTGAGGACATGGACGGTATTCGCCGGCATTACCACTCCACTGCCCTCGTGGATCGTCACGTTCCCGTGTCCGTCCACCTTGTATGTCATGGTGCCCCTCAGGCAGAAGATCAGCTCGATATGCGAATGCATGTGCGGGTGCATGTGCATTGCCTTTGTCGTTGTCCAGTCCGTTATGCCTGAAAGCCATCCCAAGCCTATGTCCGTCTGGCCGATATTGTGGCTGACGTTTGCGTACCCGTCGTTTTCCATGGGGCATATTATACAATATCGAACGGGAAAATTGTACAGTGGACGATTTTA
>JAFRDO010000049.1 GCA_017403825.1 Kiritimatiellia bacterium
CACTTCCAACTCCCCATCTCTGGTCCGCCGAGTCCCCGTATCTTTATACGCTGGTCCTGACTGCGGGCGATGACGTGCGCTCGTGCAAGGTCGGCGTAAAGAGCGTGAGGCTGAAGCCGAACGGCGAGATCCTCATAAACGGCAGGTCCGTCAAGTTCAAGGGCGTGAACCGGCATGACGCCTCGCCGACGAACGGACGCGCCGTCACGCGCTCGGAGATGGAGACGGACGTGCGCCTGATGAAGCGCGGCAACTTCGACACGCTCAGGACCTCGCACTATCCCAACGACCCCTACATGTACGATCTCTGCGACCGGCTCGGGCTTTACGTGCAGTGCGAGGCGAATGTGGAGTCGCACGGTTCTTACTACGGCGTGAAGTCGCTCGCGTATCCGCCGTCGTGGGCGAAGGCGCAGGTCGAACGCTGCACGCGTATGGTGATGTTCTTCAGGAACCACCCGTCGGTCTACCTGTGGTCGCTCGGCAACGAGGCTGGCACCGGGCACAGCTTCGAGCTGGCGCACAAGGCGATGCTTGCGCTTGACGACACGAGGCTCTTCATGAACCGCAACGACAACGAGAACTTCCAGATACACGGCCACGGCTACCTGACTTTCGCGGAGATGGAGAGAGTCGCGAAGTGGTGCCCGTTCCACATGAGCGAATACGCGCACTGCATGGGCAACGCGCTCGGGAACTTCCGCGAATACTGGGACGTGTTCCGCGCCCATCCCGCGCTCTCTGGCGGCTGCGTATGGGACTGGTACGACCAGACCGTTCGCATCGAGACCGACAGGATCGGTCCGGACGGCAAGCGCGTCGCCTACTGGGCGTATGGTGCAGACTGGGACGAGCGTCCGAACGACGCGAACTTCTGTGTGAACGGAATCATCGGGCCGGAGCGCAAGCCGTCGCCGAAGCTCGTCGAGGCCGCGCACGTGCAGCAGGACATCGAGGTCGTGTGCGCAGATGCGGCGAAGGGCGAGGCGACGCTCGTCAACCGCGCCGCGTTCACTTTCGCGGACGCCTATGACGGAGAATGGGCGTTCTTCGAGGACGGCGCGAAGACGGACGGCGGCGCGTTGCCGGTCCCGCACGTCGCACCGCAGTCGAGCGGTACGATTCGGCTCCCGCAGCCGTCACGCCGTCCCGACAAGTCGACGGAATGTTTCTACCGCGTCTCGTTCAAGCTGAAGGCGGACACCGCGTGGGCTGCTAAAGGCTGGGAGGTGGCGCACGACCAGCTGCCGTTCGGACGCTATGCGGGAGAGAGCGTGGTAAAAATTTCCCGCAGAGACTCAGAGGCACAGAGAAATGTGGTGTTTACCGAACGGGACGGTGAGATTTCGGTCTCCGCTGGGCCGACCAAGGCAGTTTTCTCACGCAAGACAGGAACGCTATCGCTGCTGTCGATGAACGGAAAGACCGTTTTCCGCGACGAGCAGGGCATCTGCCGCGGGCCGCGCCTCGCCTGCCGCCGCGCATTCACCGACAACGATACCGGCATACGCACGCGATTCCTTGCGTCCGGCTTGACGCAGCTGCGCCATCACGCGCACCCGGCGAAAGTGTCCCGGCTGGAGGACGGCACGGTCGAGATACGCTGCCGCGTTGACGTGACGGGATCGAAGAGCGCGGCATTCGAGCATGACACGCGCTGGCTGTTCCACGCCGACGGGCGCGTCGCCGTTGAAAACGTCTCCACGCCGCGCGGCGACATGCCGAAACTCCCGCGGCTCGGGCTTTCGATGATCCTTGACGGTGCGCTCGAACAGGTGCGGTACTACGGACGCGGTCCGTGGGAGAACTACGTCGACCGCTGTTCGGCAAGCGACATCGCGTACTGGGAATCGACGGTGACGGACATGTACGTGGAATACGCACGGCCTCAGGACAACGGCTATAGGACGGACGTGCGCTGGTCGGCGTTTCTCGACAAGGACGGCGACGGCGTTCTCTGCAAAGGCTCGGTTCCGCTTTACGTCCAGGCGCTCCACTATTCCGTCGACGAGCTCGACCTGCAGCGTCATCGCGGGGCCGGCACGTGGAACGACGAGTCCAAGGAGCGCTTCTACGCGCCGATGTTCCCGCGTCGCGAGATCATGCTGAATCTCGACCTGCGTCAGTGCGGTCTTGGCAACGGCAGCTGCGGCCCCGCAACGCTTGACTGCTATGCGATACAGAACAGGCGCGAAGAATGGTCGGTCACGTTCGTGCCCGTCAAGGGAGGCGACTTCGATGCGCTCCGTTCGGCGGCAAGCCGCGTGGAGCAGAAGATTCCGGAGAAAGCCGAAGCCGCCGTGCGCAGCCGCCGCGCGTCCGGCATGGGATTTGACGGCGGCTAACTAGGGAATCCTTATGACAAGAAATCATATGAAGACAAAGAGTATCGTCGGTTTCGGAGCAATGGCGGCTGCCGTGTTAGCGGCGTGCGGATCGTTCGCCTCCGGCTACCCCTGCAGCCCTGCGGCGCTGACGGACGTGACCGTGACGGGCGGATTCTGGCTGCCGCGCTTCGAGACGAACCGGCTGGCCACGCTCAGCGCTGACTTCGCGAAGTGCGAGGAGACGCGGATCCCGAACTTCTCGAACGCCGCCGCACGGGCGACGGGAACGTTCAAGGGCATACCGTACGACGACTCCGACGTGTTCAAGGTCATCGAGGGAGCGGCGTATGTCCTTGCCACGCACCCTGACGCGGCGCTAAAGGCGCGGTTCGACAGGCTGATCGGCTGGATCGCCGGGGCGCAGGAGCCTGACGGATACCTCTACACGGCGCGGACGCTCGGCTTCAACTACGGCGAGAAGAACGGCAAGACCGAATACGGCATGATGGGGCCCGTGCGCTGGAGCAACTGCCGCGCGTCCCACGAACTCTACAACCTCGGGCATCTCTACGAGGCGGCGGTCGCCTGGCTGGAGGCGACTGGCGAACGGACGCTCCTCGAAGTGGCGGAGAAGTCCGCCGACCTTGTCGGACGCACCTTCGGGCCTGGCGAGGCGCAGCTTAAGCACGTGCCGGGACACGAGGAGATAGAGCTCGCGCTCTGCAAGCTCTATGGCGCGACGGGCGAAAAGCGCTATCTAGAGCTGGCGCGGCACTTCATCGGCCGGCGCGGGTACGGTGTGAAGTCCAGGGACGGCAAGGTCTTCGCGCCTGACGGTTCCCTGGTGGAAGCCGGGTCCGCGCCGGAAGCCTACTGCCAGAACCATCAGCCCGTCACGGATCAGCGGGAGGCGGTCGGGCACGCGGTGAGGGCGACGTACCTCTATTGCGGCATGGCGGACGTCGCCGCGCTCGCCGGCGACGCCGGATGCGCGAAGGCCCTCGATGTGCTGTGGGAGAACGTCGTGACGAAGAAGCTGCATCTCAACGGTTCCGTTGGCGCGCGGCACGGGGGCGAGGCGTTCGGCGCGGACTACGAGCTGCCGAACGAGACGGCGTATCTCGAAACGTGCGCAGGAATCGGCAACGCGCTCTGGAACGAGCGGATGTTCCGGCTGCATGGCGATGCGAAATACGTCGACGTGCTGGAACGCGCTCTCTACAACGGCATACTGTCGGGCGTGTCGCTCCGCGGCGACGAGTTCTTCTATCCGAATCCGCTTGCGTCCAAGGGCGGCTACAAGCGGTCGAAGTGGTTCAGGACGTCGTGCTGCCCCGTGAACGTCGTGCGCTTCATTCCGCAGGTTGCGCAGTTCGCCTACGCGACGCGCGGCGATGCGGCTTATGTGAACCTGTTCGTCGAAAGCGACGCGACGCTGCGCCTTGGGTGCGGCGACGTGAAGATTTCCCAGAAGACGGACTATCCGTGGAGCGGGACGGTGCGTCTCACGGTGACTCCGCCGAAGGACGGCGCGAGGTTTGCGCTGAACGTGCGCGTGCCCGGGTGGTGCGTGGGGCGCCCCGTTCCGAGCGACCTCTACGAGCAGGTTGTGCCTGGTACGGCGGCCGACTTCAAGGCAATTGTCAACGGCGAGACGGTGAAGGTCGAGCCGGTCAAGGGCTATTGCGTCATCGAGCGCAAGTGGAAGGGCGGCGATACGGTTGAAATCGCCATGAACATGCCCGTCAGGCGCATCAGGGCGAACGAGAAGGTCGAGGCGGACAAGGGGCGCCTTGCAGTGGAGCGCGGACCGATCCTTTACTGTGCGGAGGGCGTGGACAACGACGGCAAGGCGTTTGGCGCGGCCATTCCGGCTGACGCGACGTTTGCGGAGTCGAAGGTTGCGATAGGAGACCAGGAGTTCCTGTCGCTCAAGTCGTCCAATGGCGTGACGCTCATCCCTTACTGCATCTGGGGGAACAGGCAGCCTGGAAACGACATGCAGACGTGGTTCCCTGAATCCGCGCCATAGTCTTAGGCCCTCCGGCCCACTTACAGCGCAGCGACTTGAAATACCGCCTTGTCACCCATTAGGGTAATATGGTATAATCACAAGCGTCAAGGATGGGGGAAACCAATTTTTAAGGCAAAACAAACAAGGAAACAAACATGAAAAAGCTAATGACGACGATATCGGCGGCTGCGATGGCCTTGAGCCTTTCCGCAGTTGTCAGTTCGCCGACCACCGGCACGAGCTTTGAGGGGCTCACTGCCGATGCGGCGTACGACATAACCGAGACCACAGGAGAGCTCAACGCTCAGGCGGGCGAGGTCTTCTGGGAAACGAACGCACAGGTGCAGGCGCTCAACGTCAAGGCTGGCGTAAGCGTTCCTTCCGGTGCGGTGAACGACCGCAACCCCGCGTACAAGGGCA
>JAFRDO010000050.1 GCA_017403825.1 Kiritimatiellia bacterium
ATCGCCTGAAGCGTGACGGGAAACGGCGCCCCGACATCCATGCCGTTGCCGCGACTCCCCCGTTCCCTGCGGGGGAAAGGGGCCTTTGCCTTCAAATCCTGAACTCCGCGCCTCTGCGCCTCCGCGTGAGGTAAAAACCACACCCGGCAGGCACACCAGGAGCATCCTGTCCCATGATTTTGAATCTCTGTCCAATTCCCGTCTCATTTGACCGTCGCATGTGAATTTGATATCATACGGCGGTTGTCTGGAGAGGCGTCGCGCAGGCTTGACCGCATGCACCGTTTGGCCGTGGCGGCGAATCCGGCGGGAAGGCGCCGGGCTTATCCGAAAGGAGACATCGGGCATGGAAGAAAAAGTCAAGGAGATGCTGGAGTCGCTCCGCGTCGGCCTTCAGGCCGACGGAGGCGATCTTGAGTTCGTGAAGATGGATGGCAAGGTCGTGTACCTTAAGCTTGTCGGGCACTGCGGAAGCTGTCCGTTCGCGATGATGACGCTCAAGCAGGGCATTGAGGCGTCGCTTCGCGAGATCGACCCCGAGATAACGGTGGAGCGGGCGGAGGCATGAAGACCGTCAACGTGTCCCTCGTCGGCGTCGGCGGGCAGGGAATAATCCTTACGGCGGACATTCTGGCTAAGACTGCGGCGCTGGCCGGGTACGACGTCAAGAAGTCCGAGATACACGGCATGGCCCAGCGCGGCGGCTCCGTGACCAGTCAGGTGCGTTTCGGGGAGTCGGTGGCGTCGCCGATCATCCAGGAGGGTGCGGCGGACGTGCTGGTCGCGTTCGACAAGCTGGAGGCTGTGCGCAGCGCCGGAGTCCTGGCGCCTGGCGGCGTCGCGCTCGTGAACGACCTCTACCTCGTGCCGGTCACGGTGTCTTCGGGGCAGCAGGCCGCGGTCGAGGATCTTGACGGCAGGGTGCGCGGAGCGTTCGGGAAGCTCGTGTTGCTTGACGCGATGAAAATAGCCACCGAGGGCGCTGGCAACGCGCGCACGATGAACATGGTGATGGCGGGTGCGCTTTCCACGTTCTGCCCGTTCGGCGAGGCCGAATGGCTCAAGGCCATGGCCGAGATGCTCTCCGGCCCCAAGGCGAAGCTTCTGGAAGTGAACGAGAAGGCGTTTCGCCTCGGCCGCGAGGCCGCCGGCGCCTGAAGACGTCTGCCGCGACTATGGAGGACTTCGGACTCTACCTCGTGATGACCAATCCGGTCGTCGGATACCTCAGATGCTGCGAGGCGGCGGTCAGGGCCGGCGTTCGCATGGTTCAGCTGCGCATGAAGGACGCTCCTCGCGACGAAGTGGTGTCCGTCGCCCGTGAGCTGCGCAGGGTCACGGCTGGCACGACGACCAAGCTCATAGTGAACGACGACCCGGCGGCGGCCGCCGAGGCCGAGGCGGACGGAGTGCACGTCGGCCAGACGGACATGCCGGTGGCCGAGGTGCGCAGGCTCTTCCCGTCGATCGGCATCGTGGGCAAGTCTACGCACTCGCTTGCGCAGGCGGTGGCCGCGCAGTCCGAGGCTCCGGACTACATTGGCGTCGGCCCCGTATGGGCTACGCCGACCAAGAAGATACCAGACCCGACGCTTGGCGTCGAGGCGGCGGCGGCGATGAGGCGCGTCTCGCGGTGCCCGGCGGTGGCGATAGGCGGAGTCGTCGACGCCTCTCGCGTCGCCGAGCTGGCGGCGGCGGGCTTTGCGAACTTCGCGGTCGTGCGGGCGGTGTGCGGCTCCAGCAATCCCTACGAGGCGATTTTGCGCCTTCCACCCTTATCCCACTTTTTTGATGCGGGCCTTCGAAGCGGCAAGCGATTCGGCGCTGGTGCTCGCTGAATTGCCGGCGGATACGTCGGCAATTCCCGGCTGAAAAACCGGGCCGACATCGATTTTGCGGCCTTTCTTTTTCGCCCTGTCCAAGCCTTGTGCGCGAGCTTGCGCTCGCTTGGCGAAAAACCGGCGCGACAAAATCGGGTCGTTGCCGGTTTCTCGGCCGTCGCTGCGCAGGCTGCCGAATCGCTTCCGCTTCTCCGGCCCGTCCGACCAGAAGGCAAAGGACGGTCTCTCCGTTTCTGGTAAAATACCAGTTGCTAGACAACGAAAGGACCGTCCGGATGGGTAATATACTAAAAAACGAGCTGGATTGCACGTGCGAAGAGTTCCTCGCTTCCGTCTACGGAGAGCGGTCGCGACCGTGCTCGGCGGCGATGAAGACTCTTTTTTCATCCGTTCTCATGCGCAGTTCCACGATCGTGAAGGAGCTTTCGGCTCCGTTGCGCAACAGCAACAGCCGCATTGAAGCGAAGCGCGTACAGGAGATGGTGTCCCGGTGGCTCGTGAACTACGACTTCGACGGGAAGCTCAATCCGTATCTGCTTGGCCACGCGGCGCAGGCGGCCGACGAAAGGACGACGTTCGCCATCGACTTCTCCGACATCTCGAAGGAGTTCGGCGGCGGCGGCATGGAGGGAATGGAGCTGGGATACGACGGTTCGCGCGGATGCACCGCGATGGGCCATGATTTCATATCGATCTCCATCGTCGGTGCCGGGCATCTCGAGGCCGACCCCGTCTATGTCAAGCTCGGGGAGGGGCGGCACAGGAAGGGCGAGCTTCTTCACGATGCCATAACGGCGCTCATGGAAGCGACCGGCGGACGCGGCTGGATGGTGCTCGACCGCGGCATGGACGACGCGGAATTCATCTTCCGGATGAAAAGCGGCGGTCGTCATGCCGTCGTGCGGATAAGGGACATGAAGCGCGACGTGTTCGGCAACGGCAGGGCGATAGACGCGACATTGTCCGCTCTGCCGTTTCGCAAGGCGCATCTGAACACGTATCGCGGCGTGCGCAAGGTCGGACTCAGATGCGCGAAAGGCGTGATGCAGTATTGCACGAATCCCCGTTCCAAGGGCGCTCCAACGCAAGAGACAAGGCTTCTGGTCGTAGAATCAAGGTTCGACGGCAAGTCGATCTATCTTTATGTCGTCTGTCCGGATGAAGTGGTTGACGACCAGGATCGCGCATGGGAGTTTGCGGTCAGGGCTGCGCAGGCGTACTGCGACCGCTGGCAGATCGAGACTTCGTTCCAAAGCGTCAAGCAGGAGTTCAGGCTCGAGGACGCGAGGGTGAGGAAGTTCAAGCGGCTCGTGAACATCTTCGATCTCTGCTTCCTGTCCTACGTGTTCATGATCCGGTATCTGAGAAGCTCAAGACGTTTCAAGAGGATAGTCAAGGTGTTCAGCGACAACTTCAGGACGCTGACGTTGCGGATGCATTCGCTGCTCGCGGGCTTGAGGGAACTGTACGGCGCGGAGACGGTGCGCAACATAACCGGGAGGCCGAAAAAGGTGATAGTCGAGAGCCAGGCGCAAATGCTTTTCCAGTTGGAATAGGCGTCGCCTGCGCAGCGTAGGCGGGCGGAGGCGTTTTCGTAGCCTGCGCAACGACGGGGAAAACGAAGGATGCGACCCGATTTTGACGCGTCGGTTTTTCGCCAAGCGGGCAAAGCCCGCGCGCAAGGCTTGGACGGGGCGAAAAAGAAAGACCGCAAAATCGATGTCGCCACCTTCGTTTCCCCCGGGATTTTGGCGTGTATCCGCGCCAAAATCAGTGAGCACCAGCGCGAAAACGAGCTCCGACCCGCCGAAGCGATGGCGAAAAAGAAAAGTCCCCCATTGATTTCCGCCATCCCGAAAATAAATTTCAGGCCGATTTTACTGGGGCTTTTGGAAAAGTGGGATAATTCATCCCAGAAAAAGTGGGATAAGGGTG
>JAFRDO010000051.1 GCA_017403825.1 Kiritimatiellia bacterium
CCGCTCACAATGCTCTGCGTTCAGTACAGGGCAGCCGCGCCGGGCAGCGTCACGCCAGCCGACGGAACGATTCTCGCCGATCCGGTAAAGTGGTAGTCGAGTCGGACAAGGGCAAAGGCACGAAGGAGGTTAGGAGTTGAAGAAACTCATCATAGGAGGAATGGCAATGGCCAGTGCGATTATGGCAGGTGCGGCGGAATTGACGCCGAAGGAAACGGCAATCGTCGATATCGGCGCGTGGACGGCGCGCGGCGAGCAGGACAAGCTCAGCGCGGCGTTCAAGGCAGGGTTCGACACGGGACTCACGCTCAACGAGGCGAAGGAACTCGTCGGGCAGCTTTATGCCTACTGCGGCTTCCCGCGTGCGTTGAATGCGGCGGGGACGCTGATGAAGATTGCGGGCGAAGTAAAACCAACAGAAGGCCCCGCCGCGTCCATGCCGCGCGGCTCGCTTGGTGGACAAGCCTTGCCTGTCGGGACGGCGAACCAGACGAAGCTCTGCGGCGGGCCGGTCAAGGGCGCGCTCTTCGACTTCCATCCGCAACTTGATGAATACCTCAAGGCGCATCTCTTCGGCGACATCTTCCAGCGCGACAACCTCGACTGGAAGACGCGCGAACTCGTCACCATCGCCGCGCTTGCCGCACGACCGGAGACCGAGCCGCAGCTCAAGGCGCACATCCAGGTCGGCAAGGTGAACGGCATCTCCGACGAGCAGGCCTCCGCAATCGTGCGACGTGTGCAGAGTCCAGCCGATCCGTCGAACTTGCCGAGCGACTGGTCGCCGATCCCCGTGGGCGAGCCAAACACCGCCTACGCCAAATATTTCAGCGGAAGGAGCTACCTCCACAAGCTGACACTCGGCCAAGTGCCCGCGTTCGGCGTGACGTTCGAGCCGAACTGCCGCAACAACTGGCACATCCACCACGCCAAGACGGGCGGCGGACAGATTCTCATCGTCACGGCTGGCGAGGGTTACTACCAGGAGTGGGGCAAGGAGCCTCGCCGAATCAGGAAAGGTGACACAGTGAACATCCCCGCCGGAGTCAAGCACTGGCACGGAGCTGCGGACTGCTGGTTCCAGCACATCGCGCTCGAAGTCCCAGGCACCGAAACCCGCACCGAGTGGTGCGAACCTGTCGCAACGCATGTCATGGAATGAAAGGTGTCTTACAATGAACTGTTTGAGCGTAAGAAAGTACGAGACCAACGATCTGGATGCCATGATCGCCATTTGGAACGAGGTCGTGGAGGCTGGCGACGCCTTCCCGCAGGAGGAACCGTTGACACGCGAGAGCGGGGCGGCGTTTTTCGCCTCACAAACGCATGTCGGCGTGGCTGTGGATGAGGACGATGGAATTGTCGGGCTTTACATCCTTCATCCCAACAATGTGGGACGGTGCGGACACATCGCAAACGCCAGTTACGCCGTGCGTTCCAACTGCCGGGGCCGCCACATCGGCGAGAAGCTTGTTCTGGACTGCCTCGCGCAGGCCAAGGCGCACGGATTCGGCATCCTCCAGTTCAACGCCGTTGTCGAGGGGAACATTCATGCGCGGCATCTTTATGAGCGCCTTGGCTTCACGCAGCTTGGCACGATTCCGCACGGCTTCCGCATGAAGGACGGATCGTTCACCAACATCTGCCCCTACTTCCGCGAGACATGATCAGGTTGCTCACCATTGTCCCAATGTCACCGCTCGATACGAGGGGATGAAACTCACTTTTAGAAAGAATACTATTGAAAGGAATTGAAATGGGATTCAGACAAGTCATAGAGAAGCGCCGCACAACGCGGCAGTTTACGAGCGTGCCTGTTGGCCGCAAGACTATCGAACGCATCATCAAGGCGGGGCTGATGGCACCGTCATTCGACCATGCGCGTAAATGGAACTTCGTCATACTTGATGACGCGGAGGCAAAGACGGCGGCGATAGAGTGCATCAAGCCGCTCCCTTGCGCTATCGACAAGCCCACGACGCCGATTGCGGAAATGATAAAGATTGCGTTCCCGAAGCAGCATTCCATGTTTGCGGAGGCCCCGTGCGTCGCGCTGCCGCTCTCTTCCCTGCTGATGGTCGCGTGCGGGCTGTGCATCTCGGTGATGTTCGGCGGAATCTTCAACCTGGCGACCGACGGTCTGGGGCGGCTCGTGCCGGTCGCTTCCGGCATCACGATGTCGCTTGTCTCGGGCGGGGCGCTCCTCGCCGTCATCGGCGTCGTGACGGATCGCTTCGGCATTCTTTCGAGCTGCTGGGTGTTCGCCGGGTTCCTGGCGTACATCCTCTTCTTCGCCGTCTGCGGCTCGCGCAGCGGCAGATTGTCAATGTCAATTGACTTGCAGTGGGGAGGAGAGGGAAATACATGGCGTCAAAGAAATTGCTGATGCTTTCGTTGGTGCTTGCCGCAGTCGTGGCGAGGGCCGCGCAAAGCGTTCCTACATGGATAAAGGTCGGGGACGATGGCATCTATGTCGCAGATGTTTCCTACCCGTATACGTTTCCTTCAAGCGGAGCCGTTCTGAACCGGACGCAGAGCGGCTACAGACTTGACTTGAACGGAATATTGATAAGGCCGGGTGCGTTCGAGGGCAGTTCGATACGGGCGGACGGCGACCTGTCCATTTGTCTTGAAGGCGAAAACTTCATCGAGGGAGGGAGCAGCGCCGGCATATATCTGTCGAGTACGCGAACATGCAGCCACAACCTTACGATTTTCGGTACGGGGAAGTTGACCGTTATGGCAGATTCGTCATCGTTTCTATCGCATGGCATATACGCCGGTGACGACATTTCCATAATGGCAGGAGCGACAGTTTCAGTCTATGGCGGCGGAGCGGGGGGGGGTAGTTTCGCAATATGGGAATGTGCTTCTCAGCGGTTGCATGGTTGGGGTGTATGGATCGTCTGGATGTGCAATTCAATCAGACGGCAGCATATCTGTCCTTGCGGCGATGCTTTCCGTCCAGACGACAGATCGTGGCGTCTATGCGCCGGACAACATTGTCGTGGATGCGGCGATTGTCAATGCCTTCACCCCTTTGACTTGCTTTTCAAGCAAGGGTTTCTATGCTAGTCATTCATATTTGGCAATGGCTGCAACATCTCTGAATGATTGTTCGGTTTTGCACTCCAGCGAGGTGGCATTTGACGGTTGCGTGGCCAAAATCGTCGGGTTTTCGACATCCGATGTGCAGTGCGCCCGATGCGTGGAAGCCATTGATGTTGCCTTGGGCGAAGGTAATTATTACATCGGACTGAACGCGAGGCGGTTCGCCGGCAACGAGAACAAAATCTCCAATTCTTGTGGTATTTTCGCCGATAATTTGGTTGTATGCGGGGGAAATGTTAGTGTCTGCGCTCCGGGTGTGTCGTGCGTCATGGCAAACGTTGATCTTGAATCCGGCATGCTGGAAACGTCGAAGAAGTTCGACATGGCGGAAATGTTCAAGTACGATGCTGGAATTGTCGTCGGGTATACTGCGGCCATTGGAGCAGGGCTGTTCGATGTCTCCACGGCATCAGTTGATTTCTATACGCAATTCTTTCTTGACGCGCTTTCGAATGGATTAATGAGCAACATAGAGGGAGCATCTGCGATAGCTGTCAATATTGGCTACGGAGCGTATGTCCAGAATGGTGGAACAGTGATGGGAGGGGGCGCGATCCATGGCATAGTGACTTGCAAATACGCTCCGGTGCTGAATGGTGGTTCTTGCAATGCGGCGTTTCAACTTGCAGACGTAGGAGGAAGCGGGTGGGTTTATTATGCGACATCTCCATGTTCCGTGCATGATGGAGTTACGGACACAAACCTCAAGTGCATCGAGTACGCGGTTCCTAACGCGGCGAAATACGACAAGATAACGCAGTCGTGGACCGGCATTCTGCCGGCGTACTACGGCACGGGGTCGTTGTATGCAGACGGCGGCGGCAAACTGTATTTTTGGGTGCCGGAGACATGGAGCGTTGGCGAGAAGTCCGGCAATGCCTGCAAGGTGACGTTCAACGCGAACGGCGGAAGCGGAGTCATGACAAAGTCGGTCACCAAGGGCAAGGCGGTCGGGACGCTGCCGAAGGCGACGAGGAAGGGCTACAAGTTCAAGGGCTGGTACACCAAGAAGAGCGGTGGAACGAAGGTCAAGACTTCGACCAAGGTCACGAAGAAGGTCACGTACTACGCGCACTGGACGGCGAACAAGTACAAGATCAAGTTTAACGCGAACGGCGGCAAGGGCACGATGAAGACGCTGTCCTCGACGTACGGCAAGAGTGTCAAACTGACGGCCAACGCCTTCAAGAAGTCCAAGTACAAGTTCGCTGGCTGGGCGACGAGTAAGAACGGCGCGGTCGTGTATAAGAACAAGGCCAAGGTTAAGAACCTGACGGACAAGAACGGCAAGACCGTGACGCTCTACGCCGTCTGGACTAAGTAAAATCGTCTATCGTCAAGTCCGCGAAGTCGGTTGCGTCCTTCGCATCAGGGCGGTGATGACGGACGCGGTCGGCGGCAACACGGCAGTTGGCTTCGTCATTGCGGAGCTGGATGGCGGCGGCTGCCGCATTGAGTCGGAAGACGGCTCGATGTGGGCCGAGTGGCATTTATAGCCAAGTGCCTTTCGTCCGACACCGATACTCCGCGCCGTTCGCAGGCGTTCGTGGTCGCGCGAAGCGCAAATCGGATTGTTTGGCGCATATGGAACCATATATGTGGAATCGCGACGATGCTGGCATGCCGTGTTTTTGTGCATAAAAGTCTCTGTGCACCCGATGCCCGGTGCCGCAGTGAAAGCAAAAGCGCTCAACATCAATTTTTGCTATAATATGCGCCATGCAGACGCTTGAAAGAACTTTCACCCTTGATCGCGACCTCGCCCGCCGTGCCGACCGCAAGCTGCATAGATACGGCATGAGCCTTGACGATGCCTTGGAGAAAACGCTTGTATTCGTTTTGTCCACACGTGGCAACCCGTGGGGCGACACTGTGCGCCCCATGCCGTCGGTCATTGAGTTTGACACGCAGGGTGAGCATTTTGTGGCTGATGTCACGCAAGAAGGCGACAGATATCTTGCTGAAGTGCGCGGACATCCCGAGTGCTTTACGGAAGGCGGAAGCGAAGCGGAACTTCGCCAGTATCTTGTTGAAGTAACGGATGGGATGCTTTTTGGTCTTGGCGAGAAGGTCGCCCGATGAAGCCCCTGAACTTCAGACAAGTCGAACGAATCCTCAAGACCGCCAACTTCAGGCACGACCGCACAAGCGGTAGCCATTTCATCTGGACAAACGCCGATGGGAAATCTGTTCCCGTGCCACACCATGGGAATCAACCGTTGCCGCAGGGTACGTTGCTGTCGATTTTCAGATTGGCTGGATTGCCGCCGCCAAGATAGCCCGCTCTCCTTACTCGTGTTTGCGTCACTTAAGCGGCGCGCAGTTGACATGGGCGGCGATGAGCCGCTTGCGGTGGACGGCCATGCGCCGCGAGAAGTCCGTGAAGTCGCGCGGTGCGGCAGGCGAGGTCCATAGCGCCTCCGCGAACGCGCACGCACGCGGCCAGAGCTTGAAGTCGAGGTCGTAGATGTTCCACGTGCATTCGCTCCACATGCAGCATTCCGCGCCAAGCACGTGCGGCTTGGCCTTCTCGGACATGCCGGCGAACGGGTCGAACGAATACGCCGTCTCCAGCGTCAGCCACGTTCCCGGGCTAAGGTAGGTGAAGGGGTCGTCCGGCGTCTTCTGCGGCAGGGAGAAATACGTGCTTTTCAGATCGGAAACAATCGTCGGATGCCCAGCCTCGGCCGCCAGTAGCCCGAATTTGTTGCCGTGTTGGATGTGCCAGCCGTGTATGATCGTCTCCTTGCCAGGATTCCCGGCGAAAACCTCGTCCCAGCCGATAGCCCTCCGTCCTTTTTTGGCGAGGTAGTCGGTGAAGTGGCGCGTCACCCATGCTTGGAGCGCGTCCTCGTCCTTGAGACCGAGGGCCTTGATGCGGGCCTGGCACTTCGGGCACTCCTTCCACCGCGTCTTCGGGCATTCGTCGCCGCCGATGTGGATGCAGGCGCCCGGAAAGAGATTGCACACCTCGTCGTACACCTGCTCCATGAAGCGGATGGCGTCGTTGTTTCCGGCGCACAATACGTCCTCCTCGATGGAATGGATCACATTCGGAACACGCGGGAGGTCGCCCTTGCACGAGAACTCCGGATGTGCCGCTAGAAGCGCCCGTATGTGTCCCGGCATCTCTATCTCCGGCACCACAGTGATGTAGCGCTCTTTAGCGAACGCCAGTATCTCGCGCACGTCATCGGCTGTGTAGAAGAAGGGGCCGTACGGCTCGGTGTTGAACACGCAGTCGCCGCGCTCCGCAAGGCCGGTGTGTCCGTACGCCACGGAACAGGGTCGCACAGCCCCGTACTTCACAAGTTCCGGAAAGCGCTGTATGTCGAGTCGCCAGCCCTGACATTCGGTGAGATGCCAGTGGAACACGTTGAGCTTGTGGTCCGCCATCAGCTCCAGCTCGTGCTTCACTACCTCCTTGCCAAAGAAGTGGCGCCCTTCGTCCAGCATGACCCCGCGCCACTTAAAGGCCGGCCAATCCATAACCGTCCCACACGGAATACTGTTGCAACCCTCCCACGCCAGCTGCTTCAGCGTCTTTCGCGCGTAGAAAGCGCCCGCGTCGTCCGCGCTCGCCACCGTGACGCCGTCCGGAGTGATGTCGAGGCGGTATCCTTCAGGCGGCAGCGCGGCGTCACGCACGCAGCGAATGTCCTTCTCCACGAAAGCACACGTGCCCTCGCGCCACACCTGCTCCCTGGGAGCCGGCACGAGAGCGATTGCAGAGGGCGTTGCGGCCCCGGCGGCCATTGCCGCCGCCGCGAGAATTGTTCCGCACAGGATTCTCATTTTATTGCGCTCATTTCTCTTTTTCGCCAAGAGGACGGATGCGGAGATTGCGGAAGTATGGACGTGCACCGCCATGCATGCCTTGAAGACCGATCGCTCCGTGCTTGGGAAGGCTTGCAAGCGGCTTTGACAGCCAAGGCTGTATTGGCGTGCCGTCGGGATTCGTCTTGGCGCTCGTGTAGCGCGAAAGGTCGTCGTCAACGGTGACAACTCCGTTCACCATGACCTTGATATGGTCACCGCGAGCCCAGATCGTCAGGCTGTTCCACTCTCCAGCCGGCTTGCCGCAGCTCTTCTCAGGGCCTACATGTCCATAGAGACCCCCGTTCTTCAGCCGGGGAGGGTCGTTCTTCCACTTGTCAGCATAGTCGTCCAGGAGCTGCACTTCCACCGAATTGGGAACCCAGTCCTTGACGTCGCTCGTGTAGATGATTACGCCGGAATTCGCGGCGGGGTCGAGCTTGTATTCGAGGTCGAGTGCGAAGTCCGAGTAATCTCCCTTGAACCACAGCGCACTGTCCTTCGACGCGGTCAGAACCCCGTCTGAGAAAGTCCATACGCCTTTCTCGAAGTCGGCGGACTCCTCGAGGGCACCCGGGATCAAGTCGTTCCAGCATGTCTTGTCCGCAAGGTAATTCGACTCAAAGTTAGAGAGTTCAAGAAGCGCGGCGGCGGATGACTCCATGCAGTTGAGCCAGTCGTATCTTTCGTTGGACTGGCCAGAATCGTCCGCCCAAAACGTCGGAATGCGGCCCGACGGCTTCTGGACTCGCGTCACCGTGCCCCCGAGGGCCCTCGCCTTAGCAAGATCCTCTGCACGGCCCTCCACCTTGTATATTGCGAGATAGGCGCAGATCATCTTCGCCGCAGAAGCGTCAATCGGCGTGAAGCATACATACTGTTCGAGCACGGATGGCGTCGGCCACTTCACATGGTTCGGCGGCGCGCTCCACACAACAAAGCGCTTTTCACAGAATTCTAGCAGTCGTCTGCATTGCGCCAGCCGCGCCTTGTCTTCCGGGAATCGTTCGAGAATGTACATCATCACGTCCATCACGTTGTGCTCGGTGGGGTTCTTGTAGGGCGCGGTGGGCTGGACGTCCTCGAACTGCCCGTCCCAGTTCCAGTCCCGGAGCGGATGATCCTCCATCCATGCGAATGTCCTGTCGGCCGCCTCGCGCCACTTGTCGTCGCCAGTCGCCTTGAAGAGCGCCTTGAAGAGAAGAAGCGGGCGTGTCGGGACGAGCGCAGTATCTCCAACGGGTTCGCCTGTTGCAAGCTTCATCTTGAGCGGCCACGAGCCGTCAGACCTGCGCGTCTTGATATACGTATCGCCGATGCCGACGGCTGCGGCAAGAAACCTTGTGTCTTTCGTCACCGCATGATATGCGAGGAACGCGCATCCAACGTCGGCCGGATAGACCAGCATCACCTCTCCCCTGTACTTGACGGCGCCATCCGGCTCGTTTCCGACCATGCCCGGCCGCTTGCGGGGACCGTCCGTCTCAGGATTGAACTCCAGCGGCTTGCGGCCGTATGTCGGCGGCCAGAACGCAAGCGCGGCGTCTGCCGGTTCTAGTTCGCCAAGAAGGAACTCCGCCGAAGCCTTCGCAAGGCGCATCGCCTTTTCGCAACACTCCGGCTCCTCCCTCGCCCAGAGCAGCATCGCGTCTATGTGCGCGGCATGCGTCTTCGACACGTATGCGTTGTGCTGGTACAGGCGATAGGGCCTGCCTGTCTCCACGAGCGCGGTCATCGCGGGAAGCGCCGCCATATAGCGGTACGCGGCTATCGCTGCTTCGCGCCAGGGCTTCGCCGGCGGCGGATACGCGCCCTCCTCAAATTTTGCAGCCGTCTCTGGCCGCGGCGGACAGAGGGCGTCTATGTCCACTTCAGAAGCGCCAGCGGCCATCGCCGCCGCCGCGAGAATTGTTCCGCACAGTATTCTTGTTTTCATGATGGGTATCATGTGTGTCCCCCTTTTTGAATTTGCGTTATCTGATCGGCGCACAAATACGAAGCTCTATCTTGTCAGTCGTGTACACGAGGTGGAAGTCGGGATGTTCCCAAAGATACGATGCGGGCAAAAATGGGGTGGGACGTCCTTTCTCTATGATGGCCTTGAGCGGTGCTGTCTGCTCCTTGAAACAGGCGAGTAGCAGGCACTTCTTCGCGGCAAGTATCGGCGCCATCCCCATTGTTGCCGCATAGCGTGGCACGAGCGAGCTGTCGCCGCCAGCCGTGAGTGCCGTGTTCTGTTCTATCGTCTCCTTGGAGAGCGGAAGCACCCGGGTCGGGAGAGCAGCGAACGCTTCTTCCGAAATCTCGTCTTCGCACATCGGCTCGTTGAACGCGATATGTCCGTTGAAGCCGATTCCGAGAAGCTGGAGATGAAGTCCGCCCGCAGCCGCAATCGCCGGGTCGTATGCGTCCGGCATGGCGGGGTCTGGAAAGTGCGCGTTCTCCTCGCGGAAGCCGAGCGCAGGATCGAACTTTGCAAACAGGTTTTCGTGCATGTACTTCCAGTAGGAAAGCGGATGGTCATGCAGGACAGCGCTCTTGCCGTCAAGCGAATATTCGTCGAGGTTCCATGTCGAGAGAAGCGAAAGGTCGGATCGCGCTGTGTTGAACTTCTCTGCAATCTGTGCATATAGTTCGATCATAGTGTTTCCTGTGGCCAGCCCGAGATTATAGCGTTCGCCGCGGGAAAGATGCGCCATCGCGTCGTCAAAGATTATCGAAGCGCCAATGGCGCTCATCGCACCGTAGTCTTTTGCCGATTCAAATTTCATTTGCCTTCTCCATATTTTATTTCTGTGTCGCGTTTCTGAGGGAAACCTGCGTCATCACCCGGGCGTCGAACTTGCAACCGTCGATTTCGATGCCGCGCATCGGCGAAGCCAGGTCCTTCGACCATTTTGTCTTCGTCTTGTCGCACATCCGTATCCACGACGAGATGCCAGTTCCGCAGTCCGAGAAACGGCAGTTCCGGATCAGCGCGTTGTAGGGCGGCGGACCTTCCATGTAGTCCCCCAGCGCCCCAAGCCTTATGCTAGAATCGCGAATGTGTCCGAACGAACAGTTCTCGACAAGCAGGCACGGCGACTGGAGGACAAGCCCCGCAAGGCGGCCGTTCCTGATCGTACAGCCAGAGACAATTGTTCCCACGCCGAATTGCCGGGGAAAATAGAGGAACTGGCCATCCGTCGCCTTCGCGGGAAGCGGCGATGTGAAGCGAACGGTGCGATACCAGCCGTCGGGGCGGTAGAATGGCTCGCTCTCCGAGCCAACCGTGCCGAGGCCGAGATACTGGGCGGTCCACGAGTCGGCGAACGAGGCAACCGAGCCCGTCCGGATGGGGCCGCCGTCGCGCCGCACAATCTCGTCAGGACGGTCCGTGCGCTTGACCGGTATCGCGTAAGTCCGTGCGTTAAAGCCGTCGTCGCACATCGACTCGAACTGGCAACCGACGAGAATAGACCCCGGCGGGGTGAAGCAGGCGTCCGCGTTGCTGGCGAGAAGATGTCCGTCGGGCGGGAAGTCCCGGCAGCGGCAATATACGGTGCCGCGAGAGCGCAACCCGTTGAAGGCGCTCGACCGGCTCGTCCTCACCCACACGTCCTCCACCGTGCAGTGGAAGCTGAAGGCAATGTGCATCGCCCCGTGCGAGTTGGCGCGGTTGGGTATGACGATTCTATGGCCGGCCCGCGCGGACTCAAGGCAGCTGCGGTAGGTCTTGCCGTTGAACGAGAGCTTCCAGCGGCCGTCGTCAAGCTTCTCGTAATGACGCTCCGGTCCCCAGTTCAGGAACGCGACATCCCGGATGAACTGTCCTTTCTCGTCGAAGAGAGCCCCAAAGCACTCGCGGTTGCTGGACTTCTCGAAGCGGTTAGGCGTCCAGCTTTCGTCGTCCGGCGTCAGCGAGCCAGGCGCGAGACGCACAACGCCCGTAAATGTCTTCGGGTCATACTCCTCTAAAACGCCCTCTATGTACGGAAGCCGCTCCAAGGAGAGATCGAAGCCGCTGACTTTGCAGTTGCGGCAATTGAGCAGCATGAAAGGCCGGTCGCGAAGCCCCGTGACGAGAAAGGTGTTCGTAGGCCCGTCGCCCTCGATCCGGCAATTTGCAAGCGAATCGAATACGCAGTAGCCGTGCAGCACCCACGGATCGCCGCAGCTGGCGCCGTTCCAGAGCTTCATCGGCTTAAGCGTGCGCGGCGTGTTCAGGCGGTACTTGCCGGACGGTATCCGCAGCACGGATGGCTTTCCTCCGAGCGCCCGGACCGCCTCGCATGCCCTTGCAAACGCGGCAGAATCGTCGCCTGATCCGTCGCCGCGTGCGCCGAAATCGCGCACGTTCAGCACAATCGGGCGATTTTCGGGCCGTGGCGCGTCGCGCCAGCACGCTAAAGATTCCTCTATCAGGCCGTTGACCTCTTCCGCGTCTGCAAGCGACTGCGCGGCGAAGCAGAGTCCGTCAACGTCACCGCGACTGAGTTCGGCCTCGGCAAAGCCGATCGCCCGGTTGCGGAGGAAGCGTCGCCTGTCGATGCAGAAGCGGACGAGTTCGTCCACGTTCGTTCCGCCGAACGCGGACGCGATTGCCGCGTCTATCTGGTCTGCGTTGCGGTGGCATGCCTGTATCTTGGCTTTAAGCGCGATCGCGACTTCCTGCCGTTTTTCCACGGGCACGGCCGTCTCGTCAAAAGGGGGCGGCACGGATGCGCTTTCTGCCAGCACCAGCCAGCCCGCCAGCACCACCGCAACTGCAATCATCCACGAAACCGCTGCTGTTTGGCGGTAGGGCGGTCGCGGGGCGCCCGCCCTGCCATATTCCGCAATCCGCTCCAATGCGACTACCGCAGCCCAGCGGTACAGACGACGCGGAAACCAGCGATGTCGAGGCGGTTGTCTGCTGGTATCTCGGCACGATACGCCGATCGACAGTCTCCTGCGTTGCGTTTCCAACACCCACCCCGAACCACGCGGTTTCCGCCCGACTGCCCAGACAGCGTCTCCGCAGGGGTTGAGGGATTGATGTTCACCATGCCGTCGTACGCTGTGATGTTGGCCTCACTCCAGTCGAGACACCATTCAAACACATTGCCGTGCATGTCATAGATGTCCCAGTCGTTCGGAGCGTACGAGCCGACGACCGCCGTGCCGGCCTCCGCCCCGCCGTTGTTAATGTACCGCCCTAGCAAGTTCAGGTTTTCGTCAGTGTTTGCGTTCATGACGGCAGAGCCGTCGCCCCACTTCGTGCTGCCATTGCCAGCGCGGGCGGCGAACTCCCACTGTGCCTCAGAAGGCAGATCGAAAACGATTCCTGTCTTCGTGTGCAACTTGCCAAGGAAAGAGTTGGTGTTTGGGTCGGCAGGCCAGTTGTGCGAGGTGTCAGCCGTCGTGGAGTTGTTGGAGTTGCGGATTTCGTTATAGCACACTTTTTCCACAGGTCGCATCGCGTGCTTAAAGCTGGATGGCGAGAGGTAGCTTGGCTGGATCAAATCCCATTGAGCCTGTGTCACTGGATACACGCCAATATAGTAGTTGTTCGTGAGCGTGACCTGATGAGTGGCCTCATTCCCGCCGCGTGATGTCTCCTGCGCAGTCGAACCCATTGTCCACATCACGTCCTTTGCCATTATCTTGCGCATAAGGAGCATTGTCATCTTGTAGAGGTCGTTCGTCACGCCTCCCGGTACGAAGTCGGCCGAAGGGTAGTATTTCTGCGTATTCTGCTGGGCTCCATCGGACACATCTACCGCCATATAGTCGGGAGTGTTGTCGAGCGCCCATGCCGTCACGACGGCGCGTATGCCGCTCATAGGAATCTGGTGGTCGGCCCAGCAGGTCGTCGCGTTCCACCTGATCCTGTGCGAGCCGGTCGCGACCACCTTCCACACGTCGCCCTGTGCGCCTGAGACGGCCGGTCCGCCGATGGACGCCCATGCTCCGCCTGTCGCGTTCGTCTGTATGTCGAGCGTGATGACGGCACTGGCCGCAGAAAGGTTGTAGTTGATTATGGCGTCGCCGTTGGCGTTTTGCGACATGCTCACGTCCGACACTTGCGGAGCGGGCACGCTGGCGCAGAGAGAAAGGGCGGCTCCAGCCGTCGCAATCGTAAGAATGGCCTTGCAGTTCATTGTTTGGTTCCTTTTGGTGTTGTGTTGAAAGTTCAGTGAATGATGATGCACATTCCATGTATGGGGCATTCGCCGTCTGACACCGCCCACGTGAGATAGCGCGGCTCGATGTCGGCGGACGGCGACGCGCTTGCAGACACGGCGTCGGCGCCGGACATCGCCTCGGCAGTCTGATTATTGTACCAGAAGCGGTATTTGACGGTAACGCCGTCGCTTTCATATTGTATCTCGTTGCCGTAGACGTCCGTATCGGCGAATACGGCTGCCGCCGCAAGCGCTGCTGCGGCCGCGAGAATTGTTCCGCACAGTGTTCTCATTTTGTTTCCCTTTCTCCTTTTGGATTGATTTCGATTGTTTCCAGCGGCGCGAGGGTGCGCGTTTCGGCGCGGCCGTCGGCGTAGGTGATCTTGAGTTCCGACGGCTCGCGCCGCCAGTTGGAAGCAAAGCCGATGCGCTCGCCCTTCGCATTCTCCCAGAACGACGTCAGAACCTCGGTTGTCTCGACGCTCCCCGATTCCCATCCCTCGTAATCGACCTTTGCAGGGCGCGATTCGCATCTGACGAACGGACGTATCATCTTGCCTTCAAGCAGGAACGAAGGGTGTTTCTTCCTTATGGCGTTAAGTTTCTTCACAAGAGAAAGGAGGCCATCACGCTCCGGGAACGCCTCGTTCCAGAGGGACGGCCATCCGCAGACGGCCTCGCCGCTGTCGTTGAGGACGAGCGAGAACATGTCGCCGTTGTGGAAGCCGCTCGTCCATCGCCAAAAGGCATCCATGCGCTTCTTCATTCCGCATTGATTGCCTGTGAAATTGCACATCCATTCGTGGAACACGAACGCCGAACCCGGAACCGGCCGACCGAAGTACATAAGCCCCGGCATCGGCCTTACGTCGCTGTACGGAAGATATGGTACGTATGGGGTCGCCGCCGTCTGCTCGCAGCCGAACACCATTCCGTTCCCCGCCTCGACGAGCCGCTTCTGCAGGGCGACCATCGCATCGACTGCCCACGCTCCGGGAATCGGCGGGTGATTGTGGTGCTTCGCGTAGCAGAGAAGCCACCCGCCGCCCATGTTCTGGTCGAAGAACTGGCTGTAGTCGATGCCGAAACGCGAGAGCTTCGCAGCTTCCGCCACAACTTCACCAACGCACCAGTCGTCCGCAAGGCACATGTCGTAACCGAGCTTCGTCGAGTCGAATCCGTTGAGGATGCATGTGGCAATCTGGCCTTTCGGCCCGCGCATCATGTGGCGGCCGAGATGTTCGTCCTCGAAACGCTGCTCCAGAGAGTACGACGGCACGATGGCGCTTATCTGCGTCCAGGCCGTGCCGGAGCAATAGACGCCCAAGAGATCGCCGCGCGCGTGGAGCGCATCGCGGAACTTGGCGAGCTCCTCTTCGCCGCCGAAAGGAGGCCACACGTAGGGCGGCGCCCAGGGTGCCGTTCCCTCCCAGTGCATCAGAAGCGCCATGATCCTTGAATTAAGCAGCTTTCCGTACTTCTCCACTATCGGCATTGCGTTGACATAGGGGAACAAACGGTTTGGCTTCATGTCCCGTCCGTGGTCGCGGCCGTATCCGCGGACGGGATAGATGAGATTGACGGGAGAATCATACATCCATTTCGGGCGGGTCGGCGTCTTCGCGAATTCAGGCAGCGCACGCACCCAATCGCGATAGATTTCGCAGGCCTCCATCCAACCGCCTGCATAAGGACGGAGCGAATAGTGGAACTTCGGACGCCACGCGCCGTCTTTGTCCAGGTCGCCGCAGAAAGTCTGGAGCGTCAGCCGCACGGTCTTGCCGTCAACTTGTTCCCAGTCGACCGCTTTGGGCGTATGGCGGTCGTCAACGGCGGAGAAGTAGAGTCCGCATCCGTCCTTGTACGCCGCCATGAACTGCATCTGGGCAAGGCCGGGATAGAGCGAGTTTCCGCCGGGAGGGGCGAACCGTTCCCTATATCCAACCGGACGATAATGATGCGCGAACTTCGTCACCTCGATTCCGTCCCATTCGGGCCAGAAGAGCTTCCTGTCCGGCGAAATGCAGACCTGCGGGCCGTCGAACCATTCGAGGAGCATGCCGGCAGGGATGCCCTCTACGGAGGGTCTGAAGCGAAACTCGCCGTCGGCGGCGGTTATTTCCATCCGAACAACAAGACCGTTGCTGTGGTGCCACACGAGATGGCCACTGTCGCACGAAAAGGCGAAGCCGGTCGACTTGAGGCGCGTCGGTTCGCCCTTGCCGTCGAGAAACTGAAGGGTGAACGCTTCGGCTGCCGCGACGACGCGTTCAACGCCGTCAAGGGCGACGAGCGACTCGACCGCGCCGTTCGCATCGGCGAGCCGAAGCGTCGCCCCGCCGGACTTGAACTCAATAGACGCAGGCGCGGCGAAAGCGAACGCCGTCGCCAAGGCAAATGCAACCGATTTATGGCCAATCGTCCCCGTCATGCCGCAAATCTTACCACAGGCTTCCGTCGGCGGTCAATGGCAGAACATGGTTTATAAAGCAAGAAATAAATTGTTTATTGAGCAACACATATTTGCGGGCCTGATGCTGTTGTGGTATAATACGAAACCAAGAGGCTCAATGATGGAAACGGCGAGACACGACCTGCAGCTAGGCTGGCACTATGACGAAGACACAGGCGCGATAATGCGCGACGTGATACATCGCATGGGCCGGCGTTGCTTCAGATGGGATTACTGCGGCAAGGGAACCTACATGATAACGATGACGCTTGCCGACAGGTCGAAGCCTCTTTTCGGGCGGCTAGCCGGCGAAAGCGCAGAGACCGCAGCCATTGAACCGAGCGAGCTTGGCCGGGCTGTCGACGCGCATCTTCGGCGCATCGGCGAATTTACGCCCGAGATAGAACTTCTTGGGGCGCAGCTCATGCCCGAGCATCTTCACGCGGTGCTGCGGGTAAAGCGGCGAATGGCCAAGCCTCTGGGGCTTGCTCTTCGCGGTTTCAAGGGCGGGGCGTCGCAACTCTTCTGGCGGTTGACACCGCCAGAAGAGACTCGGCGATCGCTCGCCGAGCGCACAGATGGCGAGCAAACAGCTAAACGCAACAGCGAGCGCACAGGCAAAGAGCGCAAGCCGCCGCTGTTCGCCGATGGCTACGTCGACAACATACTTGGCGACGAACAGGCGATCGAAGGCGCCATTCGCTACTTGGCCGACAACCCTCGCCGCCTTTGGGAGAAGCGCGCCCACCCAGAGCTTTTCAAGGTTTTGCGGGAGGTGAAACTCGCGCTTCGCAGCGCGAGCGCAACGGCGAGCGCGCCCGCCGTGCCAACGGCGGGTTTATTCTCCGCTATCGGCAATCTCGCGCTTCTCGACGCGCCCAACGTCTTTCAGGTTCAATGCTCACGCTCTTTCTTCGAGTATCGACGCGCCACGGACGGCTCGCTTCTCAAAGACGCGCCGCCAGCCGTCGAAACGCGTGAATTCATCGAAAAGCGCGACGGCTTTCTCGAAGCCGCCGAACATGGCGCAGTTCTCCTCTCGCCATGCATCAGCCACGGCGAGCGTGAAATCGCCCGTCTCGCGTTCGAAAAGGGCCTAAAGGTGATAATCCTCGCCAACAAGGGCTTCAACCCGCTCTACAAACCGGGCGGGCGGCTCTTCGACCAGTGCGCCGGCGGCAACCTCCTGATGCTCGCGCCCTCCGCTTGGCCCTATGTTCCAGGCGAGAAGAAAATGACGCGCGTCGACGCCTGCGTCCTGAACCGCATCGGCCAATGGCTCTCGGGGGCGGGCGCAGTGGAGATAAAATACCGCGGCGTGGAGCCGAGCCAAGTCGATAGCCTCGCACGCGCAGCGCTGAAAGCGGATTAACGCACCATGAAGCAGTCTTCCAAGCGCATAAGGCGCGTCGCGGTTGTGCTCAGGATGTCCGGCACGGCAGGGCGCGACATCCTGACCGGCATTTTCCATTTCACGCGCTCGAACGCAAACTGGCGCACGCGGCTCTTCCAAATGCCCGACGAATTCACCCCCGACGCGTTTCGGACGGAAATGGCTGTGGGTCTCGACGGCATAATCGCGAGCGAACCGGGTCCTGACGAAACGGCGCGCCTCGTCTGCAACTCCAGAGTTCCCGTCTCGTTTATCGGCGACCCGGGACCGATTCTCTCCGGGCGCAAGTCGCACATAGCCTTCACCCGCAACGACGACGAGGTCGTCGGGCGCATGGGCGCCCACTATCTCGCTTCGCTGGGCCAGCGCCGCTCCTACGGCTTCGTCCCCACCGTCTCAGACCAGTACTGGAGCACGTCGAGGCTAAAGGGTTTCAAAGCGGCGCTTGCAGCAAGAGGGACTGGCGTAGAGGTCTTCGATTCTCCTGGAACCGCCCCGGGGTCGCGCGAAGACCTTGCTGCGCTCAAGGACTGGCTCGCCGCGCTGCCCAAGCCTGCCGCAGTCATGGCGTCGTGGGACACGCGTGCGACGCAGGTTCTCGCCATGTGCAAGGACGCGCACATCAAGATACCGAGCCAGGTTGCGGTGATAGGCGTCGACAACGACGAGCTTCTCGATGAATCGAGCGACCCGCCGGTTACAAGCATTCTTCCGAACCACGAGCAGCTCGGCTACGCGGCGGCGCGTACGCTGAACAATCTCATGGTGAGGCGTTCCGTCAGGTCTTCCGCTCCCTTTCTCGTAAAGCCCGTCAAGGTCGTCGAGCGCGAGTCGGCCGTCGCCTCGGCCCCGGCGGCACATCTTCTCTCCCGTGCCACGGCGTACATACGCAAGAATGCCGTGAAGGGCATAAAGGTGAAGGACGTCGCAGCGTTTCTCGGTGTCTCGCGGCGGCTTGCGGACCTTCGATTCCAGCAGTTCAGCGGCGAGACGATCAACGAGACTATCACACGCCACAGGCTGGACGCCGTGAAGAAGTTCCTCGCGACGACGAATCGTCCGATAAAGACCATATCGAAGGAATGCGGCTACATTGACCCAAGCTTCCTGAAGGTTCTCTTCAAGCGGCGCTTCGGCTGCACGATGCGCGACTGGCGAAGGCAAAACCGCACTCCGGCGGCTTCAACCGCATAGAAGCGCCTCGGCCTCGGCGACACAAGGGGGCGTTTTAAAGGCATAGCGCCCGGAATGACGAGCCATTGGCGAGGGCGAGGGCGATGATGCGGTTCGCCGTTGCGCCGATCCGCCATTCGCGGTCGAGGTCGAGCCGGTACATCCCGCCGTCTCGGCGGAGATATTTCGCATCGAGCGGTCTCTCCAGACGCTCCGCTGAGGCGGAATCGCCGCAAGCGCGGGCTGCCGCGGCAAGAAACGACGCCGCTACCGTCGGTGGCACCTTAGCAGGGTCGCAGCATGTTTGCCGGCGGCCCTTGATCGCATCCGCCGGGGCGGAAAACGCCGCCCAGTCGATTTTCTCCGCCGCCGACCGCCAGAGCGCAAGCGCCCTGCCGCGATCCGCCGCCCATGGTTCGTACCAGAGGAGCGACCAGGCGTCAAGTCCTGAATTGCCGCGTGGATAGAAGAGGCCTGATTTCACGTGATAGACGAGGTTCAGCGCGCCGCCTCCGAAGAGCGGTTTCGCATAGTGGTCGAGCGCCCACCGTTCCCAGCGGCGGGCGTCCGCGCTCCAGTCGCCATGGCCGAGCTTCGCGAAGATGGCGAAGGCGACGTGCGGATGGTTGTTGCAAGGGAAGAACATGAGACCGGGTTCGCAGGCAATCCCGCCATTCGGGCCGTGCCGCATCTGATATACCGTCACGTCGATGAGCTTCTGCACGGTATAGTGGACGGTGCGACCGTCCGTCCAGACGAAGTCGAAACCGTCCGTCCAGTAGCGCTTGTCGCCCGTGAACGTCTCATAGAGGGCGAGCAGTTGCAGGAGATGTCCTGTGTACATCACGTTCTCGCGGTAGCAAGGGTCTGGCGCCCACGGCTTGAGCCCCCAGTACGACCTGCTCATCGAATATGCCCATGCGTCACGCTTCAGGTAGCGCTTGATGCAGTTGCCGAGGACGCGTCCTGCAGCCGCCCGCTGCGCCGTATCGCCGCGCATTCCGAGCGCCGCCGCCGCGTAGCCTGCGAACGCGATGCTGTAGCGTTTCGCGAAAAGGCCGTGCTGGCCGCCGTCTATCTCCCACCAGTCGCGCTCCTCGTCCGGCGGCAGCGCGCCCGTGACGCACTCCAGCCAGCGGAGCGCGGCGCATTCGTCGGCGCAGAGCGGCTTCGCCGTAGCGTTCGGCGTGTTCCCGGCGATGCCGATTGCGGCGGCGGAGCCGCCGTGCATGGCGGAATACGATGCGATCAGAAGGAGCGCGGCGCAGATCCCGACGGCCACACGTCGAGATGCAGCAGGGCCGATCGGCCATACGAGGCGGACTATCCACGCCGCAAAGGAAACGATCAGGGCCTTCTGTGCCGTTGGCACGGCGGGCGCGAACGGGATGACATGCAGGGCGTGCAGTACGATGGCAACGAAGAATACGGCGACGACCGAGAGCAGCGCGACAGTCCAGATGCGCGGCGCCGCACGCCTGTCGAGCGCGAGGAGCGCCATGCCTCCGCCGATGGCCGCGAGCCAGCATCCCGCATTGTGGAACGGAATGTTGACGTTCTCCGGCACAGCTGCGATCGTAAGCAGCCCTGCGACGTTCAGGGCCGTGCCCCATTCAAGGATCCGGAGCCGCGCACCGTCCACAAACCGCCGGCACGAAAGGAGAGCGACGGATGCGGCCGCCGTCGCCGACAGCATCCCCGCGATGAAAAGATAATGGCACCACGGCCATCTGACGCCATTGACGTCAGTCCGTCCAAGGGCGCTCAGCATCCGCATCAGCGGATTGTATCCGCCTCCCGGGAACGTCCACATCGCCGCCAAGAACGCCGCCGCCGCAAGAATTCCGAAAGCGACCGTCACGCCGAACGGTCGCGACGGCGGAGACGGGTGTGTGGTCTTTTTCGTCGGCATGGGCGTAGTATAGCATAAAACCGGGGTCGCCCGATGTGACGAGTGCAACGGCGCTGCAGCGGTTTTTGGCGCGGTTGCACGTTCTGGGACATTTTGGTATAATTTCACGAAATACTCTTGAAGAACGAAGGAGAATCAGAGACATGTCGATGATGAAGGGCTTTTCGAACGCATTCCGCATTCCGGACCTGCGCAAGAAGATATTCATTACGCTAGGCCTGGTGTTCGTAACCAGGCTTGTGTCGCAGATCCCGACGCCTGGCGTCGACTGGCGGGCGCTGCAGGGCGTGATCGAGACGGCGAAGCAGACTTCCGGCGGCGGCGGCCTCCTCGACTGGTTTGATGTGTTCACCGGCGGTGCGCTGGGGCAGTGCGCCATCGGCTTCCTCTCGATCTGGCCCTACATCTCGGCGCAGATCGTGATACAGCTCCTGTCGTCCGTGATCCCGTCGCTCGAGAAGCTGAAGAAGGAGGGCGAGAGCGGGCGTCAGCAGCTGGCTCAGATCACGCGCTACCTTACGATCTTCCTGTGCGTCGTCCAGTCGTGGGGCATTGCGACCATGCTGAGCCACCCCGGCGCGTTAGGCGCCGCGTTCGCCGGCACGGAGATCGTCGTGAACCCGGGAATCGGCTTCCAGCTGATGACCGTGATAGGCATGACGTCCGCCGCGCTCTTCGTGATGTGGATAGCCGACCAGATAACGACCTTCGGCATCGGCAACGGCGCTTCGCTCATCATCATGATCAACATCACCTCGCGCCTTCCGAACGCGATGATCGCGGCGTGGGAGCGTTACTTCGGCCTCGGCGGCGTGCAGGCCACGGCTCCGATCGCGGAGCTGCCGATCATCGTGATCTTCTTCCTGCTCGTCGTCATGGGCACGGTGATGCTCACGCAGGGCGTGCGCAAGGTGACGATCCACACCACGCGCCGGTCGGTTTCGGGCGGCAGCACCTACGGGATGCAGCAGACGTTCATGCCGCTCAGGGTCAACTACACGGGCGTCATGCCGATCATCTTCGCGCAGCCGCTCATACAGATTCCGAGCGCAGTGCTCATGAAGTTCACGGACCCGACGTCGCCGGGCCTGAGCGGAGTCCTTAACCGCTTCGCGCAGGACCTGTCGAACCCGACGCCGCTTCACCTCGTCGTCTATGCGATCATGATCATGTTCTTCGCGTTCTTCTGGGTGGCGACGCAGTTCAACGCCGTCGACATATCCGAGAACCTGAAGAAGGACGGCAGCTACGTGCCTGGAATCCGTCCCGGCCGCGCCACCGCCGAGTACCTCGACGACATGATGACGAAGATCACGCTCATCGGCGGCACGGGGCTGCTGATCGTCGCCCTGATACCGATGATCCTGATGGGCTGGATGTCGATTCCTTGGGTGATCGCCTCGTTCTTCGGCGGCACGTCGCTGCTCATCATCGTCGGCGTCGCGCTTGATACGCTGCGCATCATGGAATCGCACCTGCTGGTGCGCAAGTACGACGGCTTCCTGTCGCACGGGTCGTTGCGCGGGCGCAGCGGCGTCTGACGCCGCCGCCGGCGCGGGCAAGGGAGCCGACACAGCGATGGTCGCGGCGGTCAGGCGGGTGATGTCCCACGATTCGGGACCGTTCTGGCAGTTCGTGAAGTACGGCGTCATAGGCGTTCTTTCGACGCTGGTGCAGACTGCGGTGTTCTATGTCCTGGCGTCGACGTGCCTCGGGTGCCTTGCTCCGGACGATGTGGCCGTCCGCCTGCTGGGGTTGCCTGCGGCGGAGGTCAGTGACGCCGTGCGTGCGTTCCGCTTCGCTGTCGCGACGGGAATAGGGTTCGTCGTGGCGAACGTCTTCTGCTGGCTGATGAATCGCGCGTTCGTGTTCCGTCCCGGCAAGTTCAGCTGGTACGTGGAGCTGGCGATGTTCTTCGGCACGGCGACCGTTGCGACGCTTGTCGCGCTAGGCCTTTCCTCGGCGCTCATACGCTGGTGCGGGCTGATGACTACGATTGCTGTGGCCCTTGAGGTTGTGGTTTCGTTCCTCGTCAACTTTTTTGTCCGCAAGTTCTTCATTTTCAAGGGCTGATATGGTATAATGTCCAGCATGTCGAGATACTGTGCAGTCTTGCTGTCCGCAGCCGTCGCCGCTTGCGCCGCGTTTTCGGCCGTTGCCGCCGAGGAGAGCGGGGCGGGCGTTACGTCTGACCGTTATAGGATTGACACCCGGGTGTTCCGCCTCGAACACGCGTCCGCGGCGGAGGTGGCCGAGAAGCTTAACGAGATGTGGAACGGGGAATTCGGCCAGAAGTGGAAGGTCACGAAGATGGCCGTTCCCTTCCAGGAGTCGAATTCGGTGATGGTGACGGCGCCGGAGCCGGTGCTTGAAGCCTGCGAGCGTGCGATTGCCGAACTCGACGTCGAGGCCCGCCAGGTCTACATCGAGGCGCGGTTCGTGGAGCTTGGGAACACGGCGTCGCACCGCGTCGGCATCGACTGGACGATGCTGGGCGGCATGACCGGTACTGCGACGCTCGGCGGCGGCATCCAGAGCTACAACGTCGGCAAGGGCGTGCAGAACTACACGCGCACGGTATCTTCCAAGACCGATGGCACGATGTCCTATTCGCTGGCCGGAAGCGACAGCGTGAGCGACAACAAGCGGGTGCTCGGGTCGGAGGACGGCACGATCTCCTACTTCAACGGCACGTTGAACTTCTCGCAGATGTCCTTGACTCTTAAGGCGCTCGACGCGACGGAGGACGCGCGCACGTTCTCGAATCCAAAGATCATAGTGTCCTCCGGCAAGAAGGCCGTCGTCGACATGACGACGAAGTACCCGAACGTCAAGGTCGCGGCGAAGCGCACGGAAGCCAGCGGCTCCACTTCGCTCGACATCGCGTCGAACATTGAGGCGATTCCCGGCGAGGACAAGCTCATGTTCGCGAAGGAGGCGTTCTTCAGTTGGGGCATTTCGCTGGAGGTGACGCCGCGCATCAGCACGAACGGCCTCATCAACGTGTCGATAGTGCCGACGATCTCCTCGCAGTCCGACTGGGTCGAGACGGGCACAAGCTCCTCCGACGAAGACTCCGGCACGATCTCGTCGCGGTATCCGGTGATCGAGGTGCAGCGTCTTGTTACGGAGTTCAGCCTTGAGAGCGGCGCGACCGCCGTCATCGGCGGGCTGTCGGTCACCAAGGAGCGTCAGGTTGACAACGGCATACCGCTTTTGCGCGAGATCCCGTGGTTCGGTCCCCGCCTGTTCGGTTCGATGGAGCGGGTCAAGGAACAGAAGGAGATCATAGTGTTCGTGACGGTCGGCCTCGTCAATCCGCGCAACGTTGACCGCGACGTCGGGCTGCCCAAGAACGCGGTCCTCGGTCGCCAGTACATAAAGCGCCAGAAGCTGGAGCCGGGCGACCGCGAAGAGAAGAACATGGAGGGATTCAATGCCCTTGACCTAAGACTGCTTGAGGATCAGGCCAAGGATCCGCTCAGGATCCAGCAGCCGCAGAACTTCAGTTTCGGCGACTACGTGCCGTTCCGAAAGGAAAAGGAAAAGAAGGAGAATGGAAATGACTAAACTCTCGCTGACAGTGTTGGCCGCGTGCGCTGCAGGAGCGGCGTTCGCCGACAAGATAGTGCTTTCATCCGGATCGGTCCTGACCGGTGAGACGGGGGCGATTAGCGGCAATGTAATGAAGTTCAAGTCCGACGACTTGGGCGACATCGAGATCAAGCTCGAGAAGATCAAGTCGATCGACAAGGCGAAGAACCATGTCGTGCAGTACTTGGACGGGACGAAGGCCGACTGCGTGCTTGACATACGCGACGGTGCGTTGTGGACGGGCGACACCAAGCTCGACATGGCGAAGGTCAAGGCCGTGGACCCGGTGCTCGAGACTTGGCACGGCAGCATCAACATCGCCTACAACGCCGCCCGCGGCAACACCTACGAGAATTCGGCGGCCGTCATAGCTAACGCCGTGCGCCGGTGGGAGAAGGACCGCCTGACCGCCGACTTCGGTTACTACTACGCGGATTCCGGCAAGTCCAGCTCGAGCGCTGAGAAGACCAGCGACCGCTGGGAGGCCGAGCTCAAGCACGACCACTTCTGGTGGGAGAAGGTCTACCATTACGAGAACGGCCGCTTTGACCGCGACGAGATACAGGACCTTGACTGGCGCTACCGTCTCGGCGTAGGCTTGGGCTACCAGTGGCTGGAAAACCGCGTCTTCGAGTCGACCGGCAAGTGGAACTTCAACCAGGAGTTCGGCATAAACTGGATCAAGGAGCGTTATGCTGACGGCTCCGGCAAGGACGGCGGCTTCGCCGCGCTGCGCTACGCCCATCATTTCGGCTACAACCCGAAGTTCTACGAGAACGTCGAGCTTTTCCACAACTTCGAGATACTGCCGGAAGTTGATGACTGGGAGAAGCTCTTCGTCAAGACGGACGCCGGTCTCTCCACGAAGATCATAATGGACTTCGACCTCCTGGCCAAGATCGAGTGGGACTACGACTCCAAGCCGAGCGCCGACCGCAAGAAGAGCGACCTCCGCTATATCGTCGGCCTCGGCTACAAGTGGTGATGCTGGCCTGAGCCGTGGCACGGGTCGCGATAGCCTATCCGCCCCTGGAGTGCGAGAAGGGCGTAGCCCTCCTCACGCAAAACCGCCAGTTCCAGTGGTTCTCGCGGCCCACCTACATCTTTCCCGTCGTGCCTGCCACGGCGGCGACGATGCTGAAGAATGCCGGTCACGAGGTGCTTTTCCTTGATGGCATAGCCGCCCAGCTAGCGCCGGAGGAGTTTGACCGCAAGCTCGCCGACTTCCGTCCCGACTATGTGGTCGTCGAGACCAAGACGCCGGTCGTCAAGCGCCACTGGAAGTGGATTGCCGCGCACGACTACAAGGTGATCATGGTCGGCGACCACGTGACCGCACTGCCGCAGGAGTCGATTGAGAAGCCGGGCGTCTGGGCGGTCATTCCCGGCGGCGACTGGGACTACGGCCTATGCGACTTCCTTGCCGGCGACTGCCACGGCGGCGTCTACCCGTTCGCGCTGCGCGACAGCCTGAAGGACGCTCCATGGATCGACCGCGACCTCGTTCACTGGGAGTTGTACGCCAAGAAGAACGGCAACTTCAGGCGGACGCCGGGGACATACGTGATGTCTGGTCGCGACTGCTGGCACGGCAAGTGCACGTTCTGCAGCTGGACGACCCTCTACCCGAAGTACCGCACGCGCGACCCGATCGATGTCGTGGACGAGATAGAGATGCTCGTCACGAAGTACGGCGTGAAGGAAGTGATGGACGACTCGGGCACGTTCCCCGTCGGCGAGTGGCTTACGACGTTCTGCAACGAGATGATCCGCCGCGGTCTTCCGAAGAAGGTCCGCATCGACTGCAACATGCGCTTCGGCCGCCTCACGTTCGACGACTACCGGCTCATGCGCCGGGCGGGCTTCCAGTTCGTGCTGTTCGGCGTTGAGTCGGCCAACCAGGCCACGCTCGACCGCTTCTGCAAGGCCCTGAAGGTGGAAGATGTCGTGCAGGGCTGCGAGTGGGCGCACAAGGCCGGGCTAGACGTGCACCTTACCTTCATGTTCGGTCATGCGTGGGAAGGACCGAAGGAGATTTCCAACACCGTTGCGCTCGCCCGTCGCCTGCTCGCGAAGGGATGGGCGTCCACGCTCCAGTGCACGCTAACGATACCGTATCCGGGCACGCCGCTCTTCCGCGAGCTGGAGGCGACCGACGGGCTGGTGACGAAGGACTGGGACGAGTACGACATGCGCCGGGCGATCACGAAGACTCCGCAGGCGACCGAGGCCGAGATCAAGTGCGCCATCCAGCAGGTCTACCGCGGCTTCCTGCAGCCCGCCGCGCTCTGGCATCGCCTCACCTCCACACGCACGCTTTTTGACTTTGGCTTCTACTATCGCGGCGTCCGCTCCCTCATCGGGCATTTGCTCGACTTCCGGAGTTGACGTGCCGGCGCACCGTTTGTGGTATAATATGAATCAATCATTTCAGTCTGTGACGGGTCGGCGGGTGCCGGACCGTGTGACGGGCGAAAAAGTCTACAGGGAATGAAGATGAACAAAGAAGGGCACAGCCACGTCTTTACGTCGGAGTCCGTTTCGGAAGGGCATCCCGACAAGGTGGCGGATCAGATTTCCGATGCAATCCTCGACGCCTGCCTGAAGGCGGACAGAAACGCGCACGTTGCCTGCGAGACGATGGTCGGGCCGGACGTGGTGGTTAACATGGGTGAAGTCACATGCCGCGGGTTCGAGAAGATCGACACCGCCGCGATCGCCCGCCGCGTGGCGAAGCGAATCGGCTACGACTGCCCTGGCGAAGGCTTCAGCTGGGACACGTTCAAGTACGTCTCGCACCTGCACGGACAGTCTCCCGACATCGCGCAGGGCGTGAACCGCAGCGAAAAGGCGAAGCAGGGCGCCGGCGACCAGGGCATGATGTTCGGCTACGCGACGAACGAGACGGAGAGCTTCATGCCCGCGCCAGTCGTCTATTCGCACGGGCTGCTGAAGATGTTCGCTACGCTGCGCCACAGCGGTAAGCTGCCGTGGCTCCGTCCCGACGCAAAGAGCCAGCTGTCCGTCGTTTACGCGGACGGACGTCCGGTCCGTATCGATACTGTCGTTGTCTCACACCAGACCACGAAGGCAGGCGCGACGAAGAAGAACTACGCGACGCTGAAGAGACTCGCCGCAGAATTTCTCGCCGGCACCGGGCTGCTTACGTCCCGCACCAGGTTCTACATAAACCCGACTGGCCAGTTCGTAATCGGCGGGCCGTGCGGCGACTCCGGCCTTACCGGACGCAAGATCATCGTGGACACCTACGGCGGCATGGCCGCCCACGGCGGCGGAGCGTTCAGCGGCAAGGATCCGTCCAAGGTGGACCGCAGCGCGGCCTACTACGCGCGCTACGCGGCGAAGAACATCGTCGCCGCCGGCTACGCGGACCGCTGCCAGATACAGGTAGCCTACGCGATAGGCGTCGACACGCCAGTCAGCTTCTGCGTCAAGACGTTCGGCACGGCGAAAAACGGCGCCACCAACGAGCGGCTGGAGCAGATGCTTGCTTCCGGCAAGGTTTTCGACTTCCGTCCCTACGAGCTTATACGTGATCTCCGCCTCCTTGTTCCGCGCGGCTGGTGCTACGAGGACACTGCCGCCTACGGACATTTTGGACGCGACGCATTCCCGTGGGAGCGGCTCGACAAGGTGGCGAAGCTGAAGAAGGCACTTGGGCGTTAATCTCTACGTCCACTTTCCGTTCTGCCGCCGGAAATGCGCCTACTGCGCGCTCCATTCGCGGCCCGGCGTTTCCGCCGCGGACAGGGCCGGCTACGTCGCCGCTCTTGTGGAGCGAGTCCGGCAGCTCGGCTCCTGCGTTGACGGACTCGCTACCGTCTACTTCGGGGGCGGTACGCCCGTGCTCTGCGATCTCTCGCCGCTTCTGAACGCACTGGCGCCGAAACTCCTGCCCGACGCCGAGTTCACCGTGGAGCTTCATCCGCTGGACGTCGCGCCGGACCTCCTGTCGCGGTTGCGTGACGGGGGCGTAAACCGCATCTCGATGGGCGTGCAGTCGCTTGAGGACGATGTGCTGTCCGCGATGGGGCGCGGCTATTCCGCAGACGACGCGGAGCGGGCGTTCTGCCTTGTCCGCAAGACCTTCGACAACGCCGGGATCGACCTGATTGTCGGCTATCCAGGCGAGCGTGACGACTGGGCGGCCCTGCTGCCGCGCCTTTCCGATTGGGGGTTGTCGCACTGTTCCGTATATGCGCTGCAGAACGAGCGCGGACTCAAGAACGTCGCCGATGACGATACGGTCCTCTCTCGCCTCGCAGCCGCCGCGTCGCGTTTGCGCGACCTCGGGCTGGAGCGTTACGAGATATCAAACTATGCCGTGCCTGGACGCGAATGTCGCCACAACATGGCCGTCTGGCGCGGCGAGGACTACTTCGGACTCGGAGAGGGGGCTCACGGACGTCTCGGCCTTCTGCGGACCATTGACTATCTGGGGCCGTCTGCCGCGACGGAGACCGTCACTCCGGCGGCGGACTGGGCGGAGCGCAGGCTGTTCCGGCTGCGCACGCGCGAAGGGCTGGACGTGTCGCGTCTCGGCGGCGAACTGCCGCGAGCTTGGGCGACGGCCCTTGCGAAGCGTGTGCAGGAGGGGCTGCTGGTGCAGGACGGCACCGTATATCGGCTGACGGAGCGCGGCACAGAGGTCTGTGACTCGATACTTGCGGACTTTGTCTGAAAGATGGTATAATGCCGAATGTCGCGTCAGGGAGGGATGGCAGAGTGGTTGAATGCACCGGTCTTGAAAACCGGCGGGCCGCAAGGTCTCGGGGGTTCGAATCCCTCTCCCTCCGCCATTCGGGCAGTGCATCTACGACACGGACGCTATCGACCGGTCGATTGACTCCTGTATTGACGCATTGTCGCGCCGAAGCGCTTCTTGAATAACCGCTTTAGGTGGTCCGGGTCGTTGAAACCGCAATCGCGCCCGATCTGGAGGATCGTATGGTCGGTCCTTTCGAGCTGTTGGCATACTTCGGCAAGACGTACGTCAATGATGTCTTCGTTGATGGACTTTCCGCTTGCCTGCCTAAAGCGGAGGTTGAGGAGGCTTCGCGAAACACCGACGTGCGCGATGACGTCGTTTGGGCGGATGCCGTCACATGCGTGCTCGGCTATGTATTCGCGGGCCTTCTCCACAAGCGCTGTGGCCGGTGGGATATGTGCGGAAGATCCTCGCCCGAACAAGTGCGTGCCCGCGACGTGGATTGTGCGACGTGACGGATTTCTGTGGTGCAGAAGCTTATCCAGCGTTGCGGCCGCCTTGTAGCCAAGTTCGCGGAACGGCAGCTGGAGGCTGGACAGCGGTGGAATCGTGTTGGAGAAGACTAGCGGATCGTTGTCGCAGCCGATGACCGTCACCTGGCCTGGAACCTTGAATCCCAGCTGGTCGCAGACTGTCAGCACTTTTGCCGCGAAGAGATCGTTTGCTCCGAACACGGCAGTCGGCTTTGGGAGGCGGTCGAGCCACGTTGCCAGTTCATCGAGTGAGATCGTAGGCGCTTCGGGTCCGGTTTGCACAGTGCCGGATTTGCTTTTTGGAAATTCGAAAAGCGGCGTATTGCGAGGCATGGCGGAGCGGAATCCCTTTTCCCGTTCGATGGACCATGGAAAGCGGATTGCGCCGTGTACGAAACCGTATGACGCAAAACGTCCCAGCGAATTGAAATAGCGCGCGGCATCCTTGCCGACGGATATGCTGTCGATCAGGAGCGAACGGCAGTATGGATGTTTGGCGAACAGCGGGACAAGATACTCGTTCGTGACGACAATCTTCAGGTGTGGGTTTTCGCTGATGATTGTGTCGGCAAGTCGGTCAATGTCGTAGGCGATGTACAGAATGAGTCCGTCGGCACCTTTCAAAGCGTCGTAGAGCGTGCCATTGACGATGGCGGTACGCATGTTGATGGTTTGCACCATCCAATGGGGATGCTCGCTTACGTAGTCGAACACGCCGGACAAATGTTCGCGTCCGTCGCTTCCGTTTGTCGGTATGGCGACCACGACATTGGCTTTTGCAGATTTCATCAGAGGATAGTATACCATAATTGTTGGCGTATAAGCCGTGTTTCTTTTGGCGCAGAAGCCGTGTATTCTACTTGTGGCAAGATGTGTTAAATGGTACAATGCTCACTAAACAATAGTTAAGGAGTTGACTTATGCAAAAGTTGATGTGCGCACGTGCAAGGCAGAATTGCAGTCGTATTTTGGTTTCACTGATTGTTGCGCTTAGCTGCGCAACGACATTCGGCGCAAGTGTCTGGCAGGATGCGTTGCTCTGGTTCAACGGCCCCGTCGATGCCAACAACGACGGCAAGTGGACCGGCAACGTCTCTGCCACCGACAGCGGCGTATCCGTTCCGCGCAAGTGCGACGGTACGGGTGGTGCCACATGCGAAATGCCCGACGCTCGCCATGGCACCCTTGCATCGTCCAACACGCAGAAGCTGAACTACTCGACTGGCTCCGCGACTGTTTACCAGCAGTCAGGCTTCCTAATCCGCACGAACGACGTCCACTTCACGGCATGGGGCAACAAGACCGCCGCGTGGCCCTGCCTGTATCTCCCGCAGGCCGCAAACGGGGCTACCTGCTATGCCCAACGCTGGCAGATGTTCGACGGGGCAAAGCTCATTTCCGGCAACCAGTGGACCATCCTGTTCCGTTGCCGCATTGACGACTATCTCCTGGAAGGAAACCCGGCTTGGGTCTGGTGCACGAAGACAGACACATCCAAAGGCGGTGCGGAAAAGGAAATCCGCATCGGTTTTGGCAGGAATCCCAACAATGCGTCAGACACGAAAAACTATGTCAAGATATGCCTAGGCATAACCCAGCCCGCACTGATCGACCTTTGCGTCGAGACGAACGAATGGCTTGAAGTCGCCGTTGTCGTGGATGGCCGTGCCGAGGCGCACTCCATCCGCGCCTCGTTGGCGAGACCAAACGACGTTCGCTGGTATCGCGACTATACCGTTCCCTATGACCATGCGAACTACACCACAAACTTCTATCCGGGCAACGTCTGGCTTGGAGGTCCGCGCTATGGAGCCATAACCTCCAACAAAGACAACTTCCGTGGCGATGTCCAGATGTTCGCGATATGGAACCGGTGCCTTTCCGACCGCGAGGTCTGCGAGGCATTCGGCGGCGGTGCGCCCAACCGTTTCCGTCTCGGCGAAGAGGGATGCACAGCGGAGATGTACGGCGGCGCGGCTCCGGCGGCAGACACGACCGTCACGCTCGATCCGCTCGCCAGCGACAAGCGGTCGTTCCCGACGACGCTTACGAAAGGAGCGACGTTCCGCATTCCGTTCTCGGTAGACAAGTATGCTGCCAACACGGCGCACTGGGTGCGCTTCAAGGCGCAGACAGGTTCCGCCTTCGGAACGATAGCCGTAGCCCTCGACGGCGTCGCCCTTGACCCGCTCGACGTCTCCTCCGGTAGCAACGCCTACATCTGGGTTCCCGGCGAGAAGTTCACAATTGGCGACCACGTGCTGACGCTCACGCGCATCGACAACGACGCCGGCAGTCTCGACTACGACGTGATCGAGCTTGGCGGCAACTGGCACGCTGGCATTGTGGACGGTAACGCCGGCGACGCGACTTCGGACAGCGTGAAGAACTCCGCGACATCCACCCACGCCCCCGACATCTGGTATCCCGACTCCCTCAACCTAAAGGAGTTCGTTCGCTACGTCGGTCGCAACAAGAGCGGTACGCTGCATCGTGCCAAGACGATTGTCTGGAATCTGCCGCAGGGCGCGGCGGAGAAGTTTGGAATGCAGATGAGCTACAAGTGCCTCTACTACGGCGAGACGCCGCTCACTAACTCACTTGTGACAACCGTGAACGGCACCGTTGTGCATGAGAATACTGATGTTCGCGGCAGCCTCGTCTCCTTCAAGATTGAGCCGGGGTCCGGTGTCTTTCGTGGTGGCGAGAACATGATTGTCCTTGACTTTGCTGAACCGACACGCACCGACAGCAAGAACGACTGGATTACGCCGGATATGATTGCCATCGAGCCATTGAAACCGAAGAAGGGGTTGGCGATCATCTTTAAGTGAGGGGATATGCTATAATATCTCATCATGAAACGCATAGGCCTTTTTTCATTGGTCGCCGCGCTTTGCATAGACGCGGCGGCGGGAGGGCACATGTCCTCGTGTTCCTCGGTGGCTTCGCCGGATGGAAGTTTGGTGCTTGCGTTTGAAACTGGAACGAACGGGATGTTCTGGTCGCTGGCGCGCAATGGAAAGACTCTTGTCTCGCAGTCAAGGCTTGGTCTTTCCTTCGCTCTCTTCAAGGTGCGTGGGCGCGAACTGGGCGAAATGCGGATCGTCGAGAAGAAGTCAAGGTCGTCGGACACGGTCTGGGAGAACAGAATCTACCGTCGTGGTACGGTGCGTGACAGATACAACGAGCTAGAAGTAATGTTGGATGAGGTGGCGGAGCCGCATCGTCGCCTTGGCTACGTCTTTCGTGTATACGATGAAGGTGCGGCATTCCGGTATGTCGTTCCCGAGCAGGATGGCGTAGACGGTTTCGAGCTGCTGCGCGAACGCACGGAATGGCGATTCCCCGGAAAGTGCAAAGGTTGGCTTACGTCTTACGCAAGCGAATTCAATTCAAACGAGAAACCGTTTGTGCTGCGCGAGATTGGCGACGTTACAGCCGACGAGTTCCTCGGCATGCCTGCAACCGTCGAGGTGAATGGGCAGCATGTCGCGCTCTGCGAGGCTGCGCTCGTAAACTGGGCGGGGTTTTACTTCAAGACGCCGAAGAGCGGCCAGCCGCCGGATGCATCCGTGTTCGAGGCCTGTCTTACGCCGCTTCCGGCGAGCAACGCTTCGACGCCGGGCACGGCCGTGATACGCGAGACTCCGGCGATGAGCCCGTGGCGCGTGGCGATCTGCGCGGATACGCAACTTGACCTTCTGAAAAAGAACGACATTATCGTCAATCTCAACCCGCCTCCGGAGGACGGCCTTGACTTCAGCTGGGTCAAGCCGGGTGCGACCAGTTGGGACTGGTGGGTCGAATCGAACAATTCGCTTTCAACGGAACTCACGATGAAGCTTGTCGATTTCGCGGCTGAGATGGGCTGGCCTTACCATACGATAGACGGCGGCTGGTATGGTTTCGCGCGCCGTCCGAACCATGGGCCGAACGTGAGACTTGCGCCGCGCAAGAGATTCGATCTGCCGCGAATCGTTGAATATGCCAGAAAGAAGAATGTCGGCATCTGGGTGTGGATACATTGGCAGGAGATCGATGATATCGGCATCGAGGAAACGTTCTCCCGCCTTGAGAAGTGGGGCGTGAAGGGCGTGAAGACAGACTTCCTCGACCGGCAGGACCAGTGGATCGTCTGCTGGTACGAGAAGGTCGCCCGCGCTGCGGCGAAACATCATGTGATGGTCAATTTCCACGGTGCGCACAGGCCGACCGGAACCGAGCGCACATGGCCGAATGTGCTGACGCGCGAAGGCATCATGGGCAACGAGATGTCGAAGTTCTCCGGCAAGATTACGCCCGAACATTGCCTGACGCTTCCGTTCACCCGTTTCCTAATTGGGCCGGGCGATTTCACGCCCGGAAGCTTTGCCAACGTGTCTGCGGCAGAGTTTGTCACGCAAGGCAAGCGTGGACATCGGTATGGCGACGAGAGCGACCGTCGGCAGATTTGGGCCGAGGAGATCGGAACCCGCGCCCATTCGATTGCGCAGTGCATCGCGTTCGACAGTTATCTGACGACACTGTGCGACTGGCCGGAGCGCTACCGTGGTGCGGACGGCATCGAGGCTTTGCGCAGACTCCCGACCGCATGGAAGAACACGACGCCTGTCGAGGGCGAGTGCGGGAAGTTCTATTCGGTCGTCCGTGAGACGCATGACGGGCGCTTCTATTTCGCCGGCTTGACCGTCAAGCGGCGCCGTGCGGAACTGAAGCTTGACTTCCTTCCCGAAGGCGAATGGAAGATGGACGTCTTTGCAGACGACCTGGAGCGTACGCCAGGCAACTACAAGGCTATACGTTTCGACACGCAACGCGTCGCCAGGGGGCAGTCCTTGTCGTTCGACATGGTTGACGAGGGTGGCGCCGTCGCCATCTTCTCGCCAGTGCGACAAGGGAGATGAGGCAAAATGTCCAAGCGTGCCAAGATGATGCGCGTTCGGGAAATTTGTCTGACAGTTGCACTTGCGCTCTATGCCTCTGTATCGTTCGCAGGGGCTATTCCTCTTGAGCGCGAGGCGTGGGAGTGCGTCAATCCGCTCGGCGGCGACTTCACGAACGGCACGTACGTGAGCATGCACAGCGCGGCGCAGGGTTTCGAAATCGCGAAGGGTGTGCCGGTTTCGTCCAATGCCGTGGTCGAGGCGGCGTTTACCCCGGGGCGAGCAGATGGAACCGGTTTCAAGACTGCTGGCGTGTCGCTCTATGAAACGAACGGACGCTTCTGGCATCTCGCCCTCGTGGAGTCTCCCGCCAAGTACCGCTACTTTGAGCTTTCGGAAATGCGTGACGGGCGGTGGCTTGCGCACAAAGACCTCAGGGGCGAAATCAACGAAAAGCATGGCCAATGGAAGACGGGCGAGAAGTATCGTCTGCGTCTGGAGATGGATGGCAAAGGCGTGGAGGGGACTGCGCGCGGCGAAGACGGCAGGCTCGTCTTCCGTTGCCGCTTCGCGCTGAAGCCCGGCGCTGTTGGATGCGGACGCCCCGCCATCAAGTGTCATTCCCTAGCGGGCGTGTTTTCGGAGGTGCGGGTGGAGCATGGCGCGGCGGTCGCGACGGAGCGCGACCATCCCGCAGTGATTGCGGTCGCGGCGGAACGCAATCCTCCAACGGCCTTCTACCGCACGATACGCGATGGCGAAGGTCGCTGGTGGTTCGTCGATCCGGACGGCAAGCGTTTCTTTCTGAACGGCATAGGCATGGTGAACCACGCAGGGCATCACAGCGCGGCGCTTGGCTACGCTCCGTACGCGAGGGCGGTGCAGAGAAAGTATCCGACTCTGGAGGACTGGGCAACGAACACGCTTGCGCGTCTCAAGTCGTGGGGCTTCAACATGCTTTCTTCGGCGGCCAGCGAACTCTTGAGGCGCGGTATGCCCCATGCGGACGTGCTGGCGATGGGGCAGAGCTTCAGCGAATGCGGCGACGAGTTCGACATACTGCCAGGTGACGGCGGACCGTGCGCCGGATTCCCTAACGTGTTCCATCCGAAGTGGGAGGTGTACTGCCGCTTCGTCGCCCGCAAGTGCGCGGCGAACAGGAATGACCGCTGGGTGCTTGGCTGGTACATAGACAACGAGCTTGCGTGGTGGGGCGACAGGCGGAAGTTCCGCGCGTCGCCGTCGCGCGGACTCTTCGACGCCTGCGCGCGCAAGTCACAGGGGCATACGGCGAGAAGGGCGCTTGACGCCTTTCTTAAGGAACGTGGCCTTTCCTCGCCGGAGGCGGCTGCGGAGGATGTCACGCGCGAGTTCGTTCGCCTCGTCGCCTGTCGCTATTTCGAGACGGCGACGCGTGCCATCCGCGAGGCCGACCCGAACCATCTGATTCTCGGTTGTCGTTTCGCCGGGTTGCCGACGAGCGATCCAGTCGTGTGGGAGGAGTGCGGACGGTTCTGCGATGTCGTATCCGTCAACACATACCCGCTCGTCGATCTCGACCGTGGCATCGCGCTGAACGGATTGGACAAGAAGGCGCGTCCTATCGCCGATGAAATCGCAGAACATGCAGCACTTGCCGGCAAGCCGCTGATAGTGACGGAATGGTCGTTTGTTGCGCTAGACTCGGGGCTTCCCTGCATGCATGGTGCGGGACAGCGCTTCTTCACGCAAAAGGAACGCGCTGAGGCGACGTCCATACTGTCTCGTACGCTCTATGCGCTGCCGGGATGCGCGGGCTACGTCTACTTCATGTGGAGCGACCTGCCGAAGGTCGGCAAGCACGGCGAGAAGTCCGAGAACTGCAACTATGGCCTTGTTGACGCGAATGACGATCCGTGGCCCGAGCAGGTCGCAGCGCTTTCCGAAGTGCAGAACAACCCCGCGAAGTGGCGCTGCTCGCCGCTGCCGCCGGACAGGCCGGTCGTGAAGCCAACGGCAAGTGCGGTCGCAAGGGCTGCTGTTTGCCGGAATGCGCAGTGCCGGTTCAAACGCGGCGAAGACGGCGCGTTCGAACTTTCCAATGGTCTTGTCAGCCTTGCTGGGCGAATGGGCGGCGAGAACGTCTCTGTGGATGGCATGGGAATGTTCTCGCCGTCCATCCGAGAATACGCGCGCGGCAGCATGTGGTGGAGCAGTGCGCCGGAGGTGGTGGATGTGCGTGGCGGCGTGAAGGACGGACTTGGCGTCATGGAGGTCACCTTCCGGGGCAAGACGGCGACTGGCGCGTTCGAAATGGTTGAGAAATTTTATCTGCCGGAAGGAAGTCCATTCTTTTTGGTGGAGGTGTGCAGGATTGTTAACAGAGGTGAGCGTGCGCTTCCCGTCGATATGGCGTTCTTCCGCCTGGTGCCGCGTGACTGCGATGGCGTTAAGGTTGCAAAAGGCGATGATGCGCTTGAGCCGCCAAAGGAGGATCAGCCCACGCCCATTCCGCCGCAGCTGTGGCGTCCGTGGCGGGCAGCGGCGTGGGAATTGCCTGATGGAACATGCCTTGGCCTTGTCACGCCACACCGAACGGGCGTGGACGTAACCTTCTGGAAGGACAAGAACCTTCATCCTGACGCGTGTGTGCGTCTTTCGCGAACTGAGATTGCGCCCGGTGGGTCGTTTGAGGTGCCGGACCATCCGTTTGTGGCGGGAGCGTGCTGTCCGTCCGGAGCGGACGCTTGGCACAGGGTCTGTGCAGCATTTAGGGAATGCGTAAGGTGACAACCAATTGCCTTCGAACCACTTGCCCCATTTATGCATTATATTAATGGGGACATGAAGTCCAACGATACAGTAGAGGAAATACGCAAAGACCGAAAGGCTGGTGCGGCAAGGCTCGTTGCGGAGTACAGGAATCGCCTGTATGACGTGGCGTGCAGCGTATGTGGCGATTCGGTAGAGGCGGAAGATCTGGTGTTCCGAACGTTTGAACAAGTCATAGCGAAAATTGGCGAGTATCGTGAGGAAGAGGCGTTTTTTGCTTGGATGTGCACGATTCTGCGCAACTACTATCGCATGTCTATTCGCGGCAACGTGACCAGGAATACGGTTCCTTCCGGTGGTTTGGATGAATTGGCCGGAATCTCTGGTGAAGTAGGTGACGAGGATATAGCCAAGGCGTTGGACGGGGACATCCTGCGCAAGGCTGTCGATGAGTTGCCGCCGAAGTTGCGCGAGACCGTAGTCCTTCACTATTTCATGGATCAGCCGGTGCGCAAAGTCGCCAAGATGCTGTCCGTCTCTGATGGAACTGTCAAGTCTCGTCTCTATTACGCGCGTGTGGTGTTGGGGACCAGGCTTTGCGCCGCTGTGAAGAAGCCGACTGTGGCATTGGTCTTCGCCGTTCTTTTTGTCGTTGCCGCAGTTTCGGCTGTCTCGTTTGCCGTTTTCGCCCCTCCGCAGGTTGCGGAGGTGGATGAGCCAGTGTTCCTCAACGATGCTCCGCTAGAAGAAGACGCCGATATGCTGGAGTCGTGGGGGGGCGTGCCGATGGTACCGGTCAATTCTGCGGCCGTCACGAAGGCGGGTACGTCTTCCGGAGCGCCCGAGCCTAGGCGCTCGGCAAAGACGGCGATCATACCTGCGTTTCGGTCGGATGGAAAGGATTCGCGAAAAGTTCCCGTTCCCTCGTTCAATTCGGTCCCGAACAGTGTGAAGGTCATAATATCCCGTTAGCCGTAATGCCGATGCGCAAGGAGAATGCCAGATCATTGCTGATGATTGCGACGATGGCCGCGGCGGTCGCGGAAGCCGCAGCCCTTCCGCAGTTGACGCATGTTCGCGTATCCCAGGATGCCGTGACGCAGTGCGTCACAGTGGATTACGCCTTGGACGCCCCTGCAATCGTGACGCTCGACGTGCTGACTAACGGCGTCTCGATCGGCGCGGCGAACGTCACTTGCGCATACGGCGACGTAAACCGTCTCGTAGGCGGTGGAGCTCACAGGCTGTGCTGGCCTGCGGCGAAGAGCTGGCCGGGCTTCAGGTTCTCCGACGACACCGTTTCGGTGGAGGTGTCGGCGTGGGCGCCCGACTTGCCGCCGGACTACATGGTCGTTGACCTTGTCGTGAACAAGGGCGAGCGTACTTGGTACGTCGCGGCAGATCAGCTGCCGGGCGGCGGCCTTCAGAACGACAAGTACAAGACCGACTACCTCGTGATGCGCCGCATCCCCGCCGAGGGCAGGACCTTCCGCATGGGGTCGCCTGGCGATGAGCCGGGCCGCAAGCAGAACGAGACGCTCCACTACGTGACGCTCACCAATGACTTCTATATGTCCGTCTTCGAGCTTACGCAGGGACAGTACAAGAACGTGGTCGGAGAGCTGAACCCGCTCAACACGAAGTACGGGTTTGACGCAGTCCGTCCGCTCGACTGGCTTGTGTACGACAGGTTTCGCGGGACAACAAAGCAGTGGCCGCAGGCCGGACATGAAGTGGAGTCCGGCTCTCCAATGGACGTGTTCCGATCTGTGCTGAAAATGCCGTCTCTCGACCTGCCGACGGAGGCGGAGTGGGAGTTCGCCTGCCGAGCAGGCACGCTGTCGGCCAGATACGACGGCACGGACTTCCCTGCGTCGGCGGCCGGCATTGCGTGGCTCGGCGAAGGTAGGGTCCGCCCTCATGCAGTCGGGCTGCTCAAACCGAACGGCTACGGGCTGTACGACATGTACGGCAATGTAGACGAGTATTGTCTCGACTATTATGCTGACGACCATACATACGTGGCGGTTGGATCTACCGTGGTCGCGCCACAGGGGCCCGCGAACGGGACGGAGCGCGTTATTCGCGGTACTGGGTCGTGGTGGTCGGCAAAGGGTGACAATGCACGTTCGGCGTTCCGTCAGTCGTACACGGCATCGGGGCCGTGGATGTGCGTAGGGTATCGGCTGATCTGCCGGCCTTAAGGGGGGGGATATGGACAGAACGGAGACTTCAATCGGTTTCAGCATGGAAAGGCGCGGATTCTTGAAAGGGGCGGGAGCGTGTGCCGTTCTTGGAGCCCCCGGCATCTTCTCGAAAAAGAAAGAGAAGGCAGAGCTGACTCTTGGCGTTATCTCCGACACCCATATCGGCACGCTGGCGTCAGCTGTGACTCTTGAACGGACTCTCGCGTTCTTCCGCGACCGTAAGGTGGACGCTGTCATGATCTGCGGCGACTTGGCGGACTGGGGGCTTCTTAGCGGACTCAAGTACGTTGCCGAGACGTGGGAAAAAGTGTTCCCGCACGGCAAGGGTGCCGGCGGCAGGCCGGTTCAGAAGCTCTTCTGCACGGGCAATCACGATTACGAGGGCTGGTGGTATGGAGACATGACTGCCGAGATGCACGCGCTCGGCTATGACGAGGATGAGGCGCTTGTGAAGCTCGGCATGAAGAAGTGCTGGGAGGAGGTGTTCCAGGAGGAGTTCGATGCCATACGCAAGCGGACGGTGAATGGATTTGACTTCATCAGCGCGGAATGGACCGGCTACGACAATGCGCCGGGCTATGACAGGACTGCCGACTGGTTCAAGATGCATGGCGGCGAAATCGATCCTTCCAAGCCGTTTTTCTTCTACCTCCACCAACCTCCGGCCGGGACGACCTCGGGCAGCTGGGAGACTAAGTTTGCGAGGATGCAGACTGATTCGCTTATGCCTTACCCGAACGCTGTGGCGTTCTCGGGCCACACGCACTGGACTCTGAATGACGAGCGCTCCATCTGGCAGGGGGCGTTCACCGCCGTCTCGGTTCCTTCTCTCTCCTGCACTGGCGTGATGGACGGATATGAGAACGGCGCGGACGTGCGCAATGGAACGACGACGCGTGCGATGCCTATGATTCCAGCCCGCTTCCGCATGGAGGAGCCGCAGGGACTAGTGGTGTCGGTCTATCGCGACAGGATGGAGATGGAGCGTTACGACTTCAAGAAGTTCGTCCACACGGCACCGACGTGGAACGTTCCGCTGCCGCTTGCGGACTCCGCTCGCCCATATGCATTCTCCGCGCATTCGGCTCGGATTCCCGTGCCGGAGTTTCCGTCCAGGGCTCGGCTTTCGCTTTTCACGCGCAACACGGAGACGCGCGGTGGGAAGTGGCAGATCGTGATGGTGGCAGGCTTTCCGTCTGCGAAAGGCGTGCCGGAGGCGCGTGCGTTCGACTACGAGCTGCGCGCCGTGCTGGTGGACGGCTCGGTGGCGACGTGCAAGCGATTCCTCTCTCCGGCATTCCACAAGCTGAAGGAGGACGAGCCGGACCGCATGACGTTCTGGCTGAATGTTCTCGACCTGCCGCAGGACGTGGAGTACCACATCGAGGTCTATCCGCGCAACTGCTTCGGCGTGTGCGGCAGGCCGCTCGTGTCCGCACCGCGTCGCGGCAAGCCGGGCGGCGCCCATGCGCGCGGCTATCCGAAAAAGGCGTAATTTATAAACTGCAAAATGAAAGGAAACATGAACGTATGAAAATGAAACTATTACTCGTGTCTGTGGTGACGCTGCTGACAACGGCGCCGCTAGAGGCCGAGAACGTAAACGGCTTCGAGAACTTCGTGCTGTCGCGGAACGACTTCAAGTCGACCCAGTCAAGCACCATTGCCAACTTCTCGTCCCGGACGCGCATGACGATTTCGCCTACGCTGGTTCATTTCAATTCGTACAAGCCGTCCGGCGCCATCATCACGATCCGCTGACAGAAAGGGGAGTGCCGTAATGAGAAAATCACTAGCTTGCATCACCGCCGCCTGTGCGGTGTTGGCTGCGCTTGCCGATCCGAACGACCCTCAGATCACGCTTGTCGGCAGCAACCAGGGCTTTGACCGCGTCGTGACTGTCCGATACACGCTGGACGAGCCGGCCATCGTCACGTTTGACGTGAAGACCAACGGCGTCTCGATCGGCGCGGAGAACCTCAAGCTTGCATACGGCGACGTGCACCGCGTGGTCGCCGCCACGGGACAGGGAGAGACCCGCACTCTTTTCTGGCCTGCCCATGAGGCATGGCCGGATCATCGGTTTGGTGAAAACGTCGTGTCCGTAGAGGTGACGGCGTGGGCGACCAACTCGCCGCCGGACTACATGGTGATAAAGCTCGTCGGCGAAGACAAGGGCGCGCGCACGTTCTACACTGCGCCTGAACAGCTGCCGGGCGTCGGCGGAGTCACGAACGACATGTACAAGACCGACTACCTCGTCATGCGCCGCATTCCTGCCGCTGGTGCTACCTTCCGCATGGGCGCACCAGCTGATGAACCAGGCCGCCATGGTAGTGAAACGCTCCACTACGTCACGCTCACCAACGACTTCTACATGGCGGTGTTTGAATTGACTGTGGGTCAATTCAAGAACATCGTGCAGAACTTCACCGACGTGGCAAGCGGCTTGAGTGCGTACAGCAGCAGCAAGTTGTGCGTTTCGACCGAGACCCCGAATTGTCCTGTAGATTGTTTCGGGTGTGACGTATTTCGCGGTACTGGAAAACTCTGGCCAGGCGACGGTCATGACGTTGACGCTGCGTCTCCGCTGGCGATGTTCCGCATTGCGCTTGGGCTGCGGACGCTTGATTTGCCAACGGACGCAGAATGGGAGTTCGCCTGCCGTGCTGGCACCATGTCCGGACGCTATGACGGCACTGAATATGTTGCGGCGAACGATGCTGGCGCCGCTCTGCTCGGTTGGTTTGGGAGCAGCTGGTCATCTCGTCCACAGGCAGTCGGGCTTCTCAAGCCAAATGGCTATGGACTATATGATCTGTATGGAAATGTCTTCGAATGGTGCCTTGACAGATTCACCTGGTACACGGCATCCACCGGCTCTACGCTTTTGGCGCCGGTTGGCCCCGCCAATTCCGATACTGGCGCGGAACGTGTTGTCCGCGGGGATCGTTCCAATGCCAACGGAAGTGGAAAGAATGGGCGATCCGGCTTCAGGTACAACATGGAGTACGCCTATGTCGCAACCGATGTCTGGGGCTACGTGTGTGGCTATCGGCTTGTCTGCACCTTTTAATCAAGCGCATCGAGAAAGGAGATTTCAAAATGAACAGCAAGTTGTCTTTGGGCCTTTTTGCCGTGCTTGCGGCAATGGCGGTGTTCGCCGATCCGACGGTTACGAACGTAAGCGTTTCGCAAGATCCCCTCACTCATCTTGTGACGGCAACGTATCAGCTTGACGAACCTGCGGTTATCACCTTTGATGTGAAGACTAACGGAGTATCCATTGGTGGCGCGAACCTCACCCACGCTTTCGGCGATGTTCATCGCGTTGTTGATGCTGGACCCCACACGCTATATTGGCAGTCAGACAACGCCTGGCAGGAATATCATCGTTTTGCATCTGTGGATTTTTCGGTGGTTGCATGGGCGACCAACGCGCCGCCAGATTACATGGTTGTCAAACTCCTCGGAAACCATAAGGGAGAACGCACCTACTACATAGCCCCCGAACAGTTTCCGGGCGAAGGTGGCATCACGAATAAGATGTACAAGACCGATTTCCTTGTCATGCGTCGTATCCCCGCCAAGGATGCCATCTTCCCGATGGGATATAATGCGGCTGCGGAATACCAATACTGCCTGTACCATCGCGTGAAGCTCACGAACGATTTCTACATGGCCGTTTACGAACTGACGCTCGGTCAGATGAAGAACGCGATAGGAGAATCCCCTGCCAATCTGGTGACCTATTACAACTATACCTCTTTCCCTGAGGAATACAAGGCGTATACGAACAACTTGGCGAACCCGCTCCCTGAAACGCCGTATTACAAGTTTAGGGGCTACACCGGGTCGCTATGGGGCGGGAACTTCAACCACGAGATTGCCGATACGGGTTCCTATCTCTATCAGTTGCGCAACGCGCTAAATCTCCCATCTCTCGACCTGCCAACGGATGCTGAATGGGAGTTTGCCTGTCGTGCCGGTACGGCTGCGAACCGCTATGACGGGACGTGGAGTTATGATGTTTCGGCGGACGCCATCGCGTGGACGGCGAATAATTCCACGAGATTTGAGCTTTGGGGCTACTACTACTATCTGCCGCACGAAGTGGGATTGCTGAGACCTAATGCATTCGGCCTTTACGACACACTTGGCAACGTCAGTGAAATGTGTCTCGACCTGTACAACGAAGGGACTGCCTACACAGAGGGTGCCGTCATCAACGACATGAATGCCGAGCCGATTGTGGCGCCGACAGGGCCGGTGATGGATATTGCGGGCAAATATGACGGGTGTTCGCGCGGCAGTTACTCCAGTTACACTAAGGGTGGCCTTTGGGCCGAATGGAAAAGCGGAGAGGGCGACACGAACTCTACGTGTCGGGTGGCGCGTGGCGGAAACGTCTCCTATACTGGTTGGGGCATCATGGCATACTATCGCTTCCCCATCGGGTCGAGCAAGTGCATGACGGAATGCGCCGACTACAATCACGACACGCGCGGTCCCTACGGCTATCGTCTCGTCTGCCTGCCATAACGCCTTTTGCTGACGCGAAGGCGGATTCAGTGGGAGGGGAGGGGCGAAAGTCTCGCCCCTCTTGAATATATTTAACCTCTTTCTTCGTATAGCTCTTCTCGTACGGCTCTCCTCGTGATTCCGGAAGCGCAATAGCGCCGGAGAATAGTGTTGGAGGAGTTGGCGAACTTGATCCAAATATGTCGGTGTCATTGTTGTATTTCGTTGACACCGTCCAAGAATTTTCCGCATAGAATTCTCATTTATGGTATAATGTGCGGCAGGCGGGGGAGGGAAATCTCGCCGGGCAACGAAGGAACAGTGACGGGGAGGAGCGGAAGATGGCAAGGGAGAGATATTCACATTCGGCGTACTGGTACGCGAAGAACTACGGGTACACCCGCAGCGACAGGGAGACGTTC
>JAFRDO010000052.1 GCA_017403825.1 Kiritimatiellia bacterium
ATCTTTTCCCCATCCTTGCCTGTGGCGGAGAGAATGCACCCCCCCCCATGATACAGGCAGACTCAATGCAATCAATCGGAACGACAGAGTGAATGCAACCTCCGCTTCGCGGAGGGGTTGCATTCACTCTGTCTTGTCACCCGGTGGGGGTGACCGCATAAAGCTGCGCGCGGGCGGGGCGGATTATGGTATAATGTACTGAAAGTATGGCAATCCGAAAAGGAAGCAAGGTAACGCAATGAAGAAGGCGCTGATAACGGGAATCACGGGGCAGGACGGCAGCTACCTGGCCGAGCTGCTGCTTGCGAAGGGCTACGAGGTGCATGGCATAATCCGGCGCTCCAGCTCGTTCAACACCGAGAGAATCGACCACCTCTACCAGGATCCGCACGTGAACGGGCAGACGCTTTTCCTTCACTACGGTGATCTGAGCGACGGTTCGAGCCTCATCAAGCTCGTGTACGAGATCCAGCCCGACGAGATATATAACCTTGCTGCGCAGAGCCATGTGCGCGTCTCGTTCGACTCCCCCGAATTCACCGGCGACGTCGATGCGCTTGGCGCGATGAGGCTCCTGGAGGCGATACACCTCACTGGCCTTGACAAGAAGACCAAGTTCTATCAGGCCTCGACTTCGGAGCTGTTTGGCCTCGTGCAGGAGGTTCCGCAGAAGGAGACGACTCCGTTCTATCCGAGGTCGCCGTACGCCGTAGCGAAGCTGTACGCCTACTGGGCCGTCAGGAACTACCGCGAAGCCTACGGAATCTTCGCCTCGAACGGAATCCTCTTCAACCACGAGTCGCCGCGCCGTGGCGAGACGTTCGTGACGCGCAAGATAACGCGCGCCGTCGGGCGCATCAAGATGGGCCTCCAGCAGAAGCTGTACATGGGCAACATAAACTCCTTGCGCGACTGGGGGTTCGCCGGCGACTACGTGGAGGGAATGTGGCGCATTCTCCAGCACGATCGCCCCGACGAGTTCGTGCTTGCCACGGGCGAGATGCATTCCGTGAAGGAGTTCCTGGAGGCGGCTTTCGGTCGTGTCGGGCTTGATTGGGAGAAGTATGTGGAGTGCGACAGGCGTTATCTGCGTCCGACCGAGGTGGACCAGCTTCTCGGCGACGCGACCAAGGCCCGCAGCGAACTGGGCTGGGAGCCGAAGGTGAAGTTCCCCGACCTCGTGGCGATGATGGTCGATGCCGACCTTGAGCTTGCCCGCAAGGAACTGGCGGTGAAGGAGGCGTAATGATGAAGAAAGTCTATGTTGCCGGACACCGCGGCATGGTCGGCTCCGCCGTATGCCGAGCGCTTTCGTCGCCGGATTCGCCGCTTGGCCCCGTCGAGCTTGTAGTACGGACGCATTCCGAGCTGGACTTGCTGGATCCCGCCGCCGTCAGGCGGTTCTATGAGGCGGAGCGCCCCGACGTCGCCGTGATCGCCGCTGCGCGCGTCGGCGGCATAGGCGCCAACTCCGCCGCGAATTCGCGTTTCCTCTACGAGAACGAGATGATTGCGATGAACACGGTGTGGGGCGCGGCTGAAGCCGGAATTGGCAGGCTCCTCTTCCTCGGTTCCACGTGCATCTATCCGCGCCTCGCGCCGCAGCCGATTCCTGAGGATGCGCTGCTTTCGGGTCCGCTGGAGAAGACCAACGAAGGGTATGCGCTCGCAAAGATATCGGGCCTCAAGCTTTGCGAGTTCCTGCGCCGCGAAAGGGGCCTTCTCTATCATTCGCTCATGCCTACGAACCTCTACGGGCCGGGCGACAACTACGATATAGCCGGCGGACACGTCTTGCCGACGCTGATCCGCAAGTTTGAGACGATGAAGGACGTCGTTCCCCTTTGGGGCACCGGCTCGGCCATACGCGAATTCCTGCATGTGGACGACCTCGCTTCCGCATGCCTGTTCGCGCTTTCGCTTGACGATCCGCCGGACCTCATGAACGTGGGCTCTGGCGAGGAGGTCGCGATCCGCGAGCTTGCCGAAGCCGTAAAGGAGGCTACTGGCTCGACGGCGCAGATCACCTGGGATTCCTCCAAGCCGGACGGCACGCCGCGCAAGCTTTGCGACACTTCCCTTATCCGTTCGCTCGGTTGGAAGCCGCGCATTTCGCTCAAGGAGGGCCTCGCGATGACTGTGGCGAGCTACCGGGCGGAGCTTGCCGCAGGTACGGTCCGGCTCGGAAGAGGCTGATGACGCAGTCCGGCTCTGGAACGCCAGGCGCACTTGTCGAAGTGCGCGACCTGCGCGTAAGGTACGGGAACTTCGAGGCCGTGCGCGGAGTTTCGTTTTCGCTCGGCGCCAGCGAGATTCTCGGAATCGTCGGGGAGTCGGGCAGCGGAAAGTCGACGATAGCGAAGACGATCATGGGGCTGGAGCGGGCGAGCTCCGGCTTGGTGCGCGTGAATGCGTCGGTGCAGATGATCTTTCAGGACGCCGTAGGCTCTCTCAATCCGCGCATGACCGTAAAGCAGGCGCTCGCAGAGGTGCTGCGGGTCAGGGGACGCGGAAGCCGGACCCCCGCCGAATTGCTCTCACTCGTCGGCCTCAGCGAAGCCGTGCTGGACCAGTATCCGCGCGAGATGTCCGGCGGACAGTGCCAGCGCGTCAGCGTCGCCAGGGCGCTTGCCTGCGAGCCGCAGGTTCTCGTGGCTGACGAGCCGGTGAGCGCACTTGACGTGTCGGTGCAGGCGCGCGTCCTGAACCTTCTGCGCGATTTGCGGCGAGACCTCGGGCTTTCGATCCTTCTCATCGCCCACGACCTGGCCGTCGTGAAGAACGTCTGCGACCGAATCTGCGTTATGGAGAAGGGCGTCTTTGTGGACGAGGGAAACCCTGAGTCAGTATTCTCCTCGCCGACGAGCGCCTACACGAGGCGGCTTCTGGACGCCGTGCCGCGCATCTCTGTGGCGGAGGCCGCAGTATGACGCCGGGCAAGGGCGAGCTGCGAGACGCGATGCGGGCGCGCTGCCGCGCTGAGCCGGCCGCTTCGCGCGCCGCCGCGTCAGACGCGGTGTGCCGCAAGCTGGCGGACCGCGAGGAAGTGCGGCGGGCGATTGCGGAGAGACGTCCGATCGCGGCATATCTTGCCATCGGCAACGAGCTTTCAGTGGACGGTTTCATAATGTCCGTTGCGCGTCAGCCGGGAGCGTCGCTTGCCACGCCGCGCTGGAACGGCACGGCATACGAACTGGCTGCGGTCCGCGAGTCCGACGGTCCGATGGTTGCAGGGCCGCTTGGAATCCGCGAGCCGGGTCCGTCCGCGCCAACGGTCGATCCGGCCTCCGTTGCCGTCTGGATCGTGCCGGGGCTGGCATTCACGGCGGACGGGCTCCGCCTCGGCCATGGCGGCGGTTGGTATGACAGGCTGCTTGCGGCGGCTGCTCCGGACTCCGCGAAGCTCGGCGTCGCGTACGACTTCCAGGTCGTGCCCGGCATTCCGGCCGAGCCGCACGACGTGCGCATGACCGCGGTGGTGACGCCGGGAGTGTCCGTGACTGCGCAAAGTATGGTATAATAAATAGAACACAAAGGAGCAGATGATGAAGGAAAGATTGCTGTGTGCGGTTCTTCTCGCGGTGGCGTTCGTAGCCGGGGCCGGGGAGCGCGTTTATCTTTGGCCTGAGGGCAAGATGCCCGACGCCCAGTCGCATCAGATAGCCGCGATGACGGACGAGGCGAATGCCGCTGGCTTCAAGGCCGACGAGCACCGTGCGCCATGCCTTGACTGGTATGCGCCGCCTAAGGCGCCGAACGGCTGCTGCATGATTCTCATATCCGGCGGCAGCTACAACAGATGCTGCGACGTGGGGCTGGTGAAGACCTGGGCGGAGAAGTTCACGGCGGCCGGCTTCCAGTGCGTCAATCTACTCTACCGTACGCCGCGTCCGAACGGCCTGCCGTTCTACCAGACCGCATGGGAGGACGGGCAGCGCGCCGTCCGTCTCGTCCGCGCCGCCGCAGCGACGCGCGGGTTCGACCCGGAGAAGATCGGCACGATCTCGATGTCCGCCGGCTCGCACCTCGCGACCTTGCTTGCGACAAGTTCGCAGACGCCGGCCTACCAGAAGGTTGACGACGCCGACGATACGCCTTGCCACATCAACTGGGCGATCACCGGCGCGATCGCGTACGGAATGACGGACGGACTTGGCGTCGCCAACACGCGCAACGGGCAGGCCATTGACGCGAAGCTCGACGGAGTCTTCAAGTTCGACGGCAAGACCGCGCCGATGTGCATGTTCCACGGCAGCGCCGACGTCTATTCTCCGACGGCTTCGACGTTCGTGTACCGCGAGCTGAGAAAGCACAAGGTTCCGGCGGAGCTGCACCTCTTCGCGGACCGTCCCCACGGCTTCTGGGGCAAGGACGGCAAGGGCGACGCGGCGACGGCTTACGACAACTGGTTCGACCGGGCGATGGAGTTCCTCGCGCAGATGGGGTTCCTGGGCCAGCTGGCGCCGGAAGTGGATCTCATGGCGCGCTACTCGAAGGACTTCCACGACCCGGCGAAGTATGTCAGGGAGAACCTCTGGCCCGACGGCAAGACGCCCGACTTCCAGAAGGAGCAGTGCGTGCCGTACATCGAATGGTACGTTCCATCGAACCTCGTCACGAAGGCGGTGCAGATCATCTACTCCGGCGGGAGCTACATGGGTAACGGTCCGGACGGGTTCGAGGTGGCGCCCGCGAGGCGCTTCCTGAACGAGAAGGGCATGGCGGTTGTCACGATGAAGTACCGCACGCCGCGCCCTGCGGCTCCGCTCGCAAAGCACACCACCGCGTGGCAGGACCTGCAGCGGTGCATCCGCATCGTCCGCTCGAAGGCGGCAGAGAAGGGACTTGACCCGAACCGCATCGGCATCATGGGCTCGTCCGCAGGCGGACATCTCACGCTGATGGGCGTGACCAGCTCCAGAAGCCGGTCGTACTGGAACGTCGACGACATTGACAAGCTGCCGTGCAACGTCCAGTGGGGCGTGGGCATTTACCCGGCGTACTCGCTTACCGACGGGAGCGAGAAGTGCAACTCAGGCGGCGGAAACGACGATTCTGCGAGGCTCGTGCCGGAGTTCGCGTTCGACCCGGACACGTGTCCGATGGTGTTCATACACGGCGATGCGGACGGCTGGGCGGCGATGAACTCCGTCAAGACGTGGGAGCAGATGCGCCGCATGGGCATCGGGAGCGACCTGCACACGCTGTGCCTGAGGTCGCACTGCTTCCAGCGCAAGGCGTCTCCGGGAACCGGCAGCTATACGTGGCTGGGCCGCATCTGGGAGTTCATGAACCACAAGGGGATAAACAGGTAACGGGCGGACGAAATGAGAAATCTCACTGCAGACGAGCTTAGGGAAGAGTATCTCAAGTTCTTCGAGTCAAAGGGCCATGTAAGGATATCCGGGGCGTCGGTGATTCCCGAGAACGACCCCACGGTGCTGTTCACTACGGCGGGAATGCACCCGCTCGTCCCGTACCTGATGGGCGAGATGCCGCACCCGGCGGGGACGCGCCTCACGGACGTCCAGAAGTGCGTGCGCACCGGCGACATAGACGAGGTCGGCGACGCCGCGCACCTCACGTTCTTTGAGATGCTGGGCAACTGGTCGCTTAACGACTACTTCAAGAAGGAAGCCATATCGTGGAGCTTCGAGTTCCTCACGAAGCACCTCGGCTTCAGCCCGGAGCAGCTGAATGTCACGGTCTTCCGCGGCGAAGGCAAGGAGGGCGAGGACGGCTACATACCGGCCGACGAGGAGGCCGTAGAGATATGGAAGTCGGTGGGCATTCCGGAAGAGCGCATCTTCCGCCTTCCCCGCGAGGACAACTGGTGGGGTCCGGCGGGAACGACCGGGCCGTGCGGACCGGACACCGAGATGTTCATCGACACCGGCAAGGCCAAGTGCGGCGACGGGTGCCGTCCCGGCTGCCACTGCGGGAAGTACATCGAGATATGGAACGACGTCTTCATGCAGTACAACAAGAACGAGGAGGGCAGGTTCGTTCCGCTCGGGCGCCATAACGTCGACACCGGCATGGGCGTGGAGCGCACCGTCTGCATGCTGAGCGGCGCGCCTACGGTCTACGACACGGAGATTTTCGCGCCGATCATGGCGGCGATAGAGGAGCTGGCGGCTGCGTCGGGCGGCGAGCCACCGTCCGTCTCGGACGAGGAGAGGCTTCGCGCCAAGCGCATCGTAGCGGACCACATGCGCACGGCGACGTTCATACTCTGCGACCCGAAGGGAGGCGTTAAGCCCGGCAACATCGGCGCCAACTACGTGCTGAGGCGGCTCATACGCCGAGCCGTGAGGTATGCGCGCATGCTGGGAATCGGTCCGGGCTTCACGGTCAAGCTTGCGGAGGTCATCTGCGAGAAGTACCGCCACGTGTATCCTGAGCTTGGCGTCAATCTCGCGCAGTGCAGGCTTGACCTCGAGGCAGAGGAGAAGCGTTTCAACGCGACGCTCGACAAGGGCGAGGCCATGTACCTCAAGGTCGCGGAGCAGCTCAAGGCGCACGGCCAGTCGCAGATAAGCGGCAAGACGGCGTTCAAGCTCTACGATACGTTCGGCTTCCCGTTCGAGATGACGTGCGAGATGGCGGCGAAGGACGGCCTTACGGTGGACAAGGAGGGCTTCGAGGAGGCGAACCGCAAGCACCAGGAACTGTCGCGCACGACGTCGGCGGGCTCGTTCAAGGCGGGCCTGCAGGACAATTCCGCGGTCGTCACGCGCATGCACACCGCTACGCATCTCCTGCATGCCGCGCTCCACAGGGTGTTGGGGCCGACGGCAAACCAGAAGGGGTCGAACATTACGGCCGAACGGCTGCGCTTCGACTTCACCTGGCCCGAGAAGATGACGGACGCGCAGATCGCCGAGGTCGAGCGGCTTGTGAACGGGTGGATTCAGGAGGGGATTCCCGTAACGAAGAAGCTGACGACGGTCGAGGAGGCCAAGGCCGAGGGCGCGATGGCGCTTTTTGGCGCGAAATACGGCGACCAGGTGTCTCTCTACTCCATCGGCGACGTCTCGAAGGAGATATGCTGCGGACCTCACGTGGAGAACACGAGCGAGCTTGGATCGTTCAAGATACAGAAGGAGCAGAGCTCGTCCGCAGGGGTCCGCCGCATCAAGGCGGTGATTGGCAATCTGTCATGATAATGGTATAATGTCCCGCGTGAACGTAAAAGACGGACAGCATGCCCTGGTTGCGTGCGTGGCGGCGATATGCGCCGCGTGTGCGCTTCTGGCGGACGACAACCACCCCACACCCGGGGTCGGGACTGGCGCGCGCTATGCGACGGACGCCTACCCCGGTTTCGACGACGTTAAGGAGACCGTCAAGCCGGAGCGCAAGGAGCCTCGCTGGTTCGCGTTCATCAACGGGCCGAAGCGCAGCAACGCCAGGGAGCAGATCGAATACTGCGCCGAGCTGATGGCTGAGCGCGACTACAAGAAGGCCCGCAAGCAGCTGGACGCGCTCGTGCGGGAGTGGCCGACCTCGCCGGAGGCCCCGAAGGCGCAGCAGGCGCTGGCCGACGTATGCCTTGAGAACTTGCTGGACTATGAGGATGCCTTCGCCGAGTACCGCTATTTGCTCGACTTCTACTCTCTGCAGTGCGACTACAACCGCATGGCGGACAGGCTCTACCAGGTGGCCGGCCTTATGCAGCAGGAGGGCAAGGAGATCATGTTCATACGTTTCGCGAACACGGTGGACGTGCGCCGGGCCTACGAGGCGTGCGTCCTGCACGCGCCAGGGGCGTCGTGGGTTCCCGAGGCGATGCTGACGATTGGTGCCCTGCGAGAGGACGAGGGCAAGTATGAGGAGGCCGTCAAGGTCTACGAGAACTTGCGCAACATCCACCCCGACTCGCCCGAGGCCGCCGTCGCGCTCCTCCGCGAGGCCGACGACCGGATGCTGGTCCTGCGCGAGCGTTCCTACAACCGCGCCCGCTGCCGTGAGACGGCGGACTTCTTGGCGATGGCCCTGCGCACGTGCCGGCCCGGCGACACCGAGAAGCTGAAGGAGTATCAGTCCGAGGTCCGTTCCATGACGGAAGAAGAGGCGTACCGCGGCGCCCGCTTCTACGATTCGCCGACGCGGACAGTCCGCAGCGCGATTAACGCCTACGAGCGCTTTCTTGCGGAATATCCTGACAGCGCCCACGCTGATGAGGTCCGGGCGCGCCTTGACGAGCTGAAAGGAGCTGGGCAATGACGATGGGATTGGTGCGTGGCGCCGCGCTTTTGGCGCTGGCGGTCTCAGTTGCCGGGTGCGGCACGTCCTACAGCTGGCGTTCGTCGGTGCCGGTGTCCGCGAGGACGGTGACGGTTCCGACGTTCGGCAACGAGTCCGACGTGACCGGCCTTGGCGCCGTGGCGGCGCGGCAGCTGTTGCGCGAGATTCAGCGCGAAGGCACGTTCAAGGTGGCGTCCGGCGACGACGCGGCCCTTGAGGTGCAGGGCATTGTGAAGAGGGTGCGGGCCGGCGGCGCGGCCTACGACCGACATGCCGGCATGCGTTACGCGTCGTACACGCTGAGCGCGGCAGTCGAGGTCTCCGTCATAGACCGGCGCACGCGCAAGATACTGATCGACGGCCGCCGCTACATCGCCTCGGCGCCGGTCACGTCGTCGCAGGACATGGTGACGTCGCGCCGCGATGCCTCCGGCAGGCTGATGGAGGACCTTGCCGCGAAGGTGGTGGACGACATGCTGAACCTGAAGTTCGAATGAGGGGATATGGGTATGAATAGCGAAGTTCATGCTGTAATCGAGCTGAAGATCACGCCGCAGAGGGAGTCTGGCTTCGGCCGGATCGCCGAGCGCGTGTCGCGCTTCGAGCAGGTGGAGGCGTGCTTTCTCATGAGCGGCGCGTACGACCTGCTCGTATTCGTCCGCGGAGAGAGCCTTCAGGACGTCGCGCAGTTCGTCGCGCAGGATCTCGCGACGATCGACGGTGTGCTTTCCACGGCCACGCATTTCATGCTGAAGACGTACAAGTCCGGCAACGTGCTCGGCAAACTTGATGATGAACGATTGGAGGTATCGTAAAATGGCAGTCAATCTTGCGCAGAAGGCGCAGAACTTCACGAACCGCGGCCGTCAGGCCCTTGAGACTGGGCGCTACGAGCTGGCGGTGGACATGCTGATGGAGGCGGTTTCCGCAGCCCCCGACATTCTCGAGACCCGCAAGCTGCTGCGTGCCGCGCAGATAGCCAACTTCCGAAAGAACGGCAAGGTGGGCTTTGGCGCGAAGATCGGCAATATGATGGCGCGGCAGAAGATCATGGGGCTGGTGAAGAAGGGCAAGGGAGTCGAGGCGATGGCCGAGGCCGAGAAGCTGCTCTGCCAGAACCCGCTCGACGCCGACAACATCGAGGCGGCGGTCAAGGCCGCAGAGGCTGCCGGGAAGCCGGACCATGCGGCGATAACAATCGAGGCGGCCTACGAGTGCTCGAACAAGGATCCGTCGCTGCTGGAGCGCGTCGCCAACTACTATGCGATAGCCAAGCGCTGGGACAAGGCGCGCGACGCCTACGGGAAGCTAGCTTCGATGAAGCCCGGCGACCAGAGAGTGATGCAGCTTCTGAAGAACGCGGAGGCGCAGGCGACGATGAACGCCGGCTGGGAGCAGACCGCCGGCAAGAAGGGCGGCTTCCAGAACCTGATCGCCAACAAGGAACAGGCGGCGAAGCTGGACGCCGCCAACAAGGCGGTCGTGTCCGGCGATGACGCCGAGCTGCTTATCCAGGAGAAGCTCAAGCAGATCGAGGCCGAGCCGAAGAACATGAACGCCCGCCGCGCCCTCGCCCGCATCTACATTCAGGGCAAGCGCTTCTACGATGCAATCGAGGTGCTGCAGCAGGCTGTGGAGGCGTCCGGCACGATGGATCCCGAGCTGGACCGCATGCTGTCGCAGACGAAGGTTCAGTACTACGACCAGCAGATCGACGCATTGCGCGCCGAGGGCCGCGAAGAAGAGGCCGTCGCCATGGAGGGCGAGAAGAACCAGTTCGTGTTCGACGACCTCGCGCAGCGCGTCGAGCGCTACCCCAACGACCTGCATCTCAGGTTCGAGCTTGGCAAGCAGTACTACACCTACGGCTACTACGACGATGCGCTAACGCACCTGCAGCTCGCCCAGAAGAGCCCGAAGGACCGCCTGTGGGCGCTCTACTACCTCGCGATGTGCTTCCTTAGCCAGGGGCAGAACGACATGGCCGTCATGCAGCTCGAAGCCGCGCGCGATTCGCTGCCGACGATGGACGATCTCAAGAAGAAGGTCGTCTACCAGCTCGGTCTCTGCGCCGAGGGGGCGGGAGACCTCGAGAAGGCGTACCAGTACTACAAGGACGTTTACTCGTCCGACGTCGGATTCGAGGATCTTTCGGAGCGCATGCTTGCCGTCAGCCAGGCGCTTAAGGCGAAAGGGTGAGATGGCAGCCCCAAGGAGAGTCGAACTCCTCTACCAAGCATGAAAAGCTCGTGTCCTAGCCGATAGACGATGGGGCCAAAAACGGGGCGCAGTATATCAAAAGCGATGACCGAAAGTCAAGCATATGTTGCGTTCAACCTCACGGATAAGGTCGGTTTTGCCACGGTATCGGAACTGGCGGATTCAGCGGGCTCGGTGACCGCCGCCTGGGACGCCTACCCGAAGAAGGTGTCGCGCGCCGGCGGCGCGATCGAATGGGAGCGCGAATTTGATCTGGCCGCCAAGTTCGGCGTAACGATCCTCACCCCTGCCGATGCAGGATATCCGGCGCGCCTCAAGAATGCGCCGGGGCGTCCCCTCGCACTCTATGTCAAGGGAGACGTCGCCGCACTCTCGACGCCGTCCGTGGCAATTGTCGGGACGCGCCGCGCCACTTCCTACGGACTTGACATGGCGAATCGCCTGTCGTTTGGCTTGGCCAAGGCCGGCTGGGCGGTGGTGTCCGGCCTGGCGGTCGGCATCGACGCCGAGTCCCATATGGGAGCGCTGGACGCCGCCGGCGTTACCGTCGGAATCATTGGCTCGGGCTTGGATCGGTTCTATCCCGAGGAGAATCGCGAGCTGGCAAGGGAAATGGTCAACCACGGCGGCGCGGTGGTGAGTGAGTTCCCGTTCGGGCGTCCGCCGGACCGGGAGACGTTTCCTATCCGCAATCACGTCGTTGCCGCGCTTGCGCAGGGCGTAGTCGCGGTAGAGGCGCCGATCAGGAGCGGGACGCTCATAACGGCCTCGATCGCCGCCGACCTCGGCCGCACCGTGATGGCCGTGCCGGCTCGTGTCGACAACCGACAGTCGGCAGGCTGCCTTCAGCTTATACGCGACGGGGCTATCCTCGTCCGCAACGTCGACGACGTGCTGGAGGCCATGAGCGAACTGATTCCTGCGTCGTCGCCGCGTCCGGCCGGGGTTGAGTCTCCGAAGGCTCCGGCGGCCGACCCCGAAGTTCCACCGTATTCGGTAGAGGAGTCCCTCGTGATGCTTCACGTGGACGACGATGGCGTGTCGGTCGACGAGCTTGTAAGGAAGACCCGCCTTCCGGCAGAGCGTGTGAACGCCGTCGTAATGGGTCTTCGCATCAAGGGATTCGTGCGGTTTCTGCCGGGGAACCGTGTCGCCGCGCTGAAGCCCGGCAGAAGAAGGTGAGCGCAAAGGAGATGAAATGACTGAGCAAACTGTTTATGACCTTGTGTTCAAGAGGATCGACCTGTCGAAGAGCGAGGTCGTTCGCGACTTCACGACGTTCGACCCCGCCGAATGGTCGATAGTCGTCGGCACGCCAAAGTGGAAGGTGCTTCCCGACCGGATCATCGGCGGCGGGCCCGACGTGCGGACGCATGGCCAGATATTCTACAAGACGCCTGTCGAGGGCGATGTCGTCATGTCGTTCGACGCGCGGATAGTGCCGCCGTGCGACCATGACCTCGTCTGGTTCTGGAACACTCGCCTTGACGCTAAGCCCTGGGGACAGGGCTATCTCGGCTGCCTTGGAGGCTGGTTCGCCGACATGGCCGGCATCGAGAAGCTTCCGGACTACGGCGTGTCGGCCATCGCGCCGTCATGCCCGACTAAGCCAGGGCAGACCTACCACATCGTCTCAGGCTCCGTGGACGGCATACATTTCATCTTTGCCGACGGGCGGCTTGTCACGTACTTCGCAGACTCCAACTATCCGAAGAACGGACCCGGCCACTTCGGGTTCGGCATTTACGAGTCGCATGCGGAGTATTCACACCTGAAGGTGTACCGTCCGCACTGGACGCCTCTCAGCCCGTCCTATTGCCGATACGAGGGCGAGCAATGAGCAAGACGACCGTGACGAAGCCCCTTGCGGGATTCATAGACCACACCTTCCTGAAGCCGGCTGGCGACAAGGACGCGGTGCGCCGCCTCTGTCAGGAGGCTCGTCGCGCACACTTCGCGTCGGTCTGCGTCAATCCGTGCGAGGTCGCCTTCTGCGCCCGTGCCCTTAAGGGGAGCGGCGTCAAGGTCTGCACGGTGATAGGCTTCCCGCTTGGGCAGAACACGAACAGGGCGAAGTGCTTTGAGGCGTTGGACGCCATACAGGCGGGGGCCGACGAACTGGACCTGGTCGTCAACCAGAGGCTTCTCAAGTACGCGCCGAGGAAGTGCGAGGCCGACCTGCTGCAGTGGGTGCGTACCTGCCGCACGCTGCGCAGCGACCTTGTGCTGAAGCTCATACTCGAGTGCTGCAACCTGACGAAGGCTGAGATCGCGCGCGGCTGCAAGATAGCCCGTCGCGTAGGATTCGACTTCGTGAAGACGTCCACCGGCTTCGGTTCTGGCGGTGCTACGGTCGGGGACGTCGCGCTGATGCGCTGCGCCGTCGGCCGTGAAATGGGCGTGAAGGCCGCAGGCGGAATCCGCGACCGCGAGACGGCCGAGGCGATGCTCGCCGCCGGCGCGACGCGTCTTGGAACAAGCGCCGGAATGAATATGGTATAATACGGCCATGAAGTTTGAAGACAATCTCAAGCGGCTTGAGGCGCTGGTGACGAAGATGGAGTCTGGCGAGCTGAGCCTGGACGACATGATCAAGTCGTTCGAGGAGGGCCGTCGGCTCGTCAAGACGTGCCAGGACGACCTGGCGTCGATACGCCAGCGCATCGAGAAGGTGACGCAGTCCGGCGCGACCGAGCCGCTTGAAGTCTGAGAGGCCGATTTACACGAAACCACGGGGGCCAGCAGTCGCATGAGCAAGCAGATATACGTCCAGGCGCAGGCCGACCACATCGAGTCGCTCTTCAGGAGTTCGCCGCTGGCGGCAATCGAGGAACTGGTCTGGAACGCGCTGGACGCGAACGCGAGGGAGGTCAGGATCGACCTCATCACCAATCCGCTCGGCGCGGTCGAGGCTGTGCGCGTGACGGACGACGGCACTGGCATCGACGCGCGCGAGGCCGACCGGCTATTCGGCAACCTCGGCGGAAGCTGGAAGCGCACTTTCAAGGGCTCTGGCTCGGATGTCCGGTTGCTGCACGGGCGCCACGGGCGCGGGCGGTTCAAGGCGTTCGCGCTGGGAACCGACGTCGAGTGGCGCACGACGGTGCGAATCGGAAGCGACTTGCTGTCGTACCGCCTGTCGGGGACGGCAGACCGTCCCGGAGTGTTCGACCTTGAGGACGCTCCGGCCGGCGTCGCGCCGGGTACTGAGGTCTATGTCTCGAACGTCCGCGCCACGGTGGACTCGCTCCTTGACGCGGGTGAGACTGTCCAGGGTCTTGCGGCGCGCTTCGCCCTTCACCTCAAGAGCTATCCTGACATTCGCATATACTTCAACGGCCTGCCGGTGACGCCTGTCATAGTCCAGCGCCGCACGACCGACTACAAGCTGACGCTTGAGGGCGGTGCGACGGCGAAGCTGGAGGTGATCGAGTGGAAGCGCAAGTTCGTCGGATCCGGGCGGCTGGTCTTTGCGGACCCCGGCGGCTTCCGCCTGCACGAGCAGTCGGCGGGCGTCCGGTCCGGCCTTGGCATTTCGTTCACGGCATATCTGGTTTCGCCGCGCTTCCCGGCGCTTGCCGCCGAGAACGCGCTGATAATGGACGAGCTTAACCCGGAGGTGCGGCAGTACCTTGACGCCGCGCGCAAGGTGCTAAAGGCGCATTTCCTTGCGATGGGCGACGAGAAGAGCGAGTTCGAGCGCGAATGGGAGGAGCGGATCGCCGCCCTGACCAAGGAAGAGCGCAAGTCGCTTCTCGCGATCCTGAAGCGTGCGCTGAAGGGGAAGTGACGGGCGAAAGATGGCAGGCGCGAAGCGTTATCTCGGTGCCGACGAGTACCTCCGCGACATCTGGCGGCTGGCGGCGGCGATTAGGTCCGGCGGCTGGCGTCCCGACAGGCTGATTGCGCTTTGGCGCGGCGGGGCTCCGGTCGGGGCTGCGGTTCATGAGTTTCTCAAGACGACCGGCTGGTCTGTACGGCACGGCGTGGTCAAGAGCGCGAGCTATTCCGGCATAGGCGAGAATCCAGGCGACGTGGTCTTCGAGCATGCGGACTGCGTATTCGATTCCCTTGCGCCCGGCGAACGCGTGCTGGTTGTCGACGACGTGTTCGACACGGGCAAGACTGCGGCGGCCGTGCATGACGTTCTTGGCGGGCGCGGCATCGAGCTTCGGCTGGCGGCGGTCTACTGGAAGCCAGATGCGAACCAGACGCCGTTTGAGCCTGACTACTTCGTGCGGAAACTTCCTGCGGACTGGATAGTGTTCCCCCACGAAATGGACGGACTGACGCCAGAAGAACTCAGGGAGAAGGATCCTTTTCTCGCGGAACTGGCCGAGCCATACCGATAAAATGGCTCGGGCGGCTGGATTCGAACCAGCGACCAATTGATTAACAGTCAACTGCGCTACCGCTGCGCCACGCCCGAACGGTCAATTGGCGCGTATTATAGCAAATCCATGCGCGGCGGCGCAAGGGGGTATTTTATGATATAATATCTCGTTATGAAAATTCTAGGAAATCCTATATTCGCGCACGATGCCGAAGGGCGGCTCCTGAGCCGCATCGGCACGATGTTCTTCCGTACGCCGGGACTGGTCACCAAGAAGGGCGTGCATGCGATGCAGCGGCTGATGTGGATCGAGGAGATCAACGCCGGGCGCGAGGCGGCCGGACAGCCGCCGCTGACGATGGCCGAGGAGGAGGCCGAGGTCGCGGAGTCCGTGGACCTCATCTTCACCGAGAGCCTGGTGCTGATACGTCCGAACCCGGACCGCATGGACCTTGCGCTCCGCGCCGATGAAGAGCTGCAGCAGCTTGTCTCAAAGCGGGTGATACGCTTCCTGAACACCAGTTCGGCGAAGGTCAGGGCCGCGTTGCGCGAACGCGGCGAAAACTGGCGCATGGCGCGGCAGCCTATCTCGCAGGATGACATGGCTAACCTGATCAAGGCGTCCAAGGTGCCGGTGGGCGAGCACCCGATATACTACTACAACCAGCTCTCCGGAACGCGGTTCATCACTGCCGGCACGTACAACGAGATAGAGGGTCTGCCCGCCGACGCGTTCCGCCGGCAGATCGTGGAGATCGTCGCCGGGCTGAAGGCGCGCAACCGCACGGGTCACCCCGAGGTGGACCTCTTCCCGTCCTCGACCCCGATCGGAGTCAAGACGGCGCTCAAGGGCCTTAAGCCGGACGAGATGGACGATGCCGAGCTGAAGGAGTTCTGCCGGAACGTGTCGCTCGAATGGCGCATGGCGCTTCCGGCGGAGCTGCGCGAGGAGACGTGCGAGAACTTCGAGTGGCGCAACACGATGTGCCATGCGCTGACGCGCGGTCCCAACGAGACTGCCGCCGAGGAACAGGAGCTGATTGCCGGCATCGCGCCGGAGTTCTACCGGCAGATAGAGTGGCTGCCTGGCGCGCGCATCGACGGCGGAGAGGTCATATTCGACGCGATCTACGACGAGGCGGCGCGCACGCAGGACCCCGAGCTGCTGGCGATGTGCGACAACCGGGTCAAGAGCTTCCTCTTCAACACGACGAGGCTCTTCGGGCGGCTTGACTACATCAACATCGGCCGCATCGTGCGTTCGCTCGCACGGCACCCGAAGTCGGGCAATCGCCGCGGCAACGTCTACATAATGCAGTACCGCGAGGCCGGCGCGGCGGAGGCGAAGGTGATGATGATACGCCTCCAGAAGTGGGGGGTGGCCGAACGCCTAGACGAGGGCAAGAGCCTTCTGCAGGCGATCATCGAGACGGACGAGTACTCCGACTACATACTGGACCGCCGGCTCATGTGCCGCCAGCTCGGAATGAACCTGCCGCGTCGCCTCGGCTACGGGCATTTCACCGAGAAGTACCGCGGCAACAACCAGTACAACGGCGTCGCCGTGCGTACCGCGTACTTCATACGCACCTACGTACCAGGAATCGCCTCGGACAAGATCCCGCCGGCGAAGTTCCGCAATCCGGCGTTCGCTCTGCGCTTCGCCGAGCTGATGGGCACCGCAGCCGCGCTCGACATGGTAGTCGGGCGGCGCAGCTCCTCCACCCGCGAGCTGATGTTCGACCAGAACTACGAGGTGGTGCGCCTCGGCGCGGACGGCCTGCCGGCCGAGCTGATGGTCACCGACCACGCCGGCAGCTTCACCGAGTACGAGCGCGACTTGGCCGATATGGTGGCCGACTACGCCAGTCCGGTGCTGCGGCGTCGCAGTTTCGTAGCCGACTTCAATGCGTTCGCCGAGGCCTACGTGGCAGGCTTCCGCCGCCGCCTGGCCGAGACGCAGGCCGCCTACCGTGCGCGCCGCAAGGCGTTCGACGGGCTCTTCGTCGACCGTCCGTACGACACCAACGGCTCCGGCGCGTACCGCTGGGCGTGCGCCCTGAGGCGGCTTGACGCCTGCGATCCGGATCGCCTGGCAGCCCGGCTGCACGAGGCGATTTTCGCCGTGTGACCGACCCTTGCTCTGTTGCTGCCGTGGAAGGCGAACCTGTCAGGGCCAGGCACTGGTGCGTGCTGCACGTGAAGCCTCGCACCGAGAAGAAGATGGCGGTCTTCCTTGCGCACGACCGCCTTTGGCACTACCTGCCGCTGCTGACGAAGGTCCGCCGCGTGCAGCGGCGGAAGGTTCGGACGGAGGTCCCGCTCTTTCCGGGTTACGTCTTCGCGCGCCTTGACGCCGAGTCGCGCCTTGCGATGCTGAAGACGAACCTGATTGTCAGGGTGATTCCGGTGGCGCGCGAGCGCGAGCTGATTCACCAGCTGCGGCAGATAGCCCGCGCGGGGAGGGTTGAGTCGGAAATCCGGAAGGTGCCGGTGTACAAGGTCGGCGACCTGGTGCGCGTCACGGAAGGCCCGTTCTACGGCGTAGAGGGCTACATACGGCGTGATGAAGGCGGAGTGTCGATAGTCCTCAACGTAGAGATCCTCGGTCAGGCCGTGGCCGTGACAATCGCGCCGTCCGCTTGCGAGAAGGTGGGCACTTGACAAAATGGACACATTAGGTCTATAATATGTCCATCATGATTGAGAAAGTCAATACGGCCACATTGAAGCAGCAGCTCTGCCACTACCTTGGCCTGGCCCGTCAGGGGAAGGAGGTGCTGATCACCAGCCACAGGCGCATCGTCGCCAGGCTGCTTGGCGAAGAGGACGGCGCAGGTCGCCTTCCGCTCCGCGAGCCGACTGTTCCCGTGTCGGCCCTCAAGGACATCGGCGGCTTCGACTTCAAGGACGATCCGCTGAAGGAAATTGCAAAGGAAAGGAGGGCGAGATGACAGTTTATCTGGACTCCACCTTCGTCATTCGTCATCTTCTCGGTGCCGGTCCCGATTCCGGCGTCTGGGGCAAATGGGAGAAGGCGTACGCCAGCACGCTCATGCGCACGGAGTGCTTCCGCGCGGCGAACCTGCTGCGGCTTGAAGGCAAGATCGACGATGACGGCAGGGCTCGGCTCGGCTCGTGGATCGAGACCGTATGCTCGTCGGCGGTGCAGGTGCCCGTCACCGAAGCGGTGATGCGCCGCGCTGCGGACGCATGGCCGGTCGCCGTCGGCACGCTGCAGGCGATTCACCTTGCGACGCTGCAGGAGCTTGAGGCCGTCCACGGCGTCAAGTGCGAGATCGCCAGCGACGATGCGACGCTCGTCAAGGCCGCCAAGGCCCTTGGTTTTGCTGAGGCTTCGGCAGACGCCGTGGCAGACGCCGGGAAATGACGTTTCTCCTTCAGGCCGTCATTCAGGGGACCGTGGGGTTCGCGATAGGCGCGGGCACCAACGACCTCGCGATACGGTGGCTTTTCGCCACCGTGTTCACGAAGAAGAAGAAAGCCATCGCCGAGTCCGTGCAGGAGGTCGTGAGCCACGATCTGATGTCCTCCGAGAAGATCGTCGCGCAGTTCTCCCGCCCTGAAGTCCGCGAGACCATCGAGCGCGAGCTGCGCGGCGAACTTGACGCCGCGTTCTCGCGGGCGGTCTTGTTTGCGGATGGCATAGCCGAGGGGCTGCGGCCTCTCCTTCCCGAATTCCTGCGGATAGAGACGGACGCTGTCCGCAAGGTAGGCGCGGCGTTAGGCGCGGAGGCCCGGACGGTGGTGGCGAAGTCATGCGCGAGAAGGATCACCGACTATCTCTCTCGCCGGCTTCCCCATCTGATAGACGAGACGCACGTGTGGAACATCATCTATGATTCGATCATGGAGCTTGACGAAGCCGAGATGGAGTTCCTTACGCGGCAGGTCGCCAACCGCGAGCTGCGAGGCATCACTCTCTGGGGCGGCGTTATAGGCGCCATGGTCGGAGTCTCGATGAGCATAGTGCTCACGTTGCTGGGCTGACGCGGCACATCCGTGAAACGCGGCGAAAGCTCCCCCGCCATTTGCCAATGGCGAGGGAGTTTTGCTATAATTTGAACGTTTACAGCCGTGTCAAAAAAGGATAGAACATGAAGGTAAAGAAGAACGCCAGGTACGCCGTCGCGTGCCTGTCGAGCATGGGTCTCCGCATCACGCCAGAGAACCGCATGGCGGTGCAGAACTCGAACCGATTCCTCCTGCAGGCGACGAGCGCCGAGACGAACGTCCTGAACGTGACAAGCTCGCTCGGGCCGGAATGCCTTGTGATGACGCGTTTTGTCGCCGGCTCGCCGATGGCAGCGTTCATAAAGGCGCAGCTCCGCGCGCGCAACATCGCGTATGTCGGGCCGGACGTTCCGCAGGGCGGCCCGTGGGGGTACCGCCACCAGTTCAACATCGCCGATTCCGGCTTTGGCCTCCGTGCGCCGCGCGTGTGGAACGACCGCGCCGGCGAAGTCGGCCGCACGCTTGACGCGAAGGACTACGATACCGCGAAGATTTTCGGCAAGGACGGCGTGGGGATACTCCACCTCTCCGGCCTCATCGCCGCAATGTCGCCCGAGACCACGAAGTGCTGCCTGAAGCTCGCCGCCGATGCGAAGAAGCATGGGGTCCTCGTAAGCTTCGACCTCAACTACCGGGCGACGTTCTGGAAGGGACGCGAGTCCGAGCTTTCCAAGGCGTTTCACAAGATCGCGTCGTGCGCCGACATTCTCGTCGGCAACGAGGAGTACTTCCAGCTTTGCCTCGGGTTCAAGGGACCCGAGGCTGGCGGCAAGGACCTCGGCGGCAAGATTGAGCGCTTCAAGGAGATGATCGTCCAGGTGACGAAGAAGTATCCGAACGCGCAGATGTGCGGTACGACGCTCCGTCAGGTGGTTTCGGCGTCGCGTCACCTGTGGGGCGCGATCCTCTGGTCGAAGGGCAAGTGGTTCGTGGAGGAGCCGCGCGAGATCGACGTGCTGGACCGCATCGGCGGCGGCGACGGCTTCACCGGCGGGCTGCTCTATGGCGTCCTGAAGGGCTGGGACGCCGAGAAGTGCCTGCAGTTCGGCTGGGCGTCCGGCGTAATGGCCGCGAGCTCGCTCAACGACTACGCCGAGCCGGCGGACGAGAAGCAGGTGTGGGACGTCTACGCCGGCAACGCCCGCGTCCAGCGCTGACCGTGTCGGGAAAATACACAAGGGAGAACGCAAGATGAAGAAAGCGGACATCGGTCTTATAGGTCTCGCGGTCATGGGCGAGAACCTCATCATGAACATGGAGTCGAAGGGCTTCACCGTCGCGTGCTTCAACCGCACGGTGGAGAAAGTCGATGCGTTCGTGAACGGACGGGCCAAGGGCAAGAACATAATCGGCTGCCATTCGATACGGGAGCTCGCGGACAGCCTGGAGAAGCCCCGCAAGGTCTTCTGCATGGTCAAGGCCGGCGCGGCGGTGGACGCGATGATCGAGGAGCTTCTGAAGGTCCTCGAACCGGGCGACATCATCATAGACGGCGGCAACAGCCATTTCCCGGACACCATCCGCCGCACGAAGTACGTCGAGTCCAAGGGCCTTCTCTACGTAGGCACGGGCGTCTCGGGCGGCGAGGAAGGCGCCCTCAAGGGTCCGTCGATGATGCCCGGCGGCTCTCCCGCCGCATGGCCGTTCGTGAAGCCCATCTTCCAGGGGATATGCGCGAAGGTCGAAGACGGCCAGGCGTGCTGCGACTGGGTCGGCGAAAACGGCGCAGGCCACTTCGTGAAGATGGTGCAC
>JAFRDO010000007.1 GCA_017403825.1 Kiritimatiellia bacterium
ATTCGCAAGCCTGACGCTGGCAGAATCGACACTCAAAAAACGCCAGAAAAGGATAAGCAGCAGAAAAGCCGCCGGGAAGGCGGCTTTCGCATCAATTTCGCATAACCCTACAGGGTTGGGAAAGTTCTAGTATAATACAACTTTCCCAATTGAGTAGGGTTATGCGCCCGTGCACACGCCCTGCCCTGCCATGACGGGATGTCCGCACCGACCACCCAGCCAATGCCATCCCATCGCGAGAACGAGAGAATGATACCATATTCTCCCAAACGACGCAAGGGGGCAAAATTGCAAAAAGTCGGGGGGGGGGGCTATTTCTGCAACTTTCGTGGCCTGCCGGGTTTCCGCTTCGGCATCGCGTCCGCCGCCGGCATGAGACCGAGCGCCCCGAGCATCTTCTCCAGCTTCGGATTGACCCTGACGAGCCTCCAGTCGCCATCTTCGCCCACACGCACCTTCTTCGCCCGTTTCAGAAGTGACATGATGCGCGAGTAGTTCATCTTCTTCAGCAGCCCCGCCTTGTCGAACGCCTTGATGAGGCGGAACGTCAGCACGCTCGCGAGGAAGTCGCAGAACTCGCTGCCGATGACGGAGTAGTCGCCGTGCACGCGCGTCTCGTCGAACTCGCAGGCCGACTTGTAGTAGCGCATGACGATCTCGATCTCCCACCGCTCCTCGTACATCTTGTACACCTTCCCGGGGTCGAGGTCTAGGTCGCACTCGAGGACGATCGTGCCGAACGATTTCCGCGACTCCTCGAACTCGGCGTGGTCGTAGACACCATCCTTCTTCGCCTTCGCAAGCCAGCCGCGCTCCTCTGCCGCCGCCCTCGCCGAGTCCCGGAACGAGTAGAGCCACTTGTCCTTCCCGCTGGCCTTCGCCTTCTTGAAGGACACGCCGTCGCGGTCGGGGAGGACGCCCTCGAACTCCAGCATCCGATGCGTCCTGATGAACGTCGCGTTGCGCCTGATCGGGTTGAGGTGGTGGAGGTCCGGGTTCGCCGAGATGTGGCCGTGCGCGGCCGACTCGGGGAAGCCCTTGTCGGCGACAAGCACGCCGCGCTTCACGCCGCACTCCCTGATGAAGTCCTCGTATGCCGTGACGTCCAGCATGTTGCCGGGGTAGCACTTCGAGCAGACCGGCTCCATGCGGTCGAGGTCGAACGCGTACAGCACGGAGATGTCGCGCGTGCCCTTCGTCTTCGCCTTGCGCGAGAAGTCGGAGAGGGAGTTCACCTTCGACTCGTTCGACTTGAGCGTGCCGTCGAGGAGGACGCTCGCGTCGGCCCCGATGGCCTCGGCCCGCCTGCGCATGAAGCGGACGATCCGCGTGAACGTCCGCCCGACGTCCTTGTGCAGCTCCGAGACGGTGTTCTTCGAGAGCGCGGCCCCCGGGCGCAGCACGGAGAGGAAGCTCTCGTCGTACATCTCCTTCAGCTCGTAGTCGTTCGCTCCCTTGTTGCAGACCCGGAGGACGGCCACGCTCCATATCTTCAGCGCCATGTCCGCCGGGTACTCGGCCTTGAGGTCGTCCAGGATGTCGGCGAAGAGCCTGTCGCACAGCGCGGCGTTCGCCCAGTCCTTCAGCTCCACGGTTGGCTGGGGCGCAGGCGCAAACGCCGGATCCTCCCCCGTCGGGATGTACCTACCGTCGCGTATGTGCCCGATCGTCGGGCCCTTTATGGGGATGTTGCGCTTGCCCTCGCGCCTGCACCCGATGTACCTGCGCACCGCGTACAGCCTCTTGTCCTTGCCGTACGCGATGACGAACGTGTTTCGCGGCCTTTCGACCGCCAGTATCTCCCGTGGTATCGCCACCTGCTGCCCCCTTTCATCTTTGCATAACACTATTATACCATTAAATTAGGTTATGCACAAGGGGGTAAATCGGAGAAAATGTCGATTCCGCGAAGGCTTGGCTTGCGAATTTCCTAGGGAATTCGCAAGCCTGACGCTGGCAGAATCGACACTCAAAAAACGCCAGAAAAGGATAAGCAGCAGAAAAGCCGCCGGGAAGGCGGCTTTCGCATCAATTTCGCATAACCCTACAGGGTTGGGAAAGTTCTAGTATAATAATCGGCGTTTTCACGAAACGAGGAAAGGAAGCCGCTGCGGCATGAAAGAGACCGTCGTCGCCTTTGCGCACGTCTTCGCCATGATGGCGCCTTGGCTCGTCTTTGGTTTTCTGACGGCGGGAATCATCGCCGTCTGGATTCCGCGCGACTGGGCCAACCGCGTCATGGGCGGAAGTTCCGGCGTCCGCGGCATACTCAGCGCGGCCGCTGTCGGCGTGCCGTTGCCGATTTGCCCGTGCGGCGTCTTGCCGATCGCGGCGGGGTTGAGAAAGAACGGCGCGGGAAAAGGCCCGGAGACCATCGAGCGAGACGGCAAACGCATGAAGCGGTTTGAATCGCTAGAGAATGTGAAATGACAAACGAATTCACGAGGCGTAAGATGAACTGGATGATATTGATAACGGCCGGTCTGTTCGAGGTCGTCTGGGCGACGGCGCTCAAGATGTCGAACGGATTCAAGAATCCACTTGCCGACGTGGTTTGCATCTGTGGGATGGCGCTCAGCTTCTGGCTCTTGTCCATCGCCATGAAGCCGCTTCCGATGGGAACGGCGTACGCGGTCTGGACTGGCATCGGCGCAGTTGGCGGCGTTGCCGTCGGAATCGCAATGTTTGGCGAATCGGCATCCGCCCTGCGCATTGCCTCTGCCGCGCTTATCGTCTCCGGAATAGTCGGATTGAAACTCGCAGAGCAAGGGTAGGAGAGCTTACTTCTTCCCCGATCCCGAAGCGTCGGATGGTACAACCGCCGAAAGGAGCAACCCATTAGACCCTGCGCTTCGACCGTGACGACCGGACGACATGGCACGGACTGTTTCGACGAGCGTGGCTGCGGCGGGGGATAGCGCGGCATTCTTGAGCCAGGCGAGGTAGACGTCGCTGACGAGCGCGGGCGCGAACGGACGGAACAAGACGCGTTCGGCGAACTCCTGCGGGATCATCCCGTCGATGCAGACCGCCGCGCCGAGACCCGCCTCGACGAAAACGGCCGCGTTGTAGATGAGGTTGTAGTTCGCGACTACATCCAGCTTCCCAAATGGGCAGCCGAACCACCCGGCGAGAAACTCCTTTACCATTGCCTGGCGAGAGCAGATGAGCGGGACGCCTTGCGCGTCCTTCGGCGATATGCGCTTCTTCTCGGCGAGCGGCGAATCCTTCCTGACGGCAAGTCCCCAGTGGTGCGTGTAGGGATAGCGTCAGGTAGTCGAAGCCGCCATAGCGTCCGGGGCCGACCAGGACGCCAAGATCGAAGGTTCCCTCGCGCAGGTGGGCGACGATGTCCTCGCCGTTGCCCGATGAGACGGAGAAACAGAGTCTCGGATTGCTGCGGTGGAGCTCTTCCGCCGCACGGGCCACAAAGCGGAACGCCGGCGTCTCGCCGGCTCCGATGGAGACCGTGCCGACGATTTCGTCCGTATCTGATGCCTTGATCTCGTCCTCCACCCGCTCGGCGAGCTCCACTAGGTCGTCGGCGCGTCGCTTGAGGGCGATGCCTTTCTCGGTCAGCACGATTCCGCGCGCGCTGCGTTCGAGGAGCTTGTGCCCGAGCTCGTCCTCGAGCGCGGCGAGCTGCGTGGAAAGCGCGGGCTGCGAAATGTGGAGCCGTTCGGCGGCGCGGGTGATGTTCCCCTCCTCCGCCACGGCGAGAAAATACCTGAGTCTCCTTAAGTCCAGGGTGCATAGTCTACCATATGTAGGCATAAGTGTAAATTATGTCAGGTGATAAGCAATCGGTATTTGTTATTTCAGCCGGAACAGGTTATACTATCAGTGTTTTCTTTTTTG
>JAFRDO010000053.1 GCA_017403825.1 Kiritimatiellia bacterium
ATCTTTTCCCCATCCTTGCCTGTGGCGGAGAGAATGCACCCCCCCCATGATACAGGCAGACTCAATGCAATCAATCGGAACGACAGAGTGAATGCAACCTCCGCTTCGCGGAGGGGTTGCATTCACTCTGTCTTGTCACCCTTTGCGAAAACGAGATTTTCCCCGTTGATTTCTTACGGCAGATAATGTATAATTCACACCCAATTTCATAAGGAAGAAAGAAGAGGTTGAACATGGGTACAGGTCGTACACTACGTAAGGAATCGCATGTCCGTCCGTGCAAGACGCCGGCAGGCAAGGCCAAGAAGAGCAAGGCGCAGCGCGCCAGGCTCGTCAAGTTCGGCATGGCTGCCGAAGAGGTGAAGCGCATGGGCGACGAGGACGTCAGGGTTCTCGTGCAGCGGCCTGCGGTCGTCAAGAAGCTCGTGGCCAAGAAGGCTGCCAAGCAGGCGAAGTAATGACGTTTGTCAGCTGTTCGATTCCCGAACAGTTCGTGAATCCCCTCTTCGAAGTTTTCGACGGAGGGGATTTTGCATTGTCATCGTACCGCGACATCGAGGAGCCGCTCACCCAGATGCGCGTCTATCTCGCGGACCCTGCGCAGGCCGGCGATGCGGAGCGTTGCCTGCGGGACGCGATGCGCGTCGTCGGCGTCGATGCGCCTGTCACGGTCGGCGAGCTGGCGGACGAGGACTGGCGCTTCTCCTATCGCCGCCACTTCAAGACCGAGCCGATAGGCCGCCGTCTCGTCATCGTGCCGGAATGGGAACTTGCCGACTGGAAGGGCGACGGTTCGCGTGAGACGGTCGTGATGGACCCGGGGCTTGCGTTCGGGACCGGCAGGCACGAGACGACGAAGGCGTGCCTGCAGTACATCGACGAGCTGTCCGGCGAAATGACGCGGGGCGGCGCCAGCTTTCTCGACATGGGCTGCGGCAGCGGCATACTGGGCATCGCCGCCGCCAAGCTCGGCTTCAGTCCGGTTCTCGGCTTCGACGTAGACCGCGAGGCAGTGTCCGTCGCGACCGAGAACGCGGCGCGCAACGCCGCAAGGGCGTCGTTCTTCCATTTCGCGCTGGGCCGCGGACAGACGCCGCCTGGCGGAGCCGTCCGCTACGACGTTGTCGCGGCGAACATTCTCGGGCCGCTGCTCGTGCGCTTTGCGGACGAAGTGTCGTCGGCCGTCGGAAGCCGCCTGATCGTCTCCGGCATATTGTCGGAGCTTTATCCGGACGTGCTAGCCGCCTACGAGGCCCGCGGCCTCCGGGAAGTTTCGCGCCGCACGCTCGGCGAATGGACGACAGGGCTGCTCGCCCGCGGGTGATGCGACGCCCGGACGGCGGGAATATGGTATAATACGCAAACAAACCTGTCAGCAACGCATCAGAAGGGAAAAAGCATGGCACTCAACATCGTCACCGACATCGACAACCGCGTTCAGGTCCGCAACGTGCTCATGAGCGTGAGCGACAAGACGGGGCTGGAGAGCTTCGTCCCCGCGCTAGTCAAGGCATGTCCGGGCGTAAGGATATATTCGACCGGCGGCACGTTCAAGAAGGTTCAGGAGATACTGGGCGCGGAGGCTGAGAAGACTCTCGTCGCGGTGTCGGACTACACCGGTCAGCCCGAGATGCAGGGCGGTCTGGTGAAGACGCTCGACTTCAAGATATACCTTGGGCTTCTTTCCGAGACGTACAACGACGCGCATCAGGCCGACCTGAAGCGCCTGTCGGCGCAGCCGATCGACATGGTGGTCGTGAACCTCTACCCGTTCCGCGAGACCGTCGCCAAGGCCGGGGTAACGCCGGAGATGGCCCGCACCAACATTGACATCGGCGGGCCTTGCATGGTGCGTGCGTCGGCGAAGAACTACCTGCGCGTCGCGTCGGTCACGGATCCCCTGGACTATGCGGCGATAGCGGGCGAGCTTGAGTCTCACGGCGGGAGCATCGGCTTGGACACGCGCTTCCGGCTGATGAAGAAGGCGTTCGCGCATACGGCGGAGTACGATACGGCGATAGCGTCGTTCTTCGCTTCGCGCACGTGGGAGGAAGTCGAGCGCACCTACAGCCTGCACTGACCCCAGGCCCATGATCTTCGAGGCGTTCAGGAAGATGCGCGAGGAGCGTCCGCACGATGCGGCGTTCCTGGTGACCAGCGGCGACCGTTCGCTGCCGATCACGTGGCGTCAGTTCACTGACGACATCGCGGTCATCGTGCGCATAATCCACACCTACGTTCCTGGCGCGACGATCGGACTTCTCGGAGAGAACTCATACGAATGGATGGTCGCGCACGCGGCGACGATCTTCGCCGGCGCGACGGTCGTGCCGATCGACGACAACCTGACGGCGGAGGAGGTGTCCCGGCGGCTCAAGTTCGTCGGCGCGGCGGCGCTCATACACTCGGCGCTCTACGCGGAGAAGGCGCAGGACGTCGGGCGGCTGACGCCGGGGCTGGTCGTCGCCGGCTTCGGCTCGCGCAAGACCGACATCTTCATGGAGCTGGCCAAGACCGGTCTGCGGTTCGGAGTCGACAGCGTCTGGGAGTCCGGCGCGAAGTATGCGGAGACTTCCATGATAGTATTCACGTCGGGGACGACATCGGAGCCGCGTGGGGCGGAGCTGACCGTGGCCGGCGTCGAGACGTTCTGCGACTGGACGGCTAAGGCGCTTCCGATGCACCCCGGCGACCGCTCGCTCATGCTGCTGCCGCTGCACCACATCTTCGGCGTCTGCACGACATACCTGATGCTTTCCAAGGGAGTGGCGCTTGGCGTTTGTCCGGACTTCCGGCGCATCTACGACGCGGTCGAGCGGTTCCGCGTCAACTTCGCGTTCCTTGTTCCGGCCCTGGCCGAGATCCTGGCGCAGAAGATCAGTCTCAAGGGACGCTCCGCTGAGGCTGCGCTCGGTCAGCCGATAGACTGGATACTTGTCGGGGGCGCGCCGTTGCCGCGCCGCACTTACGAGAACCTGATGGCGCTCGGCGTGCGGGCGGTCACCGGCTACGGGCTTACGGAAACTTGCGCGGCATATTCGATGACGCCGCTTGACGGTGACCCGCACGTCGGGGCGCAGGGCCACGTTTCTCAGGCGCCTGGCGTCGAGACGAAGGTGTCGCCGTCGGGCGAACTGCTGATCCGCGGGCCGTGCGTGATGCGCGGCTACTACCGCATGCCGGAGCGCACTGCAGCCGTGCTGGATTCGGACGGCTGGTTCCGCACGGGCGACCTCGGCAGGATCGACGAGGACGGATTCGTGTGGATCACTGGCCGGGCGTCGCGAACGATCGTCCTGTCGTCCGGCAAGAAGATTGCCCCCGAAGAGCTGGAGGAGCTGCTCCTTGCCGTTCCGGGCGTTCGCGAGGCGATGGTTTCGGGAGACGGCGAGACCAGGGAGCTGACTGCCGAGGTCTACGGCGTCGTGCCTGCCGCGACGATAACCACCGCCGTAGGGCGGCTCAACGCGCGGCTCCCGGTGTACAAGCGCATCAAGAGGACGGTCGTGAGGACGGAGCCGTTCCCGCGCACTTCTTCGGGGAAGATCAAGTATGAAGCAGCCAGATGAAAGACGCATCGCCGCGCTCGTAGGTGAACTGCTGAAGGAACTGGGCGAGGATCCGTCCCGCGAGGGGCTGAGAAAAACGCCGGCGCGGGTGGCGCGCTCTCTGACGTTCCTTACGCGCGGCTACAGGCAGGGACTGAAGAAGGTGGTGAACGGCGCGAAGTTCGCGAGCGGCACCAACCACATGGTGGTCTTGAAGGACATTGAGTTGTACTCGCTGTGCGAGCATCACCTGCTGCCGTTCTACGGACGTTGCGCAATCGGCTATATCTCGACGGGACGCGTGCTTGGCGTCTCGAAGCTCGCCCGCATCGTCGACATGTTCGCGCGAAGGCTCCAGATACAGGAGCGGCTGACTGAGGAGATTGCGAACGCGGTGATGGCTGAGACTTGTGCGGAGGGCGTGGGCGTCGTCATACGGGCGAAGCACCTCTGCATGATGATGCGTGGCGTTGAGAAGCAGAACTCGGAGATGACGACGTCGGTCGTGCTGGGCTCGTTCCGCGCCGATGAAAAGGTCCGGCAGGAATTCCTGTCGCTTATCGGACAGTGACGGCGATGAAGAGACTTCTTACGATCCAGGACATCTCGTGCGTGGGGCAGTGCTCCACCACTGTGGCGCTGCCGATAGTGTCCGCCTGCGGCATCGAGTGCTCGGTGCTGCCGCCTGCGATCCTCTCCAATCACACCGGCTTCAGGACGTGGAGCTTCCGCGACCTCACGGACGAGCTGCCGAAGGTGGAGGCGAAGTGGGTCGAGCAGGGCATACGCTTCGACGCGTTCTACACCGGCTACGTCTGCGAGAGCCATATCGGGCCGATACTGTCGGTGATGAAGAGCTGCTCGAACCCGGGCGCGGTGCGGATCGTAGATCCGGCGATGGCCGACAACGGCGTTCTCTACCCCGGCTTCGGGGCGGATTTCCCGGGCAAGATCGCGCGGCTCGTGTCGGGGGCGGACTACGTGCTGCCGAACCTGACCGAGGCGGCGCTTCTCACGGGCGAGGACCCGCTCATGTTCGTTTCCGGCGACGGGCGGACGCGGGCAACGCGGGAAGGCATAGAGCGGCTGATCGGGCGGCTTCACGGCATGGGCGCCAAGAACGTGGTGATCACTGGCATCGGGCTGCGTCCCGACGAGCTCGGCACGGCTACGAGCGACGGCCATTCGGTCGTCTACGACTTTAATCCGCGCATCGACCGCCTGTCGCACGGAACTGGCGACATATTTGCGTCAGTTTTCGTCGGTGCGGTGCTGCGAGGCATGGCTCCGAGCGACGCCGCCGCGCTTGCGGCGGATTTCGTGTGCGCGGCAATCGGCGTCACGCCGCCGGACCACACGTATTCGGTCTGCTTCGAGCTCGTGCTGCCGCAGCTGATCGGCTCGCTTGCCTCCGTCAGATAGGCTCTGCCGCTGGGTGAAGGAGTATGCGCCTGCTTTGGATGTTCGTCGATGGCCTTGGAGGTTCCCCAATTTTTGGGGCATGAAAATCGCCGCGTCCCTGAAAACAAAGGGTGAAGTGGCGATTCCCGTTTTGCGTTAAGTGAAAATCCGACGGCAGGAACGCGGAGGCGTTCCGTGTCGGGGCGCGGAAAATGGCCGCAGCGGGGGACTCGTCATCCCGTGTTCATGCCGAAGAAGGCGAAGAGCGATTCCTCGTTCCGCTGTTCGGCCCCAGCCGGGTCGAATCCGCGCCACCTGCGGCCTCTTTTCAGGATGTCGCTTGCGCCGTCCGCGATGGAGTAGAAGTGGAACTCGGGCACTTCGTGTATCCTGAACGACATGCGGGCGATGCTTCTGGCGATGACGTCGTGTTTCTCCGAGTTCCCGATCCACGTCATGCTGAAGTATATGGTCGCGAGGACGACCGCGGCCAAAGCCTTGATCTTGCCGTACTTGAACAGGCGCATGTCCTCGAGGCTGTAGGACTGCTTGACGTGGCGGATGGTGTCCTCGGGCGAGCCTGCGGACCACAGCCGGAAGTGCAGCGGGATCGGCCTCCTGCCTCCGCTTATAGCGAAGATCAACATAGGAAGGCAACGCTCTTTCCCTGAAACCGGCTCAAAACCGCGCAGGCCTCCGCGACGCCTCGCCAGCAAAGAAAAAAACTGGGGAACCTCTAAAGTTCCTCTTACTTGTCTTCGATAGGCAAAATATGATATAATAGAGACACTTAAAAGGAACAAAGGGAGTCCGCATGATTGCTCGAGAAAGGGAACAGAGAGAGTTAAACGATGCCTTCCGTTCTGAAAGGTCGCAATTTATCGCCGTTTACGGACGGCGTAGAATAGGGAAGACCTTTTTGGTGAAGGAAACCTTTGAAGGACGTTTCTCGTTTCGTCATACGGGGTTGGCGAATGCCGACAAGAAACAACAGATTGCGGTGTTCAAGAAGTCCTTAAAAAAGGCGGGGATGCGCTCTTCAACGCCGATAGCCGATTGGTATACGGCATTTGATAGGCTAGAGGAACTTGTAGATGCAATGCCCGTCGGGAGGAAGGTCATATTTCTGGACGAAGTCCCGTGGATGGATACAGGGCGTTGCGAGTTTGTAAGTGCCTTGGAACATTTCTGGAACGGTTGGGCGGATTATCGTAAGGATGTGTTGTTGATAATCTGCGGATCGGCGACGTCTTGGATGATTGACAAGGTAATTAGGGATAAAGGCGGGCTTCATAACCGCGTGACGCGAAATATATTTCTGGAGCCATTTACACTTGGAGAGTGCGAAAAGTACGTGAAGTCAAGGGGATGGCAGATGTCCAGGATGGAAATAGCGGAGACCTACATGGCGATAGGCGGAGTGCCATACTACTGGACTTTGCTGGAGAGGGGCTATAGCGTCGCTCAAAACTTCGACTTGCTTTTTTTCAATTCCCGTGCGCGGTTGAAGGATGAATTTTCACTGTTGTATCGTTCTCTGTTTCGCCGGACTGAAGGACATGTGCGAATTATCCAGACATTGGGAAGGAAGAAGGTCGGGATGACTGGAGAAGAGTTGTCTTTGATCGGAAGGATCCCCAGAAATGGGCATTTCCGGAAGATGTTGGCGGAATTGGAACAATGTGGCTTTATCCGCAAGTACACTGGTTTTGGGAGTAAGAGGAGTGCGGCGGTTTACCAGTTGATTGATAATTTTACACTGTTCTATTTCAAGTTTCTTGATGGCGAGAAGAACCTAGACGAAAACTTCTGGAAAACGCATATATCCTCTCCTGGGGTTTATAATTGGAGGGGACTTGCCTTTGAACGGGTTTGTCTGCAACATATTGCGCAGATCAAACGGAAGCTTGGAATTGAAGGCGTATCGACCAAGGTCTATGCTTGGTCCGGGGCGACCACCGGAGGGAAGGGCGTCCAAATAGATCTGCTGATAGATCGAGCGGACAATGTGGTGAATGTCTGTGAGATGAAATTCACCAATGGAGCATACGAGATTTCCGCAGAGGAGGACATGAAATTGCAGACTCGGGTGGAGGCTTTTGCAAATACCGCCGGCGAGGGGCGGACAATCCATTTGACAATGGTTACGTCGAGGGGGTTGGTCCCGAATGCATATTCTCGGAATGTTCAGTCGGAAATCATGTTGAGCGACTTGTTCAATTCATAGTAATAGTCTAAGGTATGGGACAAAAGAGAAGGAGGCGGACGGCAGCCGCGTTCCATGGATTCCTCGTGCGCAATCCTGTGTGCGCGGATTTATGATATAATACACGCCAATGCAGCCGACCTGATAAACTCTTACGGCCGCAGAAGGATAAACTCTAACAAAAGAAAGGAACACAGAAGATGGCAAGAGCCTATAACTTCTCCGCGGGTCCCGCGGTGCTGCCGCTGGAAGTTCTCCAGGACGCGCAGAAGGAACTGGTAGACTACAAGGGCTGCGGAATGTCGGTGATGGAAATGTCCCACCGCGGCAAGGACTACGATGCGATCCACCAGGAGGCGATCGCGACGTTCAAGGAGCTGTGCGGCCTTGGCGACGACTGGGCGGTTTGCTTTGTCCAGGGCGGCGCGTCGATGCAGTTCGCGATGATCCCGATGAACTTCCTCGGGAAGGGGGCCGTGGCAGACTACGGCAAGCAGGGCACCTGGTCGAACAAGGCGCTCAAGGAAGGCCAGAAGGTCGCGGCGCTCAGGGGCGCGACGGTGAACGTCGCCGCAGACACCCAGAAGGACATACCGACAAGAATGCCGTCGGAGTGGAAGTGGACCGAGGGCGCGGCCTACTGCCACATCTGCTCGAACGAGACGATCGCCGGCGCGGAGATCAAGGAATTCCCGAAGACGACCGGTCCGCTCATCTGCGACATGTCGAGCGACATACTCAGCTGCGAGCGCGACTACAACAAGTTCGACCTCTTCTACGCCGGTGCCCAGAAGAACCTCGGCCCGTCCGGCATGGCGGTCGTCGCTATCAAGAAGGAGCTCGCCGCCAAGGGTGACGACAAGATTCCGACGATGCTGCAGTACCGCACGTATGTGGACGAGAACTCGCTGTTCAATACGCCTCCGACCTGGGGTATCTACATCTTCGGCGAGACGATGAAGTGGGTCAAGCGGATGGGCAAGGAGAATCTCTTCGCGCTCAACGCCGCGAAGGCGAAGAAGATCTACGACGTGATCGACGGTTCGGAGTTCTGGACGGGCACGGCGGTTCCCGAGTTCCGCTCGAACATGAACGTCACGTGGCGCATCAAGGGCGGCGACGAGGCGCTTGAGAAGAAGTTCCTCGACGAGGCGAAGGCGCTCGGCATGAGCTCGCTCAAGGGCCATCGTTCCGTCGGCGGCCTCAGGGCGTCGATCTACAACGCGTTCCCGATGGACGGCGTTGACGCGCTCGTCTCGTTCATGAAGGACTTCGAGGCGAAGAATGGCTAAGCCTCTCGTCATAATGCCCTGCCTCGACATGATCGCAGGGCGTGTCGTGAAGGGCGTCCGGTTCGTCGACATCAAGGATGCCGGCGATCCGGTCGAATGCTGCAAGGCTTACTGTGCGGCAGGCGCCGACGAGCTGGCCATGCTCGACATCACCGCGACGCTCGAGAGCCGCAAGACGCTCGTCGAGGTGACGCGGAAGGTGGCGGACGTCGTGACCGTTCCGTTCACGATGGGCGGAGGCATCTCCTCGGTGCAGAGCGCCGAGGAGGTCCTGAACGCCGGCGCCGACAAGGTTTCCACCTCTTCCGCCGTCTTCCGCCAGCCCAAGCTGGTCGCCGAGATGGTGAAGGAGTTCGGCCCTAAGACCGTCACTGTCGCGATTGACGTCCTGCAGAACCCTGCGATGCCGTCCGGTTACGAGGTGTACATCGACGGCGGCCACACGGCTACCGGGCGTGACGCGGTCGAGTGGGCGAAGGAGGTCGACGGCTACGGCGTCGGCTGCATACTGCCGACGTCGAAGTCGACGGACGGCGTGCGCACCGGCTACGACCTGCCGCTGATCGAGAAGATCCGCGCAGTCGCGCGCGACGAGGTGGACGTGGTCGCTTCCGGCGGCGCGGGCACGATGGAGCATTTCGCCGAGGCGGCGGAGGCCGGCGCAAACGTGCTGCTGGCGGCCAGCGTCTTTCACTTTCACGTGATAGACATTCCGGCGCTCAAGGAGTTCCTGAAGGGCCACGGTTTCGAGGTCCGGTAGGCGTTCTCGGTTTTCGCGGGGCTTCGCCGTTTCAGTCGGTGACGATGGCATCGAATCCGCCGCGTGCGGCGATGCGGTAGAGGCCCTTGCGTCCGAGCTTGGTGTGGTCGACGAGCAGGTAATGCTTGTCGGCCATGTCCAGCACCCTGCGCAGAATCTCCGCCTGGCGCTCGTGGTTAGTGGTGGCCGTCTTGTCGTCCAGCCCGAATGCGGAGACGAACGCCTTCGTAACGTTGAAGTGCGAGAGCTGTTCCAGGGCCGACATGCCGAGGATGGAGTTCAGCTGAGGGTCGTAGTTCCCGCCGAGGCCGATAAGCGACCAGTGTGCCGGGAACTTCCGGAAGAGGTGCATCACCGGCACTGCGTTCGTGATGACCGTGAGGTGGTCGAAGCTGGCGTGCGTCAGGAGCATGGCCAGCTCGAAGACAGTCGTTGACGAGTCCAGAAAGATGATGTCGCCCTCTTCGATCATTGCGAGCGCCTTCTTCGCCGCCAGGACCTTTGCGGAACGGTTCGCGACCACGCGGTCCTGGTAGCATGCCGCGTCGCCGTGGGAGTCCGGTGCGTCGTGGTAGACCAGCCCGCCCCTCACGCGCTCGACCACTCCGCGCTGCGCGAGAAGTTCGGCGTCGCGGTGGATAGTCGCGCTGCTGATGCGGAACCTCTTCATGAGCTCGCCGAGCGAACACGACTTCTTGCTCTTCAGGTATGCCAGTATCTGCCGCGTGCGAAGGTTTTCCATGGCGCGAAGTATCGCATATTTCCCACAGCATGTCAATTTGCCCAACTGGCTGGGGGTGCTTGCAAGAGCGGGGGCAAATATGATAAAATACATTAACTTTTCGGCGATCCAGGTGGGTCGAACCGGGGGGTGAGTATTGGTTTTTGACAACAAAGGAGCGAAGCGATGGCGATGAACAACCAGCTGCTGGCGGTCGTGCAGCACATTGAGAGCGAGCGCGGCGTGAGCCGTGAGATCGTCCTTACGGCGATCGAGCAGGCTATTGCGCAGGCTGCGAAGAAGAACCAGAGTGTGACCAACGACCTCCGCGTAACCATCGACCGCAAAGACCTTTCGCTCCATGTCTACGACACGCTGGTCGCCTCCGACGAGGAGACTGGGCCAGGCTTCATTTCGATCGCGCGCGCCGTCCGCTTCAACCACGGCAATCCCGTCAAGGAGGGCGACCCGATCGAGATCGAGATGCCGGCGGCGCGTCTCGGGCGCATTGCCGCGCAGACCTCTCGCCAGATGATAATGCAGAAGATTCGTGAGGCGGAGCGCACAAACACCTTTTCGGAATACAAGGACCGTGTCGGCGACATCGTATCCGGCACGGTTTCTGCGATATCGCACCGCGACACCTACGTGACCGTCGGGAAGACGGAGATGATCCTGCCCGGCAAGGAGCGCATACCTACGGAAGACTACCAGGTGGGCGACACGGTGCGTGCGATCATCTTGCGCGTCGATCCCGCGGCGAAGGGGCCCAGCGTGATTCTCTCCCGCGCGAGCGGCAAGTTCGTCGAGGCGCTTTTCCGCCTGGAGGTCAGCGAGATCGCCGACGGCGTGGTCGAGATCATGGGTGTTAGCCGCGATCCGGGATACAGGGCCAAGCTTGCGGTCCGCACGGCCAACGAGAACGTCGATCCCGTGGGCGCGTGCGTCGGTCAGCGCGGCAGCCGCGTGCGCTCGATTGTAGACGAGCTGAGCGGCGAGAAGATAGACATAGTCCGGTGGAACGAGGACATACGCCAGTACGTGGCGCAGGCGCTGGCGCCCGCCAAGCTGGAGTCGATCGACGTCGATCCCGCCCAGCCCAACACGGTGCACGTGGTTGCGGCGGCCGACCAGTATTCCCTGGCGATAGGCAAGCGCGGGCAGAACGTCCGTCTCGCCACGAAGCTGACGGGCTGGCACGTCGAGGTGCGCAAGTCGATGGCGACCGCATCGTTCGAGGATCAGAAGGCGGAGGCCATCAAGGAGCTTGCCGAGACGTTCTCGGTGTCCACGTCGGTTGCGACGCAGATGGCCGATGCGGGCTACCTTACGGTCGCCGGCATTGCCGAGGATGACGAGGCGAGCTTTATCGCGGCGACGGGGCTTGACGAAGTCACCGCCAAGGGCGTCTATGCCGCTGCCAAGGCGGTCGCGGCGCTCACCGCCGGAGAGGACACCGAATGAGAGTATACGAGATAGCCAGAGAGGCCGGCGTTACCAGCGCCGACGTCATCAGGGCCGCCAAGGAAGCGGAGATAGAGGCGTCGAACGCGATAAGCGTCGTGGATGACGGTGACGCCGGCAAGCTTGTCGCGGCGCTGAAGGGCGGCGACAAGGAGGCCGTCGCCGCGAAGCGCGCCGCCAAGGCCGCCAGGGCGGCCAAGCTCTCCGCCGAGTCCGCCGCCGCGCAGCGCGAGCGGCTTGACGCGCACCTGCGCATCGCCCGGGAAGCGGTCGAGGGCAAGAGTTCCCATGCTGCGCCGACGCCTGCCGCGTCCGCTCCTGCGCCAGAGTCGAAAGGGGAGGCGTCTTCGGCTCCTTCTCAGCCGGCTGCGCCGGCGAAGCCCCAGATACGCATGGCTCCCGGAGTCAAGGCGAAGCCGCTGCCTACGGTATCCGCTGCGCAGACGGGGCTGACCAAGGCCGGCTTCAAGCCGCTACAGCACGCTCGGCCCGCCGCAACAATCTCGATTTCCGTGGCTGCGCCGCCCAAGCCGCGTCCGCCCAAGCCGGCAGCTCCCGTCTACGACGACTTCGAGCGCGGCAACCGCAAGGGCAAGAAGGACCGCGAGGGTCAGAAGAGCTTCGACAAGCGCGCGCCGCGTCCGGCGTCCGCCGCTCCGGCGCCGCAGCCCAGCAGCAGGATATCCGTAGACGCCAGCACGAAGGAAGTGTCGATACGCGGCGCAGTCGTTGTTAAGGACTTTGCGGCCAAGCTTGGCATCAAGCCGAACCGCCTCATCGCCGACCTGATGGGCCTGAAGATACTTGCGTCGATCAACCAGCGCATCGAGCCGGACGTGGCAACCAAGGTGGCTGAGAAGTACGGCTTCAAGGTGACGATAGAGCACGCCCGCGACAAGGCGGCGGCGAAACCCGTCCTGAAGGCGATCGACGCCGACGACCTCATACCCGAGGATCCGCCGGAGTCCCTGCGTCCGCGCGCACCGGTCATCACGTTCCTCGGCCACGTGGACCACGGCAAGACGACGCTCATGGACTGGATCCGCAAGGAACACGTCGCACAGGGCGAGGCCGGGGGCATCACCCAGCAGATCAGCGCCTACCAGGTTGAGGTGGCCGGCAAGAAGATCACGTTCCTCGACACGCCGGGACACGCCGCGTTCTCCGCGATGCGGGCCCGCGGCGCGCAGATCACCGACATCGCGGTGCTCATCATCGCCGCCGACGACGGCATCATGCCGCAGACGGAAGAGTGCATTCGCGTGGCGCGTCAGGCGGGCGTGCAGATCATGGTCGCCATCACGAAGGTGGACAAGCCGACTGCGAACGTCGACCGTGTCAAGCAGCAGCTCCAGAAGGCAGGTCTCACGCCTGAGGACTGGGGCGGCGACATCATCTGCTGCCCCGTCTCGGGCGTGACCGGCGAGGGCGTGGATGCGCTCCTGGAGAACATTCTCGTGCAGGCGGAGGTGCTTGAGCTTCAGGCGAACCCGAACCGCCGCGCCAACGGCTACGTCATCGAGTCCGAGCTTCAGCAGGGCCTCGGTCCGTGCGCCACGCTGCTTGTGACGGGAGGCACGCTCAAGGTGGGCGACGCTATCCTCATAGGCGAGCACTTCGGCAAGGTCCGCGCGCTCATCGACGACCACGGCCGGCGCATCAAGGAGGCGCCGCCGGCGACTCCGGTCAAGTGCACGGGTCTCTCCGGAGTGCCGGAGGCCGGCAGCGACTTCCGCGTCATGCTTGACGAGAAGCGCGCGCGCACGCTCGCGGCTGAGGCCGCGCAGGAGCGCAAGGAGCAGGAGCTTTCCGCGTCCAAGACCGTCACGCTCGACGTGCTGATGAGCCGCATGGCCGCCGAAGGGCGCCGCGAGCTGAACGTCATCGTCAAGTCCGACACGCAGGGCTCGCTGGAGGCGATCGTCCAGACGCTCGGCGAGATAAAGTCCGAGAAGGTCGGCCTGAACGTGATCGGCACGGGCACCGGCAACGTCTCGCTGACGGACGTGAAGTCCGCCGCTGCCGGCAAGGCGGTGGTTGTCGGCTTCGACATCGGCTGCGACTCTGGCGTGCAGCAGCAGGCCCGGCACGACGGCGTAAGGATAAACTCCTTCAGGATCATCTACGAGCTCGTGGACCACGTCAAGAACTGCATGCTCGACTTGCTGCCTCCCGAGTACAAGGAGGTCGTCAAGGGCCATGCGGAGATCAAGGCGATATACGACATCGGCAAGCTCGGCAAGATTGCCGGCTCGCAGATGCTCAACGGCTCGCTCGTCGCGAAGGAACGCTTCCGCATACTGCGCGGGAAGTCCCAGATCTGGGACGGCAAGGTGCAGACGCTGCGCCACTTCAAGGACGAGGTCAAGGAAGTCACTGGACAGCAGGAGTGTGGCGTGTGCTTCGCGGGCTACGAGGACTTCCAGGTCGGCGACGTCATCGAGTGCTACTTGCTGGAGGAGCTGCCCCGCAGCCTGTAAGGCGGCCTGCTTTGCCGTTCGGGGACTGGAAATGGTAGGATGCGCGCATGTCAGTGGATAGGCTAGAGCGAGTGAACAGCCTCCTGAAGCGTGTCATCGCGGAGGCGATGTTCACGGTGATGCAGGGCGATTCGGTGCAGCCGGGCCTGATAACCGTAACGGGAGTGACGTGCGGCAAGGACCTTCACGACGCCACGGTGCGGATATCGGTCCTCGGCGACGACGCGCTCCGCACGACAGCGCTGCACCACCTCCAGCACCACGCCCGCCGCTTCCAGGCGATCATCAACCGCGAGGTGCGCCTCAAGTTCACGCCGCGCCTGACGTTCCAGCTCGACATGTCGCTCGTGAAGGGCGACGAGGTGCTGGCGATCCTGGACAAGTTGCCGCAATGACCGTGCATTTGGCTTTCGCAGTCGTTTGCCGATGACGGTCTGGATACAGAATCCCTTTGACGGCCTCCCCTCGGAGGGCGGGCGCAAACAGCGATATTGGCTGATGTCCGAGGCGTTCGTCAGGGCAGGGCACCGCGTGGTCTACTGGACGAGCGACTTCTCGCACGCGACCAAGCGCAGGAGGGCACCTGTCCCGTCCAGCGACGTACCGGACGGAATGGACGTGCGCTTCGTACCGACGCCGTCGTATTCTTCGAACGTCGGGTTCGCCCGCCTTGCGAGCCATCGCGCCTACGCGGCGAAATGTCTGCGCCTGGCGTCAAAGGAGACGGACGCTCCAGGGCTCATCGTCTCGTCCATGCCGACGATCTCCGCCGCCGCTGCTGCGCTGCAACTCGGGCGTCGCTTCGGCGCGCGCGTGGTCGTGGACGTGCAGGACGCCTGGCCGGAGACGTTCGAGCGGCTTTTCCCGGAACGATTGCGAAGGGTGGCGCATCTGCTGTTCGCGCCGTGGCGCAGGCGAGCGCGGCGCATTTACCGCCAGGCGGACATGGTGACCGGGGTTTGCGACAGGTATCGTGCGCTTACGGGACGCGCTGACTACTACCGGGCTTACCTTGGCATAGAACGCGTTCCTGAGGTGACGGCGGCGCCGGCGGGAGGCGGCACGCGGCGGCTCGTCTATTCCGGCAACCTGGGGCGCAGCTATGACCTCGCGACGGTGGTCGACGCCGTTCGCGCCGACGAGTCGCTTGAGCTCGACGTCGCCGGATTTGGCTCGTTCTCGTGCGACTGTCCGCGCGTGCGCTTCCACGGGCTGCTTTCAGCGTCCGAGCTGCGGACTCTCTACGCTCGTTGCGACATAGGCGTGATTCCCATGCGAGACGACAGCTGGGTGGGAGTTCCGAACAAGATGTCCGACTATTCGGCGGCGGGGCTGCGCATCGTAAGTTCGCTTGGCGGCGAGACGGCGGCGCTTCTCGAGGCATACGGCTGCGGCGCGACGTATGCGCCGGGCGACGCCGCTTCGCTTGCGGCGGCGGTCCGTGCCGCCTCTGCCCTGCCGAAGGGCGCATCGCGGCGCATGTTCGAGCGTGAGTTCGACGCCGCGAAGATATACGACGATTATGTAATACGGGTTTTGCAATGACAGACTTCTCCAGACTTCTTAATCCAGAGCAGCTTGCGGCGGCGACGGCCGGCGATGGTCCGTTGCTGGTGCTTGCGGCTGCTGGCACCGGCAAGACGCGCACGCTCGTGCACCGCGTCGCCTATCTCATCGAGCGGGGCGTTCCGCCGGACCGGACGATGCTGCTGACCTTCACCAACCGCGCGGCGCGAGAGATGCTCGAACGCGCCGAGGCTGTCGTCGGCGACGCGGCCCACTCCGTCTGGTCGGGGACGTTCCACTCGGTCTGTGCGCGAATCTTGCGGCGGTACGGCTCTTCGCTCGGTTACCGCCCCGGTTTCCTGATACTTGACGAGGACGACCAGCGCAAGCTGGTAGGCGACATCATAAAGACTACGGTCGCTGATCCGAAGGACTTCCCTAAAAAGGAGGTTGTGGCCAAGATGATCTCCGAGGCGGCCAACGAGCAGATGGAGGTCGAAGACGTCGCCGAGCGCTGGATGACGCGGGCGGCAGGATTCGAGCCTGGGGAGATTGCGGCAGTCGCCAAGAAGTACGCCGCGCGGAAGCGCGAGCTTGACGCGATGGACTTCGACGACTTGCTCGTCAACGGACTGACGCTGCTCAGGACGAACGAGCGGGTACGGGAGATGCTGCAGGAGCACTTCCTTCACGTGCTGGTGGACGAGTACCAGGACACGAACGGGCTGCAGTCGGACTTCACGGACCTTCTGGCGGCGAAGCATCGCAACATCATGGCAGTAGGCGATGACTTCCAGTGCATCTACACTTGGCGCGGCGCGCAGATCGAGAACATCATGGAGTTCCCGAACCGCTGGGAGGGATGCCGCGTGATCAAGCTGGAGGCCAACTACCGCTCCGTGCCGGGCATCCTGGATGTCGCGAACGTCGTGATGCGCGACGCGCCGGGGCAGTTTGAGAAGACGCTCCGCCCGATTCGCGGCGGTTCTGTGGACCGTCCGAGGCTCTATCATGTCTATGACGGACGCGACCAGGCCGATGAGATCCTGCGTCTCGTCTCCGAGATGCGCGGACGCGGTTTCCGTTACGGTGACATCGCAATCCTTTACCGCAGCCATTTCCAGTCCATAGACGTGCAGATGACGCTTGCGAGGTCTCGCGTGCCGTTCCGCATCACGTCCGGCGTCGGCGTCTTCGAGCAGGTTCATGTGAAGGACACGCTGGCCTACCTGCGGCTTGTGGTGAATCCGCTGGACGAGTTGTCGTTCCGCCGTCTCGTGGAGCTTTTGCCCGGCATGGGCGCGAAGGGTTCGGCGAAGTGCTGGGAAAAGCTGGGTTACCGATTCGACTGCGATTCGCGCGAGTGTCGCGACGCGCTCGGCGGTCTGCTGGGAGCGAAGGCGAAGCCTCTCTGGCCGCCGCTCTCCAAGTGCTTCGAGTGCGCGAAGGAACATCTGGCGGAAGACGAGGTAGGGGAAGTCGTGGAGGACTTCGTCGACCTCTTTTACGAGGCGCATCTTGGCCGCGAGTGGCCGGACGACGAGGCAGAGGACCGGCTGGAGGATCTGAAGGAGCTTACGGGGCAGATAGCGAGCAACCCCGGCGGCCTTGAGGCGTTCCTGTCGGACGTTGCGCTGCTCACCAACCTTGACGCGGCCCGCAACGACCCGAACCGCGACCGCGTGACGCTTTCGACCGTCCATCAGGCGAAGGGGATGGAGTGGCCGGTGGTGATCGTGCCGTGGCTTGCCGAGGGAATGTTCCCGAGCGGCAAGGCGACGGAGGAGGGGCGCATGGACGAAGAGCGGCGGCTTTTCTATGTCGCCGTAACGCGGGCGAAGGACTGCCTGTTCCTCTTCGCGCCGCAGGTCCGCAAGATGTCAGACGGCGGGATGTTTCCCGTGAATCCTTCTGTCTTTGTGAAGGAGATTCCGTCCAATCTGCTCGTCACGCTCCGCTCGGCGCCACGCTCGTTCCAGTCGGGTGGCTGGCGCCGCTGGTAGTCCGCTAGCTTTTCGGTTTTCCGGACCCCCTTGGGTGTAACGAGACTTTTATGCAGGGTTAATGAGGTGAAGGGCGGAATCATGCCGCGCAGTCGACCTGTGGAAGATCCTTGACGAGGTGGTTGAAGAACTCGTCCAGCCGGTTTGACTTGTAGAGCGTGCGCAGCGGGA
>JAFRDO010000054.1 GCA_017403825.1 Kiritimatiellia bacterium
GACCGAACGGCAGCGCCCGCCCCGGAGGCGGTGACGCTTGCCGCCACAGGTTAAACGCAACCCTGGCAGTTCAAATGCAACCCCCTGAGACTACGGCGCATTTAACCTTGCCACAGTTGCATTTACTCTGTCCGGTGACCCGGAGATTTTTGTTGTCTATGCTATTGCACAAGTTGCTCGTGTGCAAGTTGCCAGTGATGCGCGGAGCAGTGGGGGTTTTGGTATAATAGTTTTGGTATAATAATATGTGAGATGGCGGAAAAGGGCGAGCAGAGTCTGGAGAACGGCGGGGAGGCGGCGCTAACGGTCGTCGAAGGCACGGTGAAGTCGGTCGTCTTCCACAACGAGGAGAACGGCTACACCGTGCTGCACGTCGAGGTGCCGTCCGAATTTGAGCTGGCGCGCGCGCCGGAGATCACTGTCGTGGGGCGGACGCAAGCCGTCTGGGAGGGCGAGGAGGTCAAGGCCGAAGGGCAGTGGGTCACCGACAAGGTTCACGGGCGGCAGTTCCGTGCCGACACGCTCACATGCGTGGCACCGCGCTCTCTGAAGGGAATAGAGCTGTACCTGGCATCAGGCCTGATAAAGGGCATTGGCCCCGTGCTGGCCAAGCGCATAGTCAATACGTTCGGCGAGGAGACTATGCACGTGCTGTCGCACCAGTCGGCGCGGCTCGCAGAGGTGCCGAAGCTCGGCGCGGCGAAGATACGGCAGATCCGCGAAAGCTGGCGCAAGAACGAGACGCTGCGTGAGAACCTGATCTTCGGCCAGACGTACGGAATCTCGATAGCGAAGATGACCAAGATCGTGCGCCGCTACGGTCCGGACGCGATCGCCGTCATAAAGGCCAACCCCTACCGCCTTTGCCGCGACATCTGGGGGATCGGATTCGCTACGGCCGACAAGATCGCCCTTTCCGTCGGCATATCACCGGACTCGCCGCTTCGCGCACGCGCCACGATTTCCTATGCGCTTGAGGCCGAGGCCGAGGACGGCGGCCACTGCTGGACTTGCGAGAGCGACCTGCTACTGCACGCCAACGAGCTGACGGGAATCCCCGTCGAGACGCTGGCGGACGCGCTGAAGGAGGAGGTCGCCGCTGGCGTCGTCGTCTCCCGCGATGGGCGATTGGCGCTCCGCAGCCTTGCGGCGAGCGAGCGCATTGTTGCGCGCCACGTGCGCGACCTGCTGTCCGCGCCGAGGTTGTTCGCCGCGTTCGACGCGGAGAAGGCAATCGAATGGTGGCAGGCTCGCGCAGGCTTCACGCTTGCCGCGACGCAGCGCACCGCACTAGAGCGTTCGCTCCAGTCTAAGTTCTCCGTAATAACCGGCGGTCCTGGCGTAGGCAAGACCACGATCATTCGCGCGCTTGTGGAGATATACGGCGTGAAGCGGCTGAAGGTCGTCCTCGCTGCGCCCACGGGCCGCGCCGCAAAGCGCATGACCGAGTCGGTCGGGGCGCAGGCCCGTACGATCCATCGGCTGCTGAAGTGGAACCCGGCCACGAACACCTTCACCTTCGACGCGGACAACAGGCTGGAGGGCGACGTCTTCATATTTGACGAGACATCGATGATCGACGTGAACCTGGCCGCCGACCTGCTTGCGGCAATTCCGCCGACAGCGTCGGTGGTCTGGGTCGGTGACACCGACCAGCTGCCGTCCGTCGGACCTGGCTCAGTGCTCGGCGACCTGATCAAGTCTGGGGTCGTGCCTTCTACCAGGCTGGACCTCATTTTCCGGCAGGACGCCTCCGGCCTGATAGTTCGCAACGCCCACCACGTCAATGCGGGTGAGCCGCTCGAGATACGGCGCGGAGAGGAGTCGGACTTCTACTTCCTGGCGTGCCGCGATCCGCAGAAGTGCCTTGCGCTCGCCATTGAGTTCATGACAGAGAGGATTCCACGCAAGTTCGGGATGAATCCCCTGGAGGACGTGCAGGTGCTTGTTCCGATGCGCCGCAATCTGCTCGGCACCGACAGCCTTAACGCCGCGCTGCAGAAGGCGCTGAACCCGCGCGGGGACGGGCTCGTGCGCGGCGGCACGACGTTCCGTGTCGGCGACCGTGTGATGCAGCTCAGGAACAACTACGACAAGGACGTCTTCAACGGCGACATCGGCTTCGTGAAGGCGGTCTCTCCCGAGGAGCGCACGATGGTCGTGACGTTCGACGGCCGTCCGGTGAAGTACGACAGCGGCGACCTCGACGAGCTGGTGCTGGCCTATGCGATGACGATACACAAGTCGCAGGGAAGCGAATACCCGGCGGTGATCGTAATCGTGCACACGCAGCACTACGTGATGCTGCAGAGGAACCTGCTTTACACGGCGCTCACCCGCGGAAGGAAGCTCGTGCTCCTCATCGGCGTTCCATACGCCGTCGACCAGGCCATCAAGACCAACGCCGTCCGGGAGCGACGCACCGCGCTGGCGTCGTTGCTTGCGGACCGACGAGGGTGCGAAGACGTCGGTCCGGCGGCGGGAAAATCTCCGCAGGCGGGTTGACTTCGGGCGCGGTTTTTAGGATAATGACCTTATGTTCGGATTTGGGAAGCAGCGAGCCTCGGTGCAGGAGCAGTCGATCGACGCGGTGTTCGTGAGCGAGACCGGCCTCGTGCGCAAGGACAACCAGGACAACGTCCTGGTGTCGGTCGCGCACGGCGTGTTCTGCGTGGCGGACGGAATGGGCGGTGGCGCGGAGGGCGCGAAGGCGAGCGCAACGGTCTGCCACGAGCTGAAGCTGATGACGCACATATCGGGCGCGACGTTCGCCGAGCGCATCGCCGCAGTGAGGGCTTCCATCATTGACGCGAACAATGCCATCTACGCCTACGCGCACGAGCGCGGCTTCAGGCAGATGGGTTCTACCGCCGTGGTGATGGTGACGGATCCGTCGGACTCGACGCACGCCGCCGTGCTGCACGTCGGCGACAGCCGCCTCTACCGCATACGCGGCGGCCTCGTTTCGCTGCTGACGCGCGACCACTCCGTCGGGCGCGAGCTGAGCGACTTCGCCGGAGAGAAGGCCTCCGACTTCCGCAGCAGGGCCAATCCGCTCACGCATATCCTGACGCGAGCCGTCGGCGTACAGCCGACGGTCCAGGTAGACGAGCGCGAGATAGACGTTCGCCAAGGCGACCGCTTCGTGCTGTGCACCGACGGCGTGCATGACGTCATCTCCGACGCGAGGCTCGGCGTCTTCGCGGCCGGCGGCACCCTCGAGTCTGCCGCGTCGCGGCTGGCGGCGGAAGTCGTCAGGTGCGGTGCGCCCGACAACTATTCGTTCGTGCTGGTCTGCGCATGATCCTTGCGCCGCTCAGGGGAGTGACGACGCGGTGCTTCCGCGAGACGTTCGCGGCAGTAATCCGCGAGGCTGGCTTCAGGGAGGCGGTAGCTCCGTTCGTCAGTGCGATGCCCGGCTTCGATCCGCTTGCCGGGCGCGAGCTGGGCGGCGGTCCGGACGCAGGCGGGATCGCCGTCACTCCGCAGTTCATCGGCAAGGACCCTGCGGCGCTGCGGTCCTGCCTGGCGCGGATCCGCAGCGCCGGCTACGGCACTGCCGACCTCAACTGCGGCTGTCCGTTCCCGATGGTTCGGAACAAGGGACGCGGCAGCGGCCTCCTGCGTTCGCCGGACGTGCTACGCCGCATGCTGGAGGTCGGCTGCGAGGTAATGGGCGCTGGCAAGTTCTCTGTCAAGGCGCGGCTCGGCGTGGAGCGTCCCGACGAGCTGCTGTCGCTGATGCCGGTGCTGAACGAGTTTCCGCTGCGGTTCCTGACGGTCCACGCCCGCACTGCGCGGCAGATGTACGGAGGTGCCGTCGACACTGCCGCGCTGGAGGCGGTGCGCGCGGCGGCGAAGATGCCGGTCGTCGCGAACGGCGACCTCGACTGGAGCGGCGGTACGGGCATGGTCGGGCGCAGCTTCATACGCTACCTCGGCACGCGCGGCGACATCGGCGACCTGCTGCGGCGCTACATCGACGCGTCCGCCGCAGAGCTGTGTGGTGATCGTCCTGTGCTGGGACGTATCAAGGAACTTGTCTCGTACTGGCGGGACCTTCCGCAGTGGCGCCGACGCTGGGACCTGGTGAAGATATGCCGGTCGGCAGATGAAATGCGGGCGCTGATTTGATATAATTCAAGCATCATGAAGGCGGTAATACCTGCGGCCGGGCACGGCACACGTTTTCTCCCGGTGACGAGAGTCATACCGAAGGAGATGCTTCCGATCGGTCCGCGTCCAGCGTTGGAGCTGATCGTTGGCGAGGCTAAGGAGGCAGGGGCCGACGAGATCGTCATGGTCATCTCCCGCGGCAAGGAGCTGATCCGCCGCTATTTTGAGGACGACCCGGCGATACGGTTCGTGCTTCAGGAGGAGCAGAAGGGGCTTGGGCACGCCGTGCTGCAGGCGGCGGACGCCGTGGGCGGCGATGGAAAGTTCCTCGTGCTTCTCGGAGATGCGCTGGTCGCCGGTGCGAGCGCCTCGGCAGAACTCGTGGCTATGTCGGCGGCGCACGGCGGCGCGGGGGTGATCGGCCTGGAGCGCGTGCCGAAGGAGAAGGTCTCGCGCTACGGAATCGTCAAGATGGACGGCGACCGCATAGTGGACATGGTCGAAAAGCCGTCCCCGGAGTCTGCGCCGAGCGACCTTGCCGTCGCCGGACGCTATCTGCTGGACGCGGCGGTCTTCGACATGCTCCGCACGCAGGCACCGGGGAAGGGTGGCGAGATACAGCTTACGGACGCCATCAGGCGGTTGCTCGCGGAGAAACCGGTCTGCGGCTGCGCGTATTCGGGAAAGCGGCAGGACATCGGCAGCCCGAAGGGCTACTTCGAGGCGCTGAAAGCGATGGGGGAGAACGAATGAGCGAGGACGATGGCAAGGTGGTGCGCGCGCGGAGCTTCGCTCGCGCGGGATTTCTCGGCAATCCGTCGGACGGGTATTTCGGCAAGACGATATCGTTCTCCTTCACGGAGTTTCGCGTCGATCTTCGCCTGACCGAGAGCGCGAGGCTGCGCTTTGCGCCAGGCGAGGTTGACGACGCGACGTTCGACTCGCCGGCGCAGCTCGTGCGCGACCTGCGCCTCTACGGCTACTACGGCGGCATACGCATGCTGAAGGCAGTGGCCAAGCTGTTCTTCGAGTATTGCGAGGAGCACGACCTGCAGGTTCCGCCGGTCAACTTCACCGCCGAGTACAAGATCAACATTCCGCGCCTCGTCGGGCTTTCCGGCTCCAGCGCAATCTGCTCGGCCATGCTCAAGGGGCTGATGGAGTTCTACGGCGTCGAGATTCCGCTTGAGGAGCAGCCGACGCTCATCATGTGCGCCGAGCGCGACGAGCTCGGCATCGCCTGCGGATTGCAGGACCGCGTAGCGCAGATATACAACGGGCTGACGTTCATGGACTTCGACCGCCAGCTCGTTGAGTCCACCGGCCACGGACGCTACGAGCGGCTAGATCCGACGCGCGTTCCCCCGCTCTACATCGCCTACGATCCGCGCCGCGCCGAGGAGAGCGGCAAGGCCCACCGGAAGGTGCGGCGGCTCTTCCAGCAGCGCGACAGCAACGTGGTCGCGGCGATGTCAGAGTTCGCCGACATCGCCCAGCAGGGGCGCGACGCCCTTGTGTCCGGCGACTTCAGTAAGATTCCCGCGCTCGTGAACGCCAACTTCGACCTGCGCGACCGCATCTTCAACGTCGCCGAGGAGAACCGCCGCATGGTGATGACGGCGCGTTCCGCCGGCGCTTCGGCGAAGTTCGCGGGCTCAGGCGGAGCGATTGTCGGCACGTATTCCGACGACGACCAGTACGCCGCGCTCTCCGCAGCGCTCGAGAAGATCGGCTGCCGTACGCTTCGGCCGAAGATCGCCATGAAGTCGGACGAGTCCGCCGCCCTCGCCGGCGCGGCGTCCTGGCGCAGCTCCTGACGCGGACACCGCGATTTGGTATAATGTCCCCAGTGAATCCAATCCTTAAGCGCACGATCACCGGCCTTGCCGTCGGTGCGGCGGTGGCGGCGGCCATCCTGTTCGCGCCGACGCGTGCGGTCATGCCGGTCGTCTCGTGCCTGATTGCGCTGGCGATCGTCGAGTTCGCGCTGCTGATGCGGATGAAGATCTGCCATTGGACGGTGTTGCCTTGCGCGGCGTTCCTCATCGGCGCGGCAGTGATTGCGTTAGGGCTCTGGGCGCTTGTCGAGATTGCCCTCAGGCACGGCAACCTCATGCTTCTCTATCTCGTTGCCATCGTCAAGTTCTCCGATGTCGGCGGGTTTGCGTTTGGCGTTTCGTCCGCAAAGCTCATGAATGGCCGCAACCACAAGCTGTGTCCGTCGATTTCGCCGGGCAAGAGCTGGGAGGGGCTTCTGGGGTCGATTGTGTTCTCTTGCGCCGTGTCGCTCGCGTTCGTTTCCGCCACGCACTTCGCCGTTGCGAAGTCCCTCGCGTTCGGCGTGGCGGCTGCGCTCGTTGGCACGGCGGGCGACCTCGTGGAGTCGAAGTTCAAGCGCTGGGTGGGGGTCAAGGACTCCTCCGCGCTGAAGATCACCAACGGTATGGGCGGTATACTCGACATGATCGATTCGCTTCTCTTTGCACCGGCCGTGCTGCTGCCGTTCATCTGATGCCGCGCAGCTTGCAGATTCTCGCCGTCGTCGTTCTTTCTGCCGCGCTCGCAGGTTGTGCGTCAGGGATGCGATTCTCGTCCGTCCGCCCCGGCGTAAACCAGGCGCTTCGCGTGACTAGCGGCGACCGCATCTTCTTTGAGATGAAGGAGAACGCGTCAACGGGCTTCAGGTGGTACTACACCTGCGACGACCCGGATGTTGAGGTTTCCATGGATCGTGTGCCGCCGGAGAAGCGCGGCGTCAACGGCGCGTCTGGCTCGGTCCGCGTCAAGATTCACATACACCGCGGCTACGACGGGCCTTCCGCAGTGACGTTCGTGCTGAAGAGGCCCGGCTCCGGCCAGGTCGCGGAGCGGTTCACGCTCACGTTCTTCAAGCGTACCGGCGATGCCGCGTTCTGGAAATAAGTTACAGTTGCCTAACCGTGGCGGCAAGTGATATACTGCTGACTGTCGAAGAGACAACAGGGAAAACAAAACCTTAAGGAGGAACAGACAATGGCTCATAAGATTGCCGCCGACAAGTGCGTTGCCTGCGGGTGCTGCAAGGATGCTTGCCCCGCCGAGGCGATTTCGGAAGGCGAACCCTACGTGATTGACGCCGACAAGTGTGTTGATTGCGGCGCCTGCGCGGCGCAGTGCCCGAACGAGGCGATTTCCCAGGCCTGACGGATCCTGCGGAAATGCGTCCGCGGAAGCGGAATGGGCGCGTCCGAACCGGTCGCGCCCTTATTCTTATGTTATAATACGCATGCTATGATTGAGTTTGCTAAAGAGACGCTGGCGCTCCTGCCGTTCCTCTTCGTCACCTACCTTGTGCTGGAAGCGGTGGAGAGCCGTGCCGGCGGTTTGCTTGCGAGGAGCCTCGAGCGCACGCGCTCCGTAGGCCCGATCGTCGGCGCGGCCGCCGGCGCGATCCCGCAGTGCGGCGTCTCTGCGGCCGCCGCGTCATTGTATGCGGGCGGCGTCGTCTCCGTCGGCACGCTCGTGGCGGTGTTCCTGTCGACTTCGGACGAGCTCATCCCGGTTCTCATATCCAGGCAGGTTCCGGCGGCCCTGATGGTGAAGATTGTCGCGCTGAAGGTTGCGGCGGCGGTGATCGCTGGGTTCTCCGTGGACGCGGTGCTGCGCTTCGTGCGCCACGTGCGCCGTCCCGTCGAGGTTCACGACCTTTGCGCGCACAGCCGCTGCGGCTGCCGCGAGCGCAACGGCCTGCTTGTGCCGGCTCTCATTCACACTGTCGAGATCTTCTTCTTCATTGTGCTTGTTTCCGGATCCATCGAGTTGGCGATGCATCTTTTCGGCGAGGAATGCCTGCAGACGCTTCGCCTCAATGCGCCGGGCTTCGGGGAGCTTGTAGCGGGGCTTCTCGGGCTGATTCCGAACTGCGCGGTCTCGGTGGCGGGCGCCGAGCTCTACTGCCAGGGGGCGATGTCGTCCGGCGCGCTCATGTCGTCGTCGTTCACCGGTGCGGGCGTCGGGCTCATCGTGCTTTTCCGCACCAACCGCGACTTGCGCGAGAACTTGCTGATCCTTGGCGTCGTCTACGGGCTGGGCGTTGCGTTCGGCTACCTCGCCGGATTTCTGCTGTAAGTGGTTATGTAAATTTGGGAAAACGGGTCTGACCTGTTTTCCCAAATTTAGGCCCGCAGGGCCACTTAGGGCCGCAGGCCCACTTAACGCGCAGCGACTTAATCATTGGACCGCAGGCCATTGAACGGCGTCCGGTTCGCTGGAATATCCCCAGTTTTTGATGTCTGAAACGAGTCGGATGCCTGATTCCATTGGGCGGGATGCGTTTTCGGAAGTGAAATAAGCGAAAAGTCGGTTCCACTTGTTGGGTGTGGTATAATGCCACGTGCCAAAAACCAA
>JAFRDO010000055.1 GCA_017403825.1 Kiritimatiellia bacterium
ATTATATCATTTCGCCCGATGGCACAACGGCTCATCTGCGCACAATAAATCGACGCTAATGCGCAGACGAAATATCCACCGCGGCGACGCAGCCGACTAAGATTTTATATAAACGGCAGCATGTAAAGAGGAAGATATGATATGCCACCATCCATGAGAACATCCTTACCGTAGAAGAGGAAGGATTCTCCGCACCATTGCGCATATTTGGCTCTGAACTTGTCAAGAGATGCGTGCGTGACGTTGGCTCCGCTCTTGATCTCGATCGGCAAGATGTTGTGCCGCCGCGCCAACTTCGACTTTGCCACGACGAAGTCTATTTCCATCCTGTCTTTCGCGCAGACGGAACTTGATTCAGAATGGAAATACAGCTTGTGTCCTGACGCGACAAGCATCTGCGACGCAAGATTCTCGACGAGCATGCCCTTGTTCACCTCGATCTTGTCAAGCAGCAGGCGTCTGTGTATCTCCTCCCTCGCAAGCTCGTTCTCGTCGAATGCGTGGCTGACGAGAAGTCCCGTGTCCGCCATATAGCACTTCATCGACTTCCTGTCCAGATTGACCTTGAGACCGACGTTCGGATCGGTCGAATTCCAGCAGAGATTTGCGAACATGGCTGATTCCAGCCAGTGAAAGGCGTCAGACCAGTCCCGCATCCGCGCCTTGGCCTCAAGACTGCCGACGCGGAAGTTCTTTTCATGGCGCGACAGCTGGTCAGGAATCTCGTCGAATATCCGTTCCACTTTCGGCGCCAACGCACCGGCATGCTTCCAGATGTCGGCTCTGTAGAGCTCGAGGATCGCGCGCTTTTGCTGATCGACTTCGGCAAGATCGTGAGAACTGACAAATTCGGAAACCACCTGCGGCATGCCCCCAACGACGAGATACTGCCTGTACGCCTCCATCATCCGCCGGTGCACTGCCTGCCCCAGCGGCCTGCGTTCCGCAAAAAACTTCCATACTGCGCCCATCATCGATTCGCGTCCAGTAGCCCAGAGGAACTCCTCGAAGTCCATCGGGTACATTTTCATGTGCAGTTCTTCGGACGGTATCACGATGTTGGCCGTGTTCTTCTTGACCGAGATGAGCGAGCCGGTTTCAAGATAGTGGTACCGACCATCTGCAACAAGCGTCTTGATCGCTTCTCGTGCCCTCGGAAACTCCTGCACTTCGTCAAACACGACCAAAGCGTCGCCACGGACGAGCCTTACGCCGGTTTCCGCCTCAAGAAGCATGAAGAAGGTATCGAGATCGCCGAGATTTTCCTCGAATATGGTCCGTATGCCGCGCGAAGCCTTGCTGAAGTCTATCAGCAGATGGCTGGCGTATTCGGACTTGGCGAACTCCTCGGCTATCCAGCTCTTGCCCACACGCCTCGCGCCATCTATCAACAACGCGAAGCGATTAGCACGTTTCGCCTTCCATTCCAGCAGTTTTTCATAGATTTTTCGCTTCATGCCACAACCTTCCATTTGGTGCTTCGGCGGGTATTATACACCAAACTGAGATTTTTAGCAACTGGCATTCTACACTATTTATAGATTTTTACACACAACAAAACACACATTTTAGGGATTTTATCATAAGACTCACAGAGGAAGTTGTGTTGCGGCGCAAAAGCCTTCTACAGCGCGTCCATCAGGCCTTGATTGGCCATCGTCGCCGCCAAGATTGTTCCGCACATTGTTCTCATTTATTCAGAATACGTATCCCGGCAAAGGCGAACGGAGGAATCTCGTCAATCACAACACGGTCGCCGTCCTTCCTACCGGTGCAGTTGAAGAACTCCACCTCCCCGGCGGGCGCGTCAGTGCCGTCGTTGTCCCATGCCGACATGACCGAGCAGAGGCCGAGGCGCAGCTTCGGATTGACCGAATCAGCCGCCGCGCGCATCTCCTTCGCAAACGCCAGAAGGGCCTCGCCGTTCACCTTCATCCAGACGTCGCGCCAGCGGTTGCGCCCGCCTGTCATGACTCGGCGGCTGAACTCGTCGGCGGATATGTCCTCGCCGAGTTCCCTGCGGTACGCGGCAAGGTGCTTTTCGCAAAGGCAGGAGACTTTCGGGCCCGTTGCGTCATTGCGATAGGCGAAGTCGTCGTCGTAGAGAATCATGTCCACCCCGGTGCGCGCCATGTCCGCGACATAGTCTGCGGCGATCTTGCTGAAGCCCTCGTCCAGCGGACACAGGAACGAGCTCGGGGCTCCGTTTTTCTTGGTGATGCGGTGGAACTTCCGCAGCATCTCGTCGTCGCCCCAGAACGCCCATATCCATGCGCACGTTGAAAGGCCGTGCGCCTTGAACCAGTCGCTGTTCTCCTTGAGCGCGCGCATCACGTCTGCGCGCTTCGCGCCGTCGGACACGTACTTGTCGAGGCAGAGGTTGACGCGCGAAGCGCCGAGCTTCCTCAGCTCCTCCAGCATCCTCTCGCGCCCGCCAAGCTTCTCGAGCCCCGGCTCGTTCCAGACTGGCACGGTGATGGAATAATCCCGCCTGGCGACGTCGGACGCCTGCGCGACGGCGTCGGCCATCGATTCCGCGACGACGAATCCCCGCGGCATGTTGTCCACGCAGCAGTGGTGGCGCTTCATGTTCACCTGAAGGTCGGCCGGCTTGCCGCTGCCGTCCGGCTTGACGAACTGCATGCACCACCTGCCGCCGTCGAGTATGCCAGCAAGAAACGCTCCGTTGTAGGCCTTGCGCACGAACTCCGGGGCTTTCGCATCGCCCGTTGCGCGGTAGAGCGCGGCATTGAGGCGCATCCAGTGGACTACGTCGCAGAGCTCCGTTCCCTTCTTGCCGCCGTTGCCAAGACCGCGGAACTTGTCTCCGTCCCCCACCGACCCAAGCTTGTCGTTGTATTCATGGCGGGCGAGCTTGTCGCGTATGCGCACAACAGCCTCGCAAAGTCTTTTGCCTTCGTCGCCGCCTACGACTTGCGCATATTCAAGCACGCCTTCGAGGCAGCTCATCATCTCGTATGCCTTCGCCCACTCGTTGTCGTCCGGATACCACTCGTGGACCGGCTTGTCGCCGATGGCGTTCCTGATCAGGTTCGGCTTTGCGCCGTCCTCGCGGTCCCAGTCGCGGACGATCTTCCCGGCATATTCGAGGTAGCGCCTGTCGCCGGTTGCCTTATACAGTCTCACCATCGGAATCAGCATGCTGCAGCTCGGAAGCCCCGCGAAGTACCCCGTCTCCCGAAGCGAGAGGCCGCGACGGTCAAGTTGCGCGATCAACTGGTCGGCCATGCGCCGGGCGGCCTCGACAAGCTCCGGCGCATTGGCGATCCGCCCAATCTCCAGAAGCGCCCACATCGTGTACTTGCGGCCCCAGATGTTCCAGGCAAAGCGGCAGCGCGGGTCGCCCGGCCCGCCGAGGAACTCCCTGTCGGCGTACGAACAGAGATAGCCGTCGCCCTGCTGGTAACGGCGCACGAAATCGACGGCCTTCTCCCTGAGCCACGTCTCCAGCTCTTCGTCGCCGACATGCTCCGCAACCTCAGCGCCGGCAAGCATGTACTTGCCCCAGAACTCGCCCTGCCAAGCCCCCATCTCGGGTTTCATCCAGGGGTCGTTGGCCTTGCGGTTGCGGTCGTCGTCGAAGTGCGTGGAAAACGCCCTGTCCGCGTCAGCGAGTATCTCGCCGCGCACGTCCCTGCCGTACCGCAGGGCGACGACGTTCTTCAGCTTCCGCCCTATGGAAGCCCTGTCAAGTCCTGCGGCCTCGCCCGCTTCGCAGCATTTCCAGTCCGCGCCGAACGCGGCGAGGCTCGCCATCGCCGTTGCGGCGAACAGCATAATCACCGTCCGTTTCATGGTTTCTTCAGTTGTTCTCCTTTCCTGTCGTTATGATCCTCACCGGACCGAGAAGGCCGGAAGGCGTGAGCGTTGAATCCTTCGCGAAATAGTTCCAGTCCGTAAAGCACTTGCGACCCTTCGACGGACGCGACGCGATACCGGTCCTGAACCAGTCGGGAAAGGCGTCGAGATACCATCCGCCCGGAAACACCGCCTTGTTGAACGTGCAATCGGGCGGCTCCTGCTCGTCGCCGATCAGCCTGTTCGCCCAGACGTTTGTGAATTCAATCTCGAGCGTGTTCCCGCCGTCCCTCAAATCACCGGACTCAAGACGAACCTCGTACGGCTCGCACCACACGGGCTCGAACGCCCTGCCGTTCAGGACCACCTTCGCAATCTGGCCGTTGCAGTTCCCGAGGCTGAGTATCTTCCTCTCCCCCGTTTTGCATTTTGCATACTCAAATCTGCATCTGTACACCGCCGTGCCGCTGAAGTACCTGACGTCGGGATCGGCGCTGGACGTCCAGTCCGCAAGCTCCGCCATCTCGACGGTCTTCCCGCCGAAAGTGACGCGCCACGGCGCGGCAGGGCGAAGCGGCTCGTCCGCCGCGCCACAGGGCGACCCGATGAACTTCTGGTAGTAGTCGCTGTCCACATTGGACGCAAGCGATCCCGCCGGCCTGCGCAGCACGAGGAAACCCGTGCCGCAGGGCGGAAGCCGTATCGGCGTCTTTCCGTTTGCGAGGGCGAGCGGGGCAACCTTGCCCGTCACCGGGTCGAACCACTCAGGGGCCTTGCCGACGTCCGGAAGCCCCATGTTCATGGAGGCCGAATGGCCTGAATGGTTCACCACAAAGAAGACGTACGCGCCGCCGGCCTTGCGGGCATGGGCCGTGATCTGGGTGCCCTTTGGCGCGATGTCGTGGCCGATGATGCGGAGATCGCTAGGTTCGCCCCACTGGAGAAGTGCCTGGCAGCGGTTGAGGTACGTGAAGAAGCCCTTGCCGCTTTTCGCCCACGTCTGGTGGCGCCCGAAATGAGCACCCCAGCGTCCCATCGCTTTGCCGGGCAGGAACTCGTCCGGCCAAGGTTGAAGAGGACAGGAATGGAGCGTCATGCGGTTTACGCCGCGGCAGAACTGCGTGTCTCCAGCCGCTTTCAGAAGATACGGCGTCTCGGTCCAGCAGCATGCGTCGGGGCCGCTCGTGAACGCCTCTGCCTCGATGACATTGTGGCGTCTGCCACCGGGTCCTGTCCATGAATCCCAGCCAAGACGCCCCGGCGCCCCGCGGTCAAGACACGGCTTGTACCAGAACTCCGTCATCAGCCGGTCCACGTGCGAGGCGCATTCGCGGCTGTCGAACGGGCCGGTGTACGGTTCGCAGGCGAACTCGAGCCCGGCTGCGGCGAGCTTGTCGTGCATGATCCTGAAGAGCACGTCGCGATAGAGGTCCTTTATCGTGCGGTCGTAGTCGGCACGGAACTTCCGCTCGGCTGGTTCGTCCGGCGCGACGGACACCTTGAAGCCTCCGAGTATCGGAAGATACGGCAGCGGATCGTACCCGCGTCGGGCCTTGAACTCCTCGCGCATGTTAGGCGTCCAGGAAGGATTGCCGGCCTCGTAGCTGTCGAGCAGCACGAACTTGAGCCCGCGCCCGATCTGGTCGCCGAGATGCCTCTTCATCTCGCCGATCACGTGGTCGAGGTGGAACGCCACCGCCTCCGGGTTCATCTTGTCGCACTCGAGGCCCCTCGCCTCCCACTGGTTGGGCTGGGTGAACGATCCCATTGGGATGTGCTGCACCCTGACGCCCTCGACGACGGCAATCTCCTGCAGGTCCGTGCGGCGCTCAGGGACATCCATCTTGTCGAACGTCCGCGTGTCCCCGATCTCGACGGGGAACAGCGAATTCGCCTTCTGCGAGATCTGCTCCTCGGCGTTCGTAACGTTGAACACCAGCTCCCTCATGGCAAGGCGGGAGGGAATCCACGGCCCGCCAGTAGACGTATAGCCCGGGCAGTTATGCACTCCGATCTCAATGCCTCGCTTCTCCGCCTCCTCGCATGCGAAGCGAACAAGCCGCCACCACTCCGGCGTAAAGGCGACCAGCTTCTCCGCAGAACTGTTCCTGATTTCGGTCGCCCACGGGGAGCAGACGTCCGCCAATCCGAAGATGGTGGCCGAGCCGATGCCGACATCCTTGAACCAGTCAAGATCCTTTACGATCCCGTCGCGGGTCACGTTGTCGCCCATCCAGTGCCACCACACGCCCGTCCTGGCGCTATGCGGCGGCTCGCGGGACACAGCTTCGGGGTCCATGCATTCAGTCGGCGCGGCATGGCTCTCCGCGATCTCTGCGAACGCGACAATCGCCGCTCCCAAAATCCGAAACGACTGGTTGATATCCTCGGAAAAGGCAGACATCAGCCATGTTCTAAAGTTTTTCATTTCAGAGAACCCGATGTTTTGTACGTTGGATTATATCATTTCGCCCGATGGCACAACGGCTCATCTGCGCAC
>JAFRDO010000056.1 GCA_017403825.1 Kiritimatiellia bacterium
CGGGCGTCTTAACGGCGAGAACGGAACAGAGAGCACGCCTGAATACCTCTCTGGCGCCGCCACTCGCTGCCTCACCAACCTCGTGTTTAAGTACGGCGTTGACGCATGGATATGCGGACACGACGAGATGTACGAGCATTCACGTCTGACTGGCACGGAGACGCTGCCGGACGGCACGACGCGCCAGCATGAACTCAATGTCTATGACGTGGGCATGGGCGGCGACGGGCTGCGCGGCTGCAACCGCACGGGGCATCCGAACCCCTATGAGGTGTACCGTGCGCACGTCGACGCGCCGGAGGTGTACGACGCGAACGGCACGCTGGTCTCCGGCGGCAAACACTACGGCCATATGGACGTGAACGTGACCACCAACGCCGACGGGCTGTGGACTGCGACGCTCACCCCGACATACGTTTTCGTATCGTCGAACACCGTCACGGGCGCGATTACCTTCGACCGTCGCACATACCCGGATACGGTCGTCATAACCAACGGACTGTCGGCTGACGTAGATCCCGGCATCCCCACGAACTCCGCTGCTCTTTGGTATGAGAATCCGCAGGCGGTAGTGTTGGCTGAGAACCTGCCGGGGCAGACGGGCAACTACGTTTCCGCCTTCCATGGTCAGGGTTCGGGCAACTACCTTGGCTTGACGTACTCCACCAACCCGCTGCAGTTCGACCTGTTCGGTGTTGACGGCACGAATGCCATTACGACGATTCACAGCGTTACGAAGTACGAAGTGTTCGAGCCCGGCTTCCGCGGCGTTGCGATTTCCGAGACGCTCGGAGTGGCGATGACGATGGCGTATTATAAAGGTTCTGACGCGGAACATTCGGACAACAAGATGTACACTTTCCCGCTTAAGCCCACGCTTGGCGGCGCAGGACAGAAGGAAGTGTCGTTGCCCGGCACGCATTCGTTCGATGCGGCGGCATTCTCGCCTGACGGCAACTACCTGTTCTCAAATGCTCTCAACGGCGAGTCGAGCAACCAGTTCTATGTCAAGTGGCGTGTCGCGGTCGATGAAAATACTGGTGTACTTACACTCGTCAAGGTTGGCAGCATTTCCGCTGGCGGCCGTGGCCGCAACTTGGCGTATGCCAGGATCAACGGGCGCGACCTCGTCTTTGGTCTCGTTGACACGGGCAAGGTTGTCGTTATGGACATGACGGGTGATGCGGGTTGGACGAAATCAGATCTTGTTACCGGACTTCCGGCCCACAGTTATGGCTCGCTCTGCGTCTCCGGCGTTAATGCCGCTGGAGCGACCCCGCACCTGACGGTTGCGACCTCCACCAACAACGGCGCGACCAAGATCGACGTGCTGAACGTCTATGAGCTGATGGTTCCGGCTACTGGTGCTGTCACGCAGACGCTCGTCAAGAGCTTTGACGAGGACGCCATGACTGCCGCTGGCTTCGGCGACATCTCCGATGGGAACCGCTACGGCAACACGGTGTACGTTACTGATGACGATACGACAATCTACTTCGCCCGTCCTGACGGAAAACTCTATGTTGCAATGGCCATAGCACGCGAGCCGCCGGCCGACCCGATCCCTGAGATCGCGATAGACGCTACGCCGGACGTGGTGACGAATGCGATAGAGTCGGCGGCGTTTGCCGATATGGAGGCGGTCAAGGATGTGATCGGCGGGAGCGCAGTGGAATACATGAAGTTCAAGTCGTGGGCAGGAAGCGTCAAGAGCGCGGGAAGCGGCGGTGCAGCTGCCGGCGAAGCGGCTGTCGTGGCGAGTACGAACGCAGCGGCGGCGTATTTGTTGGGCGCGGAGAGACTTTTCGAGAATGCGCCTAAGGTTGAGTTCGTTGAGGTGACGGTGGGCGAGACGGGGACTAGCAGCGCATTGACTGTTTCCGTTACGGTAAAAGATGGCGAGGATGCGGTGAATTGCATGGCTGAGAAGGCTGCGGCGTTGTTTGAGGCGACGCGCGACTTCCGTGACTGGAACGGCGCGGCTAAACTTGCGCTGACGGTGACGGTCGAGGATGGCGATGGCGCGACGATGCGCTTCAAGGCTGTCATCGTCGACAGCACCGCGACGCGGGCGTTTTTGAGGATGCGAAAATAGCTGGCTGTGCATGGAATTGTGAATTCAAACATACGGAATATGTTATTGACATATTAAACACCAATGAGAAAAACGAACAAAAGGCATGAGAGCGAAACGATGGCTGCTGCAAATCGTTGTTGTGGGTTCATTGTGACCGTGCTGACGGCTGCAATATCGTTTTTTGCGTTGCGGGCGTCGGCGCAGGAGACGGTGCTTGGCGACTTCACGAAGGATGACAGCGGGTGGCGAGCGGCGCATCATCTGAAAGATGTAGAGGTGTCGTCGGCAGGAACGTCGTTCACGGTCACTGGCAATGACCCGTGGTTCCTTGGCCCTAAGGTTTCCATTCCGGCCGCTCCGGCAGCTGTCGCGAAGGTGCGCTTCACGATAACCTGCGCGCCGACATCCTGCGGCGGCGCCTGGGAAATATACCACGACCTTGAGGGGAAGGGTTACGACGAGAGGAAGAAGTTCGCGCTTCGCGCATGCGGGGCCGCGCCCTACACGCGGTTCTCCGTCGACTTGCCCGTTAAAGGGTTCTCTCCCGCGAATGGTAGCTTCCGTATCGATCCGCCGGCGCTGGCAGGCGAGAGGTTCACGATAAAGTCGTTCACCGCCGAGATTGTCACGCCATTGTGGTCGTACAGTCCGGAGACGCCGCAGGAGCTGGTTCTGCCTGCCGATGCCATTGTCCTTGAAGGCGACGGCTGGCGGCTGAGCCATGATCCCTCGCGCATGGGCGCGTTCCGGTATGAGTCGCACGGCAAGACCGTGGAGGGAAATCCTGGCGAACCGTGCGTGGTGCTGCTGAAGAACGGTACGCCGCGTCAGGTTGACTGGGCGTCGGTCAAGCCGTCGGTCGATCGCACGAGAGACGGTTTAAAGATGACGGCTGCGACACGCGATCCTGAAGGACGCAGATGGCGCATGTTGCGTTCGTTCAGGAAGGCGGAGAAGGGGCGTGCCCTTGCCATAATGACGCAGTACGACTGCGACGAGACGCAGGCCCTCCACGTGCCATACCTTACCCTGTTCGCCGAGCGTGCCTCGAACGGACACAAGCACCAAGCAATGCTTTCCGGTCTTGAATATCTTGATGACGAGCCTTCCTCCAACACGAAGGACATCAGGATGCCCGAGACCAACAGGCTCATACCTGCGATTCATCGCATCTGTGCGCCGTTCGCTGCGCTCACCGACGAAAAGGCGTGGCTCGCGGCGGAATGGACGATGCCGCGTAAGCGTGAGTATTCCGTGGTTTTCGATACGCCAGACCGCCAGTTCAATTCCGGCGGACACCTGCTGGCGTTCTGGTTCCCAGCCGTTGGCGAGGCCCGTCCCGAATCGGAACTGAACCTTTACGGCGCCGAGCCATACTCCGGAGGTTCGCAGACTGTAATCTTGCGTGCGGGCGATGGCGCGACAGTGGCCGCTGCGCTTGCGGCGCTGGTGCGCCGCGACAACCTGCCGCCGCGCGACAAGTTTGACGTGGTCGCAGCCCTAGGGTTGCTTTCTCACGGATGGCTTGATTCCAAGTTGCGCGACGGCACTCAGGTGAGCCATGCCGTCGGCTTCAGCCTCAACCAGGCGTCCGATGCGCCGGCGCTCATGCGTTGGCTCGCCGCACAGATCGAACGGCGTCCCGCTCCCGACGCGGCACTCGTGAAGCGACTGCGCGAAACGGCTTCAGCCATGTTCGCGGCGGTCAAGCCGGCGGACATCGGGCAGACGTGCGTTTCGCACATTCAGCGGCCCGTCTCGCCGCTTCTTGCAGGTGACGTCAATGCGTGGATCGCGGCGCGTGATGCGAGGCTCCGCTCCGGCACGAAGAAACTTGCCGACGGCTACCGCGTCTGGAAGGCTTCTGCTGGCGCCAAGTACGACTACGGCGAGACGCTTGGCGCCGCCGACTGCAACGGCTACACCGCGATGGCGATGGAGGAGATGCTCATAGATGCCACGTGGAGCGGCGACGAAGCCGAGATAGCCCGCGCCATCTCTGCGCTCGACAAGGCGATAGTCCGCTACAGGGGCACGGTTCCGCGCGGCGCCCAGCCGTGGGAAATGCCGCTCCACACGCCCGACATAATCGCCTCTGGACTGATGGTGCGTTGCTGCGCGTTGGGGTATCTGCTGAAGCCCGACGCACGATATCTCAAGGCGGCGCGGTACTGGGCGTACACTGGCCTTTCCATGGTCTATCTAGTTCCGCCGCCGTTCGAGTTCCCTGCTGGCACGGATCCGTTCGGTTGCTACGCGACATGCGGCGTGATGGGCGCGACTCAGTGGGATCTCGTCAGCTGGATGGGGCGTCCCGTGCAGTGGTGCGGGCTCGTCTATTCCGCCGCTCTCTACGACTATAGCCGCCTGTGCCGTCCGGAAGAGGCGGCGTTCTGGCGCAGGGTTGCTGACGGCATCGTCGCCTCTGGCGTTCGGCAGTCGCATCCTGCGAGCGAGCCGGACAAGCAGGGGCTTCTGCCGGATTCTGTGTATTTGGACGGGCAGACCCGCAATCCGCCTGCGATCAATCCCGGCGACGTGCAGGAGAACCTTGCGGAAATGCTCGGGTCTCCTTACTACGCGCTAAGGGCCTTTCCGGGCGAGGTGCCGGTGCTGCTTCATATGGCTGGCGACGCCACAAGGCTGGAACGCAAGGGAGACGTGCTTTCTTGCCGCGTCAAGGCATGGCCGGAGACGGAATCGCGCCTTGTTCTGACCCGTCTTGGTGCTCCCGTTTCTGTCACGCTGAACGGCAAGCCGCTTGCCTGCACCCATGACGCAGCGCGGCGCATTGCCGTCGTTACGTTGCCTGCAAAGGCGGACGGCGTTCTCAAGATTTCAACAACAAAGGAGTAATGACATGAGCAAGATGAACAGAAGGGAATTCCTGAAGGCTTCGGCATGCACGGCGGCGGCCGTCGAGGCGGGATTGGTTTTCGGCGATGCGAAGGCCGCTGCGCCGCTGCCGAAGCTCGGTGATATCCGAGCGTTTCTGCTGCACCTTGGCCACAACATGTGGTGCGACTGGTTCCCGTCGGACATCAGCGCCGACGGCTTCAAGTGCAAGCCGGACACCGTCCTCCGCAACAAGGACGACCTCTGGCTCAAGGCGATCGACTACGCCGTGAAGAAGGGCGTGAACATGATCGTCATCGACCTCGGCGAAGGCGTGGAGTATCCGAGCCGTCCCGAACTGGCGATCAAGGGGTCATGGAGTCCGGACAAGCTCCGTGCGGAAGTTCGTCGGCTCAGGGCCATGGGGGTGGAGGCGATTCCGAAGCTCAACTTCTCGACCTCGCACAACGGGTGGCTCAAGCAATACCGCCGCATGATTTCCACGCCGACATACTACAAGGTCTGCGAAGACGTGCTGCGCGACGCATACGAGATATTTGACAGTCCGCGCTTCATTCACATCGGCTGCGACGAGGAGTCTGCCAACCACCAGCTTAACATTCTGCACTACGCCTACGTCGTCGCGCGGACGAAGGAGATCTGGATGCACGACTACCTGCATCTCGTCCGCACGGTGGAGAACCTTGGGGCGCGTCCGTGGTGCTGGAGCGACTACGGCTGGCGGCACCCCGAGTTCCTGGAGCGCAGCCCGAAGAGCGTGGTGATGTCGAACTGGTACTACGACGAGTGGTACGGCGGGTTCGACCCCAAGACGAACAAGACCAGCGACCTGGAGCGGCTTGTCCAGTTCTGGGATCTCGAGAAGGCCGGCTTTGACCAGATTCCTTGCGGCACGAACTGGCCGGGCGAGGGTCGTCGTCGGCTTAAGATCGGCGCCGACGACGTCATGGGCAAGCTTGTTAAGAAGTGCCGCGAGGTCATTGCGCCGGAGCGGCTCCTTGGCTTTCTGATGGCGCCGTGGGAGTGTCTCAAGGATGAGGAGGCGCTCAAGGTGAACCTGCGTGCGCTCGACATCTTCGAGGACGCGCTTCGGCAGCCTTGCGACAGGACCTGATGCGCGGGCGAATAGACATGGTTTGCTGGAAGACCTCGGTCCTCTGTGCCGTTGCGGCGCTGCTGGCCATTGTCGGCTGCTCGAAGAAGACCGAGACGCTGACGGACGACTATGTCTTTGCGCCGGTGACGAACGCGGTCAGGCTGATAGGGATACTTGAGAATCCGACGGGGGACGCTAATGCCGTCACGTCTAAGGTTCTTGACGTGCGTGGCTTTACCGCTAACGACTTTCGCCGCGAACTGGAGCGGTTCCCCGGCAAGGAGGTCCATGTATGGATGCCCGGGCGGCAGCATTGGCTGCTGGTTGGCCGCGCAAGCACCAACAGCGTATCCCTTGCGGCGGCGATGGACGCGCTGGCGCTTGACGATGGCTGCCCGTCCTTGCCGGAGATATTTGCGAACTACGTGGGACGGCGCGAAGACGTGATGCCGGCGTTTTCGAACGATCTGAAGGGCGAGGTGGTGTCGGAGTGGTTCATGACCAGGGAAATACCGTCCGTCGGCTGGCTGGAATCTTCCGGCATAGACGAGGACATACTTCGCGCGACGCTTGCGGAGATACGTTCGATGCAGGTGGTGCGCAGGGTGGCGCTGGAGGGCGACATGCTGGCCGCCGAGGCGAAGGACAAGGAAGGGGAAGAGAAGGCAGCGGCGGCCTGGGCGCGTGCGCTTCTGCGCAACCCGCGCGACCTCTTCGTGCTGGAGCGGCTCGATCGGCTCGCCCGCAACGCCCGCGGATTCCTTGAGGTCGGCAAGGTGCTGCAGGCGATGAAGTGCTACGAGACTATGGTGCTTGTCAGGCCGGACTCACGGAACGTCCGCAGCTTCGGGCTGTGCCTCAAGAAGATCGGAAAGCTCGACCTTGCGGAGAAGGTGCTGGCCAGGGCGGACGAGCTGCGCAAGGCGGAGGAGCGTAAGGATTCCGGGAACTGAAGGCGCGGTTAGTGTCCGGCACGGCCCGTCGTATTTGACGGGAAGCTGACTGCGACGCCTTTCTCGTCTATCGCATAGCGTATGTTGGCCTGTGCGATCTGCATCGAGTCGTAGCGCAGGGTAAGCGTCTTGGCCTGCATGTCCCACTTGTAGGAGTCCTTCTGGATTCCGTTGTACTTGGCTAGCGCGGCGACGACCGTAGCCTTGTTGCTTTCCGCCAGGCCTGGCATCAGAACGGTCATTTCGCGGACGTCTTCGCGGCGGCAGCCGGATGCGAAGGCGGCAAGGAGGAGGACGATGGGAACGATGCGTTTCATGAGAATGTGGTCACGTTCTTGTCGGGGCCGAAGGGTGAAAGCTCGCGAAGGGCCCCGACGACCCCCGGAAGCTTTGCGAGGACGTAGTCGATGTCGTCCGCCGTGTTGTAGCGAGAGAGCGAGAAGCGCACCGAGCCGTGGACTGCCGTGAAGGGCACTCCCATTGCGCGGATCACATGGCTCGGATCGAGGGATCCGCTGGCGCAGGCGCTGCCGGTTGAGATGCATATGCCGAGGTCCGAGAGACGGTAGGCTATCGCCTCGCCCTCGATGTACTCGAATGAGACGTTCAGCGTGTTCGGCAGCCTGTGGGCGTGGTCGCCGTTGACGCGCACGTTCCGGCAGGTCGCCAGTATGCCGGCCTCAAGGCGGTCGCGCAGCGCGGCGAGTTTGCGCCCCTCTTCGGCCATGCCGATACGGGCGATCTCGCATGCCTTCGCCAGCCCGATGATGTACGGCACGTTCTCGGTGCCGGCGCGGCGGGAATGCTCCTGGTGGCCGCCAAGCATGAAGGGCTTCAGCTTTGTGCCCCGCCTGACGTACAGGAATCCTATGCCCTTCGGGGCGTGGAACTTGTGGCCCGACATCGAGAGCATGTCGACTGGCACCTTCTTCACGTCCACAGGCGTCTTGCCTGCTGCCTGCACGGCGTCAGTATGCAACGTCGCTCCCCGCTCGCGGCAGATGTCCGCAATTTCCTCCATCGGAAAGAGGACGCCAGTCTCGTTGTTAGCCCACATCACCGAGACAAGAGATCCCGGGGTGACCGCTTCACGGAGACGGTCAAGGTCGAGAAGGCCTCCCGCGTCCACGGGCAGTTCGATCTCCTCGTACCCAAGGGCCTTGAGGCGGCGGCAGGGTTGCAGAACAGCCGGGTGCTCCACGGCGGTCGTCACGACGCGCAGCCCCGGACCGGCTGCTTCGGCGGCACCCCTTATGGCGGTGTTGTCGGACTCCGTCGCGCAGGAGGTGAAGATCACTTCGTCCGGCTCGGCGTTAATGAACCTGGCGACTTCCTCTCTCGCACGGTCGACATAACGGGCGATTTCGCCGCCAAAGGCGTGCATTGAGCTGGGGTTTCCGTAGAGTTCGCCGAGAAACGGGAGCATGACGTCACGCACCTCCGGGGCGACCCTGGTGGTGGCGTTGTTGTCAAGATAGCAGATCTTCGTCATTGGGCGGATATTATAGCACAAATTTTTGTTATAATACGTCTCCATGTCCGACTTCGTACACCTTCATCTTCATACGACGTATTCACTGCTGGACGGGCAGTGCCAGATCAAGCCGCTTGTAGCAAAGGCAAAGGCCATGGGCATGTCGGCCCTGGCCGTAACCGACCACGGCAACCTGTTCGCCCTGAAGGCGTTCTACGACGAGTGCCGCGAGAACGGAATCAAGCCCATACTCGGTGTCGAGACGTATGTCACCTCTACCGGCGACCATACGCTGCGCCATGAGTACTTCCAGCAGCACAAGGAGGTAAAGGAGAAGCGCTTCCACCTCTGTCTGCACGCAAAGAACTTGACTGGCTACCATAATCTCGTGAAGCTAATCTCCGAGGCGCACATAAACGGCTACTACTACAATCCGCGAATCGACCACGCCTTGCTGGAGAAGTACCATGAGGGGCTTCATTGTTCGTCGGCCTGCATCGCCGGCGAGGTGGCATATTACCTTGACGACGGGTTGAAGGGCGGCAACGATCCGGCGAAGGCCGAGGAGATCGCACGCTGGTATCATGGGCTCTTTGGCGACGACTACTCGCTGGAGGTGATGATCCATCCGTCCGGCAAGGGCGAGGGCGCGGGGACTGTCCCCGGACGCGAGCCGATCCCTCCCGAGGCCATAGCCGACTTCCGCGACCTGGAGGCGCGGCAAAGGCGTGTTGCGGACCGCGTGCGCGCCTTGGGCAAGAAGCTCGGGATCCGCGTGATCGCTACGAACGACGTGCATTTCCTTGAGAAGGACGACGACGACTCTCATGACGTGCTTCTCGCCCTTTCGACGGGCAAGAAGATGTCCGACTCGGGGCGCATGATCTATACCGGCCAAGAGTACTTCAAGAGCGAGGAGGAGATGCTGGCGCTCTTTCCTGACGCGCCGGAGCTTGTTGCCGCGACGAAGGAGGTGGCCGACGGCATCGAGGAGTATTCGCTCAATTCCGACCCGATCATGCCGAAGTTTCCGATTCCGGCCGAGTTCGGCGATGAGGAGTCGTTCAAGGCGAAGTATGACGAGAAGACGCTTGCGGGCATGTATCCGGAGGGACGCATAGCGAAGTTCGGCGGCTACGAGAAGGCGATACGCATACAGTTCGAGGCGGAGTACCTTGCATCGCTCGCCTGGGACGGCGCCAAGCGCCGGTGGGGCGACCCGCTGCCGCCGGAGACGTCCGAGCGTGTGCAGTTCGAGCTGGACACGATTCGCACGATGGGCTTCCCCGGCTACTTCCTGATCGTGCAGGACTACATAGCTGCGGCGCGGCGCATGGGCGTTTGGGTCGGGCCGGGGCGCGGCTCCGCCGCAGGCTCCGCCGTCGCGTACGCGCTCGGCATCACGAACGTTGATCCGCTCAAGTTCGACTTGCTGTTCGAGAGGTTCCTGAACCCCGACCGCATATCGATGCCCGATATTGACGTCGACTTTGACGACTCCGGGCGCCAGAAGGTGCTCGATTTCGTGACGAACAAGTACGGGCAGGATCATGTCGCGCACATCGTCACGTTCGCTCAGCTGGCGGCGAAGTCGGTGATCAAGGACGTCGGGCGCGTGATGGACTATCCGCTCGCCGATACGAACAAGCTTGTCGCGCTTGTTCCCGGCACGCCAAAGATCACCTTCAAGAAGGCGACGAGCCCGAGGGACAAGAACGACAACCCCAACGTGGACTATTCGCAGGAGCTTGTGGACGCGTTCAACTCCGACGATCCGACTGTTCACCTCCTCATGGAGCGCGCAAGGCACCTTGAGGGCGGCATGCGCCAGCCTGGCGTGCACGCCTGCGGCGTCATCATTTCCCGCGATCCGCTGATCGAGACGCTGCCGGTGATGCCGACGGAAAACGAGACATTGCTCACCACGCAGTACGACGGACACTATGTCGAGCCGGTGGGACTGCTTAAGATGGACTTCCTCGGCCTAAAGACGCTGACCGTGGAGAAAGAGTGCGTCGCGCTCCTCGGGGCGAACAACCCGCGTGTCCCAGAGGAACTGCGGGGGGCGGACGGGATGCTCGACCCCGACAAGATCCCCGATGACGACCGTGAGACGTACGAGCTCTTCGGCCGCGGCGAGACGACGGGCCTATTCCAGTTCGAATCCGACGGCATGAAGAAGTGGCTGATGGCGTTGCAGCCAGAGCGTCTTACGGATCTCGTCGCCATGAACGCCCTTTACCGGCCCGGGCCGATGGACTACATACCGGCGTTCGTCCGCCGCAAGAAGGGTGAGGAGGCGATCGTCTACGATCATCCGCTCATGGAGAAGTACCTGGCCGACACGTACGGCGTCTGCGTGTACCAGGAGCAGGTTATGCTTCTCTCGCGGCTTCTCGGCGGCTTCACGCGCGGCGATTCGGACAAGTTGCGCAAAGCGATGGGCAAGAAGCAGGCCGCAGTCATGGAGGCCCTGAAGGTCAAGTTCGTCGAGGGCTGCCTCGCCAATCCAGCGTTCCGCATCGACAAGTGGGCGGACGAGACGGAGGCCCGCACTCTCATCGACAAGATATGGGACGACTGGCGCGCGTTCGCATCGTATGCGTTCAACAAGTCCCACGCCGTCTGCTATGCCTGGATAGCGTACCAGACCGGCTACTTGAAGGCGCACTACCCGGCCGAGTTCATGTGCGCCCAGATATCGTCCGAAATCGGCAACTTCGACAAGCTCCCCGGGTTCGTCGCCGAGTCGCAGGAGATGGGGCTGGAGCTTCGCCTGCCGGACGTGAACGAGTCCGGCTCGAAGTTCGTGCCCACGTCGGACGCCAAGGGCATCCGCTACGGGCTGTCGGGAATCAAGGGCGTCGGCGCGGCGGGCGAGGCGATCGTAGAGGAGAGAAAGGCGAATGGCCCCTACAAGGGCTTCCTCGACTTCTGCATAAGGCTGGCCGGGACGCCGGCGTGCAACAAGCGCGTCCTCGAGAACCTGACGCGCACAGGCGCCTTCGGTTCGCTCGAACCGAACCGGGCGAAGCTCTTCAACAACATCGAATACGCCCTCAAGAAGGCGCAGCAGCGGGCGAAAGAGAAGGCGAGCGCCCAGGCGAGTTTCTTCGACCTGATGGACGGAGGCGAGGAGCGCGTCTCCGACAGCGAGCTCTCTCCGTCGCCGCCGTTTTCGCCGGCGGAGGACCTCAAGAACGAACGCGATTTCCTCGGCGTCTACATCTCCGGGCATCCGCTTCAGAGCTGTCGCCGCGTCATAGCCGAGGTTGCGACGTTCAAGGCGTCGCAGATGGGCGACGAGGAGGCGGTGGACGAGCTGCTTAAGGCGCAGCCGACGGACAAGTGGAAGAAGAAGTCGAATCCGCACGTGAAGGATCACCGCGCCCTGTCGCACCTCGACGTGCGCCTTGTCGGCATCCTTACGGCATGCACTGTGAAGACGCCGAAGCCGCGTCCCGACGGCACGGTTGGACAGAGATGGGCCATACTGCAGATCGACGACGGCGCGTTGCTGGACGCATTCTGCTTTGCGAAGGCGTGGGAGTCGTGCAGCGCCCTGGAGACGGCGGTGGACAAGCTTGTGCTGCTGTGCGGCGAGGTGTCGCACAGGATCAACTACGAGAAGGACGACAGGTTCGAGAAGCGCCGTCCGTCCGTCGGCGACCTTAACTTCACGGTGCGCGAGGCGTATGTGCTTGAGGACGCCATGCCGATGCTTTCGAAGGGAATGAGGATACGCTTGCGCTACGACGACCCCGACGTCAGGGCGAAGGCGGAGCGGATTCGCGACGCCATACGTCGCAGTCCCGGCCGGCTGCCGGTCGTGCTGGAAATGGCTTGTCCTGGCGGCAAGGTGGTCGACATCGACCTTGGTTCAGGTCTTGGCGTGGCCGTAACGGTTTCCTTCCTTTCGGAGCTGGGCAAGATCGTGCCGCAGTCTGACGTGTCTTTCGGCCCGTCGGACAAGGTTTATCTTGCGCCACGTGAGCCAAAACCATGGGAGCAGTGACGTCCGCAAGGTCTAAAAACAATCATCAGTTAAGTGCCATATGAAAAAAATAATAATACTGTTTGTTGGATTGTTGGCGTTCTCGGCGTTTGCCGACATTCGTTCGGCCGCGCCAGTTTCGCGAGAGAGCGAGTCCTGGTGGCGTGAGCGACACCAGCAGAAGCTTGCCGAAATTGCGGCCAACACAAATCGCAGTTATGATGTGGTTTTCATCGGTGATTCAATCACCGACTTCTGGGAGCGTCGGCACCGAAAGCGCTGGGACCATTGGTTTTCCTACGGCAAGCTGCGTGCGCTGAATCTTGGCTTTTCCGCCGATCGGACGGAGCATGTCCTCTGGCGCCTTGAAAACGGCGAGCTCGACGGCTATTCGTCGAAGGCGGTTGTGCTGATGATTGGCACAAACAACAGCGGACAACTTGCGCCCGAGGATGAGGCCCCCGCGGACACGATCATTGGCGTCAAGAAGATCATGAACGTCATTCGTGCGAAACAGCCGAACGCTCGAATAATACTGATGGCCATCTTCCCGCGCGGCAAGGATGCGGACGATCCGGTCCGCAGGCGGAATGAAGTCGTAAACCGCGAGCTAGCAAAGCTCTGTGACGACCACTCGACTCTCTGGGCGGACGTCAACCAGCGCTTTCTGACGGCTGACGGTCGCCTTTCGCGGCGCATCATGCCGGACTATCTCCACCCTTCGGACGAGGGGTATGATATCTGGGCAAGTGCGATCCTGCCGCTTCTTAGAGAGATATGCCTGTCACCGACTGGACGGAGCACTCCCTATCCGAAGACGTTGCCGCCCTGCGTCCCGGATCGGGACTGGACAGACCGTCCGGTCGAGACCATCGGAGACACTCACGTCTCCAGCCAGGTGCCCAAGCGCGAGGAAGGTCCGTTCGGCGCCTGGTGGTGGCTTAACCGCCTGTACAACCGCCGCGTGCAGGCTCTTGCGGCAAAGGGCAAGACGGTCGATGTCGTCCTGATGGGCGATTCCATCACGCACTTCTGGGAATGGCGGCATCCCGAATCATGGAAGAAGTTCACCAGCCGGTATTCGGCCATCAACTGCGGGTATGGCGGCGACCGTACGCAAGATGTCATCTGGCGGGCCGAAAATGGCGAGCTGGACGGCTACAAGGCGAAGGCGGTCGTTCTGGAGATCGGCACCAACAACGCAACGCTTGGATCGAGTGCAGAGGATACGGCCGAAGGCATCAAGGAATGCATCGCGGTCATACGGCGCAAGCAGCCTGCGGCGAAAGTCATTCTTCATCCCATATTCCCTCGCGGGCACGACACGGCGAAGTCACGGGCGTCTCATGAGCGCGAGCGTATGGTGAACGAGCAGGTTAATGCCATCATCAAGTCGTATGCTGACGGCAAGGATGTCATCTGGGTGGATTTCAATGACAAATGGCTTCCTGACGGTTGGGGCGTTCCGCCGGCATTGATGACCGATGCGATTCATCCGTCTGATGAAGGATATGATCTTTGGATGTCGGTTTTGAATCCGGTTTTGGATCGTATATGCCATAATACGCGGCGATAAACGTCGTTTCGCTTTGCGGCCATTTGTTGTATAATTTCAGCATGCGGATGAACATAATCGACTTCGCGGCCATAGGGCTTTTCTTCGCGGCGCTCTTCGGCATCGCGGCCGCGTGCTCCCGCCGCGCGGGTAAGGACGCAAAGGACTTCTTCCTCTCGGGGCGCTCCATGCCGTGGTGGCTCATAGGCGTTTCCATGTGCGCGGCATCGACCTCGACCAACTCTGCCAATATGTTCACCGAGTTCATCCGCAACTCCTCTCTTGGAGAGAACTGGAAGTGGTGGGCGTTCCTGCTGACGGGCATGCTCACGGTGTTCGTCTATTCCAAGCTCTGGGTGCGCTCCGGCGCAAAGAGCGATATCGAGTTCTACGAGCTTCGCTACTCTGGCAAGGCCGCCGCGTTTCTCCGCGGCTTTCGCGCGGTCTACCTCGGTATCGTTTTCAATGTCATCACCACGGGGCTCGTAATGCTCGCGGCGATCAAGATCGGGCAGGCGCTTTTCGGTGTCGGGCAGTGGACGGTCGTTGCCGTCACGGCCGTTGCCTCGATCGTCTATTCGGCGCTCGGCGGTTTCCGCGGCGCGATCTACACCGACTTTTTCCTTTTCGTAGTCATAATGATCGGTGCAGTTGCCGGCATGTACTACGCCATAAACCATCCTGCAGTCGGTGGGTTTTCGGCGATGATGTCACACCCCGCAGTGCAAAGCCATCTCTCGTTTTTCCCAGACCCCTCCAACACGGATCTCTTCGTCGCCGTGTTCGTCATACCGGTTGCGATCCAGTGGTGGAACGTGTGGTATCCCGGCAGCGAACCTGGCGGCGGCGGATATATCGTACAGCGAATGCTTTCCGCGAAGAGCGAGGGACACTGCGTGGGAGGATCGATCCTCTACCAGGTCATCAACTACGCGATCCGCCCCTGGCCGTGGTACCTAACGGCCTTCGCGTCGCTCATCGTCTTCCCGGACCTCGCGTCGCTTCAGAGGGCTTTCCCGAACGTGAACCATGCGCTTGTTAAAAGCGACCTCGCGTATCCTGCGATGCTGACGTTCGTACCGAACGGTTGGCTCGGCGTTGTCGCAGCTTCGATGATGGGGGCTCTCTTCTCCACGGTCGCGGCGCATCTCTCGATGGGATCCAACTACATCGCGAACGACTTCTGGAAGCGCTTTGTACGCCCAGAGGCAGGCGAGCGCGAACTCATCGTCGTAGGACGCGTGACAGTCATCGTGCTGATGGCGCTTACCGCCGTCATCTCGCCGTTCCTCATATCGGCTGGCGCGGTCTTCAACCTGATTCTCCAGATTGGCGCGGGCACGGGGCTCATCTACCTGCTTCGCTGGTTCTGGATGCGCATCAACGCGTGGAGCGAGATCACAGCGATGGCCGTTTCGTTCGCGGTAGCCGTTTCCCTGCAGCTCGTCTATCCGCATCTCGGAGGCCCCGCCCTCGCCTCCTGGCACCGGTTGCTGATCGTCATGGCCATAACGACTGCGGCCTGGGTCGGCGTTACTCTGTTGACTCCGCCGACCGAGGCGGCGAAACGTGCGGCGTTCCAGAACAAGATAAGGGCCAGCGGACACGACATTGCATGGGGAATGCTGGCGATGACTGTCTCGTGCGTCGCCATCTATTCGCTAATGTTCGCAAGCGGCTGCTGGATATACGGCCGTACGGCCGCAGCCGCCGCGCTTGCCGCGTTCGCGGCCATCGCCGGACTTTCCCTCGTCCCGATTCTAAAACGTCTCAACTCCCACACTCCCAGCTCCCACACTCCCAGCTCATAACTCACTAACTTCTTCTCTTATGTCCTACGAAAAAGAACTGAACGCGGCAGAGGTCAAGGCAAAGGCCATGGAATGCGGAGCCGACTTGGTCGGCATTGCGCCAATGTCCCGATGGGAAGGCGTCACCGACAAGCAGCACGATCCGCGCTACATATTCCCAGACGCGAAGTCAATGATCGTCTTCGGGTTTCGCATTCCACGTGGCTCGCTCCGCGGCGTAGAGGAAGGCACGCACTACCTCAACTACGCGACGATGGGCTATGCCGCGCTCAACTCCATCTACGGACCGATGGTCTTGTGGGAGATGAACCGCTTTATGGAAGACCACGGCTACGAGGCGGTGCCCATGGCGAACGTCGGCGGCGGCGAGGCCGTCAATCCCCTCACAGGAAACTTCCGAAAGGGATGGAGCCGCCCTGTCCGGCCTGGGCTCCCGGCGCCGGACGTCGCCGTCGATTTCCGGATGGCCGCATTTCTTGCGGGACTCGGCGAGTTCGGCTACTCGCGTGCGTTCCTCACCCCGGAGTTCGGTCCGCGCCAGCGGTTTGCGATAATGCTGACGGATGCCGAACTCGACCCCGATCCGATCTACGCCGGGAAGATCTGCGACCGCTGCATGGAGTGCGTCAAGAACTGCCATGGCAAGTGCATCTCGCCGACCGAGACCGTAAAGAAGACGATCTGCGGCGTTGACGTCGAATGGGCGAAGCGCGACGAGATGGCCTGCTCAAAGGCGTTCCGCGAGGGCGGTCTCAGCCGCGAGCTCTCGCCGTTCGACGGCAACTATCCGCGCAAGTACGGCTACGGCCTCGCGCACGAGGGCAGCTGCGGATGCATACGCGCCTGCATGGTGCATCTTGAACAGAGAGCGAGGATGACGCACGGCTTTCGCAATCCATTCCGCAAGGAGGGGTGGAAGCAGTGGGAGATCGACCACTCGAAGCCCTACGAAATCCCCGCCGAAATCCTCAAGGAGTACGAGGGCAACATCGAGTCGCACGACGCCTACACGAACTACAACATCAAGTCCAATTACGGCACGAAGGCCGCCGCGGGGCTCGTGCAGGACAATTCGTCGAGCGGAGGAGTCGCCTGATGACGGAGAATTTCCCAGACGTCACGAGCGCTGAGATAAAGGAGCTCGCGAAGCGCGTGGGCGCGGACTGCGTAGGCATCGCGCCCATGAGCCGATGGGAGGGAGCGCCCAAGCAAAACGACCCGCGCTACATTTTTCCAGGCGCGAAGTCGATGATCGTGCTTGGCTTCCGCATCCCGCGCGGACTTCTCCGCGGCATAGAGGAGGGTACGCGATTTCTCGACTATCCCGGCATGGGCTACGCATCTATCAACCAGGTGCACGGGCCGATGGTGCTCTGGAAGCTCAACCGCTACCTTGAGGAGCGCGGCTACGAGGTGTTTCCGCTGCAGAACGCGAACGGCGGCGATGCCGTGAATCCAGTGACCGGCAAGTTCCGCGCGGGACTGAGCCGTCACGTGGCTGAAGGCCGTCCCGCGCCGGATGTCCTCGTCCATTTCCGCGTCGCCGCATACCTGGCGGGATTAGGCGAGTTCGGCTGGTCGAAGATGTTCCTCACGCCCGAGTTCGGCCCACGTGTCCGCTTCGCGATGCTTTTCACCGATGCGGAGTTCGACGAGTACGACCCCATCTACGAGGGTCACATCTGCGACCGCTGCAAGCTCTGCGTAAAGAACTGCGCGGGGCACGCCATATCCATGACCGAATCGGTCAAGGTTACGCTCGCGGGGCATGAAGTCGAATGGGGAAAACTCGACGAACTCGCCTGCGAAGAGGGAATCCACGGCGGAATGGAGCGCGAACTTTCTCCTTTCGACGGCGAGTTCCCCCGGCAATACGGATACGGCAGGGCCGTCGAGGGCGCATGCGGGTGCATCCGCGCCTGCATGATCCATCTCGAACAGCGCAACAAGCTCACCAAGACCTTCCGCAATCCCTTCCGCAAGCCTGGCTGGAAGCAATGGAAAATCGACCATTCCAAGCCATACGAGATTCCGCCGGACATCGCCAAGGAGTACATCGGGCGCATGGAGGATCTTGATGGCAATGTCGATTCGGACGAAGATCCATTCAGCCCGCTCAACGACTGAATCCAAAATGAAACGAGGTGTCGGAATGAAAACAAGATGTTTCAAGAACTATTTTGCGGCTGCCTCATTTGCGCTGACTGCACTTGCCGCGACCGGCGGCGAAGACTTGGCCCGTTGGGTTGATCCTTTCGTTGGAACTGCCGCGACGGGACACACGTTCCCTGCCGCGTGCGTTCCGTTCGGACTCGTCCAGGCCGGCCCGGACACGGGTCATGGCACCTGGGATTACTGCAGCGGCTACCGCTACGGAGACAAAACGATTTGCGGTTTCACGCAGACGCACCTGAACGGAACGGGCTGCCCCGATCTGGGGGATGTTCGCATACTCCAACTCAAAACTCCAACTCGAAACTCCAACTCCAACTTCGCTCAAAAACTCTCCGAGGTTGCAGAACCGGGGTATTACGCAGTAACGCTCGACGGCGGAATCAAGGTCGAAATCGCGGCGGCGGAGCATTCGGCAATCTACCGCATCACGGGCAATGAAGAGCTGCGGCTTCTCGTTGACTGCGCCTACGGCATCGGCGGGAAGGACTTCGCGAAGACAATAACCGCAAGCGACGTGAGACTCATCGGCAAATCTGGGCTTTCAGGAAAGAACCATCGCCGCCAATGGGTCGAGCGCGACTATTCGTTCGTCGTCAAGTTCGGCCGCGAATGCGCGGCTGTCGAGGAACTGCCAAAGCAGAAAGGCGTTGTCGCGCCGCAGTACGTCTTCGACTTTGATGCTGGCGAGTCGCCGCTCTTGATGAAGGTCGCGCTATCCGCCGAGGGCGGCGTGGAAGCGGCCGAGCGCAACCTCGCCGCCGAAATCGTCGGCTGGGATTTTGATGCCGTGAAGAACGCCGCCCGCGCAAAGTGGAACGAGGTTCTCTCAAGAGCGACGATTGAGGGAACTGACGACCAGAAGAAGAACTGGTACACGTCGCTCTACCATCTCTTTATCCAGCCCAACAACATTGCCGACGTCGGCGCGAAGCCGTTCTATTCGACGCTCTCCACTTGGGACACCTTCCGGGCGGCGCATCCGCTCTACACGATTCTTGCTCCGGAAAAAGCGGCGGACTTCGTCGATTCCATGCTTGAGCAGGGCAGAAGAACTGGCTATCTGCCGATATGGACGCTCTGGGGCAAGGACAACCAATGCATGATAGGAACGCACTCTGTGCCAGTTATCGTGGACTGGTTCCTGAAAGAAGTTGGAGAGAATAGTTGGAGTTCGAGAAAGAATGCAGGAGAAAGTTGGAGTCCAGAGTTGGAGTTCGAGAAAGGCAGGACAAATTCCACTCTCCAACTCAATCCTCCAACTCAAATCTCCAACTCCAACTCGAAACTCCAACTCAATCCTCCAACTCCAACTCTGAACTCCAACTCGAAACTCCAACTCAATCCTCCAACTCCAACTCTGAACTCCAACTCATACTGGCTTTCTGCGTATGCGCAGATCAAGGACACGCTTACCAAGCCGCATAAAGGGCGCAGCAAGGAACGGTGGGATTTGCTCGACAAGTACGGTTACTATCCGTTCGACAAGATCAAGGGCGAGTCCGTTTCTCGCACGCTCGAATGTGCCTACGACGACTGGTGCGCGGGTATGATGGCGGAGAAGCTTGGCTTCCCCGACGATGCCGCGTTCTTCCGCCGGCGCTCGGAGAACTGGCGCAACGTGTTCGACGCGTCAATCGGCCTTGTGCGCGGCAAGGATTCGAACGGGAAGTGGCGCGAGCCGTACGACCCATACGCGCTTGGGCATGGCGCGGACAAGGCGAACGACTTTACGGAAGGGAACGCGTTCCAGTACACATGGCATGTGATGCAGAATCCGCAGGGGCTTGTCGACGCGATGGGCGGACGCGGCGCCTTTGTGAAGAAGCTTGATTCGCTTTTCGAGGCTCTGTCGAAGACGGATGGCATGGGCGAGGTGCTCGACGTAACCGGCCTTATCGGGCAGTACGTACACGGCAACGAGCCGAGCCACCACGTCATCTACTTCTATCCGCAGGTCGGCCTCCCCGAAAAGGCTGCGGAGCGCATTCGCGAGGTGTTCGACAAGTTCTATCTCCCGAAACCCGACGGGCTTTGCGGCAACGACGACTGCGGGCAGATGAGCGCGTGGTACCTTTTCTCGGCGATGGGCTTCTATCCATTCAACCCGTGCGGCGGCGAATATGTCATCGGCGCCCCGCAGGTGGAGAGAGTCGAGATAGAGTTGGAGAGAATAGTTGGAGTTGGAGAAAGGAAGGATAAATTCTACTCTCCAACTCGAACTCAAAACTCCAACTCTTTTACAATCATCGCCAGGAACCTATCGAAGGAAAACAAGTACGTCAAGTCCGTAACGCTCAACGGTAAGCCGATCACCGACTGGAAAATCCGGCACGCCGACATCATGTCCGGTGGCGAATTGGTGTTCGAGATGTGTTCTGGAGCCCATTGACTTTGGAAGCACAAAATGGTATCTTTTATTCGTGTTACTAAAAGGTTGAAGGAGGTAAGATGAAATCGTTAACAGCGTACAAGTCCTCAATGGCGATGAACATTGTCTTTGCCACCTGTTTCGCGTCCGCGGCATACGGCTCGGCGAACGTCTTCGACGACGCCGTGTTCTGGTTCCGCGGCGGCAAGGACATCAGCGGCGATCACTGTATGCAGCAGGGCGAGTTCTTTGACGACCTCCATGCGAACGATGATAGCCATAATAACCACAAGATGCCTATGACAGGCTACACGGGATCGTATGTCGGATTTAAGGAAAACGCTGAGATCCAATACGAACAGGTCGTATTTCCGGCGTTGGGAGCGAACATAGTGAAGGAAATGCAGGTTTTGCACATTTCCAATGCTGGCAAGCGATCGTCCGGCGTGACATACTACTATCCGTTTACTGTCAATCCGCATTCCATTTTTGAGAATATATCCACGGAATATACGATCGTCAGCAGGATAAAGATGGATGAAGACGGCTTGAAGCGTGACGAGTGTCTATTTAAGATAGGATACAATGCATCAGCAAAACAAGGAATGTATCTTGCTGTCGCACCGTCTCCTGCGAGTTCAGGCGTAAACGATATCGGATCCAGATACATAAAGGGAAGATGTACGCCTAATGACGGAGGCAACGACGCAAGTTTTCAGTTTCCCATCCGGATTCCGACGAATACATGGGTCGATCTGGCAGTTGTGGTGGGAAACGACAAGCTGCGCATAGGCATTGCCACTCCTGAATCGTCGGCAAATCATGGCAACAATCCCACGATCACTTTTGCCGAGACGCCCATGAGGACGGCTAACGGTTTGTCGTCCGGAGACCACTATCGACTGTTTTGCTATGCTGGGCAATCGTCTCCGACAAACGCAGCCAATGCCGACCAGACCTGTTTCATTGGAAGCGTCCAGCAGCTGGCGATATGGGGGCGGGCGCTTAGCGACCAGGATGTGATGGCGGCGTTCGGCATGCCGCGTCCGGCAATTTTCAGGACAGGGTTCGACAATGGTGCGTCTACCGAATTCGGCGGTACACGATCCGGCATGACACAGGCCATTGACGGGCTTGGCTCTTGGCAGGGCATCTCGGATACAATGCTTGCAGGGGACGAGTGGACGATCACCTTCAATGCGCTGCGCGACGAAGCCGGGCTTGCCCAAATATTTTCGTTCCGTTCGCTTCCGACTTCGGCTACGGCGGAAATTGCGGTCGAATTAAACGGAACGTCGCTCGGTACGCGGCGTGTCATGGATAACGCGCGCGTCTTCTGGCCTGTGACGAACAATCTTGTCACCATCGGCTCGAACACCTTGATCATCCGGCGCACAGACAGTGGTGCTGGTTCGTTCTGCATGGACGCAATGGAGCTTGGCGGATCGCTCGGCGTTGGTCGCGCTAACCATACGATAAATGACGGAAGAGTGTATCCTGATCGAATCGCAACCGGCGTTCCATCTGCGGCAGACCCGAACCTAGCCCATTGGCCGGTGGGGCTCCGTCCTTATTCCAACAACAATACAAATCTCCGTTTCCGCGTGTGGGTGGATCCGGACGTCGTAGGTGTTTACCCCTCCAGATTCTGGACATGTGTCAACCGCTCCCCGCGTAGTAGTGGGTATGAAGTTACAGGAAGTGAGAACTTCACTATCTATGTAAATGGCGATGCGAAGACCAATTATCAAGGTAATGCGAGTTGGGAGGATATAGAGCTGAAGTTCGATCCTGGTGTGTTGCACGGTGGATGGAATGATTTTGAGATAAGGGCAGCCGAAGCCTACGAGAACTGTCATTGGCTATTCGACCGTTACCGCTTCGAGACAGCCCTGCGGCGAGGGTTCAGTTTGCCGCCGCCGGGGATGACGGTCATTCTCAGGTAGCGCATTATGAATCGCCTTGTAGCCGCAGTCTTGGCGCTGGCCGCGTCCTGCGGCATTGCCGTCGCGGGTGTTTCCTTCGAGGAGGAAATCCCCGTATTCAGGCGAGGTGTCGATGCATGGCGCATTGATGGCGGACTGCGCGGCAAGTGGATTGGTTCCGGACTTGTCGTGTCGGTGTCCGGACGCTCCGGCTTCACCATGAAGTACGACCGCTATCCCGGCATGAAGCCGTTTCGCGGTGCGGATGAAATCGTCCTTAAGATTAAATCGGTTGCGCAGGGCAAGGCGACTGCGGAACTGGCGGTTTTCGAGTTTCCGTACAGAAAGGGCGCGGATCCGATTAAGTTCTATGCGCCCATTTCCGCCTTCGCCAAGGCTACGGCGGATAAATCCGGCACGGCCAGGTTCAAGACTGGTCTTGATCCCGCGAAACACTACCAGATCGCCTCAGTCTCCATTCGGCGCGAGAAGGATGACGGCAGTCCATGGAAGGTCGCATTCTTGTCGTTGCGCGGCGTGTTTAGGGCGACGAAGGCCGAAGCGCTGCGCGTCGAGGCGGAGACGGGGAATCCACTTCACATCGTAAGGGAAGGCCAAGACGAACGGCCTGTGCTCGCCATCCGCAACGCGGCGCAGGAAAGAATCGCCGCGCGCGGAACGCTGAAGGTGGAGGGGTTCGGCGGTGACGCATTCGACCTGCCGGTGGACATTGCGCTCGACGCCGGTGAGACCGTCAAGATCCCTCTGCATGTAGATGCCGTCAAAGGCGTGTGGAAAATACGCGGCGAACTCGCTGTGGACGACGGCAGCGTCGCATCCGTTGATACGCGCTTCGCCGTCATGGATTTCCACGGCATAACTCCGAAACAGCCGCGCGGGACGTTCCGGCTCGGCGTCCACTGGCACTTCCCGCGCTTCACTGCCGCCGACCGCAACCTCGCCGCGTCGGCCATGGTCGCCTGCGGCGCGAAGTTGACGCGCGCGGACTTCGCGTACATGGCGAGCATACAGCCTGCGGGCCCGGACTGCTGGGAGTTCGCGCGCACGGACGAGCTCCTGGAAATGCTTGAGACGAACGGACTCGCGGTTGACGCGATCATCTTCAAGACGCCACGGTGGGCGATGACGCCGCCGCCAACAAACATCGTCTGGAGGTCGTACGCCGTGCGGCCCCCCGCCGACGAAACTTTCGGCGCGTTCTGCGAACGTCTCGCCGCACGGTACGGAACGCGCATCGACTACTACGAAATCGGCAACGAGTGGGACCTCCGCTTCGGCGGCACGTACGACGAGGCCGTGGCCGTGCAGCGCGAGGCGTACTTGGGGCTGAAGAAAGGCTGTCCGGACGTGTGCGTTATACCGAACGGCTGGGCTGCCGCGGGGGACATCCCGAGCATGGACGGGAAGGGGCGCACCTGGATACATGAATATTTCCTGAAAAACGCCAAGGACTACTTTGACGTCGATACGATTCACGGTCATGGTCCGTTTCCGCGATACATGAATTCGATTTCGCGGAAACTCTTCCCGCTCCGCGAACGTACCGGAGTGGCCGGCAAGCCCTGGTTCTCGAACGAGTCGGCGCTCACGAGCAAGTGGAGCGAACGCGACGCCGCAGTGGCGGTGTGGAAGAAAATCCTATGGGCCTGGGCGCACGGAAGCGTCGATTACGTCTGGTACAACCTGCGTGCGACCGGGTGGGACCCCAACAATCAGGAGCATGGCTACGGACTCGTCACGGCGGACTTCTTCCCGCGCGATTCCTACGTGGCCTTCGCCGCGTTGTCCTCTACGGTCGGCGGCGGCGAATTCCGGCGTGCGATTCTCGATACTGAAACGCGCTTCGTGTTCGAGTTCCGTGAAGGAAAAAACCTGGTTCTTGCGGCATGGGATGAAACCGCTCCGGCTGACGTCAAGGGTCTGGTGGAGACGGACGCCAAACGCGCCTGGCGCGTCGATCTCATGGGCAACAGAACCGCCTTGCCTTTGGAGGGAGGTCGGACGCAGCTGACTTTTGCGTTCGAGCCTTCCGCGCTCGTGCTCGAATACGCCACGTTTGCGTCCGTTGACGCTAGCGGGCTTTATGCAAAAAGCGAGGGCGACGGGGCGCGTGCAGTCGTAATTCCTCCGGACGCCTTCGGACGCGCGCCGGACTTCGCGCTTGAAATGCCGCAGCAGGTTCACGACTTCTACGTGGGGAATCCCGCGGAGAGGGATCGGCTCTGGAAAGGCACGAAGGACAATTCGGCGAAGGTGTGGCTCGCAAGGGAGGACGGCGGGCTGCGCATTCGCGTCGAGGTGGAGGACGATGCCCACTGCGAGCCGCCCGAAGGCGCGGCGCGGAACGAAGGCGACTGCGTCGAAGTGGCTGTTGCCGACGGGAGCGGCAACGGACAACGGCGGTTCTCATTTGCGCAAACGGAACGCACCGGCACGGTCACGCGATACGACGCGCTTGTCCCGTATGACGCGGCTTCGGGATTCACCGCAAAAGCGCTTGAAGACGGAGTGCGCTTCAACCTGATCGTCAACGACAGCGACAGCGACAGGCGTGAATCCGCCATCGGAATCGCCACGGAAGCCTTCTTGTCGGACAGCATGACAACCGCTCCTACGGTGCGTTTTGCAAAATAGATCGACGCGCCGCCCGGAGTCGAGACAATGGACGGCGGGCTCTAGTCCCAAAGTTCTATCTTCACCGGGCCGATCAAGCCCGATGGTTGAATGGGCCAGCTAGATGCGTCCAATGGCTTGTAGTCGATCCCGACCATGTTTATGTCCTCGAAGTTCTTCCATTCCACGCCCTTGCGGTCCATGGCGCGTATGCGGTTTGCCCCAAGGTTTGTCACTTCGATTTCAAGCGTGTTATCGCCCTCCTTCAGCAGCCCTGCAGGAATCTCTAGCCGGTAGGGATGCATGAAGACTGTCCCAGCGTATGTGCCGTTCACCGTGACGCGTGCGGAATTGCAGACTTCGCCGAGATCGAGAATCAATTTGGAGTTGAGAGTGGGTGAGTGAGGGAGTGGAGGAGTGAGGGTTGAGAGTTTGGTTGAGTACCTCGCCGTCCCCGAAAATTCCGCTTCTCGTTCGCCGAGCGCCGTCCAGTCGCCAAGCTCCACGTCTTTGCGCGTTGGCGGCATCTCCCAGCTGGAGACGTCCCTCACGAACGCGAGCGTCCACTTCGGGCCGACGGCAACAGTTGCCTTTGGCTGCGTCTGCGGGACTTTTCCCTGCCTGACTTGCCCGGATTTCAGAAATGCGAACAAGGAATGCGCCGGCGGAAGCGTCCACGCGGTGCGCACGCCATTCCCTACGGAATCGGTCTCGCAGGCGCCTGACATCGGGTTCATCGCGATGGCGCCGTCTGGCAGCGAAAGCGCCGCGTCGTTAGTGGACGAATTGACGATGAAATAGAGTCTGCCGCCTTGCCATGACATGCGAAGGGCATCGAACGGCGTATCGGCCGCTGCAAACCCGTCGCGCATGACGCCGGCGTTCGCAAGTTCCGCCACGGCGTCGGCTACGGGAGAGAGTCGAGAGTTGCGAGTTGCGAGTTGCGAGTTACGAGTTGAGAGTTGAGGGTTGAGGGTTGATGGAAGTCCGGGGGTGGTTTCCGGGAGCGATTTTTCGAAAATGACGGGCACACGGCGCGAGAAGGCCTTGAGTTTTTCGAGGGTCGCCTTTTTCATGAACTTCGTCTTCGGCACGACGATTGCCTTGTAGCGTGAGACGATGTCGTCCGAAAGGAACGGATCGGAAACGTAGTCGAAAGAATATCCGGCGTCGCGAAGGCGTTTGGCGAGACGGCCGAATTCGGTGGAAGCCATCCATCCAGACCGCACTGTCAGCCTGGTCTGGAATCCGTCTGGGTCGCCCCACAAGTCGTGCACGGGCCAGTAGAGCAAGATGTCGTTGTCCGGCCGCGCATCCGCGAGCAGCGACATCACTCTCGCGAAATATTCGTTGAGGCGCCCCATGTCGCGCCACAGCGGATTGCGAGGCGTGATCTGGCTTGAGGCGTAGAAGCACCGGCCCGGCCACGGAGCGGAATCGGGCGAATAGGGCGTTGCGTGGAAGTAAAGGCGATTCACGCCGGAGAGAAAGAGAAGGTCTCCGAATGCCTTCATCTCCTCTGGCGTTTCGCAGAAATGTTCGGCCATCCACGTGAACGCCTCGGCCGAGACGTGTTTGCTTCCGGCGAGATGCGCGGCGGAGGATGCGAACTTGGAGAAGAGTATGTCTCTGGCGCCGTCGCGGAAATCCCCGTCGAATCGGCTTTTGAACCTGTCGCGCGCGCCGCGCCCGAACATCTCGGTCTCCGGCGTGTCCGCGATGGCGTAGAACGCGAGCAGGTCTGCCGGCGCGCCGTGCGCCTGGTTGTGGACGATGATTCCGCGCTCGCTGCACCATTGCGTCCATAGCGGAAACACGTCTTTCGACAGTATGTCTGAAAGCGTCTCGCGGTAATCTTGCTTCACGCGCGCGACGGAATCCGCATCGCCGATTCCGGCAAGTTCCGCGTAGTGGTCTTCTATGCGGTAGCCGCGGTGCTTGAGGAAGAGTGCCGGAAACTCGTCTGACCAGTTGCATTCGTACTCGAATGAATCGTGGAAAACCGCGCGCGGATACGCAGCCGAGGCTCCGTCGAGATTCCTGAACAGACCGAGATGCGCCGACATCGCCGCCGGAGAGAAGGGGTTCATCATGGGCCCCGAGTCGATCTTTTGGGCGCGTTTCACGCGTTGGCCTGAGAAATACGAGACAAGCCGCGTGTCATCCTTCTCGAACAGGAGTTTTGCACCCTTTGGCGCAGGTTCGCCAGGTTTGAGCGTTTTGAGATTTTGGCAGCCAAGCTTCTCTGGAATCACCCTGCCGCCGAAGCACCATCCAGCGCCGAACGAGAGGTCTACCTTCATGCCGTTAGCGGCGGCGAGTGCGTTGGCGTCCTTCAGGAGCGAGACGAACTCCGGCGACACGGTGGCGATGTTTCGAGCGTCGTTGCCTTTCACAGCGTATATCGGCACAAGCCTCACGCCTCCGAGGCCCGCCTCGGACCAACGGCGCATCTCCTTTGCGAGTTCCGCCTTTTCGACGGCGTTGCCCATGAGATGGCAGATGCCCCACGGGCGCGTCTCAGCCGTCGGTTCAACCCACTTTACCTCGCCGCAGGCATTGAGGGCGGCGGCAATCATCAGCACTGTTGTCATAGAATTCCACTCCGTGGATCTGAATTATACCAAAAAAACCGAATGCGCGATTGCGCGCCTCGTTGACTTTACGGTATTGTTATGATAATATATTGCACAGTCAATTGAGCAAAATTGCTCAGTACGGTTAGTAAAATTCGCAATGAAAGGTACAATATGTATAAACTCAGAGTTGTTGAAGTGATTTTGCAACGATTTCATGAGCCTCGCAAGAGGATTCAGGTGGTTGCGGGTCCGCGTCAAGTTGGAAAGACAACTTCAGTCGAGCAGGCCCTTTCTGAATATCGTGGCGGATATACCTATAAGTTGGCGGAGGGACTGGGTCTTTCTCCGATGGATTGGCTGATTGCCGAATGGAATGCGGCTAGGGTCAAGGCCAAGTCGGAAGGTGGGCATTTGTTGGTGATAGATGAAATCCACAAGATCAAGGGATGGTCAGGGATTGTCAAGCGGCTTTGGGATGAGGACAGCTTTAACCATGTGGAATTGAAGGTGTGTCTTCTTGGCAGTTCACGGCTGCTTTTACAGAAGGGGCTTGATGAGAGCCTGACCGGGAGGTTTGAGATGATTGATGTCTGGCATTGGTCGTTTGCGGACATGCATGTGGCGTTCGGCTACACGTTGGAGGACTATGTTTTGTTCGGGGGCTATCCTGGCGCGGCGGACCTGCGCGGGGACGAGGCGCGTTGGAAGCAATATGTTCGCGACGCCATTATCGAGCCGAGCATTACGCTGGACATCCTGCAACTGGAAACTGTCGCCAAGCCGGAGCTTCTTCGCCAGACGTTTGCTCTTGGATGCAATTATTCCGGGAAGATACTTTCTTACCAGAAGATGGTGGGACAACTTCAGGAAGCGGGGAACACGACGACAATCGCGCACTATCTCAGACTACTAGGCGAGGCGGGGCTTGTTGCGGGGCTTGAAAAGCTGTATGACGAGCCCGTGCGCACACGCGCGTCTAGTCCGAAACTTGCCGTCTGCAATAACGCCTTGCGAACCGCGATGCAGGCGAATGCTCCCAGCGAGTTGCGGCGGGATTCCGTGAGTTGGGGGCATGCCGTCGAATCTGCCGTGGGAGCGCAGCTTATGGCGTCAACTCGGCGCAGTGGTATTGATCTCCTATATTGGAATGTCGGATGCAAGGAAGTGGACTACGTACTTCGCAGGGAAAGTGAAATCGCTGCGATTGAAGTGAAGAGCGTGGACACCGACAGCGTTTCTGGCATGCATGAATTTCGCCGCAAGTATCCGCGGTCAAAACCGTATCTGGTTGGCGGCCAGGGAATGTCGCTGGAATCGTTCTTCTCGGTGTCCGCCGCAGATCTGCTGTGACACTTGCCCCGCCTGAATCCCGTCTGGCGCAGCAGTAACACCCCCATCAGATACCATTGCTGCCGGAGAAGTGCGAGGCGGGAGGGTTACGGCTGTGGCACCTAAGCCGCTGTTGAGTTAATTTCCCGACTTTGGTACGTTATGGCTTGTGCGTTGCGAGGGTGTGGGAGAGGTGGCTTGCATCGCAGAAGCCGGTGCGGGACGCAATTTCGCAGAGCGAGAGATCAGTTGTTTCGCGAAGCGACATTGCCTTCTTAATTCGCATTGAAAGTATGTAGTCGCCTGGGCTTTTTCCTAGGGCTTTCCTGAACTCACGGTGCAGGGTGCTTGGCGACATTCCAGAGATGCTGCACAGTTCGTCGAGCGTGATTTTATGGCTTAGGTTTGTGGCGATGAAGTCGATTTCCTTTTGTACGGAGATATCTTGCATGGGTTCGTTCACTTGTGGCGTAGCGCGGGAAAGGCAGAGTAAAAGCGATGCGAAGAGTGATTCGCATACAGTGTGGCGCATGGGCTGTTCGGAAAGTCCTTCTCGCCGAATCAGGTTAATCAGTTGGAGGACTTCGGAAAGGTTATATCGCGATACTCGACCGAGAGTGTTAACGCGAACTGATGCGGGGTTTTGAGGGAAGAACTCGTTCATCAATGGGAATCCGGTGATCACCAACGGCGTGGGCGGTCTTTCACAGTGGTAGAGTACATTGAACACGACAGTGTTTGGTGCAAGTTCCGCATAGCCGTGCCGTTCGCCGGGATGGATTACGAAGAAGTCGCCCTTGGAAAGCCTGTCTGTTCTATCGGCGTGAACGTGTTTTATCTTTCCAGACGCGATTACAACCAGCTCTGAAAACTCGTGGTCGTGCATTGCGACAAAAGCGTTGCTAGGTGCCTCTCGCATCTCATGTACGATACACGGCAGGGCGGATTCCTTGAAGTAGTCCGCGTCTTTCAGCCTTTCATGGTGTTTTATCGCCATGCTGCAAATTATATCATATGTTCGTTGGAAATGGCAGTTCGCTTATTATAAAACGGAAACATCATATGACATGATTCTTCAATAGAGCGGCAAGATTGTACATTTATCCCAAAGCGGAGGGTGTGGTACAATTTATGCCAACAAGGGGGAAAAAAGGTACAGTCTCAAATGAATAAATCATACGGAATACAGCTGGCAACGGTACTTGCGGGTGCCGTCATGATTGTTGCATCAGTCGTCTCGGCGGCTGGTAGACATGTCTCGCTAACGGGGACGGGCGGTAGCATGGCTCTTTCTGAGCGCGGCGAGACAGATGATGTGGCGTGGCCGTCTGATTTCTGGACGGTATTCTCCAATCGCGTGACGGCGGCTCAAAATGAGGACACTGCGGTTACGTCTTATTATTCAGCTACTGTCACACCAGCATTGGTCTCAGTTACGGAAGGGGGATTGGGTACGGTGGAGGAACCTCTCGATTCTATGGACCGTTTCTGGTTCATTGTCGATGTGAGATTGTTCAATTCCACGTTTCCCAAGGGAGTGATCTTGATCTTCAGATGATTGTAACAGAAAGGGATTTGTATGAAGAAGCAAGTTACGGTTCTTTTTAGCATTGTGCTGGCCTCGTCTGCCATGTCATCGGCTGTGCCCGAGGTTACAGGCGTGAAACTTGCCGCGGATACGCGTCGGGTGCACGTGACGTACACGCTCACGGGGGCTCCCGGTATAGTGACAGCTATGTTTCTTACAAATGGCGTTCCAATAGATTCAGTAACTGCGTTGGGAGGCGACGTAAATCGCTTTGTGACGAAACTGAACAGCACATGTTCGTTCACATGGATTCCAGAGTGTAGCTGGTCAGGGCATCGCGTCAAGGACGGTTCGTTGTCGGTCCGTGTGACGGCGTGGTCCACGAACTGTCCGCCGGATTACATGGCCATCAATCTCTCAGTTGCGAACGCCGTGTTCTTCTACGAACGTGCGGCGGATTTGCCTGGTGGCATTACGAACGATATGTACAAGACGGAGTGGCTGTTGATGCGTAAAATACCGGCTGCCGGTGTCGTATGGCACATGGGTTCACCGACATACGAATCCAATAGGAACGCCGATAATGAGGTGCTGCATCCAGTGATGTTGACATACGATTACTACATGGGCGTGTACATGGTGACGCAACGCCAGTATTACCTTTTCTCGGGCGGCTTGAATCCAAGCATGTCATTCATGAACGGAGACCAGCGCTGTCCAGTTAACAAGGTGAAGTTCTCGGGCATGCGCGGTTCGACGTATTCCTGGCCGGCGGACGGGCACAAGGTGACGGCTGATAGTGCGATAGGCAAGCTTCGCGCCCATTCCGGTATCGATTCGTTTGATCTGCCGACGGAGGCGGAATGGGAATACGCCTGCCGGGCTGGCTCGTTTACCGCCCATTACGACGGTACCGACACCACCATCTCGCTTGGTGACCTAGGTTGGTACAATTCCAATTCCGGCAGTAGCATGCATATTGTCGGACTCAAGCAGCCCAACGCATGGGACTTGTACGATCTTTATGGCAACGCTGGCGAGTTTTGTCTCGACAGAAAGGCTCCTTACACCAACACGGACAAAATCTCCATTGATCCTGTTGGTGCGGCAACTGGTTCCACGCGGGTATATAGAGGCGGTACGTACGAACATTCGCACGACAGGGCCCGTTCGGCGTCCCGCGACGGATTGGGAGAGGAGAATGAGTATGGATCCCAGTATGGAGCGATGCGCCTAAAATGCGCAGCAGTTCTCTCATTATAGAAAGGAAAGAAAGGAGTAAACAGATGAAGTTCTTCTACACCATTTCCATTTGCCTATCTGTGACGCTTGCCGCAGTTGCGGACGTCACTGGGGTCACTTTCCGTCAGGATCCGCTTACGCGGCATGTACGGATAGACTATACGCTTGACGCGCCGGCGATCATTACTGTTGATTTCTTGACTAACGGTGTTTCCATTGGTGCCGAAAATTTCCGAGGCGCATCCGGTGATGTGAACCGTTTCGTGAAGACGCCGAGCGGAAGCATCGAATGGCAACCGGCGGCAACCAACGCATGGCCGGGATACAAGATCGCCGATGGCTCTTTTCAGGCTGTTGTGACGGCGTGGGCCACGAACGCCCCTCCGGACTACATGGCCGTCGATCTCAATGCTGCGTCCAATGTGTTTTTCTATGTTTCTGAGGCGGCGCTCCCGTATCATGTTACGAACGACATCTGGAAGACGGAATGGTTGCTGATGAAGCGCATCCATGCGGCCAATGTGATATGGCGCATGGGGTCGCCGATAACTGAGTTGAACCGTACAGCTGCTAACGAGACGCCGCATCTCGTGCGCCTGACCGAGGATTATTACATTGGTGTGTACATGGTAACGCAACGCCAGTATTACCTCTTTTCCGGTGGTTTGAGGCCGAGCACGACATTCATGGGCGGTGACCAGCGCTGTCCAGTGAATACGGTTAAATTCTCAGCCATGCGCGGTTCGACGTATTCCTGGCCGGCGGACGGGCACAAGGTAACAGCGGACAGCGCTTTCGGAAAACTTCGCACCCATTCCGGTATCGATTCATTCGATATGCCGACCGAGGCGCAATGGGAGTATGCCTGCCGTGCGGGAACTGGTTCCCGTCTGTACGATGGAACCGATAGTTCGGATACGCTGACGGATTTGGGATGGTACGGAGTCAACTCGGCAGTAAACGGGACTACATCCATGCATCCTGTCGGCCTGAAACAGCCGAATGGATGGGGACTTTACGATCTCTATGGAAATTCGTTTGATCTTTGCCTTGACTTCAACGAGCCATATGTGATAACTGATCTCGTGACGGTCGATCCCGTAGGGGCGACCAGCGGCACTTTTCGTGTGTCGCGTGGCGGATCGTGCGACCATGCCCAGAGTTATCTACGTTCTGCGGCGCGAAACAAAGCAAATCCCGAGGGCTCTTCATACTATCAGGCGTTGCGCCTTGCTTGTGCGGCACGAATCGGTTTCTGAGGCAATAACGGAGGGAATACTTAAATGAAACCATCTTGCATTTTGTTTTTCGTGGCTTTTGCGGCGGCGGCTTCGCATGCCACCGTGCCTACCGCGACCATCACCGGCGTGTCGACTGATGCCGCCACGCACGTTGTAACTGTCACATACACGCTGTCTGGTCCTGCCATTGTTACGACGGACTTCCTCACGAACGGAGTATCGGTGGGGGCGGCAAACTTCTCTACGCTGTATGGAGATGTCAACCGCTATGTGACGAATGTAACCTCGTCCTGCTCGTTCAAGTGGCTGCCGGGTGTTCATGGTGATTGGCAAGGAGGAAACTTCGATGTACGGCTTAAGACATGGTCTATGAACTGTCCGCCGGATTACATGGCGGTGGATCTTGTCGCGACGAACCAGATATGGTTTTACGTTTCTGAGGGCGCAATACCGCTTGGAGTGCAACACGTGTTGTACAAGTCCACCAGACTGTTGATGCGCAAGATTCCGGCCGCTGGCGTAACTTACAGGATGGGGGCTCCCAGCACCGAAATCGTCAATGCGAACGAACCGGTGCATCTTGTGAAACTGACGAACGATTTCTACATCGGTGTCTTCCCCGTCACGCAGAGGCAGTGGAAGACCATGACGGAGCAGAATGCTGTTATCGGCCATAGGGACGAATCCACGCATCCTCAGCATTGGCTTTATCCGGTAAACAACGTGTCGTATAATGCCTTGCGCGGCTCCGTGGCGGACGGTATAGATTGGCCAACCACTGCGCGTTTTGCCGTTGCTGTGAACAGTCATATCCAGACCATTCGTTCGCTTACCGGAATTTCGACGATGGACCTTCCAACAGAGGCTGAGTGGGAATACGCTTGCCGTGCCGGCGCGTCGGGTGCGCATTTCGACGGTTCGTCCATGTCATTGGCCGATACGGATGAAATCGGCTGGTATGCGAACAACTCGGCCGTGGGCGGAACGAAACAACCTCACCCGGTAGGATTGAAAAAACCTAACGGCTGGGGTCTATTTGACGTGCTGGGTAACATGCACGAGTGGTGCATGGACTGGAGTGGCGACTATGTGTTTGAGGATGCCGCAGTTGCGACCGTTGCGCCGAAGGGGGCGTTCTCTGGCACTTCCCGGGTGAAACGTGGCGGCGGAACGTACGAGCATGGCATACACCATCTGCGTTGCGCGAAGCGCGATGCCGGCATGCCGGACTCATCCACCGAATATAACGGTTTTCGTCTGTACTGCAGTATCCCGGTCAATCCATGACATGGGTTGCGGCGCGATCAGATTTCACAGGAAAAACACTGAAATGACAAGCAAATTGCATGTCCTGTCGGCGTTGATGCTGACGGTCGGATCTGCTGCGGCGGCAGGGCTTCACCATGGGCAATTCAACATCGGGACCTACTGCCTTGCAACCTATGCGCAGACGGAAGACCATCTTCGCGATATGAAAGAGGCGGGAATCGATTTCGTCATCGACTTATGCGGCAACTCCGGACGTCCGCTGCTTGCCAAATATGGCATCCAAGAGATTGTAGGTGGTTACATACCGCATCCGCCGGGTACTCCGACTGCCGGTTCTTGGGCGCAGGAAGGTACGCTTGAGAAGTTCGACAAGGGATGCGCGAAGTTTCGTGCCGACTATGACGCAGGCAAGTATCCTACCTTTGCCGCGTTATCGCTGGGGGACGAGCCAAATGCCGTTGACTTTCCGCATCTCGGCAAGACCGTTGCACGTGTGCACAAGGCCATGGCGGGTCTGCCGCTCTACCTGAATCTCTTTCCTGCCTATGCCTCGACTACGCCTACGGAAAAATATCCCAAGGCGCAACTTGGCACATCATCGTATAAGGAATACATCGCCGCGTACTGTCGTAATGTCCCCATCGACCATATCTGCTGGGATTTCTACATGTACAGTCCGCCGGATCACAGCTTGCTGCCGAAGTTCTACGAAAACTTCACGGTCGTTGCGGATGCTTGCCGCAACACTGGTCGTACGTTGCGTTTCATCGGTCAAGTGAATTCGAGCAGGGAGAATTTCTGGGTGAGCGAGAACATGTTGCGTTTCCAGGGATTCGCCACGATGGCCTTTGGCGGTGAGTCGATCGCGTGGGCTTGCTGGACGGCAGGCTGGTGGAAGAACTTTGTGATTGACGCCAAAGGGCGCAAAACCCAGCAGTATGAGAAGGTCAAGAAGGTGAATGCTGAACTGAAGAGGCTCTCGCCTGAATACATGCGCTTTCGCAATGTCGCTACGTATTTCGTTGGGTTTCCGCAGAATTGCGAAGACCTGAAGCTGTCTGAAGATGAGAAACCGGTCGAAGCGCTCGATGACGGTTTCATGCGCAATCTACGTGCGTTGGATGGAGACAGGCTCGTCGTGGGTGCTATGGTTGCGCGCAAGGAGGGCTGCGCTGATCGCGCGTATTTCGTGTTGGCGGCGGATGATCCGTTTGATGAGGCTCACAAGACGCGCTCCGTGCGCTTCGCTCTCGCGGAGGGATTCTCTGCCAAGGTGCATGGATGGTCTGGTAATATTGCGCTTGGCACGGGTGATGATGGCAACAAGGTATTCAACCTCGAATCCTGCGCAGGTGTGTTAATAGTTGTCTCTCCTGCTTCCGTGCGTTGAACACGACTTTGAAACCGTTGCCGAGAAATCGTACTTCATGAAGGAGAATCCATTGAGACAGCGTCATATTGCCAGGTCACCGTTCGCCGCCGCGTTCGTGTTTGCGGCAGGCGTTATGTTCTGCACTGATGCTCTGGCGTTACCACGTTACGATCCGAACGATCCAATTGATTTCAACTTTGGCGTTTTGGAGGCGTTGACGCGCTTGGAGCGTGCCAGCATCTGCCACGAGAGCGATGGCGAGGCGGATAGATGCCGCACGGTGCGGCTTCTTGCTGCGCTCGACTGGCGCCGTGACCGTGACGGACATTACGTTGGCCTTTCCGATTGGGCGGTCAGGGGTCTGGAAGGTGGAGATCGTGGCGTGGAGTTTGCGTGTGCAAGTCTCTACCATCTGGCGGGCAGTTTCTACGGCTATTCGGATCTTGCCGAACGAGGCAAGATGCTGGAAGAGAAGATTCTGTCTGCAGGTCCCGCACCTGCGTTTCGCCCTGTCGCCTCAATGCCTCAGGCCGTTAGAGACTACTACGCGCTGATGGCGGAAAACCTTGAAGATCTTCGCCACGAGGTACGTCCTGGCGGACGCAACGGTAGCTCGTTCTGGAATGAAAGAGCCCAACTGTTCATCTACCCGCCGTCGTTTGAATTCAAGCGTGTGCCTGGCGCGGCCAACTATCGATTCACTGCGTTTGACGACATCCATGCCGCACACGGATTCACGGCGTCCGAACCTACGGTTTCTATCGCACCGATATGGTTCGACCTTCCTGTGGGCGTGGTCACTGTCACTTGTAAGGCGATTGGTGCTGATGGGAAGGAAATGGGAGAGGCTGGGCGGCGGCGTTTCTGGCGCGCCGCACCGTTCGATCCTGTGCAGTATCGTCCGGCAAGGCGCACATACCGCGATGCCTACAAGCTCGTGCTCGACTATTTGTTCCGTTGGCCGGACCTTGCATATCTCGAAGAGCATGGCGAACCGGATGTGTCGAAGGAAACCAATTTCACCAGCTACCCTTCGAAGATGCAGTCAGCCGTCATCCATACGATGTTGTGTGTGGCCAAGGCATTTCCGGAACGTCGCGAAAGGGCGCTGAAGATAGCGCGGATATCTGCGGATTATCTGCTAAGTACGCGTGCGCCGGACGCCAGTCCGCTTGCGGGCTTCACAGCCACGTATGCCAGCAGGGGGCAGCGAGCTGACGACTTTGGCGGGCAGCACATGCTCATCTATCCTGCAGATGCCGGCAGCGCATTTTTGGCCATGTATGCTGTTACGAAGGATAGGGATTTGTTCGATGCAGCCGTAAAGATAGGCAAGACATATCTCCGTCTGCAGGACAAGGATGGCACGTGGTTTCTCAAGATGAATGAGAAGGATGGTACACCGGTATCTGGAAACCGTCTTGTCCCAACAAGTGTCATTGATTTCCTTGAGGATATCCATGTCGCGACCGGCGATGCCGCATATCGTGCGGCGGCGGATCGGGCATTTGCCTTTATTGATCGCGGGCCGCTTGCCGACTGGAACTGGGAAGGACAGTTCGAGGACATCAATCCGTCGGCGCGTCGCTATCAGAACCTCACGAAGCACAACGCCTGCGAGACGGCCATTTATCTCCTTAAACGTTTTCCTGGTGATCGCCGTCGGCTTGAGCAGGCGCGCGATATTCTTCGTTATGCTGAAGACCAGTTTGTGATGTGGCGTGCACCTTGCCGGGGCGAAGGAACCGGACTTTGGACGACGACATATCCGTTCCGCTGTTGGCGCACACCGGCGGTGCTTGAGCAGTATTCGTGCTATTCGCCTATTGACGCCTCTGCAGCGAAGCTCATTCGTACGTATTTAGCGTTATATCGGGCGGAGGGCCGTACGCTCGACCTTGCCAAGGCACGTGCTCTTGGCGATTCGATGGTAAACAATCAGGATGAGTCAGGAAGAATCAGGACATATTGGATTCCAGAGGCTGGCGATGACAATCCGCTTGCAGGAGCCGTTCGCATGCCGCATGGCGGCGATTGGTACAATTGCATGGCCGCAGACGCTTTAGTTATCAATCTGCTGATTGAGGCCGGCTTATAAATATAGAGGATTAAAAAATTTGATTTATTCGTATCGTGGGTGGAAAGTTTCTGGCATAATGTTCTTTGTTTTTAAAAAGAGATATTCAACAACAGAAAGGTAGTCAAAAATGGGTGCTAAGATCAAGGGGAAGGTGGTCATATTCTCAGTGGCTGTCGCGTTTGCCGCGTTTGGTGATTCTCTCGGCAATATCGGTGACGTGCGGCTCAAGGGGTATATAGGTGAACGGCTGGATATGATGATTGAACGGCATGTCGCCGCACGGGATGTCGATTATATCACCGCGCCATTCAAGGAGAAGACCGAGCGCAATGGCTGGTGGCAGACGGAGTTTTGGGGCAAGTGGATGCATTCCTCCGTCCCGTATTTGCGGTATGTGTCGAATGTAAACTGGAACGGTGGGGGCGGTGCTTCGCTTGAGGATTCAATCGAGAGAGGTATCGAGCGAATTCTCTCTTCTCAAGAGAAGAACGGCTATATCGGAAACTACCCCGACGAGCTGCGGTGTGGCGAGGGCTGGGATGTCTGGGGAATGAAGTACACTATGATGGGGTTGTTGCATTACTATGATTGGGAATACAAAAGTGAAAATGTCAAATGTAAAAAAGACAGAGCGCAGTGCGCTCTTGAAGCTTGTCGGAAGCTTTGCGACTATGTGATTGCGGAAATCGGGCCGAACGGGCGGCGTGGGCGTGAGTTGTGGCAGACAGGTAATTGGGCCGGCTACGCCAGTTCGTCCATACTTGAGCCGGTGATATGGCTCTACAGGCGTACCAACGACAAGAAGTATCTTGACTTTGCCACGTATCTTGTCAAGGGAATGACCGAGCCGGAGGCTGGACCGCGCCTGCTCGATCTGGCGTTGAAGGGCGTTTCGGTGGCCGACCGTAACGGTTACGGCAACACGCCCGAGAAATCTGGCGATTATGTGATGAAACACAATCGTTGGAAGTCGTACGAGATGATGAGTTGCTATCAGGGATTTCTCGAATACTACGGGGTGACAGGAAGGAAGGACCTCTTTGAGGCGGCAGTCAAGACTGGCAACGACATAATCAAGGAGGAGATCAATCTGGCCGGCGGCTGCGCTTGCTCGGAGGCGTGGTTCCACGGTGCGAAAAAGCAGCATCTTCCGTACATACACCTTCAAGAGACGTGCGTGACGACGACTTGGATGCGTTTCTGCGAGAAGCTTCTTGAGATTACGGACGACGCGAGGTGGGCAGATCAGATTGAACGCACTTTCTACAACGCCTACCTTGGTGCGCTTCGCTCGGACGGTGGCGAGTTCGCCGCATACACTCCACTAACCGGCAATCGCTGGCACGGTATGAACCACTGTTTCATGCATACCGACTGCTGCACGTCGAACGGACCGCGTGGCTTCCTCTGCTTCCTGAAGAAGCTTTTCGCGACACGTGGCGACGTGGTGACATTCAACTTCTATTCGTCTGCGCTCGTGAAAGGTGAGCTTTCGGGCGGACGCAAGGTCGCTTTCGACATGTATTCACTTTATCCTCGGACAGATTATGTCAGAATTGTCAGCCATACGGCCGGGGCGGTACCTGTTCGCTTCCGCATTCCCACATGGAGCGCAAAGACGGAAGTAAAGTTGAACGGCAAGGCGTTGGACGGTGTTACGGCAGGGAGCTATTTCACGGTTGAACGCGACTGGCAGTTCGGCGACATCATGGAGGTCAAGTTTGACATGCCCGTTGTGGCGCACACGCTCGGCCACCATGTAGCATTTACGCGAGGGCCGGTGCTACTCGCCCGCGACAGCCGCTTTGCCGACGGAGATTTGACGGAGCCTTTTAGGAGCGGGATTAGGGACGGACAGGTGATGCCGACATTCGCGGCGGTACGAACTCCATCGGATGACGTATGGATGGCTTTCTCAGCGACGCTTCCCATCGGCTCGCACACGGAAAATCCTGAGGCGAGCAATCCTTCGACCGTGTTCTTCTGCGACTACGCTTCCGCTGGAAATACATGGACTCGGGCCAACTTCTACCGCACCTGGTTCCAGATTGAATACGGTCCTCAAGAGTAAACTGCTCACACCTTCGCCAGAATATCGGGGATGTTGGACTTGTCGCGGGTGCGCTTGAACGCATCGTAGTTTCGCGTGTTGCCGGGAGGGCAAAAGACGGCGAACTCGATGACCTTGAAGCGGGTGCGGTAATGCGGCACGACGTCGCCGGCGGCGGCGGATACGATGTTCGGGTCGTTGCGGAACGCGCCGCACCTGAACGCACCGAGTATCAGGGCCTCCTCTTCGTTCGCTGCCGCAATGTCAAGGATGCGCGTGAGGCGGCGTTTGTGGATCGCGTAGAGTTCGTCCGCAGAAAGTTCGATGCGCCTGTCGCCGTCGCCGCCGTTCATCCGGTTGCTCGAATGCTCGCGAAGGTTGGGCGCTGCGCAGGATATGACGTCCAACTCGTACCATTCGGATTCCGGAAGCGTTGTCGCACGAAGGAACGGATATTTCGTCGTCCTCCAGGATCAACCGCTGGCCGGTGCGCGAAAAGGCGATGGACGCATTGAGGCGCGGATATGTCTGACATTATAAAGAATTGCGATATATATGTCAAGGGCGATTGGTCGTTGCCTGAATCGGCGGATTTCTGTATAATACAGCTCAATTTGCGATCCACACCAACAGGAAAATCATATGACAACAGTTTTGATACTTGCCGCCGCGCTAAACATCGATCCCGTGACGACGCGCTGGACGTTCGGTGCGCACGAGCCATACACGATGTACCGCAGGGTCGGCAGCCACTGCACCGGCAGCATAGACGGCAACGCGCTGTGGGTGAAGGACTGGCTTGACTGGTTCGACGAGCATGCGCCCGAGAAAATGGAGGAAGTGGGGCTCAACTTTCTCCACTCGCGCTTTTACAAGGGCATGGGCTGGGAAATGGAGAAGGGCGACTTCCCGAATGTTCAGAAGTTCGTCAGGAACTGCCACGCACATGGAGTGAATGCCCTCGCATACGTCCAGTTCTGCACGCTGTACCCAGAATTCATGAGACGGGAGATTCCCACGATAGACGACTGGGCGACCGTTGACTGGCAGGGCAACAAGAACCTGTGGGGTGGGCAGTACTTCCGCTGGACGCCATGCCTGAACTGCCGCGAGTGGGAGGAGTACATCAAGCGCATGTGTACAATCGCCCTCACTGACGGCGGCTTCGACGGCATCATGTTCGACAACGTGTTCGACTATCCATGCTATTGCGCCCGTTGCGAGAAGACCTTTCGTGAATGGCTTGCAAAAATCCCGGAGGACGAGCGCCTGCGCAGGTTCGGCTTCGCCGACGCCTCGTCCGCCTTGCTGCCGAGAATAAGCCGCAGCCGGATGTGCCACCTTGAGGCAAAGGATCCAGTCTTCCAGGCATGGGCACTCTGGAGATGCGAGACGATGAACGGTGTGATGTCCCGCTTCCGGGCGCATATCAAGTCCGTAAAGCACGATGCGATAGTCTCCGGCAATCCGTCGCCGTACCGCAGTCGCGCGCGGTTTCTGGACTTGGCCCAGAACATGTCCGAGCTTTGCAGGGCGTTTGACTTCATAATAATGCAGAACACGAACTTCCCCGAAGTGAAGGACGGTCGCATCTACAACCGCGTTCGCGACCTGAAGTTCGCGCAGGATCTCGGACAGCGCATCGTCGCCCTGTGCGACACCGACAGCACGATCATTCCCGAACGAGAGGCTAAGTTCCTCATGCCGATGGTCGAGGATGTCGTGTTCGGCGGCGTGCCGACCGACCGTACGATCATGGTGCCCTCGCCCGAGCCGGGTTTCCTGAACAAGGCCGTATTCGAGAGTAGAAAGCGCCAGCACGCCGCGTTCGACAAGTTCTCCGCATCGCACCGAGCCGAGCTTTCGTCGCCTACGATGCACCCGGTGCGCATCTTCTATCCTGAAAGGGAGGTGCTTTTTTCCGAGGCTACGCACCAGGGCGTGGCGGCGGCCGAGGAGATATTCCTGCGCAACCACGTTCCGTACGGCTATCTCGTGGCGTATCCCGGCGAGCCAATCGTCGTGCCCGAGGGGACGGATGTGATCGTCGTTCCCGGTCTCGTCTCGCTTTCTGACGCACAAATAGAGTTCCTTGTGGAATGGGCGAAGAAGGGTGGGCGGCTCGTCGTCACCGGGGACTCAGGGCGCTACGACGACTGGAACGCGCAGCGGCGTGTCAACGGCTTTATCCCACGGCTGGCAGGCTTGCCGAATGTCGTGCTGCGCGAGTCGGCCGATCTGATAGCCGGCGCGGACCTCAACTGGCGCTATTCCGTGGATCCGCCTGCGGACGGCGGCAAGGCTCTGATTGACGACCTCGCAAAGGCGGGCTGGGTGCCGCCAATCCGGTTCGAGGGCCTACCTCCCCACGTCTTCGCAGAGTATCGTCGCCTTGATCAAGGCAATGTCGTCGTGCATCTCGTGAACTACGCTCCCGAAATGCAGGTTGACGGCGCTCGGCTTCTCCTCACGCACGGCGAAAGCGCTGAGTTTGAGGAGCCGCTTTGCGAACGGCCGACGAAAGTGAAGGTCGGACCGGATGGAGCGCTTCCCAAGTTCGGGATGTATGCCGTCGTGACTGTCGCGACGAGGTGATGCGATGATGCCTCTTGCAGCGGGATACCAGCATTTCGCGGACGGCGCGCCGTTCGCTGAGATTGCGTTGCGGCATCCTTCTGTCCGAGAAGTCTATTTCCCATGGGTTGACGAGCCTTCGGGTCGTCCCAAGCTCGGCTTCGAGGAGGAGGGCGATCCCGACGAGCTTGAGGCGGCTTTGCGTCGCGACCTGACGCGGCTGAGGAATGCTGGCGTCAAGCTTGACCTTCTCCTGAACGCCAACTGCTATGGCGGCGAGGCCATGAGCGTTGCGCTAAAGAGCCGCATCGTGGACATCGTCGAAAAACTCGATTCGTGGGAGTGCCGTCCCGAGATATGCACGACGTCTTCTCCGTTCGTCGCGCACGTCCTCAAGGGGACATTCCCCGAAATCGAGGTGCGTGCCTCCGTGAACATGCGGCTTACGACGCTGCAGGCGTTTCGATATCTCGCGCAGCTTTTCGACTCGTATTATCTCGGCCGCGACGTGCAGCGCAATCTCGACACGGTGAAGCTCTTTTCGGACTGGTGCCACGCGAACGGAAAGAAAATCTGCATACTTGCGAACTCAGGTTGCCTCAGGAACTGTCCGTGGCAGACGTATCATGACAACTTGATTGCGCATTCGGACGATGCGATGAAGGCGAAGAACGTGGATGGGTGGTGCCCCCACTTGTGCTGGACCATGTACAGAGACTCCGCGAACTTTGCCGAGATACTGAAATCGACATGGATACGCCCCGAGGACCTGCACCGCTACGAAGGCCTTGTTGACGTCGTCAAGCTTGCTACGCGCCAGCATGCGAATCCCGACATGGTGATATCGGCATACGAGCGCGGCGCGTTCGAAGGGAATCTTCTGGACCTTTTCGAACCTGGATTCTCTCCGGCGTTCTTTCCGCAGTTTATCGACAACGCGGCGTTTCCTCCTGACTGGTTCGACCGAGCGTCGTCCTGTCCGCGCGAATGCACGCAGTGTGAATACTGTGAAAGCGTATTGGCGAAGGTCCTGAAGTCCTTTTGAAAGTAGGCACTATGGTTGGATTTTTCGGGGACTAGTCCACATCGACGTCTTGTGATTGAGATGCCATCGGTGGACGTGAAATATTTGATTGTGCGATTTCACGTCCATACTGGATTAACTTTGAGGGACGTGAAATTGTGGTTTGAGTTATATGTCGGTTTGGCTGGCGGGCGATGGCTTGTGTAGCGGGAGATTATGGAGGCGGCAGGGTGGTGGTTTTGGTTGGAATGAGCGCCTTCGGCTTTGTTGCTTGTCTGTTATATGTCGGGTTGGCGGGTGGTGTGGCCGAAGTGGCGCTTGTACATCTGGTAGAGCTGCTTGGCGGAGGCGAAGTGCATTGCCTTGACGATGTTGCTCACGCTTTCGCCGTGGCGAATCCGCCGCTGGACTTCGTTCAGCCGCGCGTTGCTGATGGCCTTGTGTATCGTCGTGTGCGAGACTTGCGAGAAGCGCAGCTCCGCCAGTCGCCGCGAGCAACCAAGGTGGGCAATGACGTCGCTTGGCGTGAGGTCTTTCGTGCAGTTTGCGGAGATAAACTCAAGCGCGATGTTCACAAGGTGCGTAGCGGGCACCGATCGCGCCGTCGATTCGCCGGCGAACACGTCCTTTGCCGGTATGAGGACTTCGTGCGGACGGCCTTTCCATTTTGGATGCTTGAAGAGGAAGTCCAGTTCCTTAACGACCTGCCGCCCCATCATCCGCAAGTTCGGGATGACACTTGATATGCTCATGCCGCACTTGGCATGCTGCGAGATGTCATAGTCCACGCCAATGACTGAAACCTGCGAGGGGACGGGAATGCATTCTGCTTTGCAGGCGTTGATGACGTCCGCCGCGCACATGTCGGATGCGGCCATGACGGCGGCGGGCTTTGGCAGGGCGCGTATCCATGTCCTTAGCTGCTCGAAGAAGTCTTTTGGCGAGAGCGGCGCAGGACTGGTCTTGTCTGGGAACACGGATGTTTCGCAGCCGCCGTCGCGCTTCATGGTCTGGCGGAAGGCCATCATGCGTTCGATTGAATAGAACAGGAAGTCCTTGGGAAGGTACTGATCGTCTCTCTCGTGGACGAATCCGGCCGATTTGTAGTCGCCGCGTTCAATGAGGTGCTTGGCTGCACGGCGTCCGATGTCTGCATTGTCGGTCCAGACATTTGCGATTGCATTGCAGCGGGCGGATAGCCGTCGGTCGGTTATATTGGCGAGAACCGTCGGGATTCGCGATTTGACTACTTTCTCCATCACCTCGTCGGTTCCTGGCATCGACAGTATGAAACCGTCGTATGTCTTGCCGAATTCATTCACAAGTTCCTTGCTTGTGAAGTATGTTCCGGGACGGACGGCACTCAGAGCCCAATGGCTCGTATTGGACATTTCATCAAGGATGCCGGAGAAAAGTTCCCGCCCTGTACACGTGTCCAGTGAGCACACAGCCAAGACGCTGCATCGATCTTTGAAGTTCATGGCGCATAGTATATCATATGTTGCGTAAAATGGGATATTCGTCTTGCGCAAAATAGGGTTTTATGCCTTGCGTTCAGAATAACGCATTTGATAAGATTGCCACCATCTATGGCTTAAATATCGGCATTTCCGTAATTCCTTAGAAACGAAAGTGAAAAAGAAAATGAACAAACTGTTGACAATCTGTACGGCGGCTTCGCTGATCGCGCCACTTGCGTACGGCGAGGTCATCTACGAGAATGACTTCTCGACGCGTACGAGCGTTGGCGCCATTCCGACAACCGATTGGTACGAAATGCCCTATCATGTTGGGCAGCTTGCTCGCTACTATGATGATAGCAGCTGGATAGGTCCTTCGACCCCGTATGAAGCAAGTGACAAAATTCAGGATGGCTGGGCGCTCGCAAAAATCACCGCTAGCGGTGATTGGAGTTTCGTAATGGCGGAACCGTTTGTGGAGATAAACAGCGTTGAGCAAGTGCCGGAAGGCGATGCTACGAATCCGTTCATGACGACATATGGCGCACCCTACACACGCAGGACCATGGCCACGCATCCGCTTTTCAATGAGTTTTCCAATGGCGTCTTGCGCATTTCAGTGGACATGCGCGCGCCAACCGAATCCGGCAAATTCGCATCTGTTCGCCTACTGCCGCTTTGCAGGACGGATATGAACAGCCTCAATTGGGGCGGCACGTCATACTCTGCGCCAGCCGGGTTCGGCGTCCAATGGGTTGACGGGTACGGTGGTTCCATTCCTCTTCTCTTGTTTGGAGATGGAACGACGACAGGTGGGGATGGCGACTACATCTCCGGCGACATATTGGGGCGGAATTGGTGCCGTTTTGTGGCGGAAATCGATCTTGACGCAAAGACCGTTTCATGCTCAGCTAGCAATCTCGGGGTAGGCAATCCAACTTTCGATACGGTGGGCACGCATGTCGGCTCGTTAACAGGCAAGAGGTTCTATCGCCCTGTTACATCTGAGAGTGGTCCGATTACCGGTCTTGGCTTGGAATTCTGGAATACTTTAGCCGACTACGGTGCTGTTAACGACGCCGTCTGCGTTGACAACATTTCCGTTGCATGGAAGGCTCCAGGCACGGACACGTTCCAGAGTTGCTACGAAAACGACTTTGCCGTCCGTAGATACCGTACACTGACGCCACCCGGCGTGGCGACAGGCTCTTACGATGGTTCGGCTGTCGCGTATGACACCTTCAAATCCTACATTCAGGGTACGAAGATCGTCCCTGATTCAAACACCGATCTTAAGGACATAGAGCCGCAGCCGCTCGGCATCGACAACTGGCGGCGCATAAACGACTGGGGGACAGGCGGTGCGCATGTAATCGATTTTGGCGACTCAAACTTTGGCAATGTGCTCAGACTGTCTGGACCCGAATTCGTCTGCGTGTCGCAACCCCTTGGTCAAAACATCACAAGCGGCAAGGTCAAAATGTCCGCCGACGTGCGTCTCCCCGATCAGTGGCATTGGGACGTGGCGCGTTTGGCGATAGTTGACATGGGCGCAGAATCCTTTGCGTCCACGCTTTACTACGACTTCGCCAACAATCGTGTTGGTTCTGTCGGCGTGGGCGGCAATTCGAACACAGAATTCCTTCCATGCTACAACACGAGCGCAGGAACACAATATGGCAGCGTCGATTGCACGCCTAGCAATTGGTATCGTCTTGTGCGGATTGCCGACATCGACGCGCAGACGTACGACTACGCACTCTACCACATAGTTGATGGCGTGACCGAGGCGACGCCGGTCTTTTCGGTGAGCGGCCAGCCGTTTAGCAAGGAAGTCCGCTCCATCGGCGCGTTTGCACTGCTTGGCTATGCGCCCGGGACAACGACCGACACTGCGATTCTCTTCGACAACATCAAGATATGGAAGGGCGCGGCCACGGCGCAGGAAACGCTCGTCTATTCCAACGACTTCGCCACGCGGCAGCGTTTGGTGGATGTCGCTCGGACGGACGTGGCACCGATCATCGACCGCATCGACAGCGGTGTGGATGGCTGGGTACGGCGCAACAACGGCACGGCTGGCGCATTCGTCCAGGCGGCGGCGAATCCAGCACTCGCCGTCGTCGATCCTGACTCACACGCCTATGTGTTTCATCCGTTTGGCAAGACTGTCACCGGTGGCATTCTGCGGTTTCGCGTGGACGTACGCCCGCCTGCTCGCTGGCAATGGGACGTGTATCAGGGCGCAGGCGTCATTCTTGGCGATGACGTGTTTCTTCAGGGTAACAGAAACGGATCGGATTCGTTTATCACACATGCCTGCGTCGAGTTCGGTATGGAAAGCGCGGCAAAGATGGCTGATGCATGCGGCCTGTATGTCGGCGCGGTTCCATATCTAAGGTCTGGAAATGCAAATCAGACTGGCGAGGCGCTTGACACGACGCACTGGTATCGGTTCTGCGTGTCGGCTCCGCTTGATGCGGCAACATATTCCGTGAAGCTCTACGATATGGGCACGACCCATCCCGGGGCGACATCCCGCAACGGTACGCTTGTTGAGGAGTTTACCAATCTCGCCTATAGGAATGGTAGGCCAGTCAAAGGCATTTCAGGCTTTGCATTGTCTGGTTTTGGTGCGCCGGGATATTCTGCATGGAATGCGGAGGATCCAGACGCGCTGCTGTTCGACAACATCAAAGTCGAAATCGCTCCAGGCATGATGATTATCCTCCGTTAAGTTGACTAGCACAATCTCGATTTTTGGTATAATTATGCCGTTCCCGATGCTGGGGAAGGGAAAATGATGAATAAGATAATTGTGTTGTCGGGCTGCGTCGCCATGGTTTCACTTGGCGCGTTGTATGCCGCCGAGCCTATGGCAACGGCGGAAATCTCGGTCGATGTCGGCACTGTGCTGGGGCCGGTGAAGCCGATGCATGCCGTGAACAACGGGCCAAGCGTCACAAAGCCCGGCGGAGACCAGAAGCGTGGCAACTTCGAGACGTACCGCGCCGCTCGCATCCCGTTCGCCCGCACTCACGACGCCAACTACTGCTCAAGCTATGGTGGGCCGCACATCGTGGACATCGACGCGATCTTCCCCGATTTCGATGCGGACGAGAACGATCCTAAGAGCTACGATTTCGTCTGCACCGACCACTATCTCGACACGATTCGCCGCGCGGGGACGGCGGTGTTCTTCCGGCTCGGGCAGAAGATAGAGCACGGTCCGAAGAAGTACGGAGTTCTGCCTCCGAAGGACTACGCGAAGTGGGCGCGCATTTGCGAGCACGTGATCCGCCACTACAACGAGGGCTGGGCGTGGGGCGCGGACGAGGCGTACACGACCGTCAACGTCGCCTGGTCCAACCAGTTCAACATCGTGTACTGGGAAATCTGGAACGAACCAGACCTTGACGTTGCCGATGTGGGGCTGCCGAAGAACCCGCGCTGCTGGGGCGGCACCGTGACGAACTTCTTCGAGTTCTACGAGACGGCGGCGAAGCACTTGAAAGGGATGTTCCCGCATCTCAAGATCGGCGGTCCCGCGCTCTGCGGACGCGAGGACTGGGGCGCACGGTTCCTCGCATACTGCCGCGACAACAAGGTGCCGCTGGACTTTTTCTCGTGGCACGTGTATGCCGTAGATTCGCGCAGGCTGTCCGAGAAAGCCGTGCGCATACGCAAGATGATGGACGATGCCGGATTCGGGAAGGCGGAGTCCATATTGAACGAGTGGAACTACGTAAAAGGGTGGGGTGACGATTTCGTGCATTCCCTTGAGGTGGAGGCGGGGCGCTTCAACCAGAAGGGCGCGGCGTTCATCGCTGCGGCGATGGTGGACTGCCAGTCCGTGCCGCTCGACATGCTGATGTTCTACGATGCACGGCTTGGCTGCAGCATGAACAACCTGTTTGACGCCACGACGTATTGGCCGCTGAAGGGATACTATCCGTTCTATGCCTGGTCGAAGATGGTGGATCGCGGCAGTCAGGTTTCCGCTGTCGTGAAGGAAGGGCGCGGCGTAAAGTCGGACGCGGCGACAGGCGTTGTATTCCCGGCGGCGACGAAGGAGAAGTCCGATGGACAGTTCCGCGCAGCTGCGGCGAAGGGCGAGGGCGACTCCTTGGCGGTGTTTGTGGTGCGCTATGCGGCAAGCAATGATGTTACGGACACCGGCACTGTCGTTCTACGTGTTCCCGGTCGTTCGCTTGCAAAGGCGCGTTGTCACATTACAGATGCCGTTCGCACCTATACGGAGGTGCCGTTGATCCATCAGCCGGACGGCTCGGCGATGTTTTCGCTGATGCCAGATTCGTTTGCGTTGATTGAGCTGGACTGACGGGACCGTCGCGTCGCGAATTGCGGTGCTGACGTCGCTGTGCTATAATACGCGGCGATGAACGTGGTTTCGCTAGTCGGGCGCCCGAACACGGGCAAGAGCGCGCTTTTCAACCGCCTCGTGCGCAAGCGCGTGGCGATCGTATTCGACCAGCCCGGCGTCACGCGCGACCGCGTCACGCGCGAGGTGGAGCTGGGCGGGCGGCGCCTGATGCTCGTGGACACCGGCGGCATAGCCTTCGACCGGCGCGTCACCGGCGACCCGCTCGACGAGGAGACCCGCAGCCAGGCTGCGCTGGCTGTCGAGGATTCCGCCGTCTGCGTGGTTGTCGTAGACGCCCGCGCCGGCGTGACGCCGCTTGACGCAGAGGTGATCTCAAGGGTGAGGGCGTCGGGTGTGCCGTGCCTCATCGCGGCCAACAAGTGCGATACTTCGTCCGACGACGTGCGCACCGCGGAGTTCGCGGACTTCGGGCTTCCCGTGTTTGCCGTTTCCGCCGAACACGGGCGGGGCGTCGAGGAGCTTGTGAGGCAGGTCGTTTCGCGCCTGCCGCCCGCCGAGGCGGACGAGTCGGCGGCGCGGCCTCTCCGCGTGGCGGTCGTCGGGCGCCCGAACGTCGGCAAGTCGTCTTACGTCAACCGCCTGCTCAACGCGCCGCGCGTCATCGTCAGCGAAATCGCCGGCACCACGCGCGACGCGGTCGAGGTTCCGTTCACGATCGGCTCCGGACCCGAGGCGCGGCACTACATGCTCGTCGACACGGCCGGCATGAAGCCGCACACGAAGATGTCGAAGACTTCGGTGGACAACTTCTCCCTCTTCCGCAGCGAGCAGGCGATAGAGGAGGCCGACGTCGTGCTGCTGCTCATAGACGCGCAGATGGGCCCGACCATGCAGGACAAGCGGATAGCCGGCAAGATTCTCGCGGCGAATCGCGCCTGTGTCGTCCTCTGCCAGAAGTGGGACCTCGCGCAGGCTGACGGCATAACGGAGACGAAGGCCCTGCCGGCTCTGCGCCAGATGATGCCGTTCCTGAACTTCGCGCCGGTGGTATTCTGCTCCAACACGTCCGGCTACAACATACGCCGCACCGTCGACGCCATCGACCGCGCGGCGGCCAGCGCGTCGGAGCGCCTGCCGACAGGAATGCTTAACCGTGTCATCGAGACGGCGACGAAGAAGACGCTCGCGCCGATGATACGCGGCAAGCGGCTGAAGGTCTACTACGGGCTTCAGGTGTCGATGAACCCGCAGACGATCCGCCTGTTCGTAAACGATCCCAAGCTTGTGACGCCCGCCTACCTCTCGTTCATCGAGAAGAACATTCGCGCACGGTTCGGCCTCGAGGGCGCGCCGCTGCGAATCTTTCTCAAGGCGCGCCCCAGGAAGGGGCTCCCGTCGGAAGGCGGCAAGGAAGGCAAGTAGGCTATCCCACGGTCACGGCGCCGAACTTGCACGTCGCCGCGCATGCGCCGCACTTGATGCACTTCGCGGCATCTATCGCGTGCGGTCCCTTCAAGACGCCCGAAATCGCCTTTGCCGGACACTTCCGTGCGCACGCCGTGCAGCCCTTGCACTTCGCCGCGTCGATGGAATAGTTCTTCAGCGCGGCGCATTCGTGCGCCGGGCAACGCTTTTCGCGGATATGCGCGTCGTACTCGTCGCGGAAGTAGCGTATGGTCGTGAGCACCGGGTTAGGCGCGGTCTGGCCGAGGCCGCACAGCGCACCGTCCTTGATGCCCTTGCACAGCTCCTCCAGAAGCTCGACGTCTCCTTCGCGTCCCTTGCCCTCGGTGATGCGCACGAGCGTCTCGTGGAGGCGCTTCGTGCCGATTCGGCAGGGCACGCACTTGCCGCAGCTTTCCTTGGCCGTGAAGTCGAGGAAGAACCGCGCCATGTTGACCATGCACGTCGAGTCGTCCATCACCACCATGCCGCCGGACCCCATGATCGCCCCGGTCGCGCCCAGTGCCTTGTAGTCGATGAGCGTGTCGAGGAGCGATTCCGGTATGCACCCGCCGGACGGGCCGCCCATCTGCACCGCCTTGAACTTGCGTCCGTCGCGCACTCCGCCGCCGATGCCGAATATGACGTCGCGGAGCGTAAGCCCCATCGGCACCTCGACGAGCCCCCCGCGCCGGATCTTGCCGGTCAGCGCGAACACTTTCGTGCCCTTGGAGGTCTCGGTGCCCATCGCCGCGAACGCCGCGCCGCCGTTCAGCATGATCCACGCGACGTTGGCGAACGTCTCGACGTTGTTGATGTTCGACGGCTTGCCCGTGTATCCCTTCTCCGCCGGGAAGGGCGGTTTCAGCCTCGGCATTCCGCGGCTGCCCTCCAGCGACTCTATGAGAGCCGTCTCCTCTCCGCAGACGAACGCGCCGGCGCCTGCCTTGATGCGCAGGCGGCAGGAGAAGCCGGTTCCGAGTATGTTGTCGCCCAGGAGGTTGGCCGCCTCCGCGTCTTTTATCGCCTTCTGGAGACGGACGATGGCGAGCGGGTATTCCGCGCGCACGTAAACGAACGCCTGTGCCGCGCCGATGGCGTATGCCGCTATCAGCATTCCCTCGATGAGGGAGTGCGGGTCGCTCTCGATGACGGCGCGGTCCATGAACGCGCCGGGGTCGCCTTCGTCGGCGTTGCAGATGAGGTACTTCTCGTCGCCGGCCGCCTTGCGCGCCGCGTTCCACTTGAACCACGTCGGGAAGCCTGCGCCGCCGCGCCCCGCAAGGCCGGAGACCTTGATCTCCTCGATGACTTGCTCCGGCGTGAGTCCGGGCGCTCCGCCGACGCCGAGGACGTTCGCTATGGCCTTGTAGCCGTCGGCAGCGCGGTAGGCGTCGAGCGACTCCGGGTCGATGAGGCCGCAGTGCCTGAGCGCTATGCGCGTCTGCTTGGCGAGGAAGTCCTCGTCCTCCGCCGAGATCCTGAGGTCGGCGACGCCGGCGAGGTCGCCCGACGATGCCGCCGCCGCGATCCGCTCCGCGTCCTCGTCCCGCACCCTCACGAGCCGGGCGGCGAGCGCGTCGCCGTCGTACAGGTCGACGATCGGCTCCAGGTAGCACATGCCGATGCAGCCGGTGATGCCGACGTCGGCGCCAAGCGCGGTCAGCGCCGCGTGAACCTTCCCTGCGCCTGCAGCGAGGCCGCAGCTTCCCTCTCCAACGACGATTCTCATGACGCCGTCCCTTCCGCCGCGATCTTGCGGACGATTTCCCTGGCCTTCTGCGGCGTCAGCGAGCCGTAGGCCGTTTCGTTGATCATCATGACCGGCGAGAGCGAGCAGCAGCCGAGGCACGCGACCTCCTTCAGCGAGAAGAGCCCGTCTTCGGTCGTTCCGCCGTCCTCGATGCCCAGCTCGTCCTTGAGCGCGGCGGCGATGGAGTCAGCGCCGTTCACGTGGCACGCCGTGCCCTTGCAAAGGAGTATGAGGTTCTTGCCGACCGGCTTGAGCCTGAACTGCGAATAGAACGTGGCCACGCCCAACGCCTTCGCAGGGGAGACGCCCTGGCGCTCCGCAATGCGGTAGATGACGTCGGCGGGCAGGTAGCCGTATATCTCCTGCGCTCGCTGCAGTATGGTAACGAGAGCATGCCCGTCGCCCTCGAACTCCTTGAACACGGGTTCGAGCTTCGACAGGTCGCTCGCGGCACAGTCTTTGCACATCGTCGTAACCTCCTTCCGCACCATGCGGAAAACATATCGTCATATTATACCATAATCCGCGCGGTTGGCGCACGCCCTTGCGCGAAGGGCGGTTTTTTTGATATACTACAATTTCCGCGCCCAAAGACGGGGCGGACGCGGCAGAAACCCGCGAACGGAAACAAACTAAAGAAAAAGTACAGTAAGATGGCAATTCGCAAGCCGACCCCGGCTGCGGCCAGGTCCGCCGCCATGGCGGAGATTTTGGCCGCCTCGGAAGAGTCCAAGTTCAAGAACGGCAGCCTCATCGAGGGCACCGTAAGCGCAATCAAGGGCGACGACGTGTTCGTCGACATAGGCTACAAGTCCACCGGCACCATAGGCATCGACGAGTTCGGAGAGGGTGCGGAAGTGAAGGTCGGCGACAAGGTCACCGTCATGCTCCGCGAGCTGGAGAACGACAAGACCGGCATGGTGGTCCTTTCGAAGCGGGCCGCCGACGACAAGATCCGCTGGGAGAAGATTCTCGACCGCTACGTCGAAGGCTGCGTCGTGACCGGCACGATCAAGTCCGCCGTGCGCGGCGGCCTGCTCGTTCAGATCGACGACGTCGAGGCGTTCCTGCCCGGCAGCCAGGTCGAGGTTGCGCCTGTCAAGGAGCTCGAGCCCTATGTCGGGCAGACGTTCGACTTCAAGGTCATAAAGATATCCAACGAGCGACGCAACCTCATCGTCTCGCGCCGCGAGCTCATAGAGGGCCAGCTTGCCGAGAAGAAGGCCGAGCTGCTCGCCAGCCTCCAGAAGGGCGAGGTCCGCAAGGGCCGCGTGAAGAACATCACCGATTTCGGAGCGTTCGTCGACCTCGACGGCATCGACGGCCTCCTGCACATAACCGACATGAGCTGGGGTCGCGTCAAGCACCCGAGCGAAGTGCTCAAGGTCGGCCAGGAGCTGGACGTCATGGTGCTCGACGTCGACCGCGACCGCGAGCGCATCTCGCTCGGCCTCAAGCAGACGACGGAGAACCCGTGGAACTCGATCCAGGATCGCTTCCCTGTCGGCGCGCGCGTCTCCGGCAAGGTCGTGAACCTCGCCGCCTACGGCGCGTTCGTGGAGATCGCCCCCGGCATCGAGGGTCTCGTTCACATCAGCGAGTTCAGCTGGACCAAGCGCGTGGCTCGCGCCTCCGACGTGCTGTCGGTCGGCGACGAGGTCCAGGTCGTCGTCCTCTCGGTCGACGTGGAGAACCAGAAGATCGCTCTCGGCATCCGCCAGACGCAGGCGAACCCGTGGGACACGGTTCAGGAGCGCTTCCCGGTCGGCTCGAAGATCAAGGGCAAGGTGCGCAACTTCACGGCGTACGGCGCGTTCGTCGAGCTCGAGGAGGGCATCGACGGCATGATCCACGTCAGCGACATGAGCTGGACGCGCAAGATCAACCACCCGTCCGAGTGCCTCCAGAAGGGGCAGGAGGTCGAGGCGGTCGTCCTCGACGTCAACCCGAAGGACCAGCGCATCTCTCTCGGCCTCAAGCAGGCTCAGACCGATCCGTGGGACGAGATCGCCCAGAAGTTCCCTGTCGGCTCCGTCGTCAAGGGCAAGGTCTCCAAGATCGCCTCGTTCGGCGCGTTCATCGAGCTGGAGGACGGCGTCGACGGCCTCGTGCACATCTCGCAGATCTCCGACCAGCGCGTCGAGAAGGTCAAGGACGCGCTCGCGGTCGGCCAGGAGGTCGAGGCCCGCGTCGTCAAGGTGGACCGTGGCGAGCGCCGCATCGGCCTGTCGATCCGCGCGATGTCCATGACGGAAGAAGAGGTCAAGGCGCTTGCGTCCGAGACTTCCGCCGAAGGCACCGAATCGCAGTCGGCGTCCTCGGCCGGTGGCGAGAACCTTGGCGGGCTTTCCGCTGCGTTCGACAACGCCTTCGCGAACGTCGAATGGCAGCCCGGCGAGGCCAACTGATCAATCTCAGGCGAAAGGAATTCAGAAATGTCCAGAGTTTGCGAGATTTGCGGCAAGGGACCCTCGGTCGGCAACGTGGTCGTCCGCAAGGGCTCCCCGAAGTACAAGGGCGGCATCGGTCTTCACACGACCGGCATCACCAAGCGCCGCTTCCTGCCTAACCTGCAGTCGGTCCGCGTGGCCGACGCCAAGGGCAACGTTCGCCGCATGCGCGTCTGCACGCGCTGCATCAAGAACGGCAAGGTGAACAAGGCCTGAGCCAGGACAGGCTCGCCTCCGAAATCGACTCGTTCCTCCTCGCGCTTATGCTCGAGCGGGGAATGAGCGACAATACGTGCGCGGCCTACGGCGGCGACCTTCGGCAGTTCGCAGAATTCCTGCGGAGCCGGAACGTGGTCGCCGCCGCTTCCGTTTCCCGCGCCGACATCGTCGATTTCCTGTCCGCCCAGCGCGGGGCGGGCCGCAAGGGATCGACCCGAGCAAGGCGCACGGCGGCGATCAGGATGTTCATGCGCTACCTGAAGGAGCGCAGGGTCATATCCGAGGACCCGTCGGACCTGCTCGACAGCCCTAAGCGCGCGATAGTGTTGCCTCGCGTCCTTTCCGAGACCGAGGTCTCCGCCATGATCGAAGCGGTGGACGGCGACGATCCGCGCTCGCTGCGCGACCGAGCGCTCCTGGAGGTCATGTACGGCAGCGGGCTGCGCGTCAGCGAGGCTTGCGCCCTGTCTTTCGACGACATCGTCGCCGACGGCGAGCTTTTGCGCATACTCGGCAAGGGACGCAAGGAGAGGCTTGTGCCGATCGGCGGCGCGGCGGGCGCGGCGCTCAGGCGCTACGCCGATTCCGGGCGCAGCGCATTTGCGCGAAGCACCTCAGGCACGCATGTGTTCCTCACGCGGCTCGGGCGTCCTTTCACGAGGCAGGGAATCTTCAAGGTGATCCGCGAGCGCGCCGCCGCAGTCGGAATCGCGCCGTCGCGCATATCGCCGCACGTGCTGCGGCATTCCTTCGCGTCGCACCTGCTCGCCCACGGCGCGGACATTCGCGCCATACAGGAGCTGTTGGGCCATGCGGACATCGGCACGACCCAGATTTACACACACGTCGATACGGAACGGCTCGGCGAAGTCCACCGCCGCTACCACCCCCGGGCGTGAGGTCTTGTCCAGTTTTCGCTTGTGTTGTTTCCCGTTGCATTCGTCGGTGCAGTATGGTATACTACGCGCCGTTTCATTCACCGAAAGGGCAAGAACGAACCATGGTAAAGATCAGAATGCGTCGCACGGGGTGCACCAACCACGCGACATATCGCATTGTCGCGGCGGACGCGCGTTCGCCGCGCGACGGCAAGTTCCTTGAGATTCTTGGGTGGTACGACACCCAGATCAAGGAGAACAACTTCAAGCTCGACCTTGAGCGCGTCGATCGCTGGCTCAAGCAGGGCGCCCAGCCTTCCGCGACTGTCGCCTCGCTTATCCGCCGCGCGCGGAACCCCGAGCTGAAGCCTCACCACGCCGTCAAGTCGAAGGCGAAGGCTGACGCGAAGAAGGAGGGCTAATACAATGGGCATCAAGCTTTTGGACAAGATCAACGCGGAGCAGACGGCCGCGCTCGCCGGGAAGAACTTCCCGGAGTTCCGCGCCGGCGACATCGTCCGCGTCTCGATCAAGATCAAGGAAGGCGACAAGTTCCGCATCCAGGACTTCGAGGGCAAGGTCCTCGCGGTCGACAACGGGCGCAAGAACATCGCCGGCAACTTCACCGTATCCCGCGACTCCTACGGCGTTCGCGTCGAGAAGCTGTTTCCGTTCAACAGCCCCTGGCTGGAGGCCATCAAGGTCGTCAAGAAGGGCACCGCCCGCCGGGCGAAGCTCTACAACGAGCGCACCTTCTGCTCGCACAAGGCAGTGCGCAAGCTCGTGAAGAAGTAAGAGGCCGACAAGGCGAATGAAACAGGCGGGCGACGGCTGCATGGCTGTCGCCCGCTTGCGTTTTTCGGGCGGCGCGGCTGTCATCACACGGAGAGGCCGTGGTCGCGCAGCCCGTCCAGCGCCTCGCTGAGCCGTTCGCGCTTTTCACGCAGCTTGTCGCTGGGATCTGCGAACAGCGCGGGCCCTTCAGCGTCCGGAGTGAATTGAATGTTGCTGACGCCGAAGCCGACGAGCCGCACTGCGCCGAACCTTTCGCGGTCGAACAGCTCCAGCGCCTTGGCGCGGAATGAGAAGTCGTCGCGGGCCGGCGCGTCGAACGGTGTCTGGCGGGTGATGGTGTTGAACGCGGAGTCGCGGAGCTTGATGCGGGCCGTGCGGGCCCAGCGCGGCGAGGTACGGAATCGGTGCCCGACGTCCGCTACGAGTTCGAGGAGCTTCGTCCGCACGATGCGCCGGTCGGTCACATCGGCGTCGAAGGTGTGTTCGCGGCTGACGGACTTTTCGTCGGACGGTTCCCAGTGCACCGTGTCGTCGGAACGGCCGAACGCATATTCGCGCAGCGCAGCCGCCGCGTGCGCGGAGCCGAGGATTGTTGCGAGCTGCGTTTCTGGAAGTCTCTGGAGGTCGCCGCAGGTCGCTATGCCGTAGGGTCTGAGGAGCTTTTCGGTGTGTTGTCCGATGCCCCAGAGGACGCCGATCGGCCGCGGCGCGAGGAACGCGGCGATTGCGTCCGGGTCGAACGGCATCACGGTCATTCCGTCGGGCTTGTGCATCTCGGAGCCGATCTTGGCCAGAAGCCGGTTGGGCGCTATGCCGACGGAGCAGGTGACGCCGCACGTCTCGTGGACTTCGTGTCGCAGAGCTTCGCCGAGGCGTTCCGCAGTGCCGTGCAGATGGACCGAGCCTGTGATGTCCATGAATGCCTCGTCGATGGACACGGCCTCGACGAACGGCGTGTAGTGTCCGAAGACCTCGAAGGCGCGTTCCGAGACTTCTGAATAGAGCTTCATGTTCGGGCTGACGAATATGGCCTGCGGGCAGAGCGAATACGCCGTGCGGGACGGCATGGCCGAGCGCACGCCGAACTTCCTGGCCTCGTAGGAGCAGGTGGACACGACGCCTCGCTCGTGCGGCCCAGAGCCGACGACAAGGGGGCGTCCGCGCCATTCGGGATGGTGCAGCAGCTCGACGGACGCGAAGAAGGCGTCCATGTCCACATGCAGTATCGTTCGCACGGACGGATTATAGCACAAAGGACGTGTTGCGTGGCGACATGGACACTTGTCAGTTTTGGCTTTAGATGTTATAATACTGGGCATGAGAACATGGTCAGCATTCTGGTATGGAATATTCAAGAACAACCCGACGTTTCGCCTGGTGCTCGGGCTCTGTCCGACGCTTGCGGTCACCACGTCGCTTGAGAACGCGCTCGGCATGGGCCTGGCGGCGACGTTCGTGCTTGTCTGTTCCAACGGGCTTGTCAGCGCGCTCCGCCGCGTGATTCCAGGCGCCGTCCATATTCCGTGCTACATCGTGATCATCGCGACGTTCGTCACGGCGACAGACCTCCTGATGAAGGCGTATTTGCCTGACCTCTCCGCAAGCCTCGGGATATTCATACCGCTGATCGTCGTGAACTGCATAATACTCGGCCGCGCCGAGGCGTTCGCAAGCCGCAACGGCGTGATTGACTCACTGGCCGATGGCCTTGGCAGCGGCATAGGCTTCACGCTTGCGCTGTCGCTGGTGGCGGCCGTGAGGGAGATTTGCGGGGCCGGGTCGCTGACCGTCTGGGGCTCTCTTGCGTTCAAGGGCCTGAACCCCGGGCCTGTCACGCTGGCGATACTGCCGGCTGGCGGGTTCGTGACGCTCGGCCTGCTGCTGGCGCTCATCAACCGACTGGGCGAGTGGAACGCTCGCAGGCACGGTGCGCCGCCGCCTCTGCCCGTAAACCTGGACTGCAGGCACTGCACGATGTGCCCGAACGGAAAATAGCGGAGGCGGCATGAAGTGTCCGAAGTGCGGCGTTGACGACGACAGGGTGCTGGATTCGCGCAGTGCGCGCGACGGCGCCGCAATCCGCCGTCGCCGCGAATGCGCCGGCTGCGGGCATCGCTTCACCACTTACGAGGAGGTGGATCGAGACGAACTGCAGGTGATCAAGCGCGACGGCACGCGGCAGACGTTCGAGCGCGCCAAGCTGGACAGGGCGATACGCCAGGCCTGCGGCAAGCGCAAGATATCCGACGAGCAGATACGCTCGATCATTGACCGCGTCGTGGCGCGGCTCGACGGCGACGAGGTGCCTTCGGCGCAGATCGCTGAATACGTGATGAGCGAGTTGCACAAGGTCGACGAGGTCGCCTACATACGATTTGCCAGCGTCTACCGCCAGTTCAAGGACGTCGCGCAGTTCCTTGCCGCGATTACGGAGATAGTGAAGAATGACCGCAGCTGACTACCAGCGTCCGCCGATCCGCGTGGCCCTGATGGGGCTTGGCCGTTCGATGTTCGCCGACCACTACCCGGTGTTCCGCCGGCACCCGGAGCTCTTCCAGGTTGTTGCGGTATGCGACCTCATAAAGGACCGCCGTGACATCGTCGCGAGAGACTATCCCGACTGCCGCATGTTCCGGCAATTCGCTGACATGCTTGACGAGCCGGACATCGAGCTTGTGGACATCGCCACATGCACCGTCGATCACGTGCGGCACGGCATGATGGCGCTCAAGAAGGGCATCTGGACGCTGCTGGAAACCCCGATGGCCCTTACGCCCGATGAGGCGCAGCTGCTCCGCGGGCAGGCGCAGAAGTCCCGCAACCGGCTGATCGTGATGCAGAGGGGCCTGTTCGCGCCCGACTTCCTGCTGGCGAAGTCCATGATGTCGGATCCCCGGCTCGGCCCCGTGCATCAGGTCCGCGTCCGCCGCGAGGACTTCGTGCGCCGCGACGACTGGCAGTGCGTGAAGCGACTCGGCGGAGGCGCAGCGTACTATGCGATGACCGACCTTGTGCTCCAGACGCTCAAGCTCCTGCCGCTGCCGCCGGTGCAGATGTGGAGCGAACTCAAGCGCCTCGCTTCGCTCGGCGACGCCGAAGACTACGCGCACCTGATGCTGAAGACCCGCGACCAGCTTTCCGCCGACATAGAGTTCAACGGCGGGTGTCTTCCGGGCCTGCGTTCTCCGTCCTTCGAGATCCGTGGCGAGAGGGGCGTGTTCCGTGTCGCGCCGGACGCCACGGAGGGAGAGCTTACTGCCATCGACCCGTCGTTCTCGTTCCCGCGGCGCCGCTCGTCGGTAAGGACGCCGCCGATGGTCGATCTTCACGAGACGTTCCCGATCGTTTCCGAGAAGGTCGCCCTGCCTGCGGGAGAACCCTACGGACCGGATGCGTTCTGGCGGCATGTCTACGACACCGTGCGGACTGCTGCGCCGTTCCCGCTTCAGATCGAGGACTCGATAGAGGCGCTCAAGTTCGCGCATCTCATGAAGAAGACAAGCCCGTTCGGAAAGTGAGGCGAAACATGGCAACCATGACACAGAGCCTTGAGGACTACCTGGAGGCGATCTACGTGAGGATCGCGGAAGGGAAGCCGGCGCAGGTGCGTGACGTCGCCCGCATGCTCTCCGTCAAGATGCCGTCCGTGGTCAAGGCGGTCCGCGAGCTAAAGAAGCTCGGGCTTGTCACTCAGGAGCCGTACGCCAACATCGAGCTGACGGCAAAGGGCAGCCGCGTGGCCAAGCACGTGCTCGGCCGCCACACGCTGATAAGGGATTTCCTGATGAAGCTCGGCGTCACGCGCAAGAACGCCGACCGCGACGCCTGCCTTATGGAGCACATACTGTCGGCAGAGACGCTTGACAAGATCAGGACATACACGGAAAGGCAATAGATGAAAAGCCAGATAAACATACTCCGCCAGCTTCAGGAGCTGGTGCTGACCCGCGACGAGCACTATCAGACTGGGGACGGCAGCCACCTCGATTCGCTTAACGACTCCATCGCGGCGCTGCAGAAGAAGCTCGAGCCCCAGGTCGCCGGCATATACGAGAACCTCTACAAGAAGAACCACATCGTCATCTCGGCGATGACGAACAACTGCTGCGCCGTCTGCGGCATGCAGGTTCCGATCGCGCACGGGCAGCAGGTCCGCATAGCGCAGCACCTTGTGACCTGTTCCAGCTGCGGGCGCATACTCTTCGCCGACGATGATGCGCTGGTGAACACCGCCGAGGCTCCGGACCGCGACAATCCGAAGACCGGGATATCCCGCTTCAGCGCCGAGGAGCTGATGATAGCCGACCTTGACGCCGAGACGCGCGAAGATGCGATAGCTCGCCTCGCGGAGAGAATGGAGAGCGCCAAGTTCATTTCCAGCGCCGACAGCCTGATCGCCGCCGCCATGGAGCGCGAAAGCGTCCTCTCCACGGCGATGGAGGGCGGGCTTGCGTTCCCGCACGTGCGCGGCGTCGAAGGCGGCGGCCTTACGCTGGCGCTGGGCGTTTCCCGCAAGGGCGTCGACTGGGATGGCGAGACGGTGAACTTCATCTTCCTGTCGGCGATTCCAGTAGCCGTCTCGGCGTTCTACCTGAGGCTGATGTCCGGGCTTTCCAAGGCTTTCGCCAAGGACGTAAACCGCCGCGCCGTGCTGGACGCGAATGATTCCGCTTCGCTCTGGAAGGTGCTTCAGAAGGTGACCAGAACGACAGTAAAGTGATACGCATACTGCTAGCTTCGCTGCTGATCTGCGCCGTACAGCAGTCGCCGCACAGGCGCTCTCCGTATGTCGGGGCCTTGTCGGTGGACGCGGCGAGCGGCAAGGTGCTGTTCGAGGACAACGCGGACCGCGAGGCTTACCCTGCCAGCGTCACCAAGCTGATGACGCTGCTGCTCGTGCTGGAGGACGTGAAGGCCGGCAAGTACGAGCTGAGTACGCGGGTGACGGCGACTCCGGAGATATGCCGTTGCGAGCCCAGCGTGGTAGGTCTTCGCGTAGGGCAGTCGATGACGGTCGACGACCTGCTCTTGGCCCTTATGGTCAAGAGCGCCAACGACGCGGCGATCGCGCTCGGCGTGAATTCCGCGGGCTCTCTCGATGCCTTTGTGGCGCGAATGAACGCCCGAGCCGCTTCGCTCGGCATGACTCACACGCGCTATTACAATCCGAACGGGCTTCCGCCGAAGCGTCAGAACGCTACGGCGGCGTTCAACGTAACCACATGCCGCGACCAGGTCAAGCTCGCGCGGCTGCTGGTTACGATGCCCCAGGTGTTCAAGTACACTTCCGTCAAGGTCGGAGAGGTCAAGGACGGCGACGGCAAGCCGCTGAAGTTCGTGAACCACAACAACCTGCTTGTCAAGAACAAGCTCAAGGTGATGAATCCTGACGGGACGGAGGCCGTAGACGGCCTCAAGACCGGCTACATCGATGCGGGCGGCTCATCGATAGTGCTTACGGGCCGTCGCGGCGGCAAGCGGGCGATAGTCGTCGTGCTAGGCTCCACGTCTTCGCCGGAGCGCGACGCAAACGCCGGCAGGCTCCTGTCCGATGCGCTCGGCGCGCTCGTCTGGTAGCGCCTTAGCTGAACCAGAAGGCGATCAGGCGAAAGATGTCGCGCGTCCGTATTGGCCACAGGCGCGACGGAAGGTCCGATTCGAGCGGACGCTGGATGAAGCCCGGGAGGTCGGGGTTGAAGTCGAGGCCTGTAAGCTTTTCAAGCTCTTCGATCGTTACGATGTAACGCGCGGCCCAGGCTCGCCATGGCACATGCTGCGGAAAGAGAACGGCGAGCGCGCGCACGTCCATTTCCTCCTGTGCGATGACGATCTGGTAGTATGCCGTGGGAACGTCGATACCGGTGCCGCTGATCGCCTCGTTGCCGGACGATATGCACCCGACTACGACCCATATCTCGCCGTAGCGGGCAGTCCAGAAGTCGGCTATGCGGTGTTCGACGTCGCGCCAGACGCCGCGGTTGAGCGCCGGCGTCTGTGGAGCGACGTTGGACATCATGAACGTCTTCTTCTGCGCATCCTCGCCGTAGCGCGATGCGATCGCGTGGTTAGGCGCGAGATGGCCGCGGTCGTAGCCGCTTTTCGTGTAGGCGGCGGACGTCGGGGCGGCGGGAATCGCACGGTCTTTCACGAACCCCGGACGCTTCAGAATCGTGTATTTCGCGTCCTTGGTCACGTGGTATGCGCACCAGACGGGGTGGCGGAGCCTGTCCGACCAGCCGAACATGAATTCGCCACGGTCAACGACCTTGATGTCGTCCGGCGCCGGGGCGCCTGTGCGCACGGGAGCGCCGGCGAAGATCGTGGATCCCGCTGGGGCCTCGGTGTCGTATTCGTAGACGGCGTCGTGTCCTGTCCACCCGACGGCGTCCGTAATGTCCGCCAGCGGGTTGCCGAGCCAGAGAAGGGGAGCGGTGACGAGAGCGGGCAGCTTTTCGCGCTGGACGTCGAGCCAAGGGCGGGGGTGGTGCACGAACCACTCCGCGCCAACGCCCCAGACGGCGAGAATGGCGAGGACGGCGAAGCCGATCCGAAGCGCAATCCGCCTCGACCGGCTTCGCTTGCCCTTCTTGCGCCTGGCGCGGAGCATTTTCTTGCCGCTCATTAACCGTGTTTTCCTTGCCTACAGGTCCCCGTCGCCAAGCTCGATGCGTATGGTGCGGGACTTCATGGCCTCGATCGTCTCGGGGTCCTCGTCGTCCGCCGCATGGCGTATGACTCCGTCGGAATCCGGCGCCGGTATGCAGATCTTCGCGCCGCACGCCGGGCACTCGGTCTCAAGGCCGACCATGTCGGGCGAGGCCTGTATCTCGGTGCGGCAGGAGGTGCAGAGGAAGCTGGTGTATGCAGCCATGGTCAGAGTCCGAGCTTGGTGGCGCTACGCCAGGCGTAGTACTTCTTGAGCGTCAGCTTCTTGGCTGCGGCTTCGTCGCAGAATATCCAGCAGTCGTTGTGGGCCTGCAGGGCTGATGCCGTGCAGAACTGCGTCATCGGGCCTTCCACGCACCCCTTGACGGCGTTCTGCTTGTTCTCGCCGAACGCGAGCAGGACGATCTTCTTCGCCTCGCATATCGTGCCGACGCCCATGGAGAGCGCACGGGTCGGGACTTCCTTCTCCTTGCCCTTGAAGAAGAGCCTGGCGTTGTCCTTTATCGTCGACGGCGTGAGGTAGACGCAGCTCGTGCGGCTCTTGAGCGAAGTTCCCGGCTCGTTGAACGCGATGTGCCCGTCGGAGCCGATGCCCAGCACCTGAAGGTCGATTCCGCCTGCCGCCTTGATCTGCCTTTCGTAGGCGGCGCACTCCTTGTCGAGGTCCTTTGCGAGGCCGTTGAGGACGTGCGTGTTCTTAATCTGGATGTCGATCTTCTTGAACAGGTTTTCGTTCATGAAGTAGCGGTAGCTCTGGTCGTGGGTGCCGGCGAGCCCGACGTATTCGTCGAGGTTCCAGCTCTTCACCTGCTTGTAGCTGACCTTCTTCGCCTTTACGGCCTTTGCCATCTCGTTGTACATGAGGACGGGCGTCGCTCCGGTGGCGAGGCCGAGCACGGTCTTCGGGTTCTTTTTCACCTGGGCGGTGACCATGTCGGCGGCGAGCTTCGACGCCTCTTCCTTTGTCTTGCAGATTACTACTTCCATTTTCTTTTGTTCCTTTCTAGTTGGATTGTTGTAGTTGTTGCATTGTTGTTCAATCTATGTAGAGCGACGGGATCTTCTGCGGCGTTCTGGGCTCCTTCGCCGCTTCAGCGGGCTTGGCGGCCGTGTCCGGCGCTTTCGCGGCAGGCGCTGGCGCCGGCTTCTCCGGTTCGGTGGCGACGGTTTCGGCCGTCTCCGCCGGAGGCTCGGCATTTCCGGAGGTTGCGCGGTAGAGCGCGCGGACCCCGATGGCGAGAGCCCACAGGACGAGCAGCCCGGCTGCGGCCAGCACGCCGACGCGCCAGACTGTCGGGGAGAGCGCAGGCTGCGCGCTTTCCTGCCGCACGGGCGCGGCGTAACGCGAAAGGGGAGCGGCGTCGGACGGCTGTTCCGAAGCGAACGGCCGAGGTTCAGTCCGCGTGGCGGCGGCGGACAGCCTCGGGGAGTCCAGGACCAGCGGCGGCGGCTCCGGCGCGGTCACCGGCGCCGGTTCAGTCTCATTGGCGGCCGGTGGGGGCTCGGGTGCCGGCGGTTCGGGCGGCGGTTCCGCAGGGCGGACGTCCCTCTCCTTGATGCTGACGTCGTGCACGCCGTTGTAGATGTCCATGAACTCGTTTACGAACGGCTTGGCCTCGAGCCCGACTGCCTCGCAGTAGAGCTTCACGAACCCGCGTCCGTAGATTGGCGCGGCTATGTGCGAGAAGTTCTCGGACTCCAGCTCCTGCACCGTCTTAGGGGCCATGCGGGTGATGTCCGCCAATTGGGCCACGGTGTAGCCCTTTGCCTCTCGGGCGAGGCGGAGCGATTTGCCGAATTCGATCATGCGTCGGTCTCCTGGGGTTGGTTGGATGTTTCCTGCAAAGGCTCTTCGGCGGGCGTCTCGCCGTCCGTTCCGTCGCTGCCGCTTAGGATTGCGGCGAGCTGGTCCTGGTCCATCACGATCTGGCGTGCGCCCATGCCGGACGGCGGGCTTACTATGCCGCGTTCGGTGAGCATGTCAAGTATCTTCGCCGCATGGTTGTAACCCCAGCCCATCTGCCGCTGGAAGTGGCTCGTCGACGCCCTCTGCGTGTTGATGATGCACGCCACGGCCTTCTTGAAGTCGTCGGCCTCGGCGTCCGCCTTGACCTGCGCGCGCTGCTGCGCGGCAGCGGCCTTGTCTTCCACTTCCGGCTCGGCGAAGATGTCGACTTCCTCTTCCTTGATCGACGAGAGCTTCTTCGTGAAGCGGTCGTCGAACTGGGTGGCGGCGTGCTGCTCGATGAAGCGTACTATGCTGGAGATCTCCGGATCCGATATCCATGCGCCCTGTGCGCGGATGAGTATGCCGTCCTTCCCCTTGAACAGCATGTCGCCGCGTCCGATGAGGTTTTCGGCGCCGGCGTCGTCAAGAATCGTGCGAGAGTCTATGGCCTGCGAGGTCTTGAACGCCACGCGCCCTGGTATGTTGGCCTTGATGGTGCCGGTGATGATCTTCGCGTCGGGGCGCTGCGTTGCGAGTATGAGGTGGATGCCGGCGGCGCGGGCCTTGGCGGTCAGGCGGGAGATGTCGGGCGTGACCTCCTTGCCGGCCGCGGCCATGAGGTCGGCGACCTCGTCGATGATGATGACGATGTAGGGGACTGTCTTCGGCATGTCGGAGCCGATTTCGGTATCGTTGCCGAACATGTCCGTTTGCGTGAACTGGAGGCGGTGGTTGAAGTCGTGGATGTTCTTGACGTTGGCGCGCTTGAAGAGCTTGAGCCGCTTCTCCATCTCCGCGACGGCCCAGTGCAGCGAGAAGACGACCTTCCTGTTGTCGGTGATGACCGGCACGATCAGGTGGGGAAGCTTCTCGTAGGCGGCGAACTCCACGCTCTTCGGATCGACCATGATGAGCTTGAGCTGCTCGGGGGTCTTCGTCATCAGGAGGCCGTTGATGATGGCGTTAAGGCACACCGACTTGCCTTGCCCGGTTGCGCCTGCGACGAGCATGTGCGGCATGGAGGCGAGGTCGGCCACAAGCTCGTTGCCTGCGGCGTCCTTGCCGAAGAGAAGCGGCAGCTCGCCCTTGAAGTTCCGCCAGGCGTCGGATTCCACGATCTCGCGGAACGAGATGCCGGCCGGCGCCCTGTTCGGTACCTCGATGCCTACGCAGTCCTCGCCAGGTATCGGGGCCTCGATGCGCAGCGACTTGGCGTGCAGTGCGCCCATCAGGTTGTCGGAAATGTTCGTGACGGCGGAATAGCGTATGCCGGGCGCGAGGTGGAGCGCGTACTTGGTGACGACCGGCCCCTGCACGGTGTATGCGAGCGAGGCGTCGACGCCGAATATCTTCAGCGTGTCGATGAGCCTGCTTGACATCTCGTCGACGTCACCGTGGTCCGCCGAGGACTTCTTCAGCGGGTTGAGCAGGGAGAGGGGCGGCAGCACGTAGGGTCCGCGGTCATCTTCCGCCCCGTTGCCGCCTTCGGAGGAAGCATCAGGCTGGACGGGCGCGGGCGTCGTCCGTGCGCCGGCCTGCTGCGCGGCGGCGATCTTGGCCATGCGGCGCTCTTCCTTCGCGCGGATCTTCTCGGCCTTTGCGGCTTCCTTCTCCGCCTTGCGCTGCCGCGCGGCTTCCTCGCGCGCCCGCATGGCGGCGTCGAGCCTGGCGGCCTCTTCCGCAGCCGCCGCGTCGTCCTCGGGGCCGGAATGCTGTCTCCGCGGCGCGGCCCAGCGGAAGACTGCGGCAAACGCTTGCGCGATTTCGCGGGTCCCGGCTGCGGCGATGAGCGCGACCGCCAGCACGATCACTGCCAGCACGGCGGAGCCGAAGTCGCTGAGGAGTGGCGAGAGCAGGCGTGTCATCGTCAGGTAGCCGACGGCTCCGCCGGCGTCCGAGAGGTTGATACGCCTGGCGGCGTCGGAAACGCCGTTGGCATGGTTGCCGACGACCTGCAGGAGGCAGGCGGTCGCGCAAAGCAGGACTACGGACCAGAAGGTGCGGCCGATGAGGCGTGCGCGGCGTCCGTGCATCAGACAGAGCGCGGCGGCGACGCATATGAGAGGCGCGATCCAGATGGCAAGCCCGAAGACGAGGTAGCCGTAGTATGCGAAGCCGTCGCCGAGGGCCCCGATCCAGTTGGAGGACGCGGCGGGCGGCGAGTTGAGCGCGGGAATGGCCCGCCAGTCGTATGTCAAGAGCGCCGCCAGCGGAAAGAGCGCGAGCGGAAACAGGAGCCATGCGAAGACGCTGCGGCGCGGGCTGGCGTCAGGGGTGTTGCTGGAAGAGTTGTTGGTCATGGTTTCGTCTGCCGGTCGCGGAGTCGTTCTTGAGCGTGTGATAGATTACGATGGCCAGCACCAGGGCCAGGAGCTTCAGCCCCCAGTTGCCGTCCCTGATCCGAATCAGGTTCATTTGTCGGGCCTCCTTTGCATGCGTTTGCGGAGCCATGTCGCGAGGCGTCCGGTGCGGCGGCTTCCAGGCATGGCCTTCGCAATCCAGCGCACCAGCGACTGGTGGCGCTGCGCGTTGTCGTAGCGTATCAGCTTGCCGTTGTGGGCGACGGCTACGCCGCCAGTCTCCTCCGACACGACGACCACCAGCGCATCGGTCTCCTCCGAGAGCCCGACGGCGGCGCGGTGGCGCATTCCGCTTGAAATCAGCTCGGGGTTGTTTGAGACGGGGAACACGCAGTGCGCTGCGGCTACGCGCCCGTTCCGGATCGTGACGCCGCCGTCATGGAGCGGGAGCGGCGGAGTGAAGATGCAGTCCATGAGCTCCCTCGTGAATATGGCGTCGGTCGCTACCCCGGTCGACTCATAACCTCTCAGGGAGATTCCCCGTTCGAAGGCCAGAAGGGCGCCGATCCGCCGTTCGGCGAGCGAAAGCACGGTGTCGGTGATGAACTCCGGAGTGGCGGCGCCGTCGGCGGAATGCTTCGGACGCTCGAACGCGCTGAACGCGCCGACCTGACCGAGCATGCGCCGTATTTCGGGCTGGAATATGACTACGGTGGATATGGCGAGGTAGACGAGCAGCGCCTGCACTATCCTGGACAGCACGTCGAAGTGGAAGACGAAGGTGAAGGCGAACATGGCCGCGGCGATGATGCCGACGCCCATCAGCACCTGCCCGAAGCGCGAACCCTTCGCCGCCTTCAGGATCGCGTAGATGACGAGGTAGAGGATAAGTATCTGGACGATCGCCGACAGGTCAGGCATCCGTCTTCTCCTCCTTTGAGACGCCGATCAGGGCCTCGACGTCGCGCCCGTCCATCGTTTCGCGCTCCACGAGCGCCTTTGCGAGAGCTTCAAGCTTGTCGCGGTTCTCGTTGATGATGCGCTTTGCGTCAGCGTACGCCTCGTCGACGAGGCGGCGCACCTCACGGTCGATTTCGCGCGAAGTCTCCTCGCTGAACGCCGGCGGAAGCTGTTCGGCGGAGAACTCGCTGCGCTCGTAGAACGCCTGGAACCCGAAGCTTTCGCTCATGCCGTACCGGCAGATCATGTCGCGGGCTATCTCGGTGGCCTGGCGTATGTCCTGCGAAGCTCCGGTTGAGATGTCGCCTGTGAAGATCTCTTCGGCGATGCGCCCGCCGCAGCATATGCGAAGCTCGGCGAGGAAGTAGCTGCGCGTGTGGCCGAGCACGTCGCGCTCCGGAAGCGCCATCGTCGCGCCGAGTGCCCGTCCGCGCGGAATTATCGTCACCTTGTGCAGCGGGTCGGCTCCAGGCAGCAGCACCTGCAGGAGGGCGTGGCCGGCCTCGTGCCAGGCCGTCGTCTCGCGGTCCTTCTGCGCATACCCGGCGGACTTGCGCTCGCGTCCCCAGATCACCTTGTCGCGCGCCTCGTCGAGCGTTGCCATGTCAACGCCGTCGAGCTTCTTGCGCACGGCGAGCAGCGCGGCTTCGTTGAGGAGGTTGGCTAGGTCGGCACCGGAGAAGCCGGGAGTGCCGCGGGCGACGCGCGTGAGGTCGGCGTCGTCGGCGAACTTGATCTTCGCGCCGTGGAGCTTCAGTATCTCCTCGCGGCCCTTGAGCGTAGGCAGCTCCACCACGACTTGCCTGTCGAAGCGACCCGGCCTCAGCAATGCCGCGTCGAGCGTGTCGGGACGGTTCGTCGCCGCGATCACTATGACGCCCTCGTTGGCGTCGAAGCCGTCCATCTCCACGAGCATCGTGTTGAGCGTCTGCTCGTAGGCGTGGCTGCCGCCGATCGCCCCGGCGCCGGTACGCTTCTGTCCGATGGAGTCGATCTCGTCGATGAACACGATGCACGGCGCCCGGCGCTTCGCCTCAGCGAACATGTCGCGCATGCGGCTGGCGCCTACGCCGACGAACATCTCCTCGAAGTCGCTGCCGCTCATCGCGAAGAAGGGCACCTTCGCCTCGCCGGCGATCGCCTTCGCGAGCAGCGTCTTGCCGGGGCCGGGCGGGCCCACGAGCAGCACGCCCTTCGGAATGCGTCCGCCGAGGCGCTTGAACGCGGCTGGGGTCTTCAGGAACTCGACGATCTCCTGCACTTCCTCTTTCGCCTCGTCGATGCCCGCGACGTCCGCGAAGGTGACGCGGTTGAGCTTGTCCTCCTTGCCGTTGAGAAGCTTCGCTTTCGACTTGCCCATGCCGAACACGCCGCCGCCGACGCGCCGGTAGAAGATCCAGTAGAACAGGGCCATGAGGCCGAAGAACACGACGAGCTGCGTGACGAACGGCGAGAGTGCGCTCTTCTGCTCCTTGACGACGACCTTCACCTTGCCGTCGAGGAGGTCGGCCATCGTGCCTTCGTTCTCGCCGGGCACGAGGGCCACGCGGTAGCGCTCGCGCTTTGGGTTGCCCTTGTCGTCGAGCTCGTCCAGCTCCACCTCGCCGGAGAAGTAGGTCTCGCCTGCATCGCGGTCGAACACGCGCGTGACGGGCTCCACGAGCTTGCCGTGGTCCATCGCGTCGTAGAACTCCAGCAGCGTCATCTCGCGCACCTTCGGACGGTCCGGGTTCATCCTGTACATGGTGAAGAACGCGGCCGCCACGAGCGCGATCATCAGCCATGAGCGCCAGGCTTGGTTCGTTTGACTTGCCATGACGGAAATTATATCAAATCCGCTCTTGTTTTGGGGGCGAAAAGTTGTGTTGCACGCCCGCCGGATCATGCCCGTCACGAAATGCCGCCTGGCCGGGCCGGCGCGTGCGCCGCGACGACGCCTATCTGGCGCTGGTCGGTGCGGCTGGAATATCCCCAGTTTTTGATGTCTGAAACGAGTCGGATGCCTGATTCCATTGGGCGGGATGCGTTTTCGGAAGTGAAATAAGCGAAAAGTCGGTTCCACTTGTTGGGTGTGGTATAATGCCACGTGCCAAAAACCAA
>JAFRDO010000057.1 GCA_017403825.1 Kiritimatiellia bacterium
AGCCTCTTCGGCGAGCTGGACCGCATGCTTTCGCCTGAGACGGTGTTACTAGACGCGCCGGGAGGAAGGCACCCGAGGCTTTTGAAAACCGCGAAAGCCCCGCGCAAGAAGCGGGAAAGGGACACACTAGAATTTTCCGCACATAGTTCTCAATTAAGGTGCATGATACATGGTAGTTGCAATTCGAAACGAAGGAGGCATAATGGCATCATTGACTGTGCTCGATTTACCTGAACGGACCGTTTCGACGTTTAGGCGTCGTTCGGCTCGCAATCTCCGCAGTCTGAATGGAGAGACATTATCGATTTTCTCATGTGTTGTATCATTCACCTTTTTAGTTATTGCGGTTTTCTTGGTCCTTACCGCAGGTGCGGAAGCGATTTCCGGTCCGACAGCGGTGACGCCATGCGTGGGGTACAACGCATGGCCGATGATTCAGGCTCTCGGCGACAGGCTGGTCTGCGCTTACAGCCGAGGCTCCGGACACACGATAGGCGAGGGTTGCCGCGGCGTGTTCGCCAAGGTCTCGTGCGACGGGGGGAAGACATGGTCAACGGAGACGTGCGTCGTGAACGACCCTGACGTTGGCGAAGTGACGATCGGCAAGGGACTGGACGACAAGGGCGCGATGCTTCTCTGGGTGCGCAACTGGGGCAAGACAAGGCGGCACGACCTTTACCGCACGGAGGACGGCGTTTCGTTCGAGCGGATTTCGTCGCCTGCCCTCGATCCGATGCCGATCCAGATTACAGACGTGCTTCACGTGCCCGGCGTCGGGCTGATGTCGTTCTGGTTCGCCGGCGACTACAAGAAGGGCGACGGCAATTCGTGGGGCACGCTGACGAGCGCGGACGGCGGCCGCACATGGACTCAGAGGACGGTCGAGAGCGGCCTTTCCAAGATGGAATGGCCGACGGAGCAGTCGGCTGCGTATCTCGGGGACGGACGCATTCTCGCAATTGCGCGAACCGAGCGCGGAGGGCGGTGCCAGTTCCAGCTGACTTCGTCAGACTATGGAAAGACGTGGGTCCGCCGGAACACCAACATCACCGATGTGCTAGAATCCACGCCGAGCCTGATCTTCACTCCGGAGACGGGACTTGTCGCCAACTACTACTATCAGCGCGGCGCACGGAAGCTGAAGCGCCGCGTCGCCAGGGCGGATGTGGTTTTTCAGGATCCGGAATCATGGCCGATGCCGGAAACCTTGACGGAAGGCGAGGAGGCGCGCGATTACGACGCGGGCAACGTCAACGCCACGGTCGCCGGCGCTGTGCATCATCTCGCGTTCTACACTGGCAGCACAAGCAACACCGAGGTCAGGGTCATATCCGTGGCGCGATAGCCGACCGCCTGCTTGATTTCGTGAGATAAGGCATGGTATAATAGACCCGCTAAAAGTCATGGAGGGAAGCAAGACATGAAAAAGGCGGTTTTTTCGACGATTGTTGCATTCGCGGGCCTTTCGGCGTGCGCTGTGCAGGTTGATTGCAACAACTTAAGATGGTCGTTTGAACTGGACAACGGCGGCGCGGTTCTTACGCACGTCGGCAATCGCAAGAACGGAGCGTCGCCAGAGGGTCCGCTCGTCATACCGGAGATTCTTCGCGAGGACAACAACCCGACCTCCGCCGAGTACGTTGTGACGGGCATTTGCATGTTGAGGGCCCCGGAAATGACGGAGTTGACCATTCCTGCCACCGTGACGCGCCTTGACGCCGGAGCGTTCAAGGAATGCGCCAGGCTCTGGAAGGTCGTCTTCGAGGGCAAGAACGGCGACGACATCGACTACGCCAGCGTGTTCGAGGGCACGTCGTTCCTTGAGACAATCAAAAGCTATGACAACCGCACCCCGGAAACGGCCACATGGCAGTATACGACTTCAAAAGACCGGTACGGCTACATCCAGGACAACAACCAGTACGATGAAAACTGGCAGCACTGGGTCCAGGCCGGCGAGGTCGGCCAGAAGTGGTTTGTCTATAAAGCCCCGGCAAAAGGCTATATGACGCTCAACGTGTGGAAGAGCGATTGCGACGTGGACATAGCAGTCTACAAGGGCGAGGCCGACGGGACGCTCGCGCCGCAGGCTTCGCCGATGGCCACGGCAAGCGTCAAGCACGGATACCTCCAGTTCCTCGCGAAGAAGGGCGTTACGTACTATATCGGCGTCGACGGATGGAAGAACAAGTCCCGCAGGGCGCGCGGCACGTACGAGCTCAACTGGCACTTTGGCTCCGAGCTTGTGACCGTGAAGCTCAACCTGAACGGCGGGAGCCTTCCCGTCGGCGTGAAGCAGTTCGAGGTTCCGAAAGGCCTGCCGGTCGGGAACCTGCCGACGCCCGTGCGCGAAGGATACGATTTCGGCGGCTGGTACCAGGATTCGGCGCTTACGAAGGCCGTGAAGATGTCCTCCAAGGCGAACGGCAACGTCACCGCCCACGCGAAGTGGACGGAAAAGAAGTTGCTCCTCACCGTCAAGGGCGACAAGGCCAAGGGCAAGTACTCCGGGATGCGCGGCAGGCCGACGGACCTTAAGTACAAGGGCAAGAAGGTGTTCCTGAAGTCGGCCAGCGGCGCGAAGGCGCATTTCAAGGTGGGCAGCACGGTGACGCTCGTGGCGAAGCCCAAGAAGAACTACGCATTCAGCCAGTGGATCGTCAACGGCGACTTCGCCGGGGAGTTCTTCTCGAAAAAGCGTTACCGCCGCAGCAGGATCGCGCCGATCAGGATGCCCACGAGTAATACCATTGCGCGTCCGTACTACATCGAGCTGGCCAAGGACTACGTGGAGATGTTCGGGCCGGACACGTGGTATTTCGACGAGGGCAAGTCCACCATAACGATCCGCACGGCCTCGGCGACGGAATGCGACGTGACGGCGACCGGCTCGAAGGAACTCATGCAGAACTTAACCTTCAAGAAGCAGTACAGCGGCGACACGCTATATGTGAAGATTACGGCGAACAAGAAGATCCTCGCGGAGCCTGGCGTCTGGAAGATCAAGCTGACCGCCACGAGCTCCGGCGGCAAGACCGCGAAGAAGACGATCGCGGTGTTCGGAAAGAACAAGACTCAGGCGATCGACAACGGGCACCTCAAGGGGCTTGACACGCGCACCCTCGGAACGCCGTACACGAACTTCTATGTCGGCATATGGGGTCCCGGTCTGGGCATAGCTCCAAAGGGCAGCACGTGGCGGATCGTGAGCGTTACTGGTGTTCCGGGCCTTTCCTGGAGCCACGACGATGGCTACTGGTGCTATAGGGGAGTCCCAACTAAGGCTGGCACGTTCCTGGCGACGGTAACGGTCGAGCGCCCGGCATCACAGACGAAGAAGAACGGCAAGACGGTGTACGTAACCCAGAAGATCGAGACAGCGACTGCGCTCATAGTCGTAAATCCGTTCCCCGAAAAGTACGTTGGCACATACTATGGATACACCCAGGAGCCATTCATTCGCTACAATGAGGAATGGCAGAAAAATGAAACCATATACAGGTTTGGAGCGGGGTCGCGCAAGGTCAAGGTGACCATATCCAGCTCCGGCAAGGTGACTGCTGACGTCGCAGGCGCGAAGTTCTCGGGCAACCTTGAGAACTTCGATAACGATCCGAGTTTCAGGACACTGTATTTCTTTGGGACGATTTCCGGCAACGGTACCGGAAAGAACAAGAACAAGAAGACATGGCAGGACGATTTGATTTTCCGTCTGAGCATGGATTTCATAGAGGATCCTGACAACGGCTTTGGATTTCGGATTTTCCCGTTGAATAGCGGCACCAACATTCGCTGGCGCCTCGAGGGCGACAAGAAGTTGGAGGCAAGTTTTGGGGCGCAGAGAAACATCCTTTGGGAGAACGAGCTGAATCCGGGGAAGAATGCCAAGGTTCTTGATGCCATACTGTCGGCCATGAAGTGGGATTTCTCCAAGTCGCCGTCTGATGTCGGCCGTGAAACAAGGCTCGCGTTTGACCGAAAGATGGATCCCGATCCGGAGATGGGGGCGAATTCCCCGTTCACGCATCTCAAGACCAATGTGAACGATGATGTCCCCGTCGGTGATGTGGTAGTTCGCCATACGGAAAGCTCCACTGATGGCGTTGTGAAGCTGAAAGGTGTCGTGAAGGACTACAAAGGCAAGGAATACGACATGTCTGGCTCGGCAGTTCTGGAAGTCTACAGGGCCGAAAGCAATGAAGAGGTTCCGTACCTCGAAGACGACGACCCGAAGAACCGATACGTCGTCACGGCCAGATTCTTCAAGCGCGACGAGAATGACCACTACCACGTCCTTCAGGTTCTTTGGTACATTGGCCAGCGCGAGGAATTTGACGAAGGCATGGATCCTGACGATCCCACCTACATGTTCCGCGTGAAGGGCGCCGAGGGCTACTTCTGGAAGTAGCCGTCCAAGGTGTGATTCAGACCTAAAAGTGTACTCGCCGGGCCAACCATGCGAGTTCGCGAGCGCATGGTCCGGCCGTGCTGGAATATCCCCAGTTTTTGATGTCTGAAACGAGTCGGATGCCTGATTCCATTGGGCGGGATGCGTTTTCGGAAGTGAAATAAGCGAAAAGTCGGTTCCACTTGTTGGGTGTGGTATAATGCCACGTGCCAAAAACCAA
>JAFRDO010000008.1 GCA_017403825.1 Kiritimatiellia bacterium
CGGCGGCGGCGGCGGTGGTACGCAGTGCAGTGCGCATGCGTCCGGCTATGATACTTCCTATGGCCACGGCGGCAATGGCGGCAAATCATACTGCGAGACGAGTGGCTCGACCGGCTCGTGCGGCGGCTCCACGACGTCGCACTCGGCTCTCTACGGAGATTCTGCGAGTGGCGGTGGCGGCGAGGGCGGTGCCGCGAACACGACGCGCGCCGACAACGGCACGCTTGCGATCGGCCCGACCGTCCAGTTCACCTCCTCCCCGCGCCGCGCAAGCAACACTCCGCTTGTGCCGGCTCCTTCCGGACTCTACACGACGCATCTCAACTTCTACTCGCAGGACGTCAAGGTCGGCGAGGCTTCGGCTTCGCTGATGGTCGAACTGCCGGTGCCGAAGGACGTGATGCGCAACGGCTACCGCTTCCTCGGCTACTTCACGGCGGCGAATGGCGGAAGGTGCGTTTATGGTCCCGACTACAAGCCGTCTTCGCCCGTCTGGGAGAGCGTGGAGGATTCGGTGGACCTCTACGCGCACTGGGAGATCGCACCCACGATGCTCGTCGTCAACACGAGCGAGGACGGCGTGAACCTTGGCGATGGCAAGATCACGCTGCGCGACGCGATGTACAAGCTTTGCGCGGACGCCACGCTCTCGGGGACGAGCGGACTTCGCCGCATCGAGTTTGATCTCCCTGCGGAAGACGGCAAGAACGTCATCACGCTCACGAGCGTCATCGCAGTGGATGCCAAGACGTCGCCGATCTCGATCAATGGATTCAACGGCGGAAAGGGCGTGACGATCACGGCGGGCGGAAATTACAGCGCGCTGCAGATCACAGGTTCCGACGTACACCTCCGTTGCCTCAACTTCAAGAGCTGTCCGGCTCCGGCGATTGCGCACAGCGGAGGACTGACGGTTGAGGACTGCTCCTTCATCGCCAACAAGGGCGCGATCCAGAGCGGAAAGGACGCGAAGCTCACGGCATTGAACTGCACGTTTGCGGATAACGCGGCGGCGAACGCCGGCGGCGCAGTCAACATGGCGAACGACTCGGCCTACGCCGCGTTCGTCAACTGCACGTTCGCCCGCAACAAGGCGTCGGTCGGCAGTGCGGTCACATCCCTTAAGGCCCAGCTCGTCTTCATCCACTGCACGCTCGTCCCCGGCGGCGCGAACGCGCTTGTGAGCGCGAGCGGCATCGACACCTGCTTCCTCAACACGCTGATCGCCAAGCCCTCGGGCGGCACGGCCGTGACGGCGGGGACGACGACCTCCATCTGCTCGTCCTTGGGGACGCAGAGCCAGAGCGCGATCCTCAATCCCGCGCAGGCGGACGACCTTCTCGGCGTCAGGCAGATCTGGTACGAGCCGGTGCAGTCCTCGGCGAGCGGCAACCGCGACGCGGCGCTCGTCCTCTACGACTACAAGCTCAAGAACATCGCCATCGTCACGAATGGCGTGAAGACGGCTCTCGGCGACAGCAACGCGGGCCTCGCGACGATGCCGATCGGCATCGACCAGCTCCACGGGGCGCGTATGGCGCCCGTGCGCGGCGCAATCCGAATTGCGACGGGCGTCCAGCCGCCGGTCGTGAACGTGGAAGGCGTCGCGTGGGGACAGACCAACGCGACTGTGGTGACGACCGCGACGGTGGTCTATGACGACGGAACGTCTGCCGAAATGCCGGTGACGGTGAAGACGAACCCTGACGCTGTTTTCGGTGCGGCGGTGGAGGTGGACGGCAGCGACCTCTACACCCACAACGTCACGGAGGTGCGGCTCGCTGGGCTTCCCGGCAATCCTCAGATGACCGTTGCGACTTCGCCATACGCGCTCGTCGCGTCGAGCGCGTCGGCAATCGCGACGGAGGAGAGCGAGGTCTATCTGCCCGGCGACGAAATCCGCGTCACGACGGCACTTGCGGATAGTCTCGTCGTGAGCAAGCTGGCCGTCGGCGGCGAATCGTTCTCCGCCGGAGGGCTCGCCGGCTTCCAGAACATCACACTCGACGACGTGAACGTGCGCGGCGGCAGCCTGCGGCTTCTCGGCTCCAATTCGAAGGACGGCGGGGCGCAGATGGCGAACCTTTCCAACAAGTCGATCGGCGGCGGAGAAGGCGGCGTCGAAAACGACACCTCCGGTTCGCTCAAGGATGGAACGAAGACCTGGACGGCAAAATACGACGGCTTCGTGCAGGTGCGCGTGGAGGCGAGCAACACCTCGTCCGGCAAGGTCGGCCTCACGGTCGGCAGCACTACGGTGACGCCGCTCGCGGCGATCGGCACCGGCGGCTCCAGGACGCCCATCTGGACCGTCCCGGTACGGGCGAACGAGAAGGTCACGCTTGAGGCGAGAGGCATCTCGATCGGCTACACGGCGCAGTTCATCTATTTCGGCGTCAAGGAATGAGAGAAAGGAATCGACAGATGAAGAAGACACTTCTTGCAATACTGGCAACGGCCGCCGCGCTCTCCGCACAGGCGAGGACAATCGAATTCCTGAAGAACGGCGATGCCTCGTCGATGGAAGGATGGGAGAATGCGGATACGAGCACTAAAATCGGGATCTGGCATGACGAAGCCACAGGGGAGAATTGGTTCAGGGCGAGCTATAACCCCGGCCGTCTAATGCAAACGGTGACGCTCGCAAACTATGGAATCACGGCGGACGTAATCCAAGCCGGCATAACCATGACCGCTTCTGTAACGGCTTTCGCCAACGAGACCAGCTTGGGATGCGAAGAGTGCAAAGCCTTAGTTTACGAGTACGACGCGAATGGTGCGTGCCTCGCCACGAATGTAGTCTTTGACATGTCCGGAACATATTTTGATGCCACTACATTCACGACCACCTTCACTCTAAAATCTAATACACGCTCTGTAAAATACCAGATAAACGGAGATGGCATACGCTTTTGGGCCGGGTTGTACGGTCCTGGGTTCCGCAATTGCAGCCTTACGATCGACAAGCCGTTGACCGTCTCTTTCGTTTCCGCTGGAGCGACACTTGATGGTTCGGACGAGCATCCGCCGATCGCACCTCGGCACGGGGACGACCGCTTCCTCGGCTACTTCACGGAGCAAACGGGCGGCGTGAAGGTCTTTGACGAAAACTACCAATTCGTGATGGATGCAAGTTCCGTGTGGGCGCTGCCAGAGAACGTGACCCTTTACGCACGTTGGCAGCCGGTCGCGAGCACCATGGAAGGCGGCATCACGCGCCTCGTCTATCGCGGCGTCCTGACCAACTTCGGCGTGTGGTCGAGCGGGCTCAAGAAGACCATGCACGTCAAGGTCTACGATTCCGCATCGGCGGCGATGCCGCTCTGGTCTGGCGATGCTGCGGACGTGCCGATCAACCCGGACGGCTCGTTCGAGGCGGTGTTCGGGAATGACGAACTCGGGCTCGCGTTCGCGTCCAACAACCTTACGCACGTGGAGCTGACGGTGGGCGATTCGCTCTCGCCGCTTGCGCCGCGACGCGCGTTCGCGTCCATCGCGAACGTCAACCGCGCACTTGTCGCGGAAGGAGCGGCAAGCGACATCAAGGTGGGGACGCTCGGCGCGAACGCCATCGTCGCGGAGAAGATCACGGCGGGGTCTTTGGAGGCTTCCGAGATGGTACGCGTCGAAGGAAGCGTCTCCGTGGAAGTGAAGCCCTTTGACATCGGCCAGAGGCAGGAGACGACGATCTGGCGCGGCGCGGGCGTGAGCGCGTGGGGCGACTCGAAGTTCATCAAGAAGTTTGACAACGTCGTGGCCGGGCAGTGGCTCTGGACCTCCGACCGCGAAGGCGTCGTGATGATTCACGCCACGGGCAAGACGCGTTCGACCCTGCGCATTCCGGCGACAATACAGTTCGTCCGCCCCGGCGACGAAGTCCGCGCCCCGACTTGGGAGAACGGTGAAGTGAGCGTCACGGTCTGGGGATATAAGAAATGAGATGAAGACAGGAGGGCAAAACAATGAATTTTGACGTAATGTCCGATGCAGTTGATCTCACGCAGAGGCACAGAGAGGCGGAGAGCGCAGAGAAGCATTCTAGTACTCTGCGCACTCTGCGCCTCTGCGTGAGTCAAATCGTTGTAGCGGTAGTGTGTGCCGGGGCGGCGCTCGCAGACTCCGCGACTGACAGCGCGATTCGCATGGAGGAGACCGGCATCGCCGTCTTCGGGCACTCGGACTACGAAGCGCCCACGGCGGCGTATCCGACTGCGGCGTCGGGCACGATTGCGGACGAAGCGAACTCGTCCGCGAGCGCGACCTCGACGACAACGTCGTGGTCGCTATCGGCGTGGTCGGTCGGGCGCATGATCTCCGAGCAGCCGCCGGACGCGAAGGTGGGCGAGTTCCTCACCCGATTCCCGCGCGAGGCGGACGAGATCAACTGGGATGCGACGCTCGCCGCAATCAACTCGTCGCAGGCGAGTTCCAATGGCTATATCCAGGTCATCGGCGGCACGACGAACTTGAACGAGATGCTCCTCATCACCCGTTCGGGCGCGATGGAGATTCCGTTTGTGCTCAAGGATGGTTCGACGGTCAAGAGCCTCTACAACTTCTCGGCCGCGACCGCCGCTCGTCCCTACCGCCTCTTCGCGACGCGCCGCGACGAGGGCAACAGCGCCGCGTTCATCGACCTGTCGGGCCGTTTCGTACGCTTCTTCGGCGACCCTGATGTCATCACGCCGCGCTACGAGTCAAAGGGCGCAGCCGCAGCCATGTTGGGCGGCACTTCGAACGTCATCTGGGGCATCGACTACAACCCCGCGACATCGCACATGCTCACGGCGCGCTACATCGTGAACGAGGCGACCGGAGAGATCGACTGCCCCAAGGGCCAGTTCGTCCTCGCCTACTACGACACCGAGACGAAGGAGCACCTCGTCGCCTCCATCGTCGTCGAGATCACGCCGCCGGTCGTGAATACGCTTCAGGCGACCGTCGGCTCGGAGCTTCGCCCCGTCGGAGGCGGCTGGGACATTGCCGGCCTCCAAGGTGCCGTCAACAAAGGTGCCGAACAGGACAGCGACGACCTTTACTCGCCCTACGTCGAGAAGTTCTCCGCGCCGCAGGGACAGGAACTCTCGAACAAGTACCACGGCAAGATCTACGCCATCGCGCCGACCGACAAGACGACGAGCGGCTCCCTGAACATGGCGATGCCGTGGAAGGCCGACGTCTACTGGAAGACGTCCGACCCGATGGGCGTGATGTGGACGTTCGAGAACGACTGGTATCTCATCTCCTGGCCGGCCGACACCTACCGGCTCGTCATTTCGGACGATCCCGCGAAGCCCGGCCTCAAGTGGGCGATTCCGACCAACTACAACGCGCAGGTGCTTGGCTACAAGTCGCCTAATTCGCTGACCGCTTCCATCAATGGCACGTCCGGCGAGGTGACCGTGAACGGCGAAGGCAAGTTTCTCTTGAAGATCATGCCTGAGGCACAAGACATCCCATGGTATCTGCCGATGCAGTCGTGCGACCGCCTGAACACGGAGGTGCTCGCCTCGACCGGCGCCGGCGCGATCGTCGCGGACTGGCCGATCGGATTCGAGGCGACGATGTTCTCGGGCGTCGCCGCCGGCACGGCCGAGAGCGCGGCGAAACTGATGGACGAGACGCTTCCCGGCTACATTTACGCCGCTGCATCGACAGGCCGCAACTGGAATCCACGCCTCTACCACGAGCCATCGCCGGACGGAGTGGGCAACATGAGCGATGATGCGATTGCCGTCCTTGAGAGCGCGGGCGGCACGTCCGTCGAGAGCGACCCTTACGAAAAACTCGAATCGGCGATCTACGGCGTCAACGAAAGCGCCAACCCAGTCGAAGTATGGTGGCGCGGGAACATCCAGCTCCCAGACATGCCCACGCCGATCACCTATCCGGGTCTTGTCGAACGCTACCGCTTCACGTGGGCGGAGACGCTCCGCGAGGGGCTTCTGCCGGACATCGTGCTGTCGTCGAAGCTTGGCTCCGCCGACCCCACGATGAAGGCCTTCGGCGGCCGCTCGCTCGTGTTCTTCGACAAGGACGCCTACGCCAAGGTGAGCGGCACGGTTCCGCTCGCAGGCGTCACGAACCTCGTCGGATTCCAGGTCTATCCCTCCGACTTCGCGACCGACATGGCTACCGGCCGCGTCGCTACCGTGACCTCGGGCAGCTCCACATTCGCCGTCTCGCTCGTTGAGGTTTCCGATACGAACTTCGTGTTTTCAAGCGTACTCGACGGCATTCTTAAGGACACGCTCGCGGTCGCGCGCGACGGCTGGACGGAAGTCGGCTTCGCGCTGCCGGATGGCTGGTCCGGTGATCGCGTGACGATCGCGCTCGGCGCCGCCGGCGGCGAACGCGCCGCGGGCGGCATTGCGCTTGACGATATCGCGGTCTGGTGCATCGACGAGACCGGGACGAACGTGGCGGACGCCGTCCGCTTCCTCTTCGCCGAGACCGACCTAGAGCCAGTTGAAAAGTTGAATGTTGAAAAGTTGAAAGGCAATGAAAACCTTTCAACCTCTCAACCTTTCAACCTTTCAACTGCCGATAGGCTGGCCGCCGACAGCTCGGGCCACGGCTACCAGCTCGTCGCGCACGGCTTCTCAGTGGGCGGACGCGGCAGCCCCCGCGATTTCGACGGCAGACTTCGAGCCGATTCGGGCGTTGAGCCGGCGATCTACTGGCAGAACGACCGGGAGGCGGTCGGCTGGAACCCGAACGAGGAGCACGCCTTCCTGAAGCTCGACGGCGACTTCGTGGTCTGGGCGATGCGCAACGACCTCAACACCGAAGACTCCTCCGAGCCGGTCGTCCTCGCGCAGTACGCGAAGAACGGCAAGGGCGCGATGCAGGCATACCACGTCGTCACGATGTCGCTCGCCTACCCGTCCTTCACCAACACCGTCGTCGCCGGTAGCCGCATGATCCCGCCCGGCCCTGTCGGAAAGCTCGACGGCGCGGAATCGCATTACAACGCCTATTCGTCGCTCTGGTCGTTCACGAACGACTTGAACGTCGTTTACCTGGACCGCAAGGGCACAGCGTGGGCGCGGCGCGACGGCGCGGCGTCGGCGCGCTACTCCTACCCGATGCAGGAGGGCTTCTACTGCCCGTCGCTTGGCGACGACCAGTTCGACATCGGCGAATACGTCGGCTGGATGAACTGCGTCTACATCAAGAACCCCTCGAAGGCGAACCTCCAGGATGTCGCGGAGGCGACTCCGTGGAACTGGTTCTCCTTCTGGCCGGACGAGGACGGCGTGCCGACGATGAAGGTGGCGCAGGTGCTCACCAAGGCGACGCTGGGGCTCCCCGAGGTCTGGAACGCCGCGTCGATGGCAATCGCGTATCCGAATCCCGCCTCGGAGGGCGACACAACCGCTCCGACCGTGGTCGATCTCATCGACCCGACAGTGGCGCAATCTGCCACGCTCGCGATCGAAGGCAACTTCACCGCCGAATATGGCTTCACGCTCGGCTCTTCCGGTACGTGCTTCCTCCGCAAAGGGAAGTACTACTTCACGGGCCTGCCGCCGTCGATCTCCGACCGTTTCTACATCGATACGAACGCGGACGTCTCGAAGCGGATGAACCTGATCGGACAACTTGTCGAGAAGGAATCCGGCGGCTCGTACCTCGAACTCAACGTTCTCACCGACGCGGAACGCAAGGCGTTGAAGGCGATCTGCTCTTTGGTGGCGCCCAAGAAGGCACAGTGGGACGCGGCAGTCGATTCGCTCGCGAAATCTGCCGTCATTCCATCCGTGCGCGGTGTGGGCAAGCCGGTCACGGTTGAGTGCAAGAGCTACTTCAACTATATCTTCCCGTCCGAGGATACCCGCGATAAATGGCTCGAGTACATCAAGACGCACGCCGTCGTGCTGGCGGCTGACGACGGCGTCCACTACGCCGTGACGAGTACGAACGGGCCTGCCTACAGGGGCGAGGCGTTGACGCCGGTTGCGCAGCATCGCGTCGACACGACCAACGACTGGAAGCGGCTGTGGCAACCCTCTGAACAGGCGGCGGCCAAGCGCTACTACGACCTCGCCGGAATGCCCGCCATACTCGGCGAATGGGAGGACGAACGCGACCACGCCATCGCCGGGAACAAGCTCAACTATGTCGATGCCTACTACCTGCAGGGCTACTTCAGCTGGAAGACGACGGACGCCCTCCCTGCGACCGAATACAAGGCGCAGGACCACTACGCGCTCGTCGCCAACGGCAACGGCGCCGGCTGGGTCACGCTCATCGAGAACGACAACCCGGATGCCTCGGTCGTGAACCCCGGCCTTCCCGTCTCGATGCACGTCATCCGCGTTGCGCCCGAACTCTACCTCGACGGCATCGCCGTCCTCACCGACCCGCTCAACAAGCTCTCCGAACGCCTTACGCTCCTCTACCGCACGCCGCTCGGCGACGCCGCCAGCAACTACGATTTCGAGTGGAAGTACGCGACGCCCAATGCCGACGGGACGCTTTCGACCGACAAGTCGTCCGCCGCGTGGACGGACAAGACCGCCCCCGCCGTCCAGGCCGGCCTCACGTCGCTGCAGCTTGGCGAGACGTCGTCCGTGCAGGACTTTGTGAACACCTACTACACGATGCGCTACCGCGCGAAGGATGGGACGACCGTCGCCAAGACCGTCGGTACCGGCTGGTCCGGCTGGACGGACGAGCAGCTCGCCGAGGGCTGGGTGCAGCGAGTCCTGAATTCCGTGACGCCCTTCGCGCAGCGTGTGGAGGACTTCTACGCGAACCCGAGCGACATCGCCTTCACGATGCTCGAGCAGATCGGCCGTCCCTACCAAGGGGACGTCGCGCTCAACAACGACAACCTCTCCGAGGTCGGCCTCCTCGAACTCTACCAGACGATCTTCAACAAGGCGGAGTCCATCCTCATCGCGGCGGGCGGCGAGAACGTCGATCTCTCGAAGCAGCTCATCCTCGCGACGACGCGCATGGGCGAGTTCTACTCGCTCCTCGGCGCGGAGGCGTATTCGGACGCAAAGAACCCGCTCATTGCCTCGACGGACGGCGAGCCGACGGCCGCCGGCGTCTTCTGCTTCGCGAATCAGGTGCCGACCCTCCTGGACGAAGAGCTGGCGCTCCTCCGGGGCCGCACGTCGGCTACGCAGTTCCCGAAGCTCACGGCCGCGCCCTACTTCAACCGTCTCCTGTGGAACTTCACCAAGGGCATCACCGAGGGCGAGGTCGCCTACGTCAACAACTACGGCATCCGCGCCCGCGACGGCGTGATGGACGTCAACTGCGCCGCCGCGCAGTATCCGCAGGGCCACGGCGATGCCTGGGGCCACTACCTCTCGGCGCTGACGGGCTACTACCGGCTCCTCAGGAACCCCTACGTCGATTGGACGTCCTCCATGACCGAGATGCTCATGGACCAGACCGCGATCAACGTCGATTATCAAGACGAGGCGAAATTCGCCGACGCCGCCGTGAAGCTCGCGCAGGTCGGTCTCGACACGATGTCGCTCACCGCCCGCAAGGCGTACAAGGAGAACGCCGGCGACCTCCGGAGCGGCTATCTCGACGCCGACGAGACCGAGGCGTTCGGCTACGGAGAGTGGGCGACGCGCACCGGCATGGGCGCGGCCTACAACTGGATGGTCGCGAACGCCATGACGCCGACGACGAACGAGGCCGCGCAGACGTTCCAGGACATTGGCCTCAAACGCATCGACCGCGAGCAGAACGGCGCCCAGATGAAGGCTCTCTGCCGCACGGTTGATAATCTGGAGACGATACTCGGCGGCTTCGAGGGCGGGCTGAACCCGCTAGGACTTTCCGAGAACGCGATTCCGTTCGACATCGACCCCGACGCGCTCGCCGAGAAGAGCTCGCACTTCGAGCAGATCTTGGGGCGCGCCGAGAAATCGCTCGCGAACTGCAAGACCGTCCTCGACTGGGCGAACGTCTACGGCAGCCGCCTCGCGCAGATCCAGAAGAACGAGACTGATACCACCGACGACATCGCCAAGCAGGAACTCGCCTACCAGAACCAGCTCATCGCCATCTACGGCACGCCGTTCGCAGGCGACATCGGGCCGGGTGGCACCTACCCGCAGGGCTACGAGGGACCGGACATCTACAACTACAACTACATGGATCTTTCCGTGTTTGGACTCGAAGCCGGCCTCACGACCGTGTTCACCAACTCGTACCAGATGTACGAGGCGGGGCTTTCCGGATACTGGAACATGAAGATGCAGACGGGCTACGAGACGAACATGGACGTGAAGGTCACCCTCAACTACATCATGAGCGACGGCGGCATCCGCGTGAAACCCGCGACCGTGGGCGGCGTCCGAGCCACGGAGGGTTCCATCCAGCGCGCCTATCGCGACTACATCAGCTCCTACCAGAAGCTCCAGACCGCGATCGGCACCTACCAGCTGAAATTCGAGATCTTGAAGATCGCGGATGCTACCCTTAAGGAATCGATAGGCCGAACGGCCGCTACGCTGACCACCACGTTGTTCTCCTTGGGCTTCGGCATCGCGTACCATATGGATGCCGAGCATTGGGTAGACATGATACAGACGGCATACGATTTTTCTCTCAAGGCCGATGATATATCGTTGAGTACGGTAGCGGCAGTCTCCGGCGCAGGTATGACTATTAACACCGACCCGCGAAGTATTGCCGCGATGGCCAAATTGCCTCCGCGTATGACTAATATGATGGTTGCTTATAAGGAGTTGCTTAGCGCGAAGCAATTCGCATACACCAAAAAAGGCATACAGCAGGGTATAGATGCCGTTGGCACGCTGCTCGACAAGGCATGGACGCTGGCGGATACATTCAGGGGGCTTGAGACGAAGATGCAGACCACTGCCGCAGAGGTAAACGAAGCGGCATCGGCGATCCAGCAGGCGCTGGCGGAACTCACCACCGCCGAGGCGGCGTACCGCGCCGAAATCTACAAGGGCGAGATGCTCCAGGAGGAGCGCACGCTGTGGCGTCAGCAGGTCTCCAACAAGGCCACGCAGCAGCGCTACCTCGACATGTTCAACCGCGTCCAGCGCAACAACGCCCTCGTCAAGTACTCGACGGCGTTCGACACCGCCCAGCGCTACGTCTTCGAGCTTGCGAAGGTGTACGACTACGAGACGGGGCTCCTATCTACCGACCCGCAGAGCGGCAAGCAGTTCCTCGCGGACATCATCGCGACGCGCTCGCTCGGAAATGAAGGGCTTGCCACCGCGTCCGGCACCACCGACGGCGGCCTCTGGGACGTCGTCACGCGCATGAAGGCCAACTGGGACGTCCTCAAGGGCCGCCTCGGCGTCAACAACCCGGACAAGCCCGCGAAGTGGTTCTCGCTCCGCTACGAGCGCTTCCGCATCAAGCCGGACGCTTCCGGCGACGAGGCGTGGCGGCGCGAACTCAGGAAGTACTGGAAGGACGACATCTACGCGATTCCCGAAGTTGCGCGCCACTGCCAGCCGCTTCAGAGCGAGAACCCGTCCGCGACGAAGGAACCGGGCCTAGTCATAGAATTCCCGACCTCGATCAACAACGCGGAGAACTTCTTCGGCGAGACCCTGCAAGGCGGCGAATCGCAGTTCTCGAGCGCCGACTACGCCACCAAGATCGCCGCCGTCGGCGTCGATTTCACTGGCTACGACCGCCTGACGACCCAGACGACGACCGGCCTTGCGACCGAGCCGAACATCTACCTCGTCCCGGTCGGCACCGACTACATGCGCGCACCGGCGGGCACGACGAGGAAAGTCCTCGGATGGACCGTGGTCGATCAGGTGATGCCGCTCCCGTACACCATCGGCTCGACGCAGCTTGACAACGAAGCGTGGATATCTACGATGAGCGGACTCGACGGCACAAGCGACTCCGCCGCGACCATCCGCCGCCATTCGACATTGCGCGCCGGGAACGACTTCACGTCCACTCGCCTCGTCGGACGCTCGGTGTGGAACGACAAGTGGCTCATCGTGATTCCCGCTTCCTCGCTCAACGCCGACCGCATCCGCGCCCTCGAGACCTTCATCAACGGCGTCGGCGACATCAAGCTCGGCATCAAGGCCTACTCGCGCAGCGGTAATTGACGGACAACGTCCGTCAGGCGTCCGTTGCCGTAAAGGACGTGCCCGCGCAAAAGCAAAACTGCGCGGGCAGTCCAGATCGTCGGCAATCGTCGTCGATTTGTGCTTAGCCCCGGATTATGGTAAAATGTCCACACCATCTTCTATCTTCCATTAAAGAGGCAGGAACATGAAGGAACAAAGACAGACAATGCTGGCACTGTTGGCGATGGTCGGAAGCGTGGCGCTTTCGGCGTCTGGCGCGAATTTTCCGGTTGGGACTTATGTCTATGCCGGCAGCGTCCTCGACTTCCGCCATGAAGTCGTGAAGGCGGACGCGGGATTGACGATACAGGCGGTCGCGACGAACGGAACGGTGCTGGCGTCTTCGCGCGTGACGGATCCCGTCCCGACGAGTGGCGTCAACTTCGTGCTGGAGGTTCCCGTCTCGACCCAAGCCTCCACGAAGAGCGCGGCGGTCGGCGACGCGCTCAACTGCGTGGTGATTTCCGAAGGCGGCATCACGAACGTCTCGGCGCAGCCAATGCCGCCGGTCGCCGCCGCCAACGCGATCACGAACCTCACCGTGGTGAGCGCGTCCGCGACCGCCTTCCCCTACGGCGACGACGGCAAGTCGGTGCTGGTGTCCGACGACTACCTAGCCGGCCTCGCGCCGTGGATGCAGGCCTACGGCAAGTCAACCTACGAGCCTGCGGCGGACTGGGACGGCGACGGCATCTCCAACTACAACGAATACAAGGCCGGAACGAATCCGTTTGACGCTTCCGACCGTCTGCGCATCACGGACTTCAAGGTCGGTGCCAACAGCCACCTGCTCACGTTCGAATACGCCGGCGGCCATCTCTACGCGGTCGATTCGACTCCGTCGCTCACGAACAAGACATGGAAGGCCGCGCCGTTCCGCGCCGACTCCGCCGCAAAGTCGGAGCAGAAGGGAGTCTGGTTCCCCGGCAACGAGTACGAGGACATCGGCACGACCACGCTCTACCTCGCGCCCGCCGCCGATTCACCCTCGATGTTCTACACCATCCGCGCGGAATAGGAAAGGAATTCAAAATGAGGCACTACCGCAATTCCACATTCTTCATTCTGCATTCGGCATTCCTTCTCGCGGCATTGGCCGTGCGGGCGGGCCACGTCTCGGAAACGCTGACGCTCACCAACGGCTGGAACGCCGTCTATCTCGAATCGACGCCCGACACGCCCGATCCGGCCGAGTTCTTCGCCGATCTCCCGCAGGTCGAGCGCGTCGGGTGCTACGAGTCGAGCGTCTACGGCGCGACGGAGCAGATCGCGAGCGACGGCAGCACCATCGCCCAGAAGCCCGTGTCGTTCTACGTGTGGGTGCGTGGCGACGAGTCCCTGTCCACGCTCCAGCGTATCATGGGCGGTCGCTGCTACTTCATCTACTCCACCGCACCGGCGACCAAGACGTTCTACGGCGTGCCCGCGTGTCCTCGCGTGTCGTGGCAGGTGGCGGAAGACGGATTCGCGACAATCGTCGGCGTGTCGATTCCCGCCGGCGAGACGATTTCCTCCGGGGTCTATTTCCGCGAAGGGCCGCTAACCCCCGACGCCGTGAAGGCGCCGTACGAGGCGGGCGGGCAGAACGCCGCCGCGCCGGAATTCGCGAAGCTCATGGCGTTCCGCGGCATGCCTACGCTCCAGGGCGGCCACGCCTACGCTTTCGAGGGCAACGCCATCTCCGACTGGCCTGGCGTTATTAAGGTCTCGACGACGACGCTTTCAGGCGCGATCGCGTTCGGGAGCGGCACGTCGTACCAGTCGTTCTCCGTGTCCAATGCAGGAACGACGAACCGCACGATCCGCGTCGGCTACGGGCCGAGCGAGCTTTCGTCCGAGGAGAAGCCACCGCTCAACGTGTACATCCCCCGCGTCGGCACCAACGCCTACGGCTGGACGGCCTTCGAGACGCACGACTTCAACCTCGCGCCCGGCGAGTCGCGCACGCTGGCGCTCGCCATCGACAAGTCCGGCTTCACGGCGGACCAGACATTCGCCGGGCTGGTCACTGTCTCGGACCTGAGCGGCACGAAGATGCGCGTGCGAGTGCCCGTCACTGCGGCGCTCGACGCGGACTCGCCCTACTCCGCCGCCTATCCCAAGGGCCTGTGGTACGGCAACATCGAGCTTTCGCAGGTGGATCGCAATTCAGACGGCGCGCCGGTCTCTTCAGGCGGCAACATGAAGATGAACGCAATCGTTCTTGTGGACGGAACCGGGGCGGCTCGCCTGATGCAGCGCGTCGCCGTGGGCACCGCGAAGGAGCCGGACGAGGACGGCTCGCACGCCGTCAGGCTTTGGCCGGAGACGACCGACGTCCCGGCGGAGTATTCTTCGCGGCGGATTTCAACTTTGTTTCCCGATGTCGCGCACCGCGCGCTCGACGCGACGAGCGGCACGTTCGGCAACCTGCTGCAGTTCGACTGGACCGTCGCGGCGGATGCGCGCGACAACCCGTTCCGGCACGCGTGGCATCCCGACCACGGCACGTGATTCGCCGTCACGAACCGGGTGACGCTTTCGTGGTACACGGAGGGTGGCGAATCGACGTGGAAGTACAGCCCGGACGAGGTGACCTACGGCATCTGCACGTGGACGCTAGGAGGCCTTTCCGGCACGGGCGACATAACAATGCGCGGCGTCTTCGTGCTGAAGCGCATCCTGTCTGTTTCAAAGATTGAGGAGTGAGGTTTTAATTAACCACCCTTTCCACCGACAAAAGGAGGACGAAGCAATGAACTTTTCAACCTTTCAACCTTTCAACTTTTCAACCATCGCCGCCGCCGTGGTGATTGCGGCGATAGCCGCAATGCCGGCGAAGGCGGCGATGGCGCTCGCCTACCACGGCAAGCTGGTTTCGGCGGGCGGCAATGCGAAGATCAGCACCAAGGTGCCGATGACGGTCGAGTTCCGGCTCTACCGCAACGCCGAGCCGAGCGAGACGGTTCCGTTGTGGGGACGCGCGATGCCGGTCAGGTTCGACGCCGCGGGTCTCTTCTACGTCGAGCTTTCCGACGGGGCCGGCGCCGCCGTTCCGAACACGGCGCACGAGCGGCTGGCGGACGCCATCGCGGCGGCCGGCGGTGCGGACGCCTGGCTCTCCATCAAGCCTGTCGGCTACAGCGAGCTGCTGCCGCGCAAGCGCATCGGCGGCGTCCACCGCGCCGAACGCGTGACGACCGCCCGCAAGGTCGATCGCCTCGAAACCGCCGGGCTCAATGCGGAGACCGTTTCCGCCGGTTCCTGCGAAATCGGCGGTTCGCTGAACGTGACCGAATCGTTCGTCGTGGGAGGGCGGATCGAGAACACGATCGACACTACGGAAGATGTCGCCATCGGCTCGCCGTCCGGGACGGTGCTTTTCACAGGCACCTTCGACAGATGGGCCAGTCCCTCCATCAGCTTCAAGGGTTCGACGCATATTGCGGTTGACCTCCTTTCGGGATTCAAGAAGAGCGACTACGGCGTCCTTTCGCTCCCCGTGCAGGCCGGTTCGTCCGTTGCGCTTCCAAGCGGGTGCTCGTCGTTCATCATCCAGCAGTTCCTGATCGGCAACTACAATCCCTTCTTCTGATAGCGAAAGGCGACCGAAATGAAAACGAAGAAAATTTCCTTAGTTGCGCTGACGCTTGCCGCCGTGTTCTCGGCAAGCGCGACGGATGTCTCCATCGAAGGCCAGTATCTCCTGTTCGACGTGGTGCAGACCTCCATCGAAACGACTTGCCAGCTGAAGTTCTACGGTACGGAGAATGCGTCGGGCCCGCTCTACGAGACGAATGGCGTCCGGTTCGCGACGGACGTCAACGGCTGTTTCGTCATCCACGCCACGGCGCCGGATTCCGTCAGACTGCCCGACACGTTCTGGGTGGGCGTGACGCCTGCAGGACGCGGCGAGCTTTATCCGCGCTTCCGCGTGGCTCCCGTGCCGTTCGCGTTTGCGGCGGACGAGGCTCAGCTCGTCTCCTTGGACAATGAGCTTGCGCTTGCGGGCGTCGCGACGATCGACCGCCTTGACGTATCCGGAGACGTCGAGACAGAGATTTTTGTCGTCGCGACCAACAGCGTCATCAAGGCCAGGAACCTCAAGCTCGATTCCGCGAAGGTCATGTCGCTCGCCATCCCCGACGGCGGGCTGCTCGGCCTCTTCAACGCGAAGGGCGCGACGCCGTCGTTCGACTACGACACGTTCCCGGCGGAAAAGGAGGGGAGCATTGAAACGCGCGTCACGACCTCCGGTTTTCTTGACTTCTACATCAACAGCTATACGCAGAATGCGTCGGCCGACTGGACGTTCGACCGCGACGGCTTCCTGACGATCGCCGTCAAGGCCGATCCGAAGAAGTGCCCCGCGCCGAAGCTGACGGTCGCCGTCGGCGCGACGACGATTCTCGACAATCGCACGATCGGGACCGATCGCGGCAGTACGGTCAAGCGCTTCATGACTGTTCCGTACCGGGCGGGCGAACACGTGTCGGTCAAAGTCACGGCGGTCGGCGCCGGCGAACACGCCAACGACTGGTGGGGCGGCGAAAAGTCGGACTACAAGGCGAGCATCGGCGTCAAGGCGCGGCTCATGCGGTTCGGGCGGGACTGAAGCGGAAGGAGGACTGGCGTAATGAAGACAATGGCAATGCTTGTGGCGGCTCTTGCGGCGGCGTCCGCCTTTTCGTTCGAAGACGTGCAGGTCACGTACCGCGGGCGCGTCCGGGAGAACGGCGTCGCGCCCGCCGCGCAGACCGTTTCGATGACGTTCCGGCTCTACGCGAAAAAGAGCGATTCCGCTCCGTCGTGGACGACTGACATCCCGGCGGTCCGCATCGACACGAACGGGCTCTTTCAGGTGGCGCTGCGCGGCGAGGGCCTTGCCGGGGCCATAGACGCCGGCCGGGCCAACTGGATCGGCGTGTCGATCGGGGGCGGCAGGGAGCAGTATCCCCGCCAGGCGCTGACCGCAAGCCCGTTTGCGTCGAAGGCCACTGTTGCGGAACGCCTGGCCGACTCGCCGTCGGTCAGGACCGCCTCGGTTGCGCGTGTCACGACGAAGACGCTCGCCGTGTCGGCTCTTTCGGTCGATGGTGCGGTGACAGGCCCGTCGTCCGCCGCCGCACCCGTCGATGTGAAGTTGACGAAGCCGTGGTGGACGCTTCCCGTCAAGGGGAACGTCCGTTTCTTCAGCGGCGCGGATCCCCGCGACCTTGGCACGCAGACGGCGTCCGGCGGCGGGTGCTCGTTCGGAACGGCCGACTGCAACTGCGTCGCGCTCTTCACTTCCGAGAGCTCCGACATCATGCCGGGAATGTCGCTCTTCTTCAAGAAGAATGAAACGATAACGATTCCGTCTGCAACCGGTCTCGACAACGGAACGGTCGTCCGCTGCCGCCTGTACAAGATCGGCGTGGAGTGAGAGGAGACGCGCACATGAAGAAGATTTTTCTCAAGATTGCAAGGTGTGCGGCCGCAGCGGTCGCGGCAGGCGCGGCTTCCCCGGTCCTGGCCGATTCGGCGTGGGAGCTCGTATCGCCGATGCCGTTTCCGCTCAACGGCGGCGCATCGTCCGACTGGCAGTCGGAAAACCTGGAGTCGCTCTACCAGACAGGCGGCGGATTCGCGGCGGAAGGGCGCGAGTCCGAACAGCCAGTGGCCACGGAGCCGACGCAGGGCGCGGCGGCGTTCCGTCTGGAGCATGCGTCGTGGGGCTTCGGCATCTCCGAGATCGGCTCCGACTTCAACCTCGGCGAATGCTGCACCGACTTCCCCGCCGGCAAGATCGACTGGGAGGCGACGAAGACGGCCATCACCAACTCCGCCGCCTACCGGGACGGCTATCTCTTCTATGTCGATTCCGCCACGAACGACGAAAGCCGCGTGATCTTCACGCGCGGCGGCGAAGTGTCCATACCGTGGAAGCTCGCGGGCGGCGCGGACGCGACGCAGACCTACACCATCGGGCAGACGACGATGGCGCGGCCCTATCGCATCTTCTGGACGGAGTACCCGTTCAACGGGCCGAAGATCGACCTCTCGGCGCATCCGCACGTGCGGCTTCTCGGCGACCCCGCGATCGTGAACCCGGTCTACGAGGCGACGGCGACGAGCGCGCAGACGGGCGTCTCCAACCTCGTGCGCGGCGTCGTGTTCGACTCGTCCGCGAACGTGCTCCGGTGCTACAGCCGCGTCATCAACGAGGCGACGCGCGAGTACGACGGACCGGAGGGCCAGTTCGTCCTCGCCTACTACGACAGCGGCTCGAAGGACAACCTTGTCGCGACGATCGTCGTCGAGGCGTGCAATCCGGACGTGACGACCATCAAGGCGAGCGTCGGCGACGAGCTGCGGCCGACGGGCGGCGGCTACGACATCGAGGGGCTGGAGTCCCGGATCTCGCAGGGCGACAAGGAGGTGACGGGCGACAAGGCGTCCCCCTACGTCTACAAACACATGGGCAAGACGAACTGGAGCCCCAAGCACAATTCCTTGTTCGCCATCTCGCCGACGGACGCGACGACGACGAAGACGGGCGAAGCCGCGCCGTGGCGCGCGGACATCTACTGGATGTCCCCCGACCCGCTGGACGTCCTATGGCCGTTCGAGGAGGACTGGTACGAAATCTCCTGGCCCAAGTCCGCGCCGGCGTTCATCGTCACGGGCGACAATTACAACACGGGCCTGCCGATCATCGCGCCCACGAACTACACGACGAGCGTCTGCGACTACCAGTCGCCCGCGAACATCGCGACGGCAAGCAACGACGGGTGCGTCTCCGCGCAGGAGGCCGGATGGTTCACGCTCAAGGTCTTGGCGGACGACAACGTCTGGTTCCAGCCGTTCCGGGCCGTGCTGCGCACGGATCCCGCCTGTGCGCTCACGAACGCCGCGCCCTGGACGGTTGGGCACGAGATACGGCCCCTCGGCGGCGCGGCTGCCGCGAATACCGCGGACGCGGCCATGGAGGTTGACGGCAATCTCCCCGGCTACATCTACGCCGCCGCCAGCGGCGGCAACTGGAATCCGCGTCTCTACCACGAGCCGAAGCAGGATTCGATGGCGGATGGCGTCGATACCGCCAGCGACGACAAGGATCCCTTTGAAGACCTCGCATCGGCCATCTATCCCGTCAACACGTCTCATGCGCCGCTCGAGGTCTGGTGGCAGGGCTCGGTGAAGCAGGAGGGGATGTCGATGCCGATCCGGTTCCCGTGCGTCGTCCAGCGCTATGCAATCGGCTGGCCGCGCGAAAAGGACGTGCAGAACATCGTGATCGCCGCGCAGCGCGGGTCGGACGGGCAGATGTCCGGCGCTTCCGCCGCCGCCCTCTACCTGAACGCCGCGACCGACCGGGCGTTGCCGACAGGCGTCGAGGGTATCAATCCCGGCCTCGACACTGGCCTTACGTTCGGCTTTTGGGTGAATCCGTCGCCCAGCGGCGCCGGATCGCCGAAGACGACGGAAGGGTCTCTCGTCACCTTCAGCTCCGGCAGCGGCGGCGAGGCACTGGCGTTTCGGCTTCTCAGATCGTACGGCAAGAGCGTCGTCGTGCTTTCGACGACGGTCAGCGCGGGAATGAGCTGGACCCGCGAAGCGTCCGCAGAGATCCCCGACGACGAATGGACTTTCGTTTCGCTCGTCCTCGATCCGACGGAGGGCGCATCGCGTACCGCGCGGTTCTGCGTCGATGCGCATGAAGTCTGGACGGGCACGGTCGCGCTGGAGGTGCTCTTCAATGAATTCTCGTTCGGCCTCGGCGCGTGGCATCCGCTTATGGGCGGCACCGGAGTTCCCGCCGCGACGGGTGTTGCGCTCGACAGCATTACCGCCTGGTCGGCGCCGCTCACGGTGGAGCAGCTGGCCGAGACCTGGCAGAAGATGGACGGCGCATCGGCGTTCGACATTGCGCGCCAGCTTCACTATTCGTTTGACGAGGCTGGCGACCTCGATCCGCTGACGGGGCTGCCGACCCGCTTTGCGTTCGACACCGTCGGCGGCAAGCGGCTGCTTTCTGTCGGACCGCTCAAGCTGTCGCCGGGCGCGCCGCATCTGTACAGCGGACTCGTCGCGACTGGCGGCAAGGTTGCTCCTGAGATATACTGGCAGAACGACCCCAACGCCGTCGGCTTCAACCCGAACGACGAGCATGCCTTCCTCGCCGATTCGCCGACCGGCGAAAAGATCGTCCATGCGCTGAGGTGCGACCTGGCGTCCGAAAACGGCTCCCAGCCGTTTGTGCTCGTGCAGTACGAGGACAACGGCAAGGGCGCGATGCGCGTGTACGGTGTGCAGCTCACGAACGCCGTCTATTCGACGCTCGGCTCGGCGCGCACTGCCGGACTCATGCTTACACCGCCGCATCCGCTCGACGGACTGGACAACGCAGGCAACGGCAAGAACTTCGCGCTCACCGTGTCGGCCGCGCCGACCAACAGTTTTGGCGAGGCAACGTCAGACTCGGAGGTCGTGTACTACGACCACTTCAAGCGCATGTGGGCTCGGCGGAACGGCGACGCGGACGCCTACTACTACTATGCCGTTCAGGAGGGGTTCTGGTTCCCGGACGTCGCCGCGCAGCCTGCGGTCGGCACGCTCGTCCCGTGGCTCTCGCGCGCCGTCACGAACACGGCGGACGTGCTCACGTCCGCGCCGATGCCGTGGCGGTGGAACGTGACGTGGCCGGACGACGCGACCGTTCCCACGATGCGCGTCGCCCAGACGCTGACGAAGGCCGACGCGGGACTTCCCGAAGTGTGGAGCGCGTCGTCGATGGCGGTGGTGTTCCCCGCGCCGGAAAAGTCGAAAATGACGCGCGAGCGCGTGGTGCATCTCATCGACCCCACGGTGGAGCGGTCGCAGACGCTTGCCGTCGCGAAATCGTTCCCCGACGAATACGGCTTCACGCTCGGCTCGTCCGGCACGACGCAGCTCAAGAGGGGCAAGTACTACTTCACGGGGCTTCCGCCGTCCATTTCCGACCGCTTCTACGTCGATGCCGCGAACCAGAAGATGTGCCTCGTGGGGCAATACGTCGAAAAGGCGTCCGGCGGCAGCTATCTCCAGCTGAACGTGCTCGAACCGTCGGAGCGCGCCGCGCTGCGCGGCGTCTGCAAGGCGACGGGCGACGCGCTTTCGCGGTGGCAAAAGGCCGTCGATGCGCTCGCGACGGCGGAGGTGCTGCCCAACACGACTTCGCGCCGGGAGATCGCGGTGCCGAAGTCCGGCACCAACGGTGTGCAGAACGTCGAGACGGCGTACACGCCGGTCGACCACTATGCGCTTGTCGCCTCCGGCGAGGGCACGGGGTACGTCACGCTCATCGAGAACGACTGCTCCAACACGACGATGGTGGCGGAAGGCTCGACCGTGTCCATGCACGTCGTCAAGGTGGTGCCTGAGCTGTATGCGGGCGGGCTCACCGTGATCGTCGACCCGATGAACAAGCTCTCCGAACAGCTGACGGTCGCCTACACCTCGCCGTTCGGCGCGGCGGCGAACGACTTCGAGTTCGAGTGGCGGCGTATCGAGACGCAGACGGACGGCTCCGTGCCGACGAACTATCCCGACTGGCGCATCTACGGCGGTGCGGCGACGGCCGGGCGCACGGCGATCCTGCTGGGCGCGGCGGGCGCGGACCTCAAGGACCTCCAGAACATGTACTACGCGCTGCGCTACCGCGCGAAGGCGGGCGCCGCGGCGCATGACGTCACGGGCGACACGTGGAGCGACTGGTGCGGGCCGACGCTCGCCGAGGGCTGGGTACAGCGCGTCCTCAATTCGGTGACGCCGTTCGCGCAGCGGTGCGCGGACTTTGCCAGCTACACGAGCGACATAGGCTACTCCATGCTCGAGCAGATCGGCGCGCCGTACCACGGCGACGTGGCGCTCAACAACGACAACCTGAACAACATCGGCCTCCTGGAGCTCTACCAGACCGTCCTCAACAAGGCCGAATCGATGTCGCTCGCGCTCGGCGCGAAGACCGACGCGGGCGTCAACAAGCAGCTGCTGCTGGCCGCGTCGCGCATAGCCGAGCTGTACGGCATCCTCGGCGACGAGGCGTACTCCGACGCCAAGAACCCGACGATCGGACAGGTGTTCAACGGGACGGTGTACGATTCGGACAGCTTGAGTTCGTCTGTTTTCTGCTTCCAGAACCAGCTGCCGACGCTCCTCGACGAGGAGCTGGCGCTGCTGCGCGGGCGCACGTCAGCCGTTGCGCCGAACATGAAGACCTACCCCTACTACAACCGCCTCATCTGGAACTTCACGAAAGGCGTCACGGAGGGGGAGGTCGCCTACGTGAACAACTACATGATCCGCGGCATCGACGGACAGATCACAGTGGAGGAGGCCGCGAAGCAGTATCCGCAGGGCCACGGCGACGCCTACGGGCACTACCTAAGCATGGTCAAGAGCTTCTACCATCTCGCGCGCAACCCGTACTTCGACTGGTATGCGTCGATGACGGAGATGCTGGTCGGCGACTCGATCGTCAACGTTGACTACTTCGACGAAGAGAAGTTCGCCGAGGCCGCAGGCAAGCTCGCCAGGACCGCGCTCGACACGATCGACCTCACCGCGCGAAAGGCGTGGAAGGATGCCGACGGCGTGGCCGGCGCGGGCTACTTCGACGCGGACGCGGAGCAGGCGTTCGGCTACGGCGAATGGGCGACGCGCGGCGGATACGGCGCCCTCTGCAACTGGGCCGTCGTGAACGCGCTTTTGCCGACGAACGGGACGCCCGCGAACGCCGTATTCGAGGACAAGGGCATCAAGCGCATCAATCGCTCGACGGCGAGTTCGCTCGCGTACCTGCCGTCCGCCGTCGCCGACATCCAGCGGAAGCTCGACGCGCTCGACGCCGGCATGAACCCGCTTGGGCTTTCCGACAACGCGATCCCGTTCGACATCGATCCCTCCGAGGTCAACGGCGACACCGCGACCGCGATACCGCACTTCGAGCAGATACTCGCGCGCACCGAAAAGGCGCTCCAAAACGCAAAGACAATCCTCGACTTCGCGCATGAGTTCGGCTCCCGCGTCGCACTGATCGCCCTGCAGGAGGCCGAGGCCGTCAACGAGCACGAAAAGACCGAGGTGGAGTACAACAAGAACCTGATCGCCATCTACGGTAGGCCGCTCGCAGGCGACATCGGTCCGGGCGGAACCTATCCGCAGGGCTACAACGGCCCCGACATCTACCACTACATGTACATCGACCTCGCGCCGTACGGTCTCAAGTCCGTGGACAGCGCCCTGTCGAAGACGTTCGTCAAGTACAAGCTTGGCGACAACAGTCCAGTCGTAAACGCATGGAATCTGGAATACGTGGAAAACTCCACGATCGCCGTGAGCTACACGCTCACGCCCGACGGGATCCCGCAGGCGAAATCCGACCTCGGGGCACGGCACACGGAAGGCTCTATCCAGGCCGCCTACCGCGACTTTCTTGCGGCGTACGTCAGCGTGAAGCAGAAAATAGGCTCCTACGACAAGGCGAAGACGCGGCTCGAGACCGAGTGCAGCATCGCCAAGACGAAGCTTCGCATGGCCGGGGCCGATCTCGCGTTCGACGAGATTCTGAACGGGTACAAGATTTATAAGGCAGTGGTGGACTATGCCACCAGCATGGTGGTCAACGCATTGGAGTTCTCGAAGGGCAAGGTTGCCGACGTCTCGAGTCTGGCCTACACGAGCGCCCCCAAGATCATCGGCGCGGGGCTTGTGGTGAACACCGACCCGTCGTCCATCGTCGGTGCCGTCGCTGTGGCGGCGGAGGCCGCGGCGAACGCCACACTCGGCGCGGCCATCTATGGCGCAAAGGCCACCCAGCTGACGCATACGCTTTCCGGTTCGCTTCTTGAACTCGTCTTCAAGGGCGTCAAGGACGGGTTCGACTACTACAACGCCGAGGTCTCTTCCTGGGAGCGTCTCAAGAGTGCGATCGACAACGTCAGCACGGCGGCGAACAACCTCCAGAGCGCCTACGCCGCGCTGGTCGCCGCCGAGCAGGCGTACCGCGCGAAGATTGCGGAGGGCGACACGCTCCGCGAAGAGCTGGCGATGACGCGCCGCCACTGGGCGAACGCGGCGACCCGCATCCGGTATGCCGACATGTACGACCGCATCCAGCGCAACAACGCGCTCACCAAGTACACGACGGCATTCGACACCGCGCAGCGCTACGTCTACATGCTCGCGAAGGTCTATGACTACGAGACGGGGCTGCTTTCGTCCGACCCCTACGCGGGCGATTCGTTCATGCGCAACGTGATCGCCGCCCGCGCTCTAGGCGAGAGCGGCGTCACCACCGAGCAGAACTCGACGCTCTGGGACGCCGTCACGCGCATGAGCGCCAACTGGGACGCCTTGAAGGGACGCCTCGGCATCAACAACCCAGAGACCACGACCAAGTGGTTCTCGCTCAGGTACTCGCTCTTCAGGATCAAGCCAGGGACGGAGGGCGACGCGGCGTGGCGCGATGCGCTCCAGGCCTGCTGGCGCGACGACCTCTGGTCCGACTCCGAAATCGCCCGCTACTGCCAGCCGCCGCAGAACGACGCCACGCCGCTCGCCGCCGAGCCGGGCCTCGTAATCACGTTCCCGACGGCAATCAACCTTGCGGAGAACTTCTTCGGGCGTCCGCTCCTCGGCGGCGAGACGACGTACAGTTCAAGCGACTATGCCGTAAAGCTCTATGGCGCGGGCCTCAGGTTCGTCGGCTATGACGGACTCGCCGTCCAGACGCCATCCGGCCTTGCCGCCGATCCGAACGTGTATCTTGTCCCCGTCGGACGCGACTACATGCGCGCACCCGCCGGGACGACGCGCAAGACGCTGACGTTCAGGGTGATCGACCAGGTGATGCCGCTGCCCTACGAAAGCGGCGACCTTGCGGGCCTTCTCGGCAACCCCGAATGGATTTCGACCCTCTCCGCCGGGGACGGAGCGGCGACGATCCGCCGCCATTCGACAATGGCGGTGCTCGGCGGCGACGAGGTGACGTCGAGTCGGCTCTTCGGGCGCAGCGTGTGGAACGACCGCTGGCTCCTGGTCATTCCCGCAAGCTCGCTTTCGAGCGATCGCGTGAACGCGCTCAAGACGTTCATTCACGGCCTCGACACGAACAAGGACGGCCAGGTGGACGTGCCGGGCGTCTCCGACATCCAGATTGGCTTCAAGGCCTACTCGCGGAGCGGGAACTGATGATAGTGAATAGGGAATTGGCAATATCACTTTGGGCCGTTCTGCTCGTCACGTTTTCAGTGTGCGCTGAACGCGCCCCAACCCCCAACCCCCAATCCCCAACCCCCAACTTTTCAACTCATTCATATACGAACCACGCCGGGAACGCGGTTTCGGGCGTCGTCGTGGCGCTTGACTCACGCACGGCGACGATTTCAAACGCGACGGAAACCTTGAAGCTGCCGCTCTCGATCTTCCCCGAACCGGAGCAGCGGCGGATTGCGGCGGACTTCCTCCTTCGCCAAACGGACTGCTCGCCGGGGACGGCTCGCCCCACCAACCTGCTGCGTGTGCCGGATGCCGTAAAGCGGGCGATAGCCGGGGCGGAGAAGGCGATGGCGCGTTCGCGCAAGCGCGCGGAGAAGGGACTTTGCTCAAAAGAAGAGAGCGATGCCTTCTGCGAGAAGTCCGCGTCCGCGCTCAAGAGCTACCTTGACAAGCAGGTCAGCTCTGGCGTGATCACTCCGGCCGAGCGAAAGGCCCTTGGCCGCTGACTTCCGTTATCCGAACACGGCCATGGTACCGGGCTGTTGCGGCGGCGGCGCGCGGCGCGGGGTGCATTGACTTTCGGGCGCTCATTTTGATATACTAACAAAGTTTTATCCGCGAGAGTGTAGCGCGTGTGCGCGAGAGTATTGCGGGAAATTACCAGAAAAGGCAAGAATGGATCAGATTAGGATCAAGGCGGAGGCGCGTGCGGAGCAAGGCACGGCGGCTGTCCGCCGGTTGCGCCGTGCGGGAATGATTCCCGGCTCGGTGATGAAGATGAAGAAGGGGGGCACGGAACTCATAAAGTGTCCGGCCCATGACTTCATGATGGCGATGCGCGGCAGGACTGGCAAGCAGCTCCTCGTCACGCTGGACATGGGAGGCAAGGAGGTTTCGGCCCTGCTGCGCGAGCTCCAGAACGACGTTCTCGCTGGCACGCCGATACACGTCGACTTCAGCGAGGTGTCGCTGTCGGAGAAGGTGCGCGTTACGGTTCCGCTGAATCTCGTAGGCGAGCCCACGGGCGTGAAGCTCGGCGGCGGCGTCCTCGAGCAGGTGTTGCGCACGGTCGACGTCGAGTGCCTGCCCATGGACATCGTCGAGAAGTTCGATGTTGACGTTGCGGCGCTTGGCCTGGACCAGACGATGTTCGTCCGCGACCTGAAGCTTGGCGACAAGTTCACGGTCGTCACCCGCGGCGAGTTCGCCGTGGCGGTGGTCAAGGCGCCTGATGACGCTCCTGCGGCTCCTGCCGGCGGTGCGGAAGCGGCTGCCGCGGCGGCCCCCGAGGTCATCAAGAAGGGCAAGGAAGAGGAGGCGGCGTCTGGTGACGCCAAGAAGAAGGAGGAGAAGAAGTGATGAAGAAATACGACGCCCTCTACATCTTCGTCGGCATCAACAAGGACGACGCGCTCGAGGCGAGCCTCGAGAAGGCTCTTGCGGAAGTGACGCGGCTCGGCGGCAACATCCTGGAGAAGGTTTCTCTCGGAAAGCGCGGGTTCTCCCGTCCGATGCGCAAGCGCGAGAACGGGGTTTACGTGAAGGTCCGCTTCGAGTTCGATCCTCTTCTCGTGAGCGACCTCATGAAGCGCTACAGGCTCGTCGAGGACGTGTTCCGCGTGCAGATACTCGCCGTGGACGAGCGCCGCGAGTCGAAGATCGCCCAGGAGCGCGCCGAGCGCGCCGAGGAACAGTCCAGGCGCGATGCCGCCGCGGCTGCCGCCCTCGCCGCGAAGACGGCGGAGCCTGACGAGGTCGAGGCATAAGAAGGCGAGGTGCCGACATGGCGTCTTTCAACAAGGTGATCCTGATGGGCAACCTGACGCGCGACCCCGACGTCCGCGCGACGGGTCCGAGCGGCATGCGCGTTGCCCGGCTTGGTCTGGCGATCAATGAGCGTCGTCGCGACCGCAACGGCCAGATGCAGGACTTTCCGGTGTTCATCGACGTGGACGCGTGGGATAGGCTGGCGGAGCTCTGCGGGCAGTATCTCACGAAGGGCAGCTCGGTGCTAGTCGAGGGGCGGCTTCAGATGGACACGTGGGAAAAGGACGGCGTCCGGCACCAGAAGCTCAAGGTCCGCGCTTCGACCGTCAAGTTCCTGCCGAAGGGCGAGCGCGCACCAGGCGCTCCCGTCCGTCCGGCGGGTCCGGCCGCGGCCGTGTCTGAGGGCGAGTCCGACGACATACCGTTCTAATCAACTTAAACACACTCAAGGAATCGAACAATGGTTTTCAAGAAATCAAACAGCTCGGCCGGCGAGGAGTTCGCCGCGAGGAAGCGTCCGCCGCTCCGGCCAACCGACCAGATCGACGTCAACGACATCGAGACGCTCAAGTACTACGTCACGGATTACGGGAAGATCCTGCCCGCGCGCATCACCGGCGTCACCAGCGCCCAGCAGCGCCAGATCCGTCAGGGCGTCAAGCGCGCCCGCAACATGGGCCTGATGGCCTGAGGAAGGAGCGTTGCAATGCATATCGAAGTGATGCTCATGGATGACGTGAAGAAGCTCGGCAAGTCCGGCCAGATCGTCAAGGTCGCGCCCGGCTATGCCCGCAACTTCCTCTTCCCGAAGGGCCTTGCCTCTCTCGCTACGGAAGCCGCCAAGCGCAAGCTGAAGAAGCTGGAGGCGGAACGCGCCGCGCGCGCCGCCGAGGAGAAGAAGGCTGCCCTTGAGGTCGCCAGGAAGCTCGAGAAGCTCGAGATCACCGTGTCCGCCCCGACGACGGACGGCAAGAAGCTCTATGGCGCGGTCAGCGTCAGCGACATTCTCGCCGCCATCGAGGCGAACCGCGGCATCAAGGTCGAGCGCCGTCAGCTGGAGCTCGACGACGCCCTCAGGGAGGTCGGCGTCTACGAGCCGTCCATCGACTTCGGCCACGGCGTCAAGGTCAAGTTCAAGATCACGATCCTCGACGAGGCCGCTCCGCAGGAGTAAGAGCCTCCGCACGGATTTGGTCCGACAGCAGGGTGCCGCGTTCTCGCGGCGCCCTGTTTGTTTTTGACGTCGGCGATGCTTGAGTCCGGGGGCTAGGTGATTTGCGGCGCGTGGCGCCGACGGTAGGCGGTCGGCGTGATCTTGTAGATGCTTCGGAATGTCTTCACGAAATGGCTTTGGTCGTAGAAACCGGCGGCGAGAGCTATGTTTGCCACTGTGCGGTCCGTCGTCTCCAACAGCTCCCTGGCGTGGTTCAGGCGGAGCCGCAAGGCGTATTTTGCAGGAGACTCCTTGAACGTCTCCATGAAGAGGCGCCTGAAGTGCGTGACCGAAAGGTGCGTGAGATCGGCAAGCTTCTCCAGTGACGTGTTCTCTCCGGTATGCTGCGTCAGCCATTCGAGCGCGGGCTGGAGTTTCGTGCGGGCGATGTACGAGCTGTCCGCCTTTTCGGTGTAGTAGAAGCCGCACATTGTGCCGATAAGGTTCCCCGCCTCGTCGTGCAGAGGGAACACGCTGTAGATCGTAGGCTTGGGCGAGCGGTCAACCGTTGCGTAGTTGACGCCGCCCACGACAGCCTTTCCGGTCTTTCGCACCATCGCGTCGCGGGCGAGGCATTCGCGCGAGATGGTTTCCGGAAAGAGGTCGCTGGACTTCTTGCCGATGGCGTCGAACTCGTCCTTGAGCGCCGATATCTCGCAGTTGCGGGCGTTGAGCGTCACGATGCGGTCGTTGATGTCCTTGATGTAGAATCCTACGTTCGGCAGGGCGTCCATCATGTGCTTCACATGTACGAAGTTCTGCCCGGCGCGCTTCAGGAACGCCTGCTGAAATGCCAGTTTCGATTTCCTGCTGTTCATGGACATGGACATATTATACACAATTCCGCCGATTTGTGTTGTGGCGAAAACAGATTGTCCATAATACTACCACTTTATCATATCCCTCGCTCCAGCATGCCACAAAGAAAGGAGATATATGATATAATTCATTGTATTTCGGTGAGGGGCGTGAGCGTCAAGCTGAAGAAGTGACATGAAAAAGACGAATAAATTTGTTTGCCTTTGTCTGGCCTTGGCTGGTCTATGTGGCAATGCGTCGGCTGGTTTCAGCCGCGAGGTGCCGTTTTTAGGCGTGGATCAGGTGATGTGGGACGGGATGCCTTGCGAGCGCATGGGTTGGCGCAGACCCTACGCGGAGCACAACGCCGCGTCGTATGCGTCGCGGAAAGAGTGGGAGGACGAAACGCTTGCGAGGCTGAAGTCGTGGGGCTTCAACATGCTTGGCGCGTGTTGCGATTCGTCGCTTCGGCATCGCGGACTCTCCCATGCCATATTCCTCAACATGAGCGAGGCGTTCTGCGCCGGCGACGGGGATCGGTGGATATCGGAATACAAGCATGTGCCGAACACCGCCATGCCGAACGTGTTCCATCCTGATTATGCGGAGCACTGCGACCGGGTGGCGCGTGAACTGTGCGCAGCCAATCGCGAAGACACCGATCTGATGGGATACTATATCGACAACGAGCTTGTGTGGCAGGGCGCGCGCGGCGCATCGATAGACGAGGGCCTTTTCGATGTCGTGCGCGGCAAGCGGGACGGCCACTCCGCCAAGCGCGCGCTGATGGATTTTCTGCGCAAGAGCGGCATTGACGAGTTCTCGACGTTCGATGCGCTGCCGCAAGAACGCCGGAAAGCCGTCAAGGGGGCGTTTTTGGATTTTACCGCCGAACGCTACTTCAGCATCACTACAGAGGCGATTCGCCGCCACGACCCCAACCATCTCGTTCTTGGTTGCCGCTTCGCCGGACTCGACGGTGCGCCGCTCGCGGCATGGAAGGCGGCGGGACACTTCTGTGACGTCGTGACGTTCAACTGCTACCCCTGGGCTGACCTCGACAGAAACGTTGTGCTGGACTCGAAGGGCGGCGTTCCGATTCTTTCACGGTTCGCAAAGATCCATGAGCTTGTCGGCAAGCCGTTGCTCATCACGGAATGGAGCTTTCCCGCGTTGGATACGGGGTGCCCTTGCAGGAACGGTGCCGGTCAGCGTTTCAGAACCCAGTCCGAGCGCGTTCGCGCCTCGGAGCTGTTTGCCCGCACGATGCTGTCGCAGGACTACGTGATTGGCTATTCGTTCTTTATGTGGATCGATCAGCCCGCGCTTGGCACGAACGGCGAGAGCCCCGAAGACTCAAACTATGGGCTGGTTTCTGAAAACGGCATCCCATACGCCGAACTCACGAAAATGTTCGCGCAACTGCACAAGGAGGTTCGCAGCACGGGAAAACGCCCTGCGGCACCTGTAGAACGGACGCCGCCGCATCGTTGCGAGCAATCCACTGGTGACATCTTCCGTTCAGAAGCAAGCGGGGCAGCGACGGATGTGAGTTTCGCGCAGGACAACGATAACTGGGAGCTCTCCAATTCGTCAGGGCTGACACTGCGCGGCAGAGTCGGCGGCAGGGACATGATAGACGAGGTGCGGGTTGGTCCGCGACTTTGCGGCAGATACGGCGGCATGATCCAGTTGATTGCGACAAATGGCACACCGCATTGGGCCTTGGCCGATTGCGTCAAGTCTGTGAAGCACGAGCAGACTGGCGTATGCGGTTCCGTTCTGGTTACTGCGTCTGGGCGCACAGATGAACATTCCTTTGAACTTGCGCATCGCATTACGGTGGCACCAGGCCGTATTGACTTCCTATGCGAGGTCGTGGAAATAAAAAATACAGGATGCGCGGCGTTTTCGATCAAGCGCTTTTATTTGTGTCCGTTTGCTGCGGAAGACCGTCCATCAGTGCGAAAAGGCGTGCCGAACATGTGGAAAGGCGTTCGCGAATGCCATTGGGTGCTGTCGGACGGACGTTCCTACGGCATGGTTTCTTCCGACAGTGCGGCGGAATGGTTCAATCTCTGGATCGACGGGGACGGACGGCAGCACCCTGACATAGACTTCGTGCCGGAGGCCGCTGTTGCGCTCGCCCCAGGCGAATCCTGTGTGCCATCCACGCCAATGGGGGCAAGGGCGGTGACATCGCATGAAAAATAAGGGGCGCGTTTGCACGGTGCTGGCGTTTCGCGCTTCTGAGACCGTCAACAACAGGCGGCACTTTGACGGCGTTTTTCGCTATGCGCGTTCCCACGGCTGGCACGTGCAGGCGTTTGAGTATTTCAGAAGCGAGTCCGATCCGCTCTACTGGCGCGATCCCGACAGTGGCGTTCAGACGGGGCTGAAGGAGCTGGTGGACTTCTGGAAACCGGACGGATGCATTGTCGATTGCGGTTCGATTGAGCGTCCGCTTCCGCGAGACGCCTTTGGCCGGATCCCCGTCGTGTATCTGGACTGGTATTCAAAGACGGTGCATTCCCGCACGGGCGGCATTGAGAGCGACGGATGTCTCATCGCCGATGCCGCCGCGCGCGAACTCCTTACGCTTGGCTTCCGCGACTATGCCTTTGTGCCGGCCCTGCGCAACTATCCCTGGAGCACGGCACGTGGAAAGGAATTTGTCCGTGCGATACGTCTGAACCGGAAAGAAGTTCATGTCTTCGACTGCGACGGCGCAAAGGACGTTCCGGTTGTCGAGTGGCGGGACAGTCTTCAGGCGTGGCTTGCGGAGATGCCGAAGCCCTGCGGTGTTTTTGCCGCAAACGACTTCATCGGCAAGACCGTGCTCGACATCTGCCGGGCGGCGAAGATCGACGTCCCGTCTGATGTTGCCGTGGTGGGCGTTGACGACGATCCGCAGATATGCGAAAACACCGTCCCGACGCTGACGAGCATCCGTCAGGACTACGAGAGCGGCGGCTATTCGGCGTGTGCCATGCTCGCCGACATGATTGCGAACCCGCGTGCGAAGCCGCATCAGCTGTTGTATGGCGTAGAGTGCGTGACAAAACGGGCGTCCTCTTGCGTTTGCGAAGACAAGCGTGTGCTGAAGGCCATCGAGTTCATCCGCCGTCATGCCTGCGAGCGAATCAACCTTGACGATGTTGCCGACGAAATGGGATGCTCGCGGCGGCTTGCAACCCGTGTATTCCGACAGTCACAAGGGCGGTCCATCCTAGACGGCATTCATGAAGAACGCCTGAAGCGCGTCAAGGCACTTCTGAAGAATCCGAATCAGGAATTGAAGTCCTTGCCGGATTTCTGCGGTTACAGGTCGCTCGTCGATTTGCAGCGCGTGTTCAAGGCAAGGACGGGCGAGACTCTGGGCGAATTCCGCCGCCATGCGCAATGATGTTGTCCGCAGAGTGTTCCTAACAGCGATGAGCTGGTTGCGGCATTGCGGCGTGAAGGGGATTATGATACAATATGAACCACTTTGAACCAAGAAAGGAGTGTGCTTCATGTATTCGCTGACGATACATAACATGGATGCGGCGGTCTATTCGCGCCTCTACGCAATTGCCGAACAGGAGGATCAGAGCCTTAATCAGGTTGTCAAGCGCCTGCTTCGTGAGGCGCTTGACGCATTGGCTCCGGCAAGAAAGCGCAAGGTGGATTTTGGCGAATTCGCCGGGAAGTGGAGCGAACAGGAGGCGGCAGAGTTCAATGCGCGGGTTGCGCGGACAATTGATGCGGAGGACTGGCGGTGAAGAAACGTCGGCTCATGATAGACACGAACGCCTACTCCGCGCTGATGAGCGGACATGACGACGTTATTGCCGCACTTAACGATGCGATAGAGGTTCTTGTCCCCATCGCCGTGCTGGGTGAGCTGCATGATGGGTTCAGAGGTGGTACGAAGATGGTGGAAAACCTCAAGACCCTCAAATCTTTTCTTGCGAAACCTTCTGTCAAAGTCGTTGATGCAACGCAAGCCACTGCCGAGCGTTATGGTGAAATCAAGAGTGCGTTGTCTAAGTCCGGGCATCCTGTTCCAATAAACGACATCTGGATTGCAGCGCAGGCTTTAGAGAGGAATGTTGATATACTAACGTTCGACCACCATTTCCGCTTTATGGAAATCTGCGGAGTAAGGGCCGTGCTTCTTTGATTAGTTTTGCTTCCTATTGGATTTCCGCTGTAAGTTGACGCTACGCCTGATTTGTTTGTTTTATCGTGCCCGATTTGTTGCTTTGATGCTATGAAGTTATGGTATAATCGTATGCGTCAAAACGGTGGAAGGAAAGCAAAGATGAAAAAGCTACTGATAATCGGCACGGCGGCGGTTTGCATTTCCGGTGCGGCATTTGCCGACGCCGCTTACACGAGCGCAAACTACGTTCAGGACGGACTGGTTGCGCAATGGGACGGCATTGACAATGCCACTGTCAACGACAATCGAACGCACGATGCGTCAGCAACAGTCTGGAAAGACCTGATAGGTAGCCTCGATCTGACATTGACCGCAAATGGGAGTTGGAGCGCGAACGGCAATGCGCTTGTCGCAAACGGCATTGCCGCCAAGTGCGCAACTGCCGCGCCGGACTACAAGACGATTGAAGTCGTGTACAAAAGAACCAATAATGACGGAAGAGCCCTTTTCAGCGGCGGTGCCGTAAATCAGTTCGTGGTGTTCGACAATGCGGGCGGCGGATCGAACGATGTGTACTTTGCAGGCGTAAGTGGCACACCGATGCGCAGGTCCGCTTTCAACGCATCGGAAATATGCTTTGCATCTGCCCAATACGACGATACAGGCGCGACGTCTGGATTGTATATGGACAGCGAGAGCGTGACAACATCGCCCAAGTATAACACTTGGTATGCCAGCGAAGGCATTTCCGTCGGCGGCAGGTATCACTCGTCTTACGGCGCCTACGCTTGGTATGGCGAGGTGTATGCGATACGTCTCTACAATCGGCGCTTGACGGCGTATGAAATGGCGCACAACTACAGGGTGGACTGCAAGCGGTTCCTGACGGCCACGAGTTATGTTCAGGACGGATTGCTCGCCCATTGGGACGGCATCGACAACGCTGGCATCGGCGTCCATGATTCCTCCTCCACGACATGGAAGAACATATCTCCCAACAGGCTCACACTAGCGGAAGACGGTCTTGACCTGACGCTTGGCAGTACCGGAAGCTGGGGCGAGACGTATCTCTACTGCGACGGGAGTTCCAACAACTCCAAGCCTGCGGCTTATGGCAGCACCAACTTCACGTTCAATGCGTTTGAGACGGTTTATGAGAACAAGGCGACATCCGGCAAGTCTGCGATTTTGTTTTCTGCGGGGAATCTCGGCAGTTCCAACTCGAGCAGAAGATACTGCTGTATTGGAAACGGTTATGTCGGGTGGACGGACAGCAACAATGACTCATCGAAAGCATTTGACGGTCAGCGTGTGCCAGGAATGAACTCGCTTTCCTGGTCATATTCAGGGTATGCTTACGCCAATGGCGCTTCGATTGCGATAACATCCGGTTTCTCTGGGGGTTGGGGACTTGGCAACGAGACAAGAGTCCTTGTCGGATGCCGCAATGATGGGAATGCCTATCCGTTCAAGGGCAACATCCATGCAATCCGCGCCTACAGCGGAACGCTTTCGGCGGGCCAGGTCGCGTTCAACTACAAGGTTGACGAGGTTCGATTCTTCAACACGCTGGTCTGGAACGGTAGCGGTGCGTCCGTCGGCGATGGCGATTTTGTCACGCCCGGCGGTTGGCGGATTCCCGCGAACGAGCGCGTTACCCGCGCAGTTCCCGGCGTTGGCGACACGGCTGTTTTCTCGTCGGGTGACTACACTGTGACATTGAGCGCGCCTTGGACGCTTGGCGGTCTTGAACTTGGGGCTGGAGTTAGCATGGCTCTGCCGATGCCATCTGGCGAATATGATGCGACGAAGCCGCTTCTTGCGGTGGCTGGAAGCGTGTCCGCCGATGCTACGTCTTCGGTTTCCATTGAGGTTGAAGCGTTCAACAAAAACCATCGCGGTGGTTCGTCCGTGAATCTTATCGTTTGCGGTGTGGATTCTGCTGCGGCGTTGCAGTGTTTGGCGGACAGCGTGAAGGCGGCGCACAAAGGATGCAGTTGCAAAGTTGTGAACGGAACGCGACTTGTCTATCGTTCGCCGTCTGGATTTGTCATAAGCTTCCGATAAAGCTTGCCATTTGATCGGACGTAATTTTGTTGCGGATGAAAGTGACATCGACTTTATCGGCCTTCGCCGCCTTGAACCGAAAGGGAAAGGCTGGGCGCGTCGTGTTCAGCCGCAACGGCGACGCTTATGCCGTCTCGAATGGAGCGCTTGAGCTGCGCGGCGAACTGTGCAGCGAACGGCTTGTCCGCTCGATTATCGCGAAAGGGCGGGACTGCGGATGCCTTGACGCGCTTTTGAGGGTTGAGGCCGAGGGGGGCTTGCAGTGGCCGGGCGTCAAGTCGCTGTGTTCGGTTTCGTTTGCCGAGGTGCAAGGCGTCGGCGTCTTGAACCTGATCGGCGAATGGTGGCAGGTTGTTGGAAGCTGGTCGATACCCGGCTTTGCGTTCCGCGTACATGTGCGCCTGACCCTGCGCCTCGGCGAGCCGTTCTTTCTGGCGGAGATTGCGGAGCTACGCAATTCTGGCACGAAGGAACTCCGCATCGGCAGGACGTTCCTCAGCGTGTTGCCGCCCAAGGGCGTTGCGCCGGTTTGCGTCCGTAAGCCGTCTGACGCGGAGAACGCGGCGGCGTGGGATGCCGGCGGCGGAATGTCCATCGGACTTCGCAGCGAGGACGAGGGCGTGCAGCGTCTGTCGTTCTGGGTCGATTCAAAGAGCCAGTGCCCACATTCGGACTGCGGATTCGAGCCGTTGAACGGAAAGGACATCGTGTTGCCGCCAGGCGGCTCGCTCATTCCGCCGCGCCCCATGAGCGCTATCGTGTTTGTCGGTGGAGCCACCAGAGAATGTGCCTTATGAACAGACGTGATTTCATTGCGAGCGGCACGGCGGCAACATGCGTGGTGTCGCCTTGGGAGGCGCTGTTTGCGCAGACAGTGGTCGCAGGGATGCGGCATGAAGCGGCCGGGAAAGCCCTTGCCCCGTGGAGGGAAGGCCATTTCCAGATTCACTTCATCTATACGGGCGTCGCAGAGTCCGTGTTTCTAATCTATCCGGACGGGACATCGCTGCTGATCGACTGCGGCGACCATGCGGCGCACAAGCGCGGCAAGTACGCCGTGCCGATCCTGCCCGGGTTGGAACGCCATGCCGGAGAATGGATCGCCCGCTATGTTCTGCGCGTCAATCCGCGCCGCGAGAAGGTCGATTACATGCTGCTGACGCACTACCACAACGACCATGGCGGATGTCGGGCGTACCACGCGGGGCTTGCGCCGAACGGCGAATACTACCTGAGCGGCTTTGGACAGGCGATGGAATGGCTTTCGTTCGGCAAGGCGATAGACCGTGCGTGGCCGACGTTTGATGATCCGCTGCCGCGCCGCCCGGAGGACGATTCGTGGATGCTTGCGAACATGCAGGGCGTGTACAGGGAGTTGGAGAGGCGTGGCACGGTCGTTGAGCGCTTCCAGCTCGAAAAAGACAGTCACCAGCTCGCGCCGCTCCACGGCGACGCCAAAGGCTTCGGCATCCGTCCGCTTTGCGCTAACGGGCGAATCCTTATGCCGGATGGAACCATCCGCGACCTCTATGCCGATTACATCGCCAGAACGAAAGCCAAGTCCTTGAACGAAAATGCCATGTCGATAGGGCTGAAGTTCACGTATGGTCCGTTTGGCCTCTACACGGCTGGTGACTTCGAGGACCGGGTGCCGCAGGCGGACGGCAGCCGTCGGGAGATTGAAGAGGACATGGCGGAGACGGTCGGTCAGGCGACCGTTGCGAAGATCGATCACCACGGCAACAAGTCGATGTACGGAAAGCTTGTCGCGGCGTTGTGCTCGCAGGTATATGTCGGCTGCATCTGGGACTGGTTCCACACGGACGACGCCACGATGACCCGCCTCGCGGACCGCTCGCTTTATTCCGGCGACCGGTTGCTGTGTCCCGGCATACTGACGAAGGAGCGGCGCACGCGGGATGCGGAGCGTCCTTGGCTTAAGGACGTGCCGAAAGCCTGTTACAGCGGCGCACACATCGTCGTGGACGTGCCGCCGGGCGGTGAGACATTCTCTCTTTCATTCATATCGGCGAAGGACGAGGCGATGAAGGTCGTGTCGAGAGTTGACATGAAGACGCGCACATGAAAGAGACTTCGACTTTATCGGCGTTCGCCGCCTTGAACCGAAGCGGAGTGCTTTATGGACAGATTATACGCCAACATGACGCATATCTTACAAGCGGCGAGAGAGACGTTTATGATACTATATTGCTGTTCCTATGAGAAAGAGTTGGTCTCACATGAGAATGAGAAGGATAAAACGATTTGTGGATATGTTGGCTGTTGTTGCGTCAACAGGTGTGGCGCTGGCACCGTTTGTGGCGTCGGCGCGTATGTTGCATCTGGAGTGGCCTGACGGGAACGGTGCGCTGCCCGTGGCGACTGTGGGGCAGCGCGTGATCGCGGTCGTATCCAATGCCTCGCCTGCGTCTGTCGATTGGCGGGTGCGCATCGTGGGGCACGAGACGTTCGGCGGATCTTTCGCGGTGCCGGAGTTCCGGTGCGCGCTGAAGTCCGGAGAGGTGCGGCGCGTCGAGCTTCCGTCCGTGCCGGCGAAGGGTTGCTGGCGGGTTGTCTGCGAGGCCGCTGCCGCGGACGGTTCGACGGTGCGCGATGAACGCCGTTATGCCGTTATGGACGCCCATCCGGTCACGCCTGTCGTGGAGGACGGTTCGTTTCGCATCGGCGTGCACGTGCACTGCGCCCGCTATCCGCAGGAGCTGAGCGACCGCGTGGTCGAGGCGGTGGCGCGGACGGGCGCGAAGCTCGTTCGCACGGACTACGCGTTCATGTTCGCCGATGTCTATCCTGACGGTCCCGATGTTGCGCACTGGGAACGGGCCGACCGCTTGCTCAAGAACTTCCGCGATCATGGTCTTGCGCTCGACGCCATCATCTACGGGAATCCCGAATGGGCTATGATTCCCGAATTGAAGGCCGTCAAGGGAGGCGGCATCTGGTCGGTGGCGACGAAGCCCGGGGTGTTCGGGCGTTTCGCAGGCGAGATGGCCGCCAGGTACGGTACGCGCATCGCATACTACGAGATCGGTAACGAGCTGGACGCATTCCCTGCGAAAAAGCTGCCGCCGCGAGAGATGCTGCGCATCCAGCGTGAAGCCTATGAGGCCATCAAGAAAGCCGCGCCGCGCGCGACCGTCATACCATGCGGCTGGGCGTCGGGCGGCTTGCTGATTCGTCCGGCCGAGGTTCCGAAGTGGGGGAACCCTGAATTGGCAGAACTGTTCCTCAAGGAGGGGAGCCGTTGGTTTGACGCATGGCCGATCCACGGGCATGGCGCATGGGACATGTATCAATACTGGTTCGAGGAGAAGTTTTTGCCAGCCCTGAAGGAGTTGGGCAAGGAACTTGGCGCGGACGGAATGCCGTGGCTCGCGAACGAGACGGCGCGCTCTTCCTTCATGGGGCAGGAGAATGATGCAGCGGTGGATGTGTGGCGCAAGATTCTCTACTCGCGGGCGTATGGCGCACGCGACTACGTGTGGTACAACCTCCGGGCGACAAGGCCAGATCCGAATAGCGCGGAAGGCGGCTATGGCATCATGACGATGGATCTCGAACCGCGTGCAACCTATCCCGCGCTTTCGGCCGTGACGACGATTTTCCAGGGGCTTGACTTCGACAGGCGCATCGTGAGCGAGGGTCCGCGCCAGCTCTATCGCTTCAAGGGCGCGAAGGATGGATTCACCGGAATCGTGCTCGCCGGCTGGTACGTGGATTTTTCGGACGGTGCGCGTGTTCGGGTGCGCACGGACGCCAAGCGCGCCTGGGCTGCGGATTTGATGAACAACCGGTGCAAGGTGCCGGTCGCGGACGGCGAGACGGTCTTCCGCTGGGGTGACAGACCGAGCGCGCTGCTGCTGGAGGGTGCGACGTTCGCAGAATGCGTCGCCTCCGACCTCGACGTAAAGGCGCCGCCGCCAGTGCCGCGCATCATCGGCGGCGACGGTTCGCAGGGGCGCACATGGGACATCGAGCTGTCGGATCAAGGCGGCTGGCCTGTGAACCTGCACGAAGGTCTGCCTCAATTTGAACATCGCCTGTGGCAGGGCTGGCAGGATGTCTTTTCGCGACTCTGGTTCGACAGGGTGGGTGCGGACAGGATTCATTTCCGTGCGGAAGGCCAGGATGACAAGCGCGGCGCGGCTGACGGCATCGAGCTTACGTTCGAGCACGAGGGGGTGGGTCGCAAAACATATCTCGCAAAGCCCGTCCGGCGTTCCGGCAAGGCCAACTACTACGATGTCACGCTCAGCCCTGCCGAAACGGGGCTTGACGCCGCCGCGCTGACAAACGGTTTCGGTCTTTGCATTCGTTTGCTTGATGATGACGGCGAAGGGCTGGACGGCTGGCTTCAGCTGAAGCGCGGCGTTCCGCCGCCGTTCATCCGCGTAAGGTTCAAGTGATTTTCCTGTTACCGACGTGCATCCAATTTGCGGCAATTGCAAGTCTAGTTTTGGTGGTGTGGTTGGATCGGTGGGTTGCCAGATGGGTCAAGGCATGGTATAATATCGTTGTTTCATAAAAATTGAAATGCAAGAAAGTAGAAACGCAATGATAAAACGCAATGATTATCTTGAAAAAATAAAAGATAAGATGTGGAACGGGTCAGTAAAAATCATTACTGGCATTCGTCGTTGTGGGAAAAGCTATATCTTGAATGAAATCTTTCGTGGCTATCTGCTTGATTCTGGGGTTAATCCAAATCACATAATTTCCATATCGCTTGATTTGGAAGAATTTGAGTTGTTGCAGAATCCTCGGGAACTGAGCAAGTATGTTCGTGAACACGTTCTTGATGATGGGCGTTATTATGTTTTCATTGATGAAATCCAGTTGTCGCGAAAGATTCTTAAAGATGGCGTTGATCCTGCAAAAGTCGCCAAGGAAGACGAGCCAGGGATATGGTTTACGTTCTATGATGTACTGAATTCGTTGAATGCAAAATCGAATCTCGACATCTATGTGACCGGGTCGAATTCAAAAATGCTGTCCAAGGACGTGGCGACGAATTTCAGGGGCAGAAAGACGGAGATAGAAATGCATCCGCTGTCGTTTGCTGAGTTCCATGGTTGGAAAGGTGGCGACCTTGTGCAGGATTGGGACGAGTTCAAGACATTTGGAGGGATGCCGCAGACCGTGCTTGAAAGGAACGATCGAGACAAGATCGCAGTCTTGAACGAACTTTTCGGCAATGTGTACATAAAGGATGTCATTGAGCGCAACCGAATTGCCGACCCTGCATTGCTTGAGGCCATTGTTGACGTGGCGGCAAGTTCCGTTGGATCGCTTACAAATCCCAAGAAGTTGTCGGATACCATCATTAGCCGCGAAGGCAGCGGGCCATCCGCGCCGACGGTCAGAAAGTATCTTGGGTTCCTGAAGGATGCGTATATTTTCCGCGAGGCGAAGCGTTACGATGTTCGCGGCAGGAAATATCTGGACTATCCAATGAAATATTATGCGGAGGACGTGGGCTTGCGCAATGCACGGCTCGGTTTTCGTGAACAGGAAGATACCCATTTGATGGAGAACATCATCTATAATGAACTGGTGCGCAATGGATGGTCGGTTGATGTCGGGGTTGTCGAGATTTGGGGTGAGGAAAGAGGCAAAAGAGTCGTCAAGCACAATGAAATCGACTTTGTCGTCAATACGGGATTTGAGAAGGTTTACATACAAAGTGCGTTCAGCATTTCAGATCCGGAATACAGGGCTAGAGAGGTGTTGCCGTTGCGTAAGAGTGGCGATAGTTTTAGGAAGGTCGTCATTACATCTGGAACTTCGCGCTTGTGGACAGACAACGACGGAATATCGTATGTCGGGATTCTGCCGTTTCTGTTAAAACCAGAAAGCGTGGTCGCAAGGTGACATAAACCCCGCTGTTGATAAAATCGTTCACTGGACGACTAAATTTCAATTTGCCCAGTCATGGACAGGTTATACATCAACATTTCGTATATTTACAAGCGACGCAATGGGCGTTTGTGCTATCATATCGCCAAATCAAAAGGAGAAACTATGTTAACAAAAAGTGCTTATGGCCTGCTTATGTCAATGGGCGTTCTATTTCGGATTTGGTGTGTCCTTGCCGTCGTGCTTGCTGCCATGGCCTGCCGCGGCGATGGCGTTCTCGACATCGCCGTGCGCGGACACGCGCCCGAATATGCCATCGTGCGAGCTAAGGACGCGTCGCCATCGGTTGTATATGCTGCTGAGGAGTTGCGTGACTTCACGGAACGGATGACGGGTGTAAGGCTGAAAATCGTGACGGATGACGAGCCGATGCCGCCGAAGGCGGTTGTGTTGGGGCGTACGCGTTGGGGCGCATCCCTCCCTATGGCGACGGATGGTCTTGGCGAGGACGGATTTCGACTGAAGGCGAAGCCGCCGCATTTGCTGGTGATCGGCTCGGACGTGCGCGGCGTTCTCTATGGCGTCTACGAGTTGCTGGAACGGTTCGGTGGCTGTCGTTGGTACGCTTCGTGGCACACGGTTGTGCCGACACTCGATGCCTTTTCCGCGCCTGCGGATATTGATGATGTGCAGAAGCCCGCTTTTCTCTGTCGCGATGTCCACTGGTGGGACTATTTCAACGGCGATCTTGCCGTTCGAAACCGCGCTAACGGTGGAATGAACGGGCTTAAGGAACGTCACGGCGGCAACACATGGCGTTTCGGCGGCGGGCTCGGAAACTGTCACACGTTTGAGACGTTGTTGCCGCCACGGAAGTATTTCGACGAGCATCCTGAATACTACAGTTTAGTTGGCGGCAAGCGTCTCAAGGAGCGTTCGCAGCTATGTCTTACGAATCCCGACGTGCTGAGGCTTGTCACGTCAAACGTACTTGCGCGCATACGCAATGACCCAGGCGCCAAGTTCTACGGCGTGAGCCAGAACGACTGGAATAACTGGTGCGAATGTCCCGCATGCAAGGCCGTGGACGACGAGGAAAAATCTCACGCAGGAACGATGGTACGGTTCGTGAACGCCGTTGCCGAGGCGGTAGAGAAGGAATTTCCCGACAAGATCATCGAAACCCTCGCCTATGAATATACGCGCCATGCGCCCGCAAAGACGCGACTGCGGCACAACGTGATACCATGCCTCTGCTCGATCGAGTGTGACTTTTCGCGTCCGATGGACAAAAGTCCATGCCCTGACAACGTGAGTTTCCTGAAGGACATCGTGGATTGGAGTCGGCAGACGGACACCCTATACGTGTGGGACTATGTGACCGACTTCCGCTGCTATCCGCATCCTTTCCCGAACGTCCAGACGCTTCAGGAAAACGTCAAGTTCTTTCGCAAGCATGGCGTGAAGATGCTGTTCGAGCAAGGTGCCTGCCAAGGGCGGCATGCCGGTTTCGCCGAACTGAAGGGATGGCTGCTTGCGAAGTGGATGTGGAATCCCGACTTGCCGCTGGAACCGTTGCTTGCCGACTTCTTCGAAGGCTACTACAGCAAGGCCGCACCTTTCGTCCGCGCCGTTTTTGACGAGGCAAACCGCCGCGAGGCAATGTATGTGGCTAAGGATCCGGCGCATGTGTTGAAGATCTACGAGGATGTGACGGCGAAAAGTTGCCGAGAGGCACTTGACGATTCGTTTGTCGCCTGGGCGCAGGCGCAGATGAAGTTGGCGGAAGATGCCGTGCGGAACGAACCTTCCGTCTATTCCTACAATGTGCGGATGACAGCGCTTTCATTCGACTACATGCGATTGGAACGTCTGCGGCGTGGTGTGCGGTTGGACTTCACGAAAAGGTCGAGCACTGCTCCTGATGTTAATTCTATGGACGAAATGCGGAGCCTGGCTCAATCGCTTCTTGATAGAATGGATGAGGCGAAAGACATCCGCATCACGAACGATGATCCGAGACACCGTCAAGCGGCGACTATCCGACGGTGGAAGGCACTGGCTAACGGTGAATCGGCGGCGAAGCGTCGTCGTGGATCCGTGCCATTCGGGACAATTCCAGAAGTTGCTTTCAAGATGAATCGGGAAGGCGAGTGGGCTGAATTGTGTAACGATCCAGCCGCTGCTGACGGTCAGGCCGTTCGCATCTCGAATGTCCATTCAGGTTGGCCAGTGTCCTTTGACCTGGACAATGTGACATTTTGCCCAGGAAAGAAATATGTTCTCAAGGTTCGCGTACGTGTGGCGAAGCGGCCTAGTATTTCCGGCAACACGTTCTGGGCTGGGGTGTACAGTAACACGGCGCAGAAAGGTCGTGGACAGATTACAGTGGCATCCGACGCCGTCTCAAGTGATGGTTACGTGTGGTATGATGTGCTTATGTGGACGCCGGAGCGCGGAGAATACTTCTGGATTGGCGTGGCGCCGTTCGACGGGAGCGTAGGCTCTGCCGCAGCGGACGTATGGGTGGACGAGATATTCATAGAAGAGCGTCAGGACTGCATATAATATGAGTAAATTGTGGATTGTCATGTTGCCTCTGTCGACGGCTTTTCCCGTCGCAGCTTATACACTTGTCGATTTTTCCGACCCTGCGGTCGCTGCTGGCTGCAAGGTGGCTGCAGGTAGGTTTGCAAAGCCAGAAGACGCTGCACGGCAGATTGCCGTGGGTGCGAACGGCATGACGGTGCTGTTCGACTCCTCGATGGAGGGCAAAAAGAGTGGCTGGGCGACTATAGACTTGTCTCGTGCTGTTGTCGGAGAACGCGATTGGTCCGAATTGTACATTAGGTTGGTACTTTCTGGTGTGCCGACCGGCAAGGCGCTCCGCAATATCGCACTGAACCTGACAGATGCTGGCGGCGAGACTTTTCAGTATTTTCCGAGTGCCTTTGACTCTGGCGACGGGAACCTGAACTTAGAGTATGACTTCGCATCAGGCGTGCACAGCCGCGGCTGGGGCGGGGACGGCAACAACAAACTCGACCCGCCTGCGCGTCTTTCTGCGCTTAACGTGCATTTTGACGGCGAGGGGACTGGACAAGTGGTGTTTGGTCGTATCGAATCGGTTGGCGCATCGCTTGAAGCGAAACGTACGGTCCTTTCACGTGAGGCAATTTCGACCGATACTTCTTATCCTGGGGCTCGTCCGTTCAATGGACCGCGTTCCCTTGCCTTTGAGTTGAGTCCCGCAGTCACGGGTACTGTGAGGTTGACGCTTTCGTCAGGCTCTATTGGAAATGCCTCGCAAGGGCATATGAATAGTTTTGATGGCGTTGTATCCAATGGCATCGCCCGATTCAACCTCAATCTGCCGTATGATCGCCAGTACGAGTTCATGAAGCTTGAAGTGAACGGACGGGGCAATGCCCGTATATCCCGCGCCGCCGGAGAATTTGTGCAGACTGAGGCGGAAGCTATGCGGCTCGATGTGGAAACCGGCAATCCGCTGCATCTTGTCCGGGACGAGACTGAGAAGCCTTTGCTTGTCGTGCGCAATCCTTCCGAGCAGGAGGTTTCGTGGCAGACCGTCTTTGTGTTCGCCGATATATTCGGACGGCGTTTTGAGATTCCGTTCTCTCGTAAGATGGCGTCGAAGTCTGAGGTTCGTGTGGCTGTTCCATGTCCATTGCCGGCAAAGGGATTGTGGTATGTAACGGCGCGGGTAAATGGCGGCGATGGTTCCGTAGCCCGAAAGGGCACACGCTTCGCGTACGTCCCCCGCCACGACATCACGCCGCGTCTGGAGAAGCCTGCCTTTCGCCTTGGCATCCATTGGCATGGCTGGCGTTACTCGCCGGCGATACGAGGGCAGGTTGTGGATGCGCTCGTTGCGTCTGGCGCGAAGCTGTCGCGCACGGACTATGGATTTCTCATGTCAGAGGTAGAGGCAAAGGAAGGCGTCTTCGACTGGAAAGGCGGCGATGACATCGTATTGCGCATGCGACAGGCTGGCATCGCGATAGACGTAATCACGGGATCGACTCCGAGTTGGAGCTGGGATGAAGACGCGTCGTGGAAGACGGCAAAGCACCAGAACCGCGTGGGCTGTCGCCCGTCGCGGCCTGGCGTGTTCCGCGAATACTGTCGTGCTCTGGCCGCGCGCTACGGGAACAAGATCGACTATTATGAAATCGGGAATGAATGGGACATAACGCCGTCGGAAATGCTGTCGCATGACGAGGCGCTAATGATGCAACGTGAGGCGTATGAGGGCATTCACGAAGCTTTCCCAGGCGCTTGCGTAACGCCGAACGGATGGGCTTACGCAACTACCACTGACCACATGCGCGGCAATCCCGCGCACTACAACATCGGACTGATCGAGGCGTTTGCGGACCATCCTGAACTATACGATGCATGGGCTCTGCACGTCCACGGCAGTTTCGGACACTATCGGAACAGAATCGAGGACGAGTTCCTGCCGATGCGTGCGAAGACCGGGCTGAAGAGCCGCCCGTGGCTGTCGAACGAGACGGCACTTACATCCGCTCATGGATTTGAAGACGCCGTTGCACGCGCAGTTTGGATGAAGCCTCTTTACGCATGGAGCCGCGGTGCGGTTGATTACGTGTGGTACAACCTGCGGGCGACAGGTTGGTTCAACGGCGGAGAACCTGGCTACGGGCTGATGACCCCTGACTTCTACCCGCGTGCCGGTTATGCTGCATTCGCCGCATTGACCGAGCTTTTCCACGGTCTCTCGTTCGACAGGGCCGTTGTCTCGGAGGGAACGCGGCACCTCTTCGTCTTTCGCGGCAAAGTCGGCGGCGAACAGTCAATCGTTCTTGCTGGATGGGACTCTGCCTTTGCCGAAAAACCTGATATCGTCCGCGTAAAGACAGACGCCCGGCTCGCAGTCACTTCCGACATCATGGGCAATCGTGCAGATTCGCCGATTTCGGCGGGTGGAGAAACGGCGATAATTCTTTCCTCGGACCCAGCCGCATTGATCTTGTTTGGTGCAACGAGAGCTGATGTTGAAATTGGCGCCTTGCAGGTGCAGCGGGATGCCCTTGTTCCTGCACGGCCGTTGGCAGTGGGCGTGACGGGACGTCCACCGGACTTTGTATTGGACAAGTCATTGAACGTGCATGATCTCTATGCCGCCGATCCGTCCATGGCGCATCGTACATGGCGCGGACCGCAGGATCATTCGGCGCGCATCTGGATCGGCCGTGACGGATGTGAACTTGCCGTCCGGGCGGAGGTTCTCGACGACGTGCAGACGGAAGGTGACAAGGTTGAGGTCTGCATAGACGGAGGGGTGCGGCGTGTTCTTGGGCGCGTTTCGCAAAAAGGCGGCCTCTCCATCCATGAAGGGCGTTTTGCCGTGCCGCGCAGGGAATTCGTTGTCAATCTGCGCGTAATCGATGACGACGGCAGCGGCGTTGACAGTTGGCTTATGTTGCACGGCGAGGACACACCCGCGCCACGCTGGACGCTGAATCGGAAGGGCTCGTCGGACGATGCGCAGCCGCTTGACTACATCGACCCTCTCATAGGCACAAAGGGGACGGGATCGCAGTATGGCGGCATGATGCCGATGACGGGGGTGCCGTTTGGATCGATCCAGTGGGTGCCCATGACGCGCCTCTCCGAGGTGGGCATATTGAGCTACAACGAGATTGACACTCGGCTTCTTGGTTTCATCGGTACGCGTCAGCCATCCATTTGGATGGGCGACTGGGGGCATGTGTCCTTCATGCCGCGTACAGGTCCTGTGGACTGTGATTTCGCGACGCGCGGAACAGCGTTCGACCATGCGAACGAAGATGTGTCGCCGTGGTACACGCGCATCTCGTCGGGTGGGATTGTCACCGAGTTCGCTGGCACGAGCCGGGCGGCCGTTTACGCAATCCGCTTTCCATTGGGCGCCGAAACCCCGCATTTGGTCGTTGATGCCTCGCGCGACTATGTGAAGCGGCAGACGGACAAGACGCCGGCGGATGGCTTTATATCCATCGGGGAGGACGGCCGCACCATAACAGGATGGAACGCTGACAGCCTTGACGCACACCATGCCTATCCGCTTCCAAACTTCAAGGGTTGGTTCGTGATGGAATTCTCGCGCCCATTCACATCGTGGGGTACATATTCGGGCGTGCCGCAGAAGAATGGGTATCAGGGCGTGAAGCAGTTTCCGGGCAATCGCGAGGCGCGGGCCAACCGCGTGGGAGGCTGGGTGACGTTTGCGCCTGGGTGCGAGGAACTTGTCGTGAAAGTAGGGGTGTCGCTCATCAGCGCCGAGCAGGCGCGCGCGAATCTCAGCCGTGAAATTCCCGAGGAAGGCGCTGGAGCCGTTGACGCAGTTGCTGCGCGCTCACGGGCGGCATGGGCTGCGCAGTTCGCGCGCCTGACGATAGAGACGCCGCGCGAGGACGTGAAGACCATTTTCTACACGGGTCTGTTCCATGCGCTTCTCTATCCGCGTGAAATAGACGAGTATGGCCGCTACTACAGCGCGTTCGACGACCGTGTGCACGAGGGGCGCATGTACAATTGCTATTCCCTGTGGGACACGTACCGTGCGGAACATTCGCTGCTCACCTTTGTGGCACCAGAGCGCGTGGATGGCATGATGCAGGCTCTTGTGGAGATGAGTCGCGAGGGCGGTTGGCTGCCGAAATGGCCCAATCCATCCTACACGGGCATCATGATCGGCGCACCGGCGGAGATGGTGCTCGCCGAAGCGTGGACGAAAGGATTTCGGGGATTCGACGTGGAGGCCGCCTATGCGGCAGTGAAGAAGAATGCCACTATGCCGCAGCCTACGGACGAGGAGTTCCGCTGGGAGGACCGAGGCCTCTTCGGACGCACCCCCGAGACGCGCGGTGGCCTTTCGTCGTATATGTCACGCGGCTGGGTGGCGTGTGACCGCACAACGGAGAGCGTGTCGCGGACCCAGGACTTCTCGCTCAACGATACGGCGGCAGCGATTCTTGCGGAGGCGGTCGGCGATGCGTCAGCTGCCGCATACTTCCGTTCGCGCGCGCACAGCTGGACGAACGTGTGGAATGCGACGCGAGGATATTTTCTTCCGCGCCGTGCGGACGGCTCGTGGGATGATCCCACAAGCGGAGATCATTACTGCGAATGCTCGGTCGAGACGGCTCTTTGGTGTGTGCCGCACGATGTGGATGGACTTGTGCGGCTTATGGGTGGCGCGGCGACGTTCGAGCGGCGGCTGGACGCATTCTTCGATACGGTCTTCTGGAAACCGTACCATGGAAACTTTTCCATCCACGGCAATGAGCCGAGCCATCATATCGCCTACCTCTACAACCGCGTGGGCGCATATGACAAGACGGCGCGGAGAGTGCGTGACATCCTCACGCGTAGCTATTCGACGGATCGTAAAGGATTCGACGGCAACGAGGACTGCGGACAGATGAGCGCGTGGTACATACTGAGCGCACTTGGATTCTATCCGCTAAATCCGGCCGACGGCTGGTATGAGATCGGATCGCCAGTCGTCGACCGCGCGACGATCCGCATCGGTGTGCCATACGCGCCAAGTGAGCTTGTCATTGTCGCACGCAACCAATCGCCGTCAAACTGGCGTGTGAAGTCCGTGTCATTCAACGGTCGTCCGCTTCTTGAGCGCCGCATACACCACAACGATCTCGTGCGCGGCGGAGAACTTGTTTTCGAGATGGATTGTGCCGAGTGAGTTGGTTGCGCATCCATGGACAGATTATACACCAATACGCCGCATATTTACAAGCGCCGCGAGGGGTATTTATGGTAGCATATCCTTAAAATAAGGAGAAGTTATGCTCGCAAAAACCATTTACAGGTCAGTTGGCTTGATTGCCGCGATTTGCACATTCGCCGCCGTTGGCGTTGCCGAGGCCGCGAACATCATCAAGGGCGTTTTCGTGAACGCCGAGACTGGCGAATACCTGGTTTCACCTGTTTACGTCTCCAAGTCGGGCAACGACGCAAACTCCGGCGCGGACTGGGAACATGCGAAGCTGACGATCCGGGCAGGCATCAACGCGGCGTCTGCTGGCGGAGTTATTCTTGTAGGTCCGGGCGACTACAGCGATACAGTGTCGCACGCTGACGGACAGACGGTTGTGCTTGTGGACAAGCAAGTCTATATCAAGGCTGCAGAAGGGAAGGACAGCACGTTTATCACCGGCGCATGGGGCTCAAACGCCGATGGAACCGGATCGGGCGCAACGCGCGGCGTAAGGATAACGGTTGCCGGCGCGGTGGTCGACGGCTTCACGATCCGCAACTGCGCAGTTTCACCAACTTCCGGTGGCAACAACAATACCAGTTGTGGTGCAGGCGTGTGCGGCAATGGCGGCCAGGTTGCCGATGGTTCCACTAGTGGCGCATCCTATGTGGTCAACAGCACTATCGAGAATTGTCGTGGCTATCATGGCGCGGCGGTCAGGGGCGTTGTGGCTATCAACTGCCTATTCAAGGGGAACGTCGCCGCTGCCGACGGACATGTTGGCTATCGCATCTATAGTACCTATAACTGCATCTTCACAGGCAACGGAAATGGCACGGGCCGTCTCATCGAAAAGTCAGCGCCGTTCATGTCGGTCAACTGTACCTATCTTCTGAACGACTGCGACACATTCGCCGGAGCTGCTGCATCGGAGCCGGGGCGCGCAATCAACTGCTCGTTTATCGCCAATACCTTAGAAGAGGCTCCCACCGCGTATTTCTACGCCACTAACTGCATCGGCAACAAAGCCTATCAGCTCAAGACGAATGGAACAGGTTGCAAGGATTGGGTTAGCGTTTATCAGTACTTTTCCCCGGCTGAATGGGACTTCACGCCGGTCGTAGGTTTGGATTCTCTGGATGGTGGCTCTGACGAGGCGCTGGCGTCCGTCGCTTGGATTCCAGACGATTTCCGCGTGGTTGACTTCAACGGCAATCCGCGCAAGGTCGGCACGGCGGTTGATATCGGCGCGGTCGAGGCTCCGGAAGGAGGCGCGGTTATTGCTTATTCGCCCATTGGCATCGGCGCGGGTGTGGCGTTGACGGTGGATGACGAACCCATCGCAACGCCGGAAGTCGTGGGTGCGTGGTATGCCATTACGGATCCCACGCCGAAGATGGTTCGTGTCACCAGCACACTGGCGGCAGGAAAGGAGCTATTCTCGTACAACATCTCCAAAATCAAGAACGAAAACGGATGGAACGGCTACCGTTATCCCGACAAGCTCGGCGACGGCGGCGCGTGGCTTATGCCGTGGAATCTTTCGGAAGGTGGATTTACCGTTAGCGCAAAGGAAGCGACGGATGTAAAGATCGTCGGCGCGGGAGAAGCCTACGAAACGATTCAGTCGGCCATTTCCGCCGGCTCGGACTGGGATGTAATCAAGGTGAAGCCCGGCACATACACGGGGACGGTGTACCTCTATGGCCATCGCGCCATCCGTGCCATCGGAACGCCCGAAGAGACGATCATTATGGGTGGAACCGATACGCGCTGCGTCTATGTCGATACCAGCTACAAGTCGCTCAACGTTCATCTGCAGGGCTTTACGCTTACCGGTTCTGACAACAAGTGGTCGGGCGGCGGTTTCACGGCGGCTCTGAACACGCTCAACAGCACGAGCAATCATGTTGGACGAGCCGAATGCGACTCCTGCAATGCGCAGGTAACAGACTGCATCATCAGCAACAATTGCGCGGCGTCTGGTGCAGCTGTATATGGCGGGTGGGCCCAGAGATGTCTGATCATAAACAATTCTGCAAACTCCAGCAGACAAATTGCTGTGAATGCTACTGTATTGTCTGCCTGTATTCTCATAGACAACACCACTTCAACTGCAAATCCGCACGAGCAGCTGTTCGGGGCTTCTGTCTACAACTGCACGATCATTGACACCAATCCTAATCACGACTCGAATCGCAAGCAGTTCGACCAGCTTGGCCTCTACAACTGCTGCATCGTCGGCGGTCTGCTGCCGTGGCCGTCCGCCAGCTATGAAAAGGCACTCGGCTGCGTCTCCATCGGAAGTTGGCAATACGAAGGGTCACCGGGTTTGCGCGGCGTGGAAATCTTCTCGGATCCGAACAACGACAATCTCGCCGACAAGGCGGGCGGCGACTACCGGATTCGCGCCGGTTCCTATGCTTTGCGCTATGGCAGCATTACGCCGCCGAATTTTACGCGCTTCGCTGTCGGCGACTTCAACTCCAAGTCACTTTTCTTCTACAACAACTCTACGCCGATTCCCGGCGCCTATCAGGTTCCTGCTCCAGTCGTTTCCGTTGCGTCCACGGCCAGCACAGCCATGGATCCGGTGGCGTCGGTTGTTCCTGCTGCCGGTCGCGTGGAGGCTGGCGACGCGGTTACGATTACACGTGCATCGAAGAGCCGACCCGAGTTCGGCTATGTCGTGGACGGCGTGACAAACACGACGGCGGAATTGACTTACACCTATACAATCCCCGACGAACCATCTGCGGATGTCACGACGATTACGCCGATTGCTATCCCATGCGATCTGTACGTCGATCCATCGAAGAGCGACGGCAACACGGGATGGACGGCGGAGGCGGCTAAGAAGACGCTGGTGGGCGTGATGAAGATTGCGGTGAAGGGCGATGTTGTCCATGCGGCAGCGGGCGAATATGCGGAAGGTGAAACGACGAACACCGTTTCGGTCGTCGGTACAGGCACTGGCCGCGGCCATATCGGATGTCGTGTCAATGTTCCGGCAGGTGTGACGCTTCGCGCGGAGGGCGGACGTGACGAGACAATCATCAAGGGCCGCTATCACAGCGAATCTTCGCGGTGGGGAACGGATGCGCTTCGTGCGGTCTTCCTTGAACCAAATGCCGTAATCGAAGGCTTCACGATACGGGATGGCGCGACACGCGGTGGTGTTGGATATGGCCAAATTTACGACGACAACCACGGCGGGTGCGTGGCGGCTGCGACCGTGGTGAATTCAGAAGGCCCTGGCGTTATCCGCAACTGTACTATTTTTGGTGGCGGCGCGAGAACTGCTGGCGGTGTGTGCGGCGGCATAGTCGATCACTGTTACATCTACGGCTGCACGTCCGCATCTGACGCAAGCGCATCGGCGTATTCGCGCATCGAAAACTCCGTCATCTACAACGAAAGCAATACGACGGTCAATTACCATTTTGGAATCATAAACTCCACGATAATAGGTACTGGCGCATGTTCGGACAATGAGATGAGAAGCTGCTTGTGGGAAAGTCAGAGTTATCTCGTCGCGAATTCAATCATAATTGTTCCTGGGTATAGTTCGCAGAAGACTGTCACCTATACGAACTGGAACAATTGCGTCATACAGCCGACAAGCTCCAATTCCAGAATCGTCATCGACGAGAACGTCTGCCACAACATCGTCCGTGCGACGGCGGCGCAACTTGGGTTGAACCCTGCTGCCGGGAACTTCCTGCCGGAGGTGGACTCCGTTGCCATCGACGCGGGCGACAATGCGCTTCTCGCGTATCTTCGTTGCGACGGCAGTAAGGACTGCTTTGGTACGCAGCGCATCTACAGCCGCACGGTTGACATTGGCGGCCTGGAGTACGACTGGCGCGATACGTATGCTCGGACGCTGGCGGGCGACAGCCACAGGTTCGCGGTTGCGTCCGCCGACCCCGAGGTTGCGAAGACAGGCAACGCCGTGGAGGTGTTTGATGGTTCGCTTGACGTGACGTGTAACGCGGCAGGCTCTCCGATCAGCCTCGGCATCGACGTTCTCGGCAACGGCACGCTTACGCTCTTCGTGGATGGGGGCGCCGTCGCGACGTTTACGAGCGAATCCGCCAAGATTTATGAGTTGAGCGGCACGGCGGCAAACGGTCTCACCAATCTGCGATTCGAGTACGCCAAGGCGGACGGCGATGAGCACGGTGCATTGCTGAGCGGATTCATGCGCAATTCCGGCTGCGTGATACTGTTTCGATGAGGTGTTCGTCGAAGATCTGCAGGACAGGAGCCATGACATTGTCGGTCATGGCTCTGTCTTTGGTGTTTGCGGATGCGAAGGAGAGCGCCCTTGCCGAAGCGGGGTTCGAGCCCGAGACGTCGCTGACCATGGAGAAGAAGCCGGTCTGCCGCATCGTCTATGAACGAGGCAAGCCATATTTCGACATTGGCGGGCGACGCTACGAGGTGTCGTTCTACAATACCTCGCAGTTCTGGGACGGGCGGAATCCGCGTCTGCGGAAGCAGGTCGAATATTTCAAGAACGCTGGGATGCACCTTTACGGCTTGGGTGTAAACACGCCAGACGCATGGATGTCGGACGGAAGTATCGACTTCGAGGTGGCGCTTGGGGCGATGAAGTCCGCGCTGACATTTGACCCTGATGCATATTTCCTCTATTCGATTAACACGGTGCTTCCGCCGCGTTGGTGGGTCGAGCGCAACCCAGATGAGCTTGTGGGCTATGCGAACGGCAAAGTCTCCATTGACGAACGCGAGTGCATGAGAAATTGTGCCGCTGGCTCCGCCGCTTCCGCCGTCTGGCGGCGTGACATCTGCGACTTCCAGCGCAGGCTTGTGGAGTATCTGGAGTCGACGCCCTACGCGAGCCGTATATTCGCCTACCGCACGGATTGGGGCATCAATCACGAATGGCACTACTACGGGATGTTCGGCTACATGCCAGACAACGGCAAGGCCATGACGGCGGCGTTCCGCAATTGGCTGCGGAAAGCATATGGCGGCGACATCAGCGCGTTGCGAACGGCATGGAGAGACGGCAAGGTGACGTTTGAGACGGCGGAAACGCCGTCAGTCGAGATGCGCCGTCGGAAGTCCGCCTCGCCGCTGCGCGATCCAGTTCTGGATCGTGCGGTCATAGACTACGAACGTTGCCATGCGGAAGTGCTGCGCGATTTCCTGATCGAAAGCAACCGTTCGGTAAAGGAGGCGTGTGCCGGACGTGCATTGGTGGGGAACTACGGAGGCTATTACTTCGGCGTCAGCGCACCTGCTGAAGGATGGCATCTCGAAAACGATGCCGTGCTGGACTCGCCGTATGTGGATTTCCAGTGTTCGCCGCAGATATACGGGGAAGAGGCTCGCCGGCTTGGTGCCGGACAGTATGCGCGGTGTCTGCTTGAAGGATTGCGCCGTCGCGGAAAGCTGAGCATACAGGAGGCTGACAAGGCAACAAGCACCTCGGGCTCCCGCTATAGCCGCTGGACGGACAATCGCGAGGATGATCTGGCGCTTCTCGCTCGCGACTTCGTACAGACGCTGTGCTGGGGGTGCGGATTCTGGTATTTTGACTTCGGGTACGGGTTCTATGCTGATCCCGTCTATGCCGACTACTTCCGTCGCATCTACGAAATCTGGCGCGAGCCGGCCGACTGCACGAGCGTTTCCGAGGTGCTGGTCGTCGGCGACTACGAAAGCGTGATGTTTTCGCATGTCGATTGGCCGGCGACAGAACGCGGCGAACTCATCACGCGGCAGGTCAACGCGCTTGCGAACGCGGGTGTGCCGTTCGATTCGGCGTCCTTCAAAGACCTTGCCAGCGGCACGTTGCGCGACTATAAGGTGTATATTCTGCCCAACTTCAACTGCGTGACGCCGGAGAAGGCGTCAGTCCTTGAACGCATCCGCAAGCGCGGCGGCAAGGTCGTGAAGGTCAACGAAAAGCCGATGACGCGGGCGGAGCTGATTGCGCTTTTCCGCGCGGCGGGCATCCACATCTATTGCGACGAGGAAGACTCAGCCGTCTATGCCTGCGCGTCATACGTAGGGTTCCATTGCGGCAGATCGGGTCGAAAAGTCATTCGTTTGCCGCGTCAGGCGAAGGTGGTGCAGGTTTATCCAGAGCGGCGGCAGATGGGTAATGGGACGGAGTTTTCGTTTGAGACGACTGGTGCTTCGACATTTCTGTTCAGGATTGAAGGGCAAGAGCCCTTGGCAGACAATGTTCACAAATAATTTGGTATAATGGAGCCAGCATGAATATGGTTTGTATCATAGTTTTGCTGGCGGCGGTGACACCGCTTCTTGCTTCGGCGCGGACGCTGCATCTTGAGTGGCCGGTGGGGAGCGCGCAGCCCGTTGAGACGATTGACCTTGGTCCGCAGACGGAGGGCGGCTATGCCGTCTTCAACGTAAAGGGATTCCATCCGGCTGGCAAGACCAAGGAAGGGCAGCTCACTGGTTTCCCCGTGCTTCGCCTCTCCTATGCGACGCATCCAGATGGTCTCTCGCCGACTGGCGACTTCACGCGCAAGGACTGCGCACACTATCTTGGCATGGACGTTGACAACCCCGTCCTCCCCGCGAACGTCAACCGTTTCGAGACCTATACGATTGCAAGGACGGGGACATTCGTCGCTCCGCTTCTCCAGGGACTGGAACGCTACGTACGTGTGCAGCTTGATACTCCTGGAACGGCGGTGGACATTGATTCGTTCGAGATCCGCAACGTTGGCGTTCATGACGAAACCAAGCCGGTTGGTTCGTTCCGGTGCTCGGACGAACGGCTCAACCGCACGTGGGCGATGGGTGTGCGCACCTGCCAGATGGCGGCGATTCCCAACAACGACGCCTGGCGTGTCGTGGCAGGCAGGCTGCTGCCGCGCAAGCTGGAGCGGTCGGCTCCGGCCGGATTCTGCGCCACGTCCCGATGGAGCGGCGACGGCGCGATTGAGACGGCCTTTGAATTGCGCCAGAATCCACATTATGATTCGGCCATAGGGCTCATGTTTCATGCCGCAGATGCCGACAACGGACTTATAGTCGTCCTCTCGCAGCCCGCGTTCTGCCGTGTGTTCGAGCGGCGCAAGGGCGTGAACCGTCAGCTTTGGCAGGCCGTCTTGTCCGAGCCGTTGCTTGATGGAATTCCGCATACGCTTACCGTAAAGGTGAAGAACGCGGTGCTGGAGGTCTCTCTCGACGATGTCAAAGTCGCTGATGTCAATGTCGCTGGTGCTGCGGCTGGTGACAAGTTCGGCTTCTATGTGGAGAAGGAGTGGTGGCCGGTCGTGTCGTCCGTGGCTGTGCGCAATGCGGAGGGCGAAGAGACGTTCCGTGACGATTTTTCCGCCGCCGATGCCGAGGGGCGTCTGCCCGGCTGGGAATATCCACGGGCGTTCCGCTTCTTGGCGGACGGCGGCAAGCGGGATCGTCTCGTGTGGAGTGGCGACCTGTGGTGGGCGGCGCGGACGTGCTTTGCCGCGTTCGGTCCGGAGTGGCCGTATTTCTGCGAGTCGCTTCGTCTGCTTGCTTTCAACCAAACGCCCGAAGGCTATATTCAAGCTGCACCATACGCCGAGAACGCGCGGCGTCCGGCCTCCGGCGAGTACGGACATTTTCCGTCCGACGAGTTCTCGGCATGGTTTGTGCCGTGCCTGTGGGAATACTATCTGCACACGGCAGACCGCAAGACGGCGGATGAGCTCTATCCAAACATGGCCAAGGACATCGACTACCTTTCGTCGCACTGCCGCGAGGACGGCATCTTCGAGCAACGACGCGAGACGTCGTGCCATGCCTGGAGCATGAACCCTGGCGACGTGACATTCCGGCTCTACATGAACCTGATCCTGTGGCTGGCCTATCGTGACGGCACCGCCCTTGCCCGTGAGCTGGGGCATAGCGGGGATGCTGAGCGTTGGACGAAGAGGCAGGAGCGCCTTGCAAAGGCGATCCGCGAGACGTTCCGCTATCCGGCTACAGGCGAATATGTTGATGTTCTGGGACGCAAGGGACTGAACCACATCGCGCGCGGCATGGCGCTCGCCTCAGGCTTTGCCACTAAGGCGGAGGCACTTTCGTTTGGCCGCATGCCGCCGCCCGGCGTCGCCAGCAAGTTTCTGCTCCTTCCCGTGCGCGGAAAGCTCAAGTACGGCTTTGCGGAGTCGGCGTTTGGACTGATGGAGTACGGCACTTGGTTCGAGCTGTCGGATCCGAAATGGAAGGGTGCGCAATGCGATTCCGAATGCGGCTACCTGATCCGCGACGGATTTTATGACGAGGCGCATCCCGACACGACGGCGACAGGCGACATAACAGTCTATTTCCTGGGCGTGGAGCCGACGGCATCAGGCTATCGCCGCTTCAGGTTCTCACCTCGTTTCGTCTCGCGCCTGACGTTTGCGGAGGGGACTGTCCCCACGCCGCATGGCTTCATTCGGGCGCGTTGGGACGTCGCGGGCGGCAAGGCGACGTGTCGCCTGACCGTTCCGGCGGGGACGGAGGCAGAGGTCGTTTTGCCGGGCGTCTCGAAGACGCTTGGTCCGGGTGAGCATGCCGTCGAGGCGGTTGGCATAAAGGCGTCGCTTGTCGATCCGACAATCACGTCGGTGGCATATGGAGGGATGAAGGCGGTGGAGGTGGAGAATTACGTTTCCCACATTTACGGTAACAGGGACGCCGTGTTCGAATACGTCGCCGACCTTGGTGACGTGCGTGATGTGCGGGGCGTGGAGATTGTGGCGGGCGACCTCAAGCTCGCGCCGTCCTCGGTCGCTATCGAGACGGCGGTGGATCCGGGCGTGTTCACGCGGCAGAAGGAGCAGGGCGCGGTGAAGTGGGCGAATCTGCCGGATCACACATTGAAGATCGACATGCGGACGGTGGGCGGAGCGTTGCAGGCGCGTTATGTGCGCTTTGCATTCGCCGATGTGCCGCCCAGCTGGCAGAAGTCCTTGAAAACGCATTATCGCGTGAGCCTTAAGCGTATGCGCGTCATCTACGGGGAGAATTGAGGGATGAATATCCAGATTGCAACATGCGTCGCGGCGATTGTTTCACTGGCTGCGTCGGGAGAATCATGTGGTGAGACGTTCGTGGATTTTTCGGATGTTGCGCACAGAGCTGGCTACAAGGTTGCCGCTGGCAGGTTCGTGAAGCCGGAAGACGCCAAGCGGCAGCTTGCCGTCGGGCCGGACGGACTGACAGTTCTGTTTGATTCCGCGCTTGAAGGCAAGGCGAACAGCTGGGCGACCATCGATGTGTCGCCGAAAGTCGGCGGCGGACGCGACTGGTCCACACTGTATGCGCGGCTGATCCTTGCCGGCACGCCGACCGGAAAGGCGCTTCGCAACATTGCGCTGAACCTGACCGACTCTGGCGGCGAGACGTTTCAATATCAAGCGCGTGGCTTTGAGATAGATGACGACGGCAATCTGAGCCTTGAATATGACTTCGCCGGCGGACATGGCCATGGCTGGGGAGGTGACGGCAACAACAGGCTAGATCCGCCAGCCCGCCTTTCTGCGCTTAACGTGCATTTCGGTGGAGAGGGTGCTGGGCGCGTGACGCTCCGTCGCATTGAGAGCGTCGAAAGCCCAGATGGC
>JAFRDO010000058.1 GCA_017403825.1 Kiritimatiellia bacterium
ACTTCAGTTCCGGAGGCGTTGCGCTGCCAAACCCACCGATAGTCCTTCGCCTGGCTGACAATCCCCGCCCGGACGGGGTTGAGGACAATGTACCTGCGGCAGCGCGCGAAGTACTCGCCGCCCTCCACCATCGTCGACTTGTAGACGCCGCTCCAGACGCTCCCGCTGTAGCCGAACTCGCGGTTGAACCATATCGCGAACAGTTCTTTCGCCGTCTTCATGAACCCGCTGATGTCGTTCATCCTCGCGCGGTAGCGGTCCAGCTCCGCCTCAAGCGTCGCGTCGAAGCCCGCTGCGGCAAGCTCCGCGCACCGATCCGCCAGAATGTCCGCCGCCCTGTCGCCCTTGAGGACGCGCACGCGGCGCACCACCTCGGCCTCCGGTATCTTCTCGCAGGTCCGCACAACGGTGCACAGCACGTGGATGTGATTGTCCATCATCGCGAACGCCTCTATCTCTATGCCGCTGAACTCGGCAGCCTTCTTCACCAGCTCCACCAGCTTCTCCTTGGTCCTCGCCTTGCGAAACAGGAACTGCCTGTTGCACGCCCGCGAGACGAGATGGTAACGGGCCACCCCCTCCGCCATGCTCTTCACCCTTCTTGTCCTTGCCATGCCTTGCACTCCTTTCTCCGCGGGGACAGCCCCCGCAGGTTTGGAGACATGATAGCAAAGAAACAGGATCAAGATGTCTCCAAGGCATCTCTTTCGTGCCTTTTTTTCGAGGCACGGGTCATCGGGCGATTCGGCAACACGCACAAGGGCGACATGCGTGACCGTGTGACACGCCAGCAGAGTCCGCGCCTTGGAGGCGCGAGAGAGCCTCGCGTACGCCAACCAAGCGGCTAATGCGGCAAAACAAGCAGGTTCTCGCCAAGAACAGGCAACGCCGCAGGGGTGTCACCCCACTAAACCCATAGACCGCCCCATAGACCGAACTTTGCCACTTGGAGAAATTGTCTCTACTTGTCTCTCTTCTCTACCGTAACTATCACGGTCTCGCCCTTGTATCCTTCCTGCAACTTCGCAAGATAATCCACGCCGCGATATGCTATTATGCTTTCAAGTATATTCTGCAACGCTGCCTTCGCCTCTTCCGCGTCATTCAGGTTTCCGACTTCTGCGATCCTTTTCACGGTATTTGTCGGAATCGTGCCAAGGTTCTGTATGTCCTCCGCGACATCGGCGCCGAAATCGCCGATCTCCTTCGACAAGCTCCCCCTGTACTTGCCTATGGTCGCTATCGCCTGCGTCGCATTGCTGGGACCGTTGGCCGATTTCGACTTATGCCGCGCCCGTGAGAACTTATAGCCTTTGAGCATGTCGTACACGCCTGTCTTCTTCTTGTCCCCTGCGACCGGAAGTTCCCAGAACTCCTTGCTGAAATCGGCTCTCGGAGTGTCCCACTTGCACTCCACAGCGTCTATTGCTTCCTCGAGCGAAATCTCTTCGACCTCACCGTCCCTGTGCGCCAGCGCAAAGAAACTCGGTCCGCACCGCCTCAGCATGATCGTCGCCCCTGGCGTTCCATTCCAGGCTGTCTTGATGTTGCCCGGGAAGCTTTTTATCCGCTCCAAGGCCGTCGGCAGGTGCTCCTCCATCATGCGGGTCGCCTTCGCGAACTTCCCCTTCGCAACCGTATAGAAACTTATCTCCTCGTCTTCCCCAAAATGCCCGAGCTTCTGGTAAAGCCCCGCAGCAGTCGGCTCCTCGTCCTCCGAAAAAATCTTGGAATCCTCGCCTAGCGTCTTGTGGATCGCAAACATCTTGGCTTCGGCCGTCGCCCTCTTGGCTACGACCTTCTCGCCCTTCTTCGACGGGAAGAAGTTAAAGATGTAGAGGTTCTCGAACACCTTCTTCCCGATTCTGTTGATTCGCCCCACTCGCTGTATCACCCGCGTCGGGTTCCACGGTATGTCATAGTTTATCACCAGACCCGCCCTGTTCAGGTTGAACCCCTCGGAAAGCTTGTCCGTGGCGACAAGAATGTCATAGTCGTCTTCCTGCACGTCAAGCGACGCATCAAAATTGCACTTCACCACCGCTGCGCGCTTCTTGCCGAAGTTGCCCCCGGTGACGACCAGCAGCCGACCCTTGAACCTTTTCGCCGCCAGCTTCTCGATGTGCCGTACCGTGTCCGCATACGACGAGAACACGATCACCTTCCTTTTGGGCGAACCGGGTTCTTTCGCAATGTCCGCATGCTTCCCGTCCAGGAATTCCCCAATCACCTCCATGAGCTTCTCCGCCTTCGGGTCATTCGCTTCAAGCCCCAAGTCCTCGACCTCACCCAATATCTTATCGACCAGCGCCATGTCGGCTTCGAGGTCCTTCTTGAACCTCTTGGCATCGAAATTCCTGTCCGTCATGCTGTATGCAATGGCATTCTTGTCCTTCACTCCCTTCTTGCGGTACTTCTCTTCCTGCTCGTGTATGGCCTCGTGCAAGGCGCCCTCGACGTCCTCCTCGTCCAGTTCCAGAATCCTGTTCATCGCCTTGCGGCTGTACAGGAACACCCCTGTCTCCGCCACGAACCGCTTCGATGTCTCAAGGCTCCTCCTCACGCTTTCCAGCGACTTCCTGAAAGCGCCGAACGAGCTCTCGAACCTCTGCACCATCGTGCTCAACAACATCTTGAACAGGCTCTCCTGCGCTTCATCAATCCCGGCCTTGCTCTTCAGGTAGGCCTGCGGACGGTAGATTGCGCCATGAAACCTGCACTTTCCGCCGAAATACTCCCTTATAACATCGTCATAGAACGCATTCTGATCTTCCGTCAGTTCGAAGAACTGCTCTTTCGGGTCGCACACCTTAGGCAAGTCCCCGATTTCCTTCGCATAGTCGGGATCCTTCATGAGGTCGAGCCTGTTGCGGCGTATCACCGTCTTCTCCATCACTCCCCTCATCTGCTTCGCGAGCCTCTTGGCCGCCCGCTCTATCGCCTTCTCGGTCTTTTCCTTGTTATCGCCGTTGTCGCAACACAGCGGATCGATTCCGCAATCCTTAAGGAGCGACCGCACCTGCCGCCTCAGCATGTCCCGCTCTTCCTTGCTGGTCGCGCAATCCCTTTCCGCCAGCGTCCTCCGCAACTTGGCAATGCTGCCGAATCTATTGATGAAGTAGTTGAACCGGTCATCAAGGTTGCCGCCGGGCACTATCGGGCTCTTCTTCGCGCTCGAGAACAGCCGCAGCAGCGCAAGCAAATCGCCCGGCCGGTTGTTGAGCGGCGTCGCCGTCAGCAGGACCACCTCCCGCCCGAAGCAGATGTTCGCAAGATGCTCGTAGCTTTCCGTCCGCTCGTTCCTGAAGTTGTGCGCCTCGTCCACAATCACCATGTCGAAGTTCGGGTCTTTCTGCAAGTCTCTCTCGATCTCTTCGAGCTTTCCCCTGCTCCTGACCTCCCAGCCCCGCTCCTTCAGCCTGAAGTCCATAAGGTAGTCGTTCCACCCTTCCATCAGGCCCGGCGGACATATCACCATGCCGCGCTGCGCCCTTATCGCTCCGATAAGTCCTCCGACTATCGACTTGCCAAGTCCAACGACATCGGCGATTATCACCCCGCCGTTCGCCTCCAGCTTCATGCAGGCCTGCGCAACCGCGTCTATCTGATAGCGGTATTTCCTGTATCCCGCTCCATTGAGTATGCAGTCGACCTGAAGCTCCTTCAGAGTCGCCTGCTGATGCTCCAGATAGTTCTTGAGGACAAGGTAGTATGCCTCGAACGGCGTCACGTCCGCCGCGACCGAGCAGTCCTTCAGCACCTTGACGATATTCTCCCTGTCCTCCGCCGTCGCCGTCAGCGGCACCGCATCCGCCCACAGCCTGTCAAAGTATTCCTGCACCTCGTCCGTCCCGAAGTCCCCTATCTGCACGTTCAGTTCGTTTCGGGCCGCGAGCCCGGGCTCGGAAAAGTTGCTCGACCCCGTTATCCAGTATTTCTTCACTCCGACCTGCGTCTCGTCCAGCTGAAAGATGTACAGCTTCGCATGGTTCTGCTCGCGCGTCTTGCGAATCTCGAGACGACCCTCCTCCAGCATCCCGATGAACGTCTTCAGCCTCTCGTGGAATGCCTTGCTGTCCACCGCTTCCGACCCGACTATCGTCTTCAGGCTGTCAAGATACTTCCACTTGATCGTCTCGTTCGACTCGCCGCCGCTGTTCCCGAACGTCTCCACGAGCTTGCCCATGTGCAGCGACGCCTCCATCCCGACAAGGACGCGAAGATGCAGCTGGGGTCTATCCTTGAAAGCGTCGGCCATCACTTTCACGCCAGAGAAGTAGAAGAACCCGACAAGCATGTCAAGTGTATCGGCATGTGTCGTCAGAGCGGTGAGCCTGTCCTTGAGGGTTGTATTGCCGTTGGAGTGCTGGTTGGTTATGAAGGCCATGGGAGGGAGTTGGGAAGTGATGGAGTGATTAGTCTAGGATTTCGTCGTCGATGGGTTGGGTGGATTTGGTGTGAGTTTGGTGTGAACGGTTGGTGGATTTTGAGGTGGATATGGACTTTGCTGGGTTGGGGGTGTTACGGCCTTCGACGACGGCGATTTCGTTTTTTGAAAGACCGTAGAGTTTATAGACGAGGGCATCAATTTGGTGCTCCAGGACTGAGGTATCGGCGGAGGGGTTGCGGCGCTTGGCGGAGAGAATGCGGTCAACAACTTTTGCTATTTGCATTTGCTCTTTCACCTTGCTACTCGGAACTCGTAATCTATCCATTGTAAATGCTTGCCACCGCATTGTACCAACACCGCTCGTCGAACATATCTGAGAGAATTGCCAGATTGCCATCCGTGAATTAAGACACCCCACTAAATACTTGAGGTTTACATTGCCAGACAAAAAATATACCATATTGTTAAGAGAAAACCCATTTTCATCATATGCAAAAGCAGGAACATCTGAAAGATCCATCCACACAAGTTTCGACTTTTCCAAGTCTTTCCAATAGCCTACCGCGCTTTGCGGCTCAAACCACCTGTAGCAGGTCTTTGACCGTGCCGAGACTTTCTCTCCCCTTATTACAATCTTCTTGCCAGATTGCTCCAGCCGTTCCTTGCCGAATGTAAGCAGGTGCTTCTTTATGGCAGGGTAATCCTTGATGTCAAGATTTAATGCAGGGAATGTGCAAATCATATACAGCCCCGCCCACTCGTAGCCATACCGCTTAACGTCTCTGCCGCGCAGCATCGGACGTATCAACTTGTCCGTCCGCCGCCGCTCCGCAGGGCTCTTGCACCACCCAAGTATCTCCTTCCGCTTCTCCCCATCTATTATAAATGCCTCGTTCAAGCCAGTTACAATCCCACGATAAATGTTTACATCCCACTCCGCCAACGGCTTTCCGACGGACTCTATCTTACGCTTGATGTCCTGCTCGATTGGCGAGAGAACCGTCCATGCCTCGGTCGGCAGGAACTGGCAGACGAAAGAATTGCCGCGGACGTATTCAGTCAGGTTATCGCGGCAATCCTTGCTGCCGATGCAGGCCCTAGTCTTGCCTCCGTTCTGTCGTCCCTTCTCAAAGAGCAGAATGTTCGTGTCAACAGTGGCGGACTCGAATATCTGCTCGCCCGCAAAGTCTATCAGGACCTTCGGGTCGGTATTCTCTGCAAGGAAGCGCCGCAGTTCCTCGCCGTATCCCGCCTTCATCCACTTGTTCGACGTAATGTAGCAGAGCATTCCGCCGTTGCGAAGCAACTGCCAGCCGCGCTCGTAGAAGAGGCAGTAGAGGTCGCCGCGGCGGTTGAACGTCTCGTACCCCTTGTCCGCGTAGAGGTCGGCAAGTTCGCCGCCGTCCTTCTGCAACTGGATATACGGCGGGTTGCCAATCACGATGTCAAAGCCGTCTTTGACGTTGAACATCCATCCCGCATCAAAGAACGGTGATGACGCATTCTGATCGAACGGGCCCCACCCCGCCACCATGTCCGCATACCTCGTCGCCGCCAGCACGTTCGCCTTGCTCCCCTTCGCACGCTCCTTCGCTATCCTGTCCTCCGCATCGTCTATCTCGCGATCAATCGCCGCCCTCTTCTCCACGTTGCGGTCAACCTTAATGAGCTTCGGCTGGGTGCTGGTCTCCGCAAAGAAGTCCTGCTGCACGGACTTTTTCACCATCCCCCAGTCAGGCTTCTCCACCTCGAGCCGCCGCTCTTTCGCCTGCGCTATCATCTTCTCCAGCTGGGCTATCTTCCCCTCGTCGGGCTTGGCCAACCCGTCCCGCACCGCCTCGCGGATTTCGCGGCGCTTCTCCCTGTCCGCCGCCTTGTACTTCTCCTTCGTAGCGGTGGAGCGGGCGCCGAATATCTTGTGGCGGACATGCACCAGTTCGTCTCGCAGTTCGCCCACCTTCCCCGTGGTAAGCCCGAGTTCGCCGCCTGCATCTGGCAGCGCGACGAGGGTGTTCGCGCACACGAACTTCGCCTCAAGGTTAGGCAGCGACAGCAGCCCGTAATTGTCGTCGCGGCACTTCTCGTCGTAGTTGTTCCTGAACTGGTCGCAGAGCAGGGAGATGAAGAACCTGAGCTTGGCTATCTGTGTTGCGATGGGCTGAATGTCCACACCGTATATGCAGTTCTCGATGAGGTAGAGCTTGCGGGCATAGTCGGGGTACATCTTCCCCTCTCCGTAGCGCTTTTCCAGTTCTGCGAGACGCTCCTTCCTGTCCTGCTCGGTTTCGGCTGGGTCGCGGCGCTCCTTGTCCTGCTGGTAGCGGCGGAAGAGGAACTCGCGGGTGGCGAGGCCGTTGTCGTCGAGGCGTGCTATGAGGCGGGTCATGCAGTTGAGTATGCCCATCGGGAAGGCTCCTGAGCCGCAGGCCGGGTCGATTATGCGGCAGGAGTAGAGCGCTTCCAATATGCGCTTCTCGTCCTCGCGGGAGAAGCCCGTCTTTTCCATCGCGGCAGTCTTGGCGCGGTCGAAGAGCCCGTCCAGACGGGGATCGGCGGCGGGGAGGGCGAGTTTGCCGCGAAGGTAGTTCTTGAGGGACTCCTCCACCATGTAGTCCACGATTTCGCGGGGAGTGTAGAAGGAGCCTGTGGCATTGCGGGCGGTGGCCTCGGTCTCAGGATTGTAGGCGCCGAGGAGGTTCTCGAACACCTTGCCGAGGAGTTCGGGGTCGAGGGCCACGTCTCCGTCATTGGGCTCGTTCTCGTCTATGGTGAACTCGTAGGAGTCGAGGAGGGTAACGAGACCGAGGCGTCCTTCGTCGCCGTTGCCGAAGAAGAGGGCATTGGGGACATGGGCGCGGCGGATCGTTTTCATGGAGAAGCCATCGAAGTAGGTCATGCGCCCGCCCTCGTCCTTCGGCTCCATCCTGTCAAGGCAGTCGAACAGGGCGCAGTTGAGGAACGGCACCTTGCGCATCATCTCCAGGAAGGCGTCGGGGTCGCGGAACTCGTTCTTGTAGCGGTAGACGGTGGTGACGTTGTGGTCGCTCGTCAGACCGACGCCGTTGCCTTCGTCGTCCGTGTCCACGTTAATCCAGCGTCGCTTCAGCTTTCCGCTGCCAACCTGCGGAGTGTTGAACGTCGCGAAGAACAGGTTCTGCAGGACGGCGCGGTAGTAATTGTCGTCGGACATGGAATCGGGATCGAACCGCTTCAGCAGGCGCTCCACGCCCTCGCGCTCGAAAAGGCAAGCGGGCACGAGGTTGCGCTGGCGAATGAACCACGTGAACATCAGGCGGGTGATGAGGCGGATAAGCGCCTCGTGGTTGAACTTCTTGTTTGCCTTCGCATCGCCCTTGCCGATTCCCTTTACGACGTTGGGGAAGCGTGCACCTGACTCCTTCGCCCACTCGTACCAGTCAAAGAGCTTGCGGTAGAACTCCTTCGTGAGCTGTTCTATGCTGAAAGCGTCCCTGAGCGCGGTGAAGGTCGCAATGTCGTTTGCGAAGCGGCGGCGGAGAATGTTGTTCGCGGCATTGGCGCGGACGAAGAAGCTCTGGCGACGGGCCTCGCTGAAACGGAAGCGGCGCCCGACGACTTCGCCTGTGACGAGGGAAAGGCGAAAGTTGCCGCCAGCGTCATGGAAGAAGAAGAGTCCCTGCGAAGGCAAGCCGCTCAAGGCGGAACGCGGCGAATCGACTGCCGCCTTGAGAACGTGCTTGGCGAAGTTGAACTGGACGGATCGACTGGTGCGGTCGGTGAGGTCGTTCAACATGCGAACGGAAGCGACGAGGAGCGGACGGTTTGGCGCTGCGTCGGAGGAGCCGTCAGGGAGGCGTGCCACATAGCCCATTATCCTGGCAGAGGCGAAATGCGCCGACGAATTCCTGTCGCTTGGAACCTCAAGGGAACATTCCCCCTTTGTCTCGAAGGACGGGAACTTGCACCTTAGCCAGCCGATTGCGGCATCATCGCAATATCCGCCGATAAGGGCGGAAAGCTTCCCAACCATACTGTCATCACCGCTACCAACTCGACTTGTCGTCATGTCTCCTGCCGCAGCGCCCTGACTGCCGCCGGAGGATTCCGTGCATGAAAAGAGGGCGTACCTGATGCTCCCCACACACTCTTGCAAGCCCTACCACAGGCCGACACAGTGCACAGGGCAGAATACGCCCTGTGATTGGGCATAATTTACCCTCATGCCGTCTGTGTCGCCAAATAAGTGGTAGTATTTGCAAGAAACGGCGTACCCACCCCAGCGTCCACGGGATTTCTCCCCCGCTTCCCTCTGAGATTTGGCTGACGGACGAAACGATTTCTCGTCCCGCGCCAGCGCTGGGAATTATATTATCTGCCCTGTATTGTTGTCAAGGGGGACTGCCGTCTATGGAATCCCCCTGCCTCCTGGAAATCGGAGTTAGCACAAAAGCGGGCGGTCCATTATGTCGCGGTCTGGGCCATTCTGACGCACCATTTGCCGGAAATCCCGCCGTTAGGGCGTTGGCACGGCCTTTGCTCCTTGGCTGGCGTTGGAAAAGAAAGGAGCAAAAAACATGAACACACTGATGAACATTGATCCGTGGAGCTTCCTGGACGACCTGCTCGACAGCGGCAGCCGCACGTTCAAGAACATGCGCGCCCGCGCCGCCGGAAGGTTCCCGCCCGTGAACGTGTACCTTGACGATGACGCGATAATCATCGACATGGAGCTCCCCGGCAAGACCGCGAAGGACGTGACGCTGTCGCTGGAGCCGCAGGCCGTCGTGATAGCCGACAAGCCGGCGGAGCAGGCGAACGCCGAGACCGGCAAGGCCGAGGAGAGGCGCCCCGCCTGGAGCCGCCGCCTGGAGCTGCCCTTCAGGGTCAACGCCGACAAGGCCAGCGCGAAGTTCTCCGACGGAATACTTCGCATAGAGCTGCCGCGCACCGAAGCGAACGGCGTGCGCCGCATCGCGATCCAGGGGTGAAACAACGCAAAGAAGAAAGGAGATAAGGTCATGAACGAAGAGAAATTCACCGTGCCGTCTGCGACCTTCACCGAGAAGCCCGCAGAATACGAGCTGAAGATCGAGATTCCCGGCATCGCAAAGGCCGACGCCGAGCTTCACATCGAGGGCAAGACCCTGACGCTGAAGACCCACTCGAAGTACCAGAACCCCGCCGGGTTCAGGCAGGTCGCCGCGGAGTTCGAACGCACCAACTACGCCATGAGCGCCGACCTCCCGGAGATGGCCGATCCCTCGACCCTCGCCGCGAAGCTCGAGAACGGCGTCCTGACGGTGACGATACAGAAGCGTCCCGAAACGCAGCCCAAGAAGATCGACATCCTCTAAGGCATGGCGACAACGATGAGACGGCGGCATCACCCGAACCGGGCGGCGCCGCCGCCTTCGTTTTTTGGTATAATATGCGAAATGCCTTCTCAAGGAGAACAGCCGTGACAATTCTGAAAGGATCCGACGCATATTCACCGTTCCGCCTCGACGCGTTGCGCGAAGCGATAGCAAGGCTCGCCCCTTCCCTCGGCCCAGTGTCGATTGACGCGAAATGGGTCTACGCGCTCCAGCCGCAGGGCGACGCAATCTCAAAGGAAGACCTCGCCCGCGCCGCGACGCTGCTGAACGCGGCAGGCGACTTCGACGGCGCAGACTTCTTCGTGACGCCGCGCAAGGGGACGATTTCCCCGTGGAGCTCCAAGGCCACGGACATCTTCCGCAACTGCGGACTTGCGTCGATAGCCCGCGTCGAGCGCGGCATACGCTACCGCACAAGCCCCGCCCTCCCGGCGAAGGCGTTCGCCGCGCTCTACGACAAGATGACGGAGGGCGTGTACGACGACATCTCCGACCTGTTCGCCGAGGGCGAGCCAAAGCCGGGCCGCACCTACGACGTGCTGACAAAGGGCGTCGCCGCCATACGCGAGGCAAACGAGGAGATCGGCCTCGCCATCAGCGAGGAGGAGATGCGCTACCTGGCCGACAGCTTCGCGAAGGCAGGGCGCAACCCGACCGACACGGAACTCGTCATGTTCGGTCAGGTGAACTCCGAGCACTGTCGCCACAAGATCTTCGGAGCAGAGTTCACTATCGACGGAAAGCGCCAGCCGAAGTCGCTCTTCGAGATGATCAAGAACACGCACCAGAAGCGTCCGAAGGATACGCTCTCGGCTTACAGGGACAACTCGGCGGTCGTCGCCGGCTTTCCGACGAACGTCTTCGCCATCGACCCGAAGACCAACGCATACGGCTTCAAGAAAGACCGGCTTGACCAGCTAATGAAGGTCGAGACGCACAACCACCCGACAGCCATCTCGCCGTTTCCAGGTGCGGCTACGGGCGTCGGCGGCGAGATACGCGACGAGGCGGCTACCGGGCAGGGCTCGCGCACCATGGCCGGCATCTGCGGCTTCATGGTGTCGAACCTTCGCATACCTGGCTTCCCGCAGCCGTGGGAACGCCTGTTCGCCGACTTCCCGACGCGCCTGGCGACGCCGCTCCAGATCATGACAGAAGGCCCCATCGGCGGTGCGGCGTTCGGCAACGAGTTCGGGCGTCCGCAGCTCTGCGGCTTCTTCCGCACGTACGAAGGCGAGGTCGCGGGCGAGCTCAAGGGTTATCACAAGCCGATAATGCTGGCCGGCGGCATGGGCGTCATACGCCGCAGCCAGGTGCTAAAGAAGCCAGTGAAGAAAGGTGCGCTCATCGTCCAGATAGGCGGGCCGGCGATGCGCATCGGCCTCGGCGGCGGCGCGGCATCGTCGATGATGACCGGCACCAACTCCGAGGCGCTCGACTTCAACAGCGTCCAGCGCGGCAACGCCGAAATGCAACGCCGTTGCCAGGGCGTGATCGACGCCTGCTCTTATCTCGGCAAGGCCAACCCAATACTCGCCATTCACGACATCGGCGCGGGTGGGCTCTCCAACGGTTGCCCGGAGCTGGTCGAGGCCACCGGCGGTAAGTTCGAGCTGCGCAAGGTGCACAACGAGGAAATCTCCATGAACCCGATGGAGATCTGGTGCTGCGAGGCTCAGGAACGCTACGTGCTCGCGCTGAAGCCAGAGGCGCGCAGCTTCTTCGAGGCGCTGTGCGAGCGCGAGCGCTGCCCGGTCGCGTTCATCGGCGTCGCAACCGGCGATGAAAAGCTTGTGCTGGAAGACGCGCACTTCGGCGACAGGCCGATCGATATGGACATCAGGGTATTGCTCGGCAAGCCGCCCCGCATGATCCGCAAGGTAAAGCACGCCAAGAAACGTCACATTCGCGCCAACTTCGAGGGCGTGAGGCCCTTCGACGCGCTCGTCCGCGTGCTGCACCTGCCGGCCGTGGCGGACAAGACGTTCCTCATCACGATCACCGACCGCACCGTCACGGGCCGCGTCGCCCGCGACCAAATGGTGGGCCGCTACCAGCTGCCCGCCGCCGACTGCGCCGTAACGACGATGGGCTACGACACCAATCAGGGCCAGGCGATGGCGACTGGCGAACGTACCCCTGTCGCCCTTCTCGACGGCCCGGCGTCAGGACGCCTTGCGATTGCCGAAGCCCTGACGAACCTCGCGGCGGCAGACGTCGGAGACGTCTCGCAGATACGCCTCTCGGCAAACTGGATGGCTCCCTGCGGCGAGCCGGGCGAGGACGCGGTCCTCTACGATACGGTGAAGGAAGTCGGCCTCTCGTTCTGCCCGAAGCTCGGCGTCTCCATACCCGTCGGCAAGGACAGCTGCTCGATGCACACGACGTGGCAGGACTCCAAGGGCGAGCAGAAGAAGCAGGTCGCGCCGCTTTCGCTCGTCGTCAGCTCATTCGCGCCCGTGAACGACGTGCGCCTCACGCTCACGCCAGACCTCAAGCCTGACGGCAGGGAAGAGGTCAGCAAGCTCGTCTATGTGAACCTCGGCAAGGCGGGCGAGGCTCCGCTCGGCGCCACGGCGCTCGCACAGGTCTACGGCCAGCTCGGCGACACGCACGCCGATGCGGACGCCGCGACGGTCAGGCGGTTCTTCAACGCAATGCAGAAGATCGTGCGCGGCAAGCTCGCGCGCGCATACCACGACCGCTCCGACGGCGGCATCGTCGTGACGCTCGCCGAGATGGCGATGACCGGCGGACGCGGCATCGTCGCGAAGCTCCCAGACGGCGACGCGCTGGAACAGCTCTTCAACGAGCAGCCCGGCGCGGTGCTGCAGGTGGCCGACGGCGTCAGGACCGACCCGAAGAACTCAAACCTGACAAAGGTGCTGAAGATATTCAAGGCTGCACGCATCGAAGCCACCGTCATCGGCGACGTGACGCCTTCCGGACGCGGGTTCGAGATCAGCGTCGGGCAACGCGTTGCGATAAAGACCGACATCACGTACCTGCGCCGCTGCTGGAGCGAGACCACATACCGCATGCAGGCCCTGCGCGACAACCCCGTTTGCGCGAAGGAGGAATACGACAACGCGCTCGACGAGACGGACCCCGGGCTCCGCTTCAGGCTCACCTACGATCCCGAGGGAACGCCGGAGAAATCCAGGAAGCCCGGCAGAGCAAAGGCCCCGAAGATGGCGATACTGCGCGAACAGGGCGTGAACGGCCACATCGAGATGGCGGCCGCGTTCGCGAAGGCCGGCTTCGACTGCCGCGACGTGCACATGAGCGACCTGATCGCGGGCCGCACCGACCTCGCCGACTTCAAGGGACTCGTCGCATGCGGCGGTTTCAGCTATGGTGACGTACTCGGCGCCGGCTCGGGCTGGGCGCGCTCGATTCTCTACAACGACAGGCTGAAGGAGATGTTCGCCGCGTTCTTCGGGCGCCCTGACACGTTCTCGCTCGGAGTGTGCAACGGCTGCCAGATGCTTTCGCAACTGAAGGACATTATCCCCGGCGCGGCCAAGTGGCCGAAGTTCGTGCGCAACCTCTCCGAGCAGTTCGAGGCAAGGCTCGCTACGATAGAGATCGAGCCGTCGCCGTCCATATTCTTCAAGGGCATGGACGGCTCGCGGCTTCCGATACCCGTCGCACACGGCGAGGGACGCGTGTGGACCGATGGCTTCGCACCGGCCATCTGCGCGGCGCACTTCGTGGACGGACGCGGCAACGCGACGACGCGCTATCCGTACAACCCGAACGGGTCCGTCGGCGGACAGACCGCCTTCACGACCGAAGACGGGCGCGCCACGATAATGATGCCTCACCCGGAGCGCGGCTTCCGCGCCTGCCAGCTCAGCTACAACGACGGCTCGTTCCGCGAGAACGGCCCGTGGATGCGGATGTTCCAGAACGCCTACGCCTTCGCGACGGAGGGCTGAGCGGACGGGAATGACGCCTGCCCGGAGATTCGCCGTCGCCTGCTGCTTCGGTCTGCCGCTCGCCGCGAGCGGCGGGGTAATTCTGCCCGAGCTGGACTTCAAGTTCCGCAACGAGTTCCAGACGGCATACATCTCCGGAACGTCGGGCGCGACTGGCGAAACGCGCCCGAACATCTGCCAGATGATCAGCGGAAGGTACGACACCGACGTCTTCGGCGCGTTCGGCGGCTACGCCTGGACACGGAGCCTGCTGTCCGGACAGAGGGACGAATACCGCCGCCGCGCCTTCGACTGCTTCGAATACGGCGCGGAGTACGACTACACGTGGTGGTTCACGCGCGACCTCGGCTCGTATTTCTACTTCGACCACATCTGGAGCCCCAGCCCCGGCTGGTACGAACACAGCTCCACGTATCACGGCGTCCTGTTCGCGCAGTATTTCCTTAACCCATTCGTCACGCCGTACTACAGGTTCCTCGGCGCATACTGGCCGCACCAGAACGAGGTGCTGAAGCTCGGGCTAAACCGCAACTTCAGCGCCCTCGAAGGCAAGCTGTCCATGACGCCCTACGCCGAAGTCATAAACGGCGACAGGCGGCGGCTTAAGGCGAAGTACGGCGTCGAGGCGACGGAACTGTACTGCGGCTTTCGTCCGATGGCCACAGAATTCGGGGTTATATTCCTATACAGGTTCTCCCAGTTCATCGCCTCGCGGCTGCGGCTGCGCAACTGGAATCTGGTGGAGCACGCCGCCCGCATCCATGAGCGCAACAGGGACGTGTCCTGGGCCAAGACCTGGCTGCCCGCCGCAACCCTCAGCCTGGACGTCTCGTTCTAACCGCAGATGGGGACAGTCCCCGCCATATCGTCCCCGCCATATCGCCCTTAAGTTAAGTCGCTGCGCTTTAAGTGGGCCGATGGCCCTAAGTGGCCCTGCGGGCCTAAGAGTTAACCACTTAAATTGGGGACAGGCCCCGAAGGCAGTAGCGCGGGGCATTCGTTTTTTGGTATAATTTCACATCATGAAAATGAGAAACATCATAATGGCATGCGCTGCCGCCCTCGCGGCTGGTTGCGCTGGAACTTTCTTCGGCGGCGGAGACGCCACGGTCGACCCAAAGGTCAACCACCTTTCCGCCCCGGCAAACGTGGACGCGAAGCCGTCCTTCTCATGGAAGATGGAGTCCGCGCGACAGGGCGCGGCACAGGCTTCTTACCGGATCGTTGTGCGCGAAGGCGCGCCTGACGGCGCGGTGGCGTGGGACTCCGGCGAAGTCGCCTCCGGCGTGTCCGTCGGCATTCCGTACGCAGGCGCTCCGCTGAAGAGCGCCAAGCGCTACTTCTGGCAGGTCAGCGTGCGTGACGAGAAAGGCAACTGGCTCGCCCCCGCAAGGAGCATCTTCGAGACAGGCCTTCTCTCGAAGGACGACTGGAACGGGTCGGCCTGGATCTCGGCCAAGGACGCCAAGGTGCGCACCGACCGGCGCGAGCACGGCAACGGCAAGCAGGAGGCCGAGGACGGCACGTCTTGCTTCGTGAAGACGATCCCGAACGGCAAGGCCGTGAAAGAGGCGTTCTGGACGGTGACGGGGCTCGGCGTCTTCGAGGCCTACGTCAACGGGGAGCCTGTCTCGCGCTTCTGCAAGTGCAGCGGCAAGAAGTGCCGCAACTTCCTGAAGCCCGGCTTCACCCACTACAGAAAGACCAAGCACTCGTTCACCTACGACGTCACTCACCTGATGAAGACCGGCGCGGGCAACTCCAACGCGTTCGCGGCAGAAGTCTCCCACGGTTGGTGGAGCGACAAGATCGTGAACTTCTTCGGCGTAAAGCCGGCGTTCCGGGCGCAGCTCGTAATGCGCTACGAAGACGGGACTGAAGCCAGAGTCGGCACCGACACGTCGTGGCTCTCCGGCATCGCCGGGCCCGTGATCCGCGCGGCGATCTTCGACGGCGAGGACTATGACGCGCGCGTCAAGAGCACGTGGATGGACGGGAAGTCGACGGAAGGCTTCAAGGCGTCCGAGCCGAACGACGAGTTCAAGGGCGAGATCGTTCCGATGGAAGGCGCGCCGATAGCGCTGCGCTGCGACCTTGCGCTGGCCCCCAAGGAGATGTACGTCTGGAAAGGCATTGACGGCGCCAACAACGACTGCTTCGGCACTGTCAAGAAGCTGCGCTCCTACAAGGACGGCGACACAATCGAGCTTGACGCCGGGGAAACTCTCATCGTCGACTTCGCGCAGAACGCGGCGGCTGTTCCGAAGTTCGAGTTCTCGGCCGACGCCGGCACGACGCTCACGATGCATCCCGCCGAGATGCTGAACGACGGCAACGGCTCCAAGCGCCGCAACTGCGACGGCCCGGAGGGCTCGATCTACAGGCAGAGCTACCGCAAGGCGAGGACGACGCTCAACTACACGTTCGCAGGCGAGGGCGTCGAGAAGTATCGCCCGAACTTTACGTTCTTCGGCTACCGCTATGCATCGATCACATCGTCCGGCAAGGTCAAGATCGCGAAAATCCGCTCGATTCCAGTTACGTCGATCCTGAAGTCCACCGAGACGGGACGTCTTGAGACGGGTGTGGCCGACGTCAACCAGCTTGTCTCCAACTGCATCTGGGGCCAGTACTCCAACTACCTCTCGGTGCCGACGGACTGCCCGCAGCGCAACGAGCGCCTTGGCTGGACGGCAGACACTCAGGTGTTCGCCGAGGCGGGTGCATACAACGCCGACACCTACGGCTTCTTCCTGAAGTGGATGCGCGACATGCGCGACACGCAGGCCGACGACGGCTCGTTCACCGGCGTGGCGCCCACCGCGCAGTACGGCGGCAACATCCACCAGCTCGGCTGGGCCGACGCCGGCATCATCGTGCCCTACGTCATCTGGCACCAGTTCGGCGACAGGCGCATCGTGGACGAGAACTGGGACTCGATGGAGAAGTACATGAAGTGCGTCGCCACGATGAAGTACGAGTCGAAGGACGCTACGACCCACCAATGGGGTGACTGGCTCTCCTATGAGAAGCTGGAGTCGTGCAGCGGAGCCGCATACGAGAACAGGAACGGAACCCGCGCCGTGAAGGCCGACGCGCTCCTGTACTGGCAGTACCTCGGCTACTGCTACTGGCTCTGGGACGCAAGAATGATGGCGCAGATGGCGAAGGCGACAGGGCGCACCGCGGCGGAGGCGAAATACCGGAGCGTGGCCGACAAGGTCATCGCCGACCTTCGCAGCCGCTACGTGGACGCCGGAAGCGGAATGCTCATCGACGTATTCCGCGACATGCAGACGCCGGCGCTGTTCGCGCTCAAGCTCGGGCTGCTCAAGGGCGACGCCGTCGCAAAGACCAAGGCGGAGCTGCTGAAGAACTTCAAGGACCACGGGGACTGCCTGCAGACCGGCTTCCTCGGCACGTCCATCCTGATGGACACCGTCACCTACGACGTCGGCGCACCGGAGATGGCGTACACGCTCCTGCTGCAGCACAAGAACCCGTCCTGGCTCTACACGGTGGATCAGGGGGCGACGACCTTCTGGGAGCGCTGGAACTCCTACACGAAGGCCGACGGCTTCGCCTCGGCCGGAATGAACTCGTTCAACCACTACGCCTACGGAGCCGTCGTCGCATGGATGTACGGCACGATGGCCGGCATACAGGAGGACGCGGAGGCGGGAGGCTACAAGCACTTCACGCTCGCGCCGATCCCTGACCGCCGCATGGGCAAGGTTGACGCGTCGTTCAACTCGCCATACGGCATCATCCGCTCCGCGTGGGAGTACGGGGCCGACGGCAAGTGCAAGTGGAAGTTCACGATTCCGGCGAACACTACGGCAACAGTCAAGCTGCCGAGCGGAGCCACTGAGAAGCTGGCCGCCGGAACGTACGAGCGCAGCCTCGACTGACGCGACGCAGCAACCAGCGCAACGCGCGCATCAACGGGCCGTCTCTGATTTCTTCAGGGCGGCCCTTATGCGTTCCATCGTCCGCTTGATCTCCGGCGAGTCCGGAAGAATCTCCTTCGCGTGTTCCGCATAGGGCAACGCTCCGGCGGGGTCGCCCTGCCTCAAATGGCACTGGGCGAGGTTGTTGAGGACGGCGGGGTCGTCGGGACGACGCTCAAGGCAACGTTCCAGGTACGCCTGTGCGCGGGAGTACTGCTTCTGCACGAAGAAGTCCATGCCAAGCGCGAAATTGGCGGCGGGATCGTCGGGCGATATGTCGAGGACGCGCAGCGCGAACGTGCGGGCGAGAGCGAAGTCGGCACGGGCGAGCCCGAGCCTGAGGCCTTCCTGCGGGGTCATCCTCTCCAGCTTCCTCCGCCCGGCCCATGCCATCGTCATGCGAATGCGGTCGAGCGCGCCGTTCTTCTTGTCGAGCGCGTCGGCGATGCGCGTCTCCTCAATCGCCAAGTCGGTCTTGCCCTGCCCGTCGTACGCATTGGCGCGGTGGCGGGCGAGAACCGCCAGCCGCCACTGCACAAAGAGGAAAGCGTCACGCAACGCGCGGTCGGGCGTCTCGCCGGGATCGCTGTCGTCGTAGAGCGCAAGAATCCTTTCGGACAGCGCGCGCCCCGCCGTTGCGCCGCGTTCCGCTTCGCCCGGGGGGAATCCGTCGGGACGCGCCACAAGGCCTGAACATTCCGGCATCGGCTTTTCATCGCGCCGCCACAGCTCGAAGCCTATCTGCACCGCGTAGGTGCCGGTCTTGTCGGGACGCGAACGCACCCATGTCCTAAGCGCGTCGGCCGCGCCACTCTTCAAGAGCGCAATATCCTCAGAGTCCTTCACACCGCGCGTGCGGAGATACGTCTCCCGAGCGTCCTCGGCGTTCCCCATCAGCGAAAGCGTGCGCAGGCTGCGCCCTGCGGAAGCCGCCGCCAGCTCTACGATGGCATCTATGCCGCCGTCGGTAAAGAGATACTCGACCCCGCTGCACTCCTCGGCGGTCTCCTTCGCGGCGTCGGCGATTATGCCGAGCATCGCGCGTTCCATGCCATGCACCCGGAACGGAAGGACGCAAGCTAACGCCAGGACAGGTTCGGCCAAGAGGCAGGCGCGGACGATGCGCTGCATGCGCGTCATCGGGGCGAGCGCATCCACGGCTCCTTTCGTCTCCGCAGCGTCCTGGAAGCGCAGCGTCTCGATACGGCGGAAGTTCCGCAAGTAAAGCTCGGTAGTGAAGACGCCAAGCGTCCAAAAGACGGAAATCGCGCACAGGCACATGGCGAAGCACTTCAGCAGGCCATCCGTAAGGCAGCCTTCCTCGCCGCCCCACGTCCAGAACCAGAGCGACTCCGCGCCGGTGAGCTGGGAAAAGGCAACAAGCCCGGCCCCCAGGAACATCACGCCATGAAGGTACGCGAGATGCTTCTCGTCGTCCGTCGCAAGCCTGATGAGCAGGAATTCGACGATTACCGGGAGAAGCACGATGGCGATGGCAATCACGAGCCCCGCCGGGGAGCACATGGATAGAAAGGCCTTGAGATATGCGATGGGAAGCTCGTAGGCGCGGTTGTCCTGCGTCCAGCCGAACGCCGCAAGCCCGTCGAGCGAATCGAACGCGCGAATCTCGAGAACCGCACCGGCGACCGCACCTACGGCGAATGCAAGCGTGAGGCGCCACGACATGAGCGCAGCGGCAAACGGATTCTCCTCCAGCGTGGCGACGAGTCCGGCATTACGCATGTGCCGACGGAGGACGAGGCCAACGGACGCAAAGACAATCAGCACCGCGCCTGCCGGCGTGTCGGCTGAAAGAACGCCTAGCAGCGCATAGGCCACGAAAAGCGGCGCCCTGCGCTCGGTCTTCAGATGCGCAACGTAGCATATCGCCGCGAGAACCGCAATCAGCACCTGAAGCGACTGCGGAGAGAACCAGCGGAACGCGTTCCAGACGGGCTCCGAGCAGCAGAAGAGCGCCACACCCTGGAACAGCACGAAACGCACCACAACTCGCCACCACGACGCAATGTGCTCGCCGCGTCTCATTGTCGCCGGGAGCATCATCCTGAAAAGCGCCGTCACCAGGATTGCGAGGGCTCCAAGCGAAACGTGTCCCGCAATCCTAAGGACCGTGCACGCCGTCTGCAAGCCGAATTCTCTGCATATCGGGGCGGCAATGTAATGCCAGAGCAAGGAGAACGACTCCTTCGGCGGACGCAGCCCTGCGGCGGCGGCGAGGCTGTCCGCCAGGTCGGGCGGGGGGGACTCGAACTGCCATGCCCAAGCGAGCGCGGCGACGGCGGCTCCGAGCAGAAGCACGTAAAGGCAATCCCGGAACCTCAGCCGGCCGTCAGCCATAAGCCGTCACGCTCCTTCGGAGAGTCTCTTCCTGCGCAATGCCAGCAGCGCCAGCCCCAGCATCATTAGCATTCCGCCGGAAGGCTCCGGCACTGCGGTGAGAGACGGTGTCCAAATCTGCAGAGCGCTCGGAGTCAGGCCGTATGACGGATGAATGTAGTCCTGCGGCATACGAGAATACGCCACCGCTTCACTGGTGGCGACGGTCGTCCAATCGTCGCCGGAGATGTTCCCAAGCTCCAGAATGAAGCTGTATTCCGGCGAACCGGCGGAGTAGTCTTGCACCGGCGACTGGTTGCCGGTGGGAACGCCGGCGCCCCAATAGCCGCTGCCACTGTCTCCAAGGTCGACGCCCCATTCCCCATCGACAAAGCCATGGTGTCCGGATCCGTCGTCCCAGTACAGCTTCAGAAACGTATCCTCCGTGATTTCGCCGCCAATCACCCGGATGCGTGCGGCGAATTCGGAATCGGGGTATCCGTTGGCTACGCAGTAGTCATAGACGCTCTGGTGACTACCTTCCCACCATATGTCGATTTGCGTATTCCCGTCCACCATCCAATACAGCACATCATCGGCAACGGCGGACATGACGCCAGCCGTCAGGATTACAGCGGCCAGAACCGCTATTCTATGCTCTCCGCAACGCATCTACCGCCAGCCGCCCATAAAATCCTATTCCGTCACCCTGAACTTTATGCTGAGCGGGTTTTCGGCCGTGCGCATGTACCAGAAGCCAGTACCCGCTGGAATGATACCGCCCCGCATCCACGTCTTCTTCATGCGCTGACGCCCTCTGCTGTCAGTGGTAAACACGTCGACGTTGCGCCCCCAAACGCCGTTCGTGTCGGGGTAGTAGATCGTCTGCATTCCCGCCGCGTTCTGCGTCGTGATGCGGTCTGTGAGGGCAGGTGACGATGGTCTGCCTTCGCCGTCGACAAACTCGATGTCATTCAAGTCAACATCGAACATCGTCGGGTTCGCGCAAAGGGCGTTTCCCGGCGCATCGGTTGTTCCGCCCGCAAGATCCGTCACATAGTCTTCGCCTGTGTAGCGTCCGACCAGGTAGATGTAGTTTGTCGGATTCGACCGGCCGGGATAGGATGGATTCGACCGTACAAGCCAGAAGGCATGGCCTGGCGGGAATTGGGTCTCCTCCGCAGCCGACTCCGACACGCCTCTCTTGGTAACCGTCACGACAGGTTCCCATGAACCATCGGCACCGCACACCCAGGAGTTGAAATTCGTGGTCTCACTGTCGTAGGAATATATCTGGTCAACGGCAAAGATACCGTTCGGATTGACTACATCGGAGACTGCAATATCCAGATTCGTCGCAACGTCAACGGACATCGAGGCCCAAGGCGTGGCGATCACGGTGTTCGTCATCACGCTGGAGACGCGCAATACGCCAACGGTGGCGACGGACGACAGCACCGCCCTGTCGGAGTCGAGAACCGCCTCACCGAGTCCGTTCGTGGGCAGCAATACGATGTTGAACACATACAGTCCCGTCGGATCGCCGGGACTGAGCGGCACGCCAATCTCGTACTTGTCGCTGACCTCGCCAGGCGTGAATTCGCTCTCTCCCTTCAGTTTCCGGTCAAGACGATATCTGACAGCCAAACCGGTGTTGCGCAGCGGTTCGATGTTCGGGAAGTGGACGAGGAACTGGTTTTCCTGTACATGCGCCTCACGCTGCAGAATCGTCGCCACAAGCTTCTTGCTCATGTTCGTCTGGCCGATGACGTAGTTGTGCCAGAGCTTGAGGCCGTTAGGCTTGACGGCATTGAGGTATCCGTACCGGTCTGTCGGGTCGGAGAACTGAGCGCCCGTGATTCCAGAGTGGGTCAGAAACCACCTCGGATTGCTCACCTTCAGCTGGAGCGCACCGTCACGGTCATTCGCCTTTCCGTCCATGTCAACCGGGTAGTCCCAGCCCGCGATGGTGAAGGTGCAGTTGGTCGTGAACGTCGCGTGGTTCGGCGCCGACACGCGGAAGTAGAGCTTGTATGTGCCAGGCGCCGTGAATGAAGGCACCTCGCTCGTCCATTCGCCGGACTCATCGCGGAACTCGCACGTGAGAGGATTCAGGTCGCCCCTTACAAGCCCCGTGACATTCGTCGTGATCACCGGCACCTGCGGATCGCCCGTGTAGTTGAAGTCCGATGTGCCGATCGTCGCCGAAAGCGGCGCAGGGGCGATCGTCACCTTGAACGAGCCGCGTACATCGTCGTGGTTCGGCGCCGTCGCCTTGAACTGCACGTTGTAGTTGCCGACATTGACGAACTCCGGCAATTCTTCACTCCACTCTCCCGCACCGCCGACACGGTAGAGGTACGTGACAGGCTGGCTGTTCCGGACACCGGAAAGAGTCCGTGCAAGTTCGTTTGTGTCGCAGGCGGTGGCCGAGTAGGTGTGGGATACGTCCGAAATGGCCGTCGTGAACACCGCGTTGGTGATGGTGTAGGTAGCGCGGGAGAATGTCAGTTTGTACTGGTAGCGATACTGGACACCGTCAATATAAGGGTCTAGCTCCTGCCCACCATTTACGAGCTGGAGCGTCCCCCGTGTAATGGCGTAGCTCCCGGACGGCGAAGTGGAACTGATTGCCACAGGAGTTGGATTCGTTGATTCGTAGCACGCTATCGCCGTATTGCCGTCGATGTCATACTTGTTGTCCCAGCCCCAGCCTTCCGTCTGCCCGGCGTATTCGAGCACGTAGTCGAGCGGCAGCGGACTGTCGCCGTAGCACATCACCTTCGGGTTCGCCGTCACGATGTAGAGAAGCGTGTTGGCCTCGATGGCATGCGACACATATATCGACTTCGTCGCTGACGAGTAGGAACCCGCCATAATGACGCGGTTCGTCGTGACAACGCCATCCACCGTCGCGACGACATTCGTGGCCAAAGCGAGGCGCACATAGTAGTTGGTGGCCTCTTCCGACCAGAACGGGAACGTGGCGGCAAGCAATGGCTCGTCAAGCGAAAGCTCGGAACAGAGCCCGAGGCCTATGACGGAGACCGTTTCGTTGGTCTCAGGGTTCTTGTTGCTTTTCACGTCGTTTTCCACAAGCCCGCAAAGCACGACAAGTTCGACTTTTGCAGGATCGAGCTTTCCTACCGTGGCGCTGAATTTGACGGTGGCTACATTGCTTTCATCCCACGTTGCACTGTCCAGGACCGTTGCCGGTTTCTCGGCGGTGTCAAGTTCGACTATTTCATCGGAGAGAAAGCACTTAAGCCCCTGGGTGTCGCCGGCCGCAAGGCGGAAATAGTACGTCCTGTTGCGGACGAGACCTTCCGTCGCGTTAAGCCTGAAAGTCGTGGCCGAGGAAAGGGCCCTTCCCGTGTTCGCACCAAGGTCGAGAAGGAAGACGCTGTCGCCAGACGGCAGCTCGTCGCCTTCAAGGGCTTCCCGCGATTCGCTCCAGTAGCAGTACAGGTGAGCGACCTCGTTTGTCTCGAAGAGCTTGTAGCCGATGGTGGCGTAGTCCCCGGCAGGAGAGCTCCCCTCCTTCCAGGTCGCACCGTTGATTTCCACGGCAGGAACCTTGAAGCAGGCGATTTCCTCCGAATGCGAGTAGGAGTTCGCGTCCTTGCGTGCGACAAGGCGCAGCCAGTACGTGTGCCCGACCTCTGGCGGAACGAACACCGCGTCGCCCGTGCCGACCCTGCTCTCGGCAATCTTGAGCCAGCTGCCTGCATCGACTCCGTCAAGCTCGTTCGAACTCACTGTGCTGTAGTGGATGAGGATGTCGGAAAGGTCGTTCTGCATGCCCGCCCAGTAAACGCGATAGGCGATTTCGGCAAGGCCCTCGCTGTCCTCGTACGTGCAGCTGGTCATAGAGATGCGCGGCTCGTCGGAGACCGGATCGCGCCCGTGCACCTCGTAGGCGATAAGCACCACGCCGTCGCCGCCGTCGCCGCCCTGCCAATATGTCTTGTCATTGTTGTTGCCTTTGGTCATGGAGCCGCCACCGCCGCCAGCGCCAGTGTTTTCAACGCCGGATGTCGCAAGCGTTCCGTTCTTGACGTCCGCCGCATTGCCGCCTATGCCCGAACCGCCCGCGCCGGGTTTGGAAAATCCGGATGGATCCTCGAAAAAGGCATATCCGCCACCGCCGCCTGCGCCGTAGTAAAGCGTTTCGCCAAGCAAGTTGCAGGCGACGCCCGAACCACCCGCGCCGCCGCCAAAGTACTTGTCGGAACTCGCGGCAAGCCCCGCGCGACTGCCGCCACCGCCGCCGCCTGCCGCGTAAGCGCCTTCGGCTGCTTTGTCCTGCTTGTGGTTGCCAGACCCGCCTTTATGGCCGTAGCTGCCACCAGCCAACGCCGAACCGCCAGTCGCACCGGTCGCAGATGTATCGCCGCGCCCGCCGCCGCCGCCGCCCGACGCGCCTTCGGAGCCGTTGACGATGTCCGCAGTCGTGCTGCAGCTGCCGCCGCCGCCGCCGCCAGGCACCTCGATCAGCGGATTCGACGCATCGGCATCAAGCGCGAAAGTGGAATATTCGCCGCAACCCTCCGAAGCTGTGGTCGTCACGTTCGTAGGGGCGACACCGCCCCGGCCGACAGTGATGCGGTACGTGGTGCAGGTCGTAACGAGATACGACTGGCCGAAGAACACGCCGCCGCCGCCGCCG
>JAFRDO010000059.1 GCA_017403825.1 Kiritimatiellia bacterium
CAGAGATTCCGCATCTGGAGGAGGGACGTACTCCGTCGCATCCACAGGGTGGGGAATTTATCTCCCGCAGAGGCCGCAGAGAGCGCAGAGGGTGGTTTTGGGCAAAGAGAGCCGCCCCGACCGATGGATCGGGTTTTGAATCCCAGCGTTTTATCAGAGGTGGCCGGGCAACCTCCCAGGGTCATTCAGTCAGGTATTCAAGCTCGTATTCCCTGCTGAGGTAGACCGTCTCAGGCTCGTAGTCGCTGAAGTCGATGTTGTGCAGGGCCTCGCAGAGCTTTCTCGCCCATATCGACTGCGTCACCTTCCGGCAGCCCTTGGCGAGCTTCCTCAGCATCCCGGAGTTGAACACCTGCCACAGGTTGTGCGCAAACTGCATGAGAAGGTGCATGGCTCGGCTGGCGTTTTCGTCGTTGCAGAACGTATGCTCAAGCCCGAATCCGTCCTCGCCCTTGGACTTCTGCGTCTTGAAGCTGTTCTCTATCGTCCACCTGCGCCGCCCCCATTCCGCCACCTTCTGGGCGTACGCCGCCTTGCCGACATCGAGATCCGTGGCGAACTGCCCGTAATAAGCCTCCTCGGCGGGCTTCTCCTGATGGCATTCGACGACGTTGACGACACTGTTGCCGAGCTTCACGCCCGTCGCCCACCGCAGCGAGCCAATCGTCTCCCGCAGCCCGCCCTTGACCTTGCGGGTCATGGGGCCGTGTCCGTCCTCGTCGAGTGCCATCAGCGACTGCGCCTCGGCGTACGCATCGGGCGTGCGCCCCTCCTTGAACGTGAAGATGAAGCGCCAGTCGTTCTCCCTGCACATCTCGATTACGGGGCTGCAGCAGTAGAGCGCGTCCGCGACGATGACCAGCCCGTAGCGCCCGAACCACTTCTTGAGCCGCTTTTCGACCCGCCTGAACGCCGCGTATTCGCAGTCCTGCTTCTGCTTCTTGTTCTTGGGGTCGTAGGCCTTCACGGGCTCGACGAGGATCGTCACCGCCCACCCCCACGGGGTCAGTATCTTCACCTCGAGCGCGTACCGGTTCTTCTTGCTGCCCTTGAGCGGACAGCCGCGCTTCGACTCCACCTTGGTGCCGTCCACCGACACCACGAGCCTCCCGCAGAGCCTCGCGGCCTCGAAGAGCTTCTCGGCTATCAGCGCACGGGCGAACCGGATCAGCAGCATCTGGAGCCTGCTCGTCTTCGCCATCGACAGGAGCCTGCACCACGTCTCCGAGCTCGGGACCGTCTTGCGCTCCCCGTCGAGCCACCACGTCTGTCCGGACATCTTGAACACGTTCTTCGCGTACTCCTCGTCGTTGCGGTCGCAGTCCATCTTGTTGCGTGACGTCCTGCGCGTGAGCAGCCCAAGCACGACGGTCCAGAGCTTCGTCGTGTTGTCGTATATCGTGCCGTCCTCGCTCTGCCGCGAAGACGCGCTCCTGAAGAATCCGTTGATGCGGTCGCGGAACTTGCCGACCCAGGAGATCAGCCTTTTCGCCGCGATTCTCCCCTGCGGGTTCCCCCCTGGCCTGCGGCCCGGCCTGCCTTTCGGCCTTTGGGGGCCTTCTTCGGCCTGGCCGTGCGCCTTCCCGTCAGTGCGGTTATCCTCTCCACGAGGTCCCGCCGCGTCCACTCGCTCATCTCCAGCATGAGCGACTTCAGCTCCCTCCAGTTCTCCGCGAGCCTGCGCACCTCCGCCTCCATCGACACGGGGACGTACAGGCAGCGGGTCTTCCCGCCCGCCTTGTCCGTCAGCGTGTAGCGCTTGGCGTTGCCCACCGTCTGGACGTTGAGCGTCCCCGATACCACCCTCTCGCGCAGCAGAAGCGTCCGCAGCCGCGAGACCGTCGCCTTGTACCCGGCCAGGTCTAGTGTCATTTTTTTCATAGTCGGTAATTATACCGACTATTTTGTGGAAAGTCAAGGGGGCAAACGCAAAAAGTCGAAAAAAATTCGGGGGCGGACGCCCCGTGGCGCGCCCGCCCCCGTCGCGCCGCCGCGAAACCGGCGGCTAACTATCGCGACAAATCAGGGATTTGGAATCTCTGGGGATAATGCCATTCTGCCGCGGACTGGCGGGCGTAGAGGCGTTTGAAGGTGACGAGCGCCGGCGAATCAGCTAGCGCGCGCGGGACGCGCTTCAGCACTAGCGCCCGCGCATCCCATAGCCGCCAAGTCCATGGTCACAAACTGTGATCTTGAACTGGTCTGGTCAGAGAATACGCCTTGCCGAAATCCATCATAAGAGTATCCTTTCCAACGCCAATGCATTATCTGCGAATTTCCTTGCATCCCTTTGACGCAGTGTTTCCAGGTTCATGCGTTTCCAAATGACGGCCGGAAGCTTCTCCAGCCCGGGTATGCCAAAAACGTCAGCGTCCACCTCAAGCGCGGTGAACGCCACAAGCCGTTCTCGGTCTTCTCGCGTAAGCGAGTCGTTGATGTCCGCGACAAGCCGCCGAAAAGTCGCAACATGCTCGTCGTACTCAAACGGAACATCACTCATGCCGGCAAACTGCGAGGCAAACGTTTCAGACTGGTCGAGCATGTTCGGCGCGAGCATCTCGTGCAGCGGACGGTTGTGGCCAAGCGCCAATGCGATAAATCCGCCTTTCACGTCATCGACGGTTCCGCCCCCGCCGAAGAACTGAGCCACGTCGAAGAGGTCACGTGGATGCTGCCTGTCCAGCGCCGCGCAGAACTTGCCGCCATACAGCTCCTCACGGGAAAGAACTGCCATTTCCGCCGAAGCCCCAACGATTTCGGACATCTTGGGGGCAAGTTCAAGTTGACGGGTGGGATAGACCGTGCCGCGCAAGATGAAATTAGGTTCAACCTTGATTTCTGCTCCATTCGCAAAACATGTCATCTTGCGCGATGCATCCGTCCCGTGCATACGAACGAGGAATCCGCGTGCCCTCAGCCTCTCGGCAATGCGATCCAGCGCGGCGTTGATCTCGCGTATCGCGGTATCGCGGCCGGACACGGGGAGAAAAGTCAAGTCAATATCTACGGAAAGACGTGGCAGGTCAAGCTCAAAGAGATTGATGGCCGTTCCGCCTTTTATCGCAAAGCAGCTTTCCTCCGCTATCGACGGAATGCATCGCACGACCAACTCGGACTGGCGAAGATAGCGCCCTTCCATCAGTATTCCCTCCATGGCTTGACAACGACGTTGTATTTCGGCTGGAACTCCCCGTCTTTGTCGATTACACGACATCCTGAGCCAAGATCTATGCCCGAAAGGTCAACCCTCTTCGTCCATCGATGACCAATGTCGTCGGCAAGTAGCAGAAAGACGCGCGTAGCCTTGACAGAACCGCACTTCGTCAACAGTTCAGAGACGAGTTTAGGGCGCAATGTATCCGCAAATTCCATCAGCTGGTATAGCTCTCCAAGCGCGACCTTCTGCGGCACCTCCGCCGCAAGTTCCAAGAACGCTCGTTCCGGCGACGAAACCGCGCACACCGCCTCGCGATGTTCAACACCCGTTTCGTCGGGGAATAGCGAAGTGCGTTTGCAGACGAATCGGCCGGCATACGCGACTGAAAACCATTTCGGCAGACGGACACCCCGCCTGAGGTATATCTCAGCTGGCAATCCCCCACTCGGAACATACTGCATAATGCCGCGCCGGGCCAACGCAGTCTTTCCCCCGAGATGAAGCGGCAACCCACGCTGCTCGACGAGCGCGGCGAGCGCGGCGTCAATCGACGGGACATCGCCGCTTTCGCAAAATGCTCCATTACCCAGCGAACGCAGCCAATTCGACTTGCGGTATTTCAGCATGCTTTGGTAGCTCACACCATGTCGCCGCAGATAAACTGCCGTCACTACGCCTTTTTGATGGACAAGGCGCATGATGTTCTTTATTTTCGTGTCGTTTTCTGAACTCATGGTTGATGTCTTGTATCAAAAATAAAACGGGACTGCAACCACCAACATGGGGCTTGGCATCATGCGCAGTTTGCCATAATAACGGACACTCTCAGCAAAGGCAGACAAGGTTTCTGACGGCCCCGTTTCCCAAATACTGGACACTAAGCGTAAAATGGAGGCATGAAAAACATGTCGCGAAAGGCAACAAACGAATACATCGGAACGAAACGCAGGGCGTATGCCCAAGCGGACCGGGCCAAGCGAATGCGCATCCTCGACGAGGTGTGCGAGACGACGGGCTACGAACGCAAGTACGCGAACCGCCTGCTGACCGGCAGCAGGAAGTTCCGCGAGCACAGGGGCCGAGGAAAGACTTACGGCGACGACGTCGCCGAGGTGCTGAAGAGGGTCTGGCGGGAGGCCGGATGCCCCTGCCTGCCGTATTTCAAGGCGGAGGTGGGCCGCTGGGTGGAAGAATACGCAACACAGGTTGCGCACATACGGCCCGAAGTCAAGGCACGGCTAATCGCCATGAGCGACCGCACGATGTCGCGCCGGCTCTCCGGGGAGGCCAGGGTGAAGCCCGGGTGGGCGAAGGGGAACAAGCGCTCGGGGCGCGGGGCGCACAACGAGGTCAAGAGCAACACGCCGTGCGCGTCGGGGGAAGTCGTCATGGCCTGCAACGTCCCGCCGGGCGACGCGCAGATCGACACCTTCGCCCTCGGCGGCGGCGACCCCTCGGACAACTTCTTCTGGATCCTCGACGGCACGGACAGGAAGACGCAGTGGACGGTCCTCTGCCCGACGTGGAACAGGGGCCAGCATGCGACGCTGGAGGCGCTGAGGCACATCGAGGGCAATTTCCCGTTCGACATCCTCTCCATGCATTCCGACAACGGAGGCGAGGCGCTGAACCACCATGTCGCGGCGTATCTGGGAAGCAAGGCGAAGAAGCCGTTCCTGTGGCGGTCCAGGCCAAGGCACAGCAACGACAACGCCCATGTCGAGGAGAAGAACAGGTCGTCGGGGCGGCAGCTCTTCGGGGAGATCAGGCTCGACTGCCCCTCGCTGCAGGACGAGCTCGTCAGGCTCTGCGACGACTGGTCGGACTTCCGCAACTTCTTCTGCCCGTGCAAGATGCTCGTGTCGAAGGAGAAGCGCCCGGACGGCAAGGGCTACAAGTGCACATACGACACGCCAAGGACCCCGTACCAGCGGGTACTCGAAGAACATGTGCTCACGCCCAAGCAGGAAGCCGCGCTGAAGACGCACAGATCCCGCCTCAGCGGGATGGAGCTCTACAGGCGCGTGATCAAGCGGCTGCGCAAGATACGGCGAATACAGGCGGCATACGACAAGGCCAAACATGCCGGCGAAGACCTCTCTCCCTTCGCGGCTCGTCCAGCCTTGGCGCTTCGCGCCACCCCTCCGGGGACGGCTGGACTTCACCGCGAAGGGACACGCCACACCGTCAACACCCAGCGCATAAGCCGCGCAGAGGAACGAAGATTGAGTGTCCAGTATTTGGCAAATCAAAAACCACCAAGTTATCTACAGAGCGTCTTTTCTATTTGACAAACTGGGGCTCACACAGAGACACAGAGGTACAGACGTCTTGATCCTGCCCTGACGCCCAGGGCGCGCCGCCACCTTTACCGCAGGATCACCCTGAAGCCAGGGAACTGCTTCGCGGCGCTGTCGAAGTGCGAGCCGGCGGAGTTGGGGAAGAACTTGCCATCGATGGTGTCATAGACGCCGGAAGCACCGGTCAGGCGGTCGAAGCACGGCAGGTAGTCGTGGACAATGACGCCGCTCTCCCACACCTTCGCGCCGAAGAATCGCATCGTGCTGTAGTTGCTGAAGCCGCTGGGGACACCTTCGATGGCGCTGGTATAGGTTGCGCACAACACCAGCGGCCCGCCCGCCTCGGTGATGGCGGTATATCCTTCGACTGTGGAGACATCGGTGCGGCCTTTGACCCAGACGGTATTCGTCTCGCAGCAGAG
>JAFRDO010000009.1 GCA_017403825.1 Kiritimatiellia bacterium
AAATCCCGAGTGGCCAGTGTCCTGACATCATGAAGCCAACAGGATTCCGCCGAACTGGCTTGGGCGGATGAAACTCGGCGGGGCATAGGAGGGTCGCGTGTTCGGAAAGTTCAGCAAGGGAACTCGGGAGGACTGCGTGTAGCGAAAGCGAAAGCAGTAGTCGGACGAGGCCATAGTAGCGGGAAAGCGGGGCAATGCCCGTGGATGCGAAGGGCCTCTGCGTGTAAAAGGGATGTTTCAAACGAAAGAGCGGAAACCAGATTGATTGAGAAATCCTATACGGACGAGGAGATCGCGGCGATTGCGCAAAAGCACAAGATGCCGCGCTATCCGAAGATTGCGCTCTTGAGGGAGAAGCTGTCGCGGAAGGCAAAGGAGGAGCCACAGTTCAGATTCTACTGCCTGTATGGGCAACTGCTGAGGGAGGACGTGCTAAGATGCGCCTACGAAGCCGTGCGAGCCAACCAGGGTTCGCCTGGCGTCGACGGGGTGACATTTGAACGGATTGAGCATGATGTGGAAGGTGTGGAGGGCTTCCTCGGAGACATCCGACGGGAGCTCAAAGCCAAGACCTACAGGGCAAGCCCCGTCAAACGGGTCTACATCGAGAAGGCGAACGGCAAGCTCCGCCCGCTCGGCATCCCGACCATAAAGGACAGGGTTGTGCAGGCCGCGGTGAAGCTGATAGTCGAGCCGATATTCGAGGCCGATTTCCACGAATGCTCGTACGGGTTCAGGCCGAACAGGAACGCGAAGATGGCGGTCGAGAAAATCGCTGCGGAAATCAAAGGCGGCAAGACGGAAGTCTACGACGCCGACCTGTCGAGCTACTTCGACACGATACCGCACGACAAGCTCTTCCTTGCCATCCGAAGGCGCGTCACGGACGGGAGCGTGCTGGCGCTGATACGCCAGTGGCTGAAGTCCACGATAGTCGAGCCGAACGGCATAAGGAACAATCCCAAGGGCAGGGGCACCCCGCAAGGAGGGGTCATCTCGCCTCTTCTGTCGAACATCTACCTGCACTGGTTCGAGACGTGCGCCACGTTGGTCGCCAAGGGAATGAACCAAGTCATGTCGATCGTGCGCTACGCGGACGACTTCGTGATTCTCGCAAGGAAACTGCAAGGAAGATTCGTGCAGGAGATTGAGCGCGAACTGGAAGGCCGCTTCGGCCTCGTGGTCAACAGGGACAAGACGAAGGTCTTGGACATGAGGGCGGACAAGTCCGCGCTCGGCTTCCTCGGCTACGAGTTCCGATATGTCAAGGACAGGCGCTATGGCACAGGGGGCAACTACCTGACCTACGGCCCGTCGATGAAGTCGGTCAAGAAGGTTTGCGCGAAAGTCAAGGAACAGACACTAAGCATCTTCAAGCCCGTGAAGAACGAGGAAGTGGTGCAGAGGGTCAACAAGATACTTGTCGGGTGGGGAAACTACTTCCAATGCGGATATCCGAGGAAGGCGTTTGACAAGGTGAACTGGTACGTGCGGAACCGCCTGTACCTTCACTTCAACAGGAAGAGCCAAAGGGGCTATGTTCTGAAATATGCGCCGAACTTCTACTCGGAACTACAGGCAATGGGGCTACATAGGCTTCAACGGAGGCGGAAGTGACACGTCACGGGTCCCACACGGAGAGCCGTATGCGGGAAACCTGCACGTACGGTTCGATGAGGGGGCGGGCGTACCCGACAACAAGGGGCGCTCCGCTCTACTCTACACACTTCCGTATATGTTTTACTGTATATGCTTGACGGAGGAGGAAGTGAAGTGACAGGTTCCGCGGCGGATTTGCCGCGGTGCGCGGCTATACGGGAAGAAGGGGATTTGGTATAATTGACGCATAAACGAATTGAGGGTCGAAATGAAGAAACTGTCGAAAACGATAATAGCAGTCGGCGCGTGTCAGATTGCGACGTCGTGCGCGAGCATGCCGGAGGTTGCGCATGAACGCGACGATGCGGTCGCGATTGCGCTTGCCAACGGCGGATGCATAGATGCAGCCTCTCTAAAGTGGACGCGCGAGCCCGCGGGCTTTTCCGTCCAGAACGGGGCGATCTCGATAAAAACCGCTCCGCGCACCGACCTCTGGCAACGCACGTACTACCATTTCCGCAACGACAACGCGCCTGTCCTGCAGATGAGCACCGGGGAGAAGTACTTTAGCTTCGTCGTAAAGACGGACTTCTCCCAGAGTCATCATCACTTCGACCAGTGCGGCGTCGTCATGTATCTTGACAGCGAGAACTGGCTGAAAGCGTCCGTGGAGTACGAGAACGACAGCTTCCAGCACCTCGGCAGCGTCGTGACGAACGACGGATACTCCGACTGGGCGACGACGGCGATTCCTGCCGACGTGAAGACGATGTGGTACCGCTTCTCGCGAAGAGCGGACGACTTCTGCATCGAGTGCTCCCATGACGGCGTCGAGTTCAGTCAGATGCGCGTCTGCCACATGCGCGCCGCGGCGGACGAGATACGTTTCGGAATCTACGCCTGCTCGCCCGAGGACTCCTCGTTCACTGCTGTCTTCACCGACATGAAGATCACCGAATGCGCATGGAAGGCGCACGACGGACAGCAGCCGGACTGAAATTGCGTTTCCGCTTCTCCGCTCCGGTCACATGTTAACGCGGCTGGAAGCCGTGGGTAAAAGGGTCTGACACTTCCGTATATGTTTTACTGTATATGCTTGACGGAGGAGAAAGTGAAGTGACAGGTTCCGCGGCAGTTTGCGTGGCAGTTTGCGTGGCAGATTGCGCGGCAGATTTGGTATACTACGCGGCAGATGATGGAATACACATTTGATCTAGATGATTTTGCGGCGAGGCATCTTGGCGGGGACGTGGAGCGGCTGGCGGAGTTGAGCCTTGGCACGATCCAGGCGCAGCCGCAGGTATATGGCACTTCCGTTCTTGGCGGTGATGATTGCGACGACACCAACCTGGCCTGGGAG
>JAFRDO010000060.1 GCA_017403825.1 Kiritimatiellia bacterium
AGGATCAAGATGTCTCCAAGGCATCTCTTTCGTGCCTTTTTTTCGAGGCACGGGCGATCCGGCGACACGCACAGGGACGACATGCGTGGCCATGTGAAACGCCGGCAGGGTCCGCACCTAGGGCGCGAGAGAGCCCCGCGCCAATGAAGCGGCTATTGCGGCAAAACAGGCAGGATTCCACCAATAACAGGCAGCGCCGCAGGGGTGTCTCCCCATAAACCGTAAACCAGCATAAACCAGGGTTCAGCAGGAATAGACGATGTCGGGCGGAGGCGGGGAAGTGAACGTGACGCGCTCGCCGTTCGCCGGATGCAGGAACGACAGCGTCACGGCGTGTAGCAGCTGCCGTGTCGGACGACGGGGAAGCTTCCTGTCCTTATCGGCACTTCCGTACGTCTTGTCACCGACGACCGGACAGCCTAGCGCGGCAGCGTGAATTCGTATCTGGTGCATGCGGCCGGTGTCAATCTTGAACTCCACGAGTGAAAGACCGTTGCGCTTGCCGAGCACGGTCCAGTGCGTGACCGCCGACAGCCGGTCGCGTCCGACAGGCGTGTCGATGGTGCCGGTCGTCGTGCGCGGCGCGCCGTGCAACACAGCAAGATAAGTCTTGGCGACGTCCTTGTGCGACTCGAACTGGCGTCGGAGGGCCAGATACGCTCGGCGGTTCTTCGCAAACACCATTACGCCACTCGTCTCGACGTCCAGGCGATGCACTACCCCTGGACGCTCCGCCGAACCCACTGATTTCATCTGCGGAAAACGCCGCGCGAGCAGATCCGCAAGCACAGGCTCCGCACGTCCCGGCGCGGAATGAACTATCATTCCGGCCGGCTTGTCAACTACCACAATGTCTTCGTCGTCGTATATGACGTCGGGACTCATGGCGGAGAAAAACCGCCTTGGCCCGGCTCAGCCTTCGGCCGCAAGCGCGGCATCGACTTCGTCGGTCGTCTCCATGTTGTTGTAGACGTCCTGCACGTCTTCAAGGTCCTCGAGCATATCGAGGAACTTGTTGATCGCCTTCGCTACAGCAACATCGGACACTGGGTTCGTCATATTCGGCACGAGCCCGACCGAGCTGCTCTCCTCGTCGACTGCGATGCCGCTAGACTTGATCGCTTCAAGCACCGCATTGTAGTCGTTCGGCTGGCACTTGACGGTGAAGCCGCCGTCCTCGCTCAGGACGTCCTCGGCGCCCGCCTCAAGCGCGACTTCCATCACGCGATCCTCAGTGACGCCGTCGGCCGCAGGAATCATGATCTGGCCCATGCGGTCGAAGAGACGCGAAGCGCTGCCCGGTTTCGCCAGCTCGATGCCGTTCTTCTTGAAGACGTTGGAGACCTCCGCCGCAGCGCGGTTCTTGTTGTCGGTCAGCACGCGGACGACAACGGCAGTTCCGCTCTTGATGCCCTCGTACTGCGCGTCGACCATTTCGGCCGACTCAAGCTCGCCCGTGCCCTTCTTGATCGCGCGGTCGATGTTGTCGTTGGGCATCTGCGCGGCCTTCGCCTTAGCAATGAGCGTGCGCAGCGTCGGGTTGTTGTCGGGGTTGCCGCCCTTCGCCTTGACAACGATGGTGATCTCCTTGCCGAGCTTGGAGAAGATCTTGCCCTTCTTCGCGTCCGCCGCGCCCTTCGCGCGCTTGATTGTCGCCCAGTGGCTGTGACCTGACATTTCTCGAATCTCCTTCGGTTTTGGTTGTTAGACTTTGTGACGGTACGTTATGCGGCCTTTGCCGAGATCATAAGGCGAGATCTCGACGGTGACCTTGTCGCCGATCGCGATCTTGATGAAGAATTTCCTCATCTTGCCGGATATGTGAGCCAGCACCTCATGCCCGTTTTCGAGCTGAACCTTGTACATCGTTGCCGGCAGAACCTTCGTTACGGTTCCGACGACCTCGATAGCTTGATCCTCTTCTTTCGCCATTAGCCGTTGCCTTGTTTAACGTAGAAACTTGTATATTCTACCATTTCTCAGCCAACAAGGCAACCCGTCACAACCCCGAACAGAGAACGTGAGCCTCCCCGGCGTAAACCTTCACACCGCCGACATCAAGGGAGCCGTCGGGCTGTATGCCGCCGCAGACGCCAGCGACAGGAACGGCGTCATCGTCCGTCTGACCGACCGAAATGGTCCGTCCCTTCAGGAAGTCAAGCGCCGCGATCTGCGGCCAAACCGCACCGAAACCCTTTTCGCTCCATATTCCGTGCCACTTGCCCAATTCGCCGAGAATGGCGTTGCGCACTTTGGGGACAGTCCCCTTGAAATTGGGGAGAGACCCCAAGGAAATTGCTTTTTCTTGCAGGTCTTCGGGAAAAATCTGCGGTTTTACGTTTACCCCCATGCCCGCAATGACTTTGTCGCCGTTCCGTTCGCAGAGAATTCCGGCGACTTTTCTTCCCTCTATCAGCACGTCATTCGGCCACTTTATCATGGGGACAGTCCCCGTGGGGCGATGGGGACAGTCCCCGAAAGAAATGGGGACAGTCCCCGAAAGAAATGGGGACAGTCCCCGTGAGACGGCAAGGCCGACGACGAGCGGCAGGGTTGAAACAGCCTCTGGGGACAGTCCCCCCACAGAAAGGACGGCCGACATCAGGAGGTTTGCTCCGGGCGGCGAATGCCATTTGTGGTTGAGGCGTCCTCGGCCAGCAGTCTGGTAGTCTGCCGTGAAGACGTCGCCGGGGTTTCCAGCGCGGGCATCGAGATTCGTCGATTCCGTCTCGCGCTTGTGATGGAATGTCCACCTCGACTTGGAAAACTCGCAACCGCAGTAATTCTGCCTATAAAGGCCGAGCGCCTTAGCGCGCTCTACGGAACGCACGAAACCGCCGTGCGCCTTGAAGTTCCACGGTTCCCACCTGACGCCTGTCACTGTCTCCGTTGCATCAGCCGCGGCAGCGAAGACAACGGGCGTCGGCTTGTGCGGCGAGACGGTGAGCGAGGTCGTGAACGAGTCGAATCCGTGAGCCTTGGCATACGCCGCCGCCTTCGTGAGGTTGTAGCGGAAGCACCTAGCGCACCGTGCGCCCTTCTCCGGCTCGTGCTCGTAGCCGACAGCGACTTCGCGGAGCCATTCCTCGTGATCGTATGGAAGCGCGACAATCGAAACGCCGTCCGCCGCCGCCAGCCTCTCCGCCGAGCGCAGACGCGTCTCGAACTCCTCGCGTGTGTCGATGTTGGAGTTTGCGAAGAGCAGCGTCACGTCCTTGCCGGTTGCCTTCAGCGCAGGCACGCAGGCGCTCGCACAAGGGCCGCAGCAGACATGGAGCAGCATGCGGCTCATCACGCCTCCAGCAGATGCTGTCCGCCGTCGACGGGGATCGTGCAGCCAGTCGTGGACTCCGCGGAAAGCAGGAACGCTACGGCGTCAGCGACATCCGCAGCCGACGGACGCCCCAGCAGCGTCGCCGCAGCCTTCTCATGCATTCCCTCTGGCGCAAACACCGGGCCTGGGGCGACAGCATTCACGCGCAGAGTGTCGGCGAAAAGCGCGGCTGACTTCGCAGTGAAGTCGTAGAGAGCGCGCTTGGTCGTCATGTAACGGGGAGAGGCATTTGACACTTGCGACTGCTGAGACAGGACCGCCGCGTCGAGAATGTTCACGACCACGCCACGTCCGTTCTCACGCCCCGCCATCAGCATGGTGAGCTTCTTAGGAGCTTCAAGGTTGACGGACTCGACCGCGCGGTCCTCGCCGACGAACAGCCCGGCGTTGTTGACCAGCGCGTCCGGCGGAACTCCACCCAAAATGCGCAGCGCGTCGGAGAAGAGCTTCGCCGCGCTAATCGGCGCGGCGAGATCTGCGACAATGTCGGCGCCGGCGTCGGCGCGGTGCGAACTAGTGACAACCAGCCAGCCGTCCGCCCTCAGCCTGTCGGAGATGGCGCGGCCAAGCCGCGCCGTTCCCCCGGTGACAAGCGCGGACTTCACCGCTTCAGGAGCACGTCCTTCTCGTACTTGCGGACGGCGTCGAACCACGACTCGTCGGCGACGCGTCCGCTGCGGCGGCAGAACTCGGCCCAGACCTCTTCGGCAGGATAGTTCTTGTATTCCTCCTGAAGGACGAGCTGCGTCGTGAAGTCGCCTGACTCCTGGAGCTTCGTGAGGCTCTTCCAGGGCACGAGCATCGCCTTCAGCAGCTCCTTCTGCATGTTGCGCATGCCGAGCACCCACGCCGCAACGCGGTTGATGGAGGCGTCGAAGTAGTCAAGCGCGACGATGAAGTTCTGCGGGCCCATCTTAACGATCTCCTGCGCGGCGGCGCGGAGGTCGTCGTTCTGGCGTATGACGTGGTCGGAGTCCCAGCGGACGGGGCGAGAGATGTGGAACGCGACCTTGCCGAACGTCATGAGGAACGCGCTGATCTTGTCCGCCACCGACTCGCTCAGGTGGAAGTGGCCCATGTCGAGGAGCGCGAGGATCTTGCGCGTCGCCGCGTAGCCCATCACGAACTCGTGCGAGCCGACCGTGTAGCTTTCGACGCCGATGCCGAACAGTTTCGACTCGAGCGTAGGCACCACGGCCTTCTTGTCGTACTTGCACTTGAAGATCTTGTCAAGCGAATCGGCCATGCGCTGGCGCGGGCCGAGGCGGTCGGACGGCTCGTCCTTGTAGCCGTCGGGCATCCAGAAGTTGATTGCGCACGGGCTCTTGAGCTCCTTCGCGAAGTACTCCGCGATCTTGATGCAGGCGATGCCGTGGTCGATCCAGAACTTGCGGATCTTCGGATCGGGCGAGGAGAGCGTAAGGCCGTCCTTGACGTTGCCGTGCGAGAAGAACGTGGGGTTGAAGTCGAGCTTGACGCCAGCCTTCTTCGCCCACTTCACCCACGGCGCGAAATTCGCCGGGGAGAGCTTGTCGCGGTCGGTCACCTTTCCCTCGTGAATGCCGTAGCACGCGTGCAGGTTTACGCGGTGGCTGCCGGGAATGAGCGAAAGCGCGAACTCGAGGTCGGACATCAGCTCCTGCGGAGTGCGCGCCTTGCCGGGGTAGTTGCCGGTGGTGGCGATGCCGCCGGAGGCGCCGCCCGTGGACTCGAACCCGCCGACGTCGTCGCCCTGCCAGCAATGCAGGGATATCGCTATCTTGCCCAGGTCGCGGATTGCCTTCTCGGTGTCAATTCCGATTTTCGCATACTTCTTACTCGCTTCGCGGTAACTCATCGTCGTTCTCCTTGTGTTGACGTATCTCGTTTCGCCGTGTCCGGCTTCGGTGACGGCCGACGCCATTCAGTCGCCCCCGTGTTGCATATTATACCAAAATTCCCGCGGCATCAGAACTTGAAGTCCACCTGCCAGCGGAAGAACCATGCCGGCTTGTCCGTCTCGTAGTAGTCGCCGGGGTTGAAGAGCTCCGCATACAGATGGCCGAAGATTTCGAAACGCTCGCCCTTCTCCTTGTCCGCAAGCATGATCGGGAAGTCGTAGCGCACCTGGCTCAGCAGCCCCTTGAAGAAGCCGTTGCCGCCGCCTAGATGATCCTGCGCCGCGGCGAACATCGGTCCCGTGGCGGCCACTAGCGAGTGGCGGCGGCCGAGGTCGACGCCAGCCGTCAGCTTCAGGTATTGCATGTTGCTCCACCATGCTGCGCCGTAGTGCGTGCCGTACAGGAACAGCTCGGAGTCGTTGACGCCGCGCGACCACATCGGGTCCCAGGCGTGATGGCCGCCGTCCTCGTCGGCCGCGTCCTTGTCGCCAGACATGAAGTGATAGCCGAGCTTGCCGAGCGGACGCACGGACGACTGCGTCGCGCTCTTCCAGTTGATGCCGGCATATGAGCTCCAGCCGGAAAGCGTCGCACCGTCGCCGTTGCGCCCGACCTGCCCCATCGCCTCCAGTTGAAGCGACCACTCCTCGTTCAGCTGCGGCATCAGCTTGCCGCCGACAAGTTCGCGCACCGTCCACGGGCGCAGCTCGCCGCTGCGGCGGAATGCGCGCGTGTACTTCTGCATCAAGAACAGCTGGTACGGGAGCGCCTTGCCGAAATCGGAGTTCCAGATTGCGCCGACGCCCCAGTCGTCCATGTCGGGCTCCGCCCCGCCGCCCAGGCCGGAAAGCGACCTGTGCTTGCCGCGGTCGGTGCCCCACCTGACGTCGCTGTCATCGAAGTCATAAAGCGTGAACAGGTCGAGCGACGATACCTCGGTAAAGTGCATCCTGGTGCGGAGCATGTCGCCGTAAACTGTGCGCGAGCCATCGCCAGGAGTGCCATCCACGAAGATGTGATCGAGCCCGTAGAGGTTGTAGATGTCCTGACGCCCGAACGTGATGTCGAGGAATCCGTCGAACAGCCCCAGCCCCTCCAGGTAGAGGTTGTCAAGGATCAGCTCGTCTGGGAACGTGTACTTGTTGGAATACGGCTCCGGGCACCAGCGGAACTCGTCCGTAAGGCGCGTATAAAGGCGGAACTGCCCAGTTCTCTCGCTGCCGAACGAAACCTCGCCCCAGACGCGCGGACGGAAACGCATATGCTGACGGAAGCCGGCGCAAGGCGCCTTTAGCAGCAATCCGCCGCCAGGCAGGCCAGGAACGTTGTCCATCAGTTCCTGCCTGATCCTGAGGTCAGCCCCTGCGTCAAACTCAAAGCCGTCGCCCCGAGCAAGCAATGCGCTCCCAGCGACGAGAATGCCAACAACTGTTATTTTGATAAGTCTCTTGCCCGAAAGCCGGGCAGGTTCGCATACTTTTGCGTTCATGTGGGACATTATCGCAAATTTGCCGCCGCCGCGCAAGGGGGATTTATGATATAATAATATTTCACTTTGAAAGGTGGATCAGAGAACTATGTTCAAGGCTGTATCGAATAAAGTCGCATTTCCGGAAATGGAGAAGGCCGTCCTGGCGGAATGGGAGCGGAACAGGACGTTCGAGAAGTCCCTCGCGCGAAACGAGGGAAGGGAACGCTATACTTTCTATGACGGCCCCCCGTTCGCGACGGGCCTGCCGCACTACGGCCATCTGCTGGCCGGAGTCATCAAGGACATCGTGCCGCGCTACCAGACGATGCGCGGCAAGTACGTGGAGCGCAGGTTCGGCTGGGACACCCACGGGCTTCCCATCGAGGCTCTCGCGCAGGACGCGCTTGGCGTGGCCGGAGCGCCCGAAATCAAGAAGCTCGGCGTCGACAAGTTCAACGAGCAGTGCCGCTCGATGGTTCTCAAGTACGTGTCCGAATGGCGCAAGACCGTGACGCGCATAGGCCGCTGGGTCGACTTCGACAACGACTACAAGACCATGGACCCGAACTTCATGGAGTCCGTATGGTGGGTGTTCAAGCAGCTGTGGAACCAGGGGCGCGTCTACCGCTCGCATCGAATCATGCCGTATTCGTGGAAGCTATCGACGCCGCTTTCCAACTTCGAGGCCGGGTCGAACTACAAGGACGTGCAGGACCCGACGGTGACGGTGAGGGTGAAGGCGATTCCCGATTCGATTTCGGTCGACAGCCTTCGCGGGCAGTCGGCTGCGGTCTACCTGCTTATTTGGACGACTACGCCATGGACCCTCCCGGAGAACCTCGCGATCTGCGCCGGCGCAAGCATAGACTACGTCGCCGTGCGCGACCTCACGGACGATGCACGGCCGATTTACGTGATGGCGAAGGCGCGTCTCTCGACGATCTTCAAGAGTCCCGCAAAGGCGGAGAAAGCCGGCGCGGACGAAGCCACGTTCGAAGTCGTGGCCGAGTTCAAGGGATCAGAGCTCAAGGGGTGGCGCTACGAACCGATGTTCCCGTATTTCGCGGACAAGGCAGCCGAAGGCGCGTTCGTCGTCCTTAACGACGACTACGTGACGACCGATGACGGCACGGGACTGGTCCACATCGCTCCTGCATACGGCGAGGACGACTTCCGCGTCTGCCGCGAGAACGGCATGAATGCGTTCGCCGACCCGCTCGACGACGCGTGCGCGTTCACCGACACAGTGCCGGAATACGCCGGGCGCTTCTGCAAGGACTGCGACAAGGACATCATCAAGCGCCTCAAGGCCGAGGGCAAGCTCGTCCACCAGGCGACGATCGTCCACTCGTACCCGTTCTGCGACCGCACCGACACGCCGCTCATCTACCGGGCGATCGACGCCTGGTACGTGCGCGTGGAAGACCTGCACGAGCGGCTTGCGAAGAACAACGCCGCCGTGCACTGGACGCCCGGCTACGTCGGCGAGAAGCGCTTCGGCAATTGGCTCGAGGAGGCGCGCGACTGGAACATCTCCAGGAACCGCTTCTGGGGCAGCTGCATACCGGTCTGGGTGAACGACGACGATCCGTCCGACATGATCTGCGTGGGATCCGTGAAGGAGCTGGAGGAACTTTCCGGCGAAAAGGTGACCGACCTTCACAAGCACTTCGTGGACAAGGTCGTCATCAGACGGGACGGCAAGACGTATCACCGCACCCCGGAAGTCCTGGACTGCTGGTTCGAATCGGGCTCGATGCCGTACGCGCAGCAACACTACATGGGCGAGGGCGACGCATCGGCGTTCTTCCCTGCCGAATTCATCGCCGAAGGTCTGGACCAGACGCGCGGGTGGTTCTACACGCTGATGGTGCTCGGCACCTGCCTCTTCGACAAGTCGCCCTACCGGAACGTAATCGTAAACGGGCTGATCCTCGCCGAAGACGGCAAGAAGATGTCGAAACGGCTGAAGAACTACCCAGACCCGAACCTGATGCTCGACACGTACGGGGCGGACGCCATACGGCTCTACATGATCTACTCGCCCGTCGTGAAGGCGGAAAGCCTGAAGTTCTCCGAAAGCGGCGTCAAGCAGCTGATGCGCGACCTGCTGATCCCATGGTGGAACGCCTACTCGTTCTTCGTGACGTATGCGAACGTGGACGGTTTCCACGACCCCGACGTTGCCGTGCCGGACTCCGCGAACGTGCTCGACCGCTGGATCGTCTCGTCGATGGAGACGCTGGTCGCCGACGTGACCGCGGCGATGGACGACTACGACCTGCAGAAGGCGGTGCGCCCGTTCGTGAAGTTCATCGAAGACCTGACGAACTGGTACATTCGCCGCAGCCGCCGCCGCTTCTGGAAGTCGACGAACGACGGCGACAAGCTCGACGCATACCGTACGCTGCGCTACGCGCTCGTGCAGCTGGCAAAGGTGGCCGCGCCGTTCACGCCCTTCATCGCTGAAGAGATCTACGGGAATCTGAAAGGCGCTGGCGACCCAGAATCGGTGCATCTCTGCGATTTCCCGTCCGCAAACGCGGCCGCGCGCGACCGCGACCTGGAGCGGCGCATGGCCGACGTCCAGTCAGTCGTGGAACTGGGCCGGCGCCTCCGCGCCGACAACGACCTCAAGGTGCGCCAGCCGCTGAGCGCGCTCAAGGTGACCGGGGCCGACGTCAAGGGGCTGGAGCCCCTCATCGCCGACGAGCTGAACGTCCGCCGCGTCGTGTTCATCGCCGACGAGACGGAACTGTGCGACATGACGTACAAGGCGAACTTCAAGACGCTCGGCAGGAAGTGCGGCCCGAAGATGAAGGCAGTCGCGGCGGCGATATCCCGGCTCGGAACTGACGGAGTCGCGGTGTCGTGGCCCATGGAGATAGAGGGCGTCGAAGTAACCCTGGAGGACGTGCTCGTAACGCGTTCGCCGAAGCCCGGCCTCGTCGTCGCCTCGCAAGGTCAGATCGTTGTCGGCCTCGAGACCGCGCTTACGCCGGAGCTTGTCGCGGAGGGCGACGCGAGAGAGTTCGTAAGCCGCGTGCAGGCGATGCGCAAGGCGGCGGACCTGGAAGTCGTGCAGCGTATAAAGCTGTCCGTAACGGCCGACGCCGAATTCAGGGCCGCGCTCGCCGCGCACCTCGACTACGTGAAGAACGAGACGCTGACAGTGGAGATTGCGCTGTCCGACGGCTCCGGAGACATCGAGCTGAACGGGCACCGGCTGGCGATAGTCATGGAGGCGGTGTAGTGCGATGAAGTGCGAACTGTGCCACAAGGCCGACGCGGAGACGGCGATCAAGCGCGGCGAAGGAGACGACGCCGAAGAGCTGTACGTCTGCCACACCTGCGCCAAGTCGGAACGGCAGCGTCGGCAGAAGAAGAGCCTGCGCACGCGCAAGGTGACTGGTCTTCCGCCGGGCATGTCGATGTCGGTGACCGAAGTCTCCGGCGATGGCGGAGGAGACGAGGACGGTCCGCCGCCGATCATCGGCGCGATCATGAACGCCTTCCACGACATGGTCTCCGACATCGAGAAGGCTGAGAACTCGGCAAAGGCGAAGAAAGAGCCGAAAATGCATGACTTCCCGTCGTCCCGCGTCGACGCTGCCTACAGGATCGGCGGACGCCTGCACCTGGAGGCCCTACACCTGATCGGCGAAATGGACGCCGTCAAGCGCGCCATGCGCGCGCTGGGCATGGAGCTGGCCGGCGTTAACGCCGACGGCGTGTCCGATACCGGGCACGTCTACGTCCTGCGCTATTCCGGAACCGCCGAGCGCGCCAAGCGCATCGCCTCCGCACTCCTGCGGGAGGAGCGCAACGCCCGCGTCCGCCTTTTCGAGGAGATGCCGAGGGTGTTCGGCGACTCGCTCTGCCGCGCCCTTGCGGTCATGAAGAACTGCCGCCTGCTCTCGCCCGGAGAGTGCTTTGACCTGCTCTCCCCGCTCCGTCTCGCATCAAAGGAGGGAATGCTGGACGGCATCACGACGGACGAGATAGAGAGAATGCTTCTCGCGACGGACCTCTCAAACTCAGAGGACAGGCTCGAGCAGGACGAACGCGACAGGGCCGACGCGGAACGCGCCGACGAGATGAACCGCCGCTTCGAGGACGTGGTGCTGAACGAGCGCGCGGAGGAGAAGTTCCTATGAACCTTAAGTTCTCCAAGCATGCGGTCGACGCGCTCAATGCGGCGGCAAGCTGCGCGCGGCAGCTCGGGCACGACCACATCGGCGCCGAGCACATCTTCCTCTCCATAATCGCAATTCCGCAGTGCCAGGCGGCAAAGCGGTTCGTCACGCTCGGTCTTTCGCTCGACGACCTAGCCGAGTCGATGAAGACGATGGTGTCAAGCGGCGGTGACGGCACGATGCAGCGCGGGCAGTTGCCGCTTTCGGCACGGACGCGCAAGATCCTCGAGATGGCCGGTCTCGAAGCCGGCGAAGGCAACGCCGTTGGCACTGAACACCTCGTTCTCGCCATGCTGCGAGAGGGCGAGAATGCGGCGGCCCAGCTCCTTTTCAACGCTGGCGTCACCGTGGACAAGTTCGTGTCGGCAGGAACGCAAGGCCAGACCGCCGATTCGCCAGAAGCCGACGCTGCGGAACCGGACGAGAACGCCGGGGAGACTTCGTCGACGGGAGCGAACGGCAAGGCGCAAAAGACGCCGACCATCAACGCATACGGACGCGACCTCACGGCCCTGGCGCGCCAGGGCGCGCTAGACCCGGTCATAGGCCGTACGCAAGAACTCCGACGCATCGTACAGATACTCTCGCGCCGCACGAAGAACAACGCCGTGCTGATAGGCGAGGCCGGCGTCGGCAAGACAGCAGTCGTCGAAGGCCTAGCCCAGGCGATCCACCGCGGCGAGGTGCCGGAGAAGATGCAGCGCAAGCGCGTCATCGCGCTCGACATGGCACGCGTCGTCGCAGGCACGCAGTACCGCGGCCAGTTCGAGGAACGCCTGAAGCGCATAGTGGACGAGACAAAGCGCGCTGGCAACATCATACTCTTCCTGGACGAGATCCACACGATGGTCGGGGCCGGCGGCGCAGAGGGCGCGATGGACGCGGCGAACATACTGAAGCCGGCCCTTGCACGCGGCGAACTGCAGTGCGTGGGCGCAACGACTCTCAAGGAATACCACAAGTCGATAGAAAAGGACGCCGCGCTCGAGCGACGCTTCCAGTCCGTTCAGGTCGACGAGCCGTCCGTGGCCGACACGGTGGAGATTCTAGAGGGACTGGTGCCGAAGTACGCCGAGTTCCACACAGTGCGCTATTCGCCTGCGGCAATACGCGCGGCTGCCGAACTCACCGCCCGTTATCTGCCGGCCAGGCAACTCCCCGACAAGGCGATAGACGCCCTTGACGAGACCGGTGCGCGGCTGCGCGCAGGCGCGAGTGCGCGTCCGAAGCGCCTCACTGACATGCAGGCACGAATCGACGAGCTGCGTGGACGCAAGGATTCAGTCGTAGCCAAGGGCGATTTCGACGCCGCAGCACAGTACCGCGAGGCATTGCGGCAGGCCAGCATCGAGTTCCAGGCGGCGCTTGCGAAATGGCGCGAGACACATGCCGAGGAGCCTATCGACGTCTCTGAGGAAGATGTGGCGGCGACCGTGTCGTCAATCAGCGGAGTGCCGGTCGAAAAGATGAACGCCACCACCGCCGAGAAGCTGCTCGGCATGGAAAAGGCCCTCAATGAGGTAGTCATCGGGCAGGCGCCGGCAGTGCAGGCGATCGCCCGCGCCCTCCGCCGCAGCCGCGCCCTGATGGCAGACCCGAAGCGCCCGATAGGCTCCTTCCTCTTCCTCGGGCCTACCGGCGTCGGCAAGACGCACCTTGCGAAGATGCTGGCTGACCGCGTCTACGGCGACGACAAGGCACTCATCGCGCTAGACATGTCGGAGTTCCAGGAGAAGTACTCGTCCTCCAGGCTCGTCGGCGCGCCGCCCGGATACGTCGGCTACGACGAGGGCGGGCAGCTCACCGAGAAGGTACGGCGCCGTCCGTATTCGGTCATTCTCTTCGACGAATTCGAAAAGGCGAACTCGGACGTCTGCAACATGCTGCTGCAGATTCTCGACGAAGGTCGTCTCACCGACGGGCAGGGGCGCATCGTCGACTTCCGCAACACCATCGTCATCTGCACGGCGAACCTCGGGTTCGACTTCGCGCGCGAAGGTCACTCGCTCGGATTCGCCAAGGACACCGCAGAGACGAGCTACGACGTCCTGCGCGACAAGCTGCTAGCGGAAGCCAAGCGCACGTTCCGCCCCGAACTGCTGAACCGCTTCGACGATACCGTCGTATTCAGGAAACTGGAACGTGCTGACATGGCGCGCATCCTCGACCTGGAAATCGACCGGCTCCGGACGCGTCTTGCGGGCTCTCACATCGCGTTGTCGCTCGACAAGAAGGCCGTCGACTTCCTCGTTGAAAAGGGCTACGATCCGGCGCTAGGCGCCCGGCCGCTGCGGCGCGTGGTGCAGACGTACGTGGAAGACCCGCTTGCCGACCTCGTACTGGCCGGCAAGACTCGTCCGCGAATGCGCGCCAAGCTCGCCAAGGACGGGCAGTCTCTCAAGTTCTGAGTTCCGCAGCCTCAGTTTTGCAATGTCACAGCCTTGACGACTGCCTGCGCCTGCGCGGACGGTTTGCGCACGAATACGAGCGAATTGCCCTCCGGAAGCGTGACATCTGCGACCGGGATGCCTGCGCCTGAAAGGACAAGCCGCCCGTCGGCAGGACGCGGCACACGCATTGCATACACCTTCTTCGGAAGACCCGTCCAGTTCCTGAGGTCCGCCTGAGTCACCGACGCAGCCCACGCTGCAGCCGCGAGCTGCGAAGACCTGAGCGCGATGCGCGTATAGTTGTCGCTGCAGTTGTCCGCCACGACGCCGAGCGCAACCTGCACGCCGGCCTTGACCACCGTTCTCGTGATCTCGCGCGTCAAGGCTCCACGAAAATAGACGTCGAACTCCGTCTTCAGAAGCGCATCGACGTCCTGCAGCTCGACAAGCGGCAATGTCTGCCCGCCAGCCGCAACCGAATACGAAGCGCAAGCCTCGTTGCGGTAACGCAGATAAGGCAACGCCATTCCAGCATAGAGGATGTAGCGGTTGAGATACGGTATCAACACCGTGGGAAGGTCGAGCCGCCATTCCTCTCGCACGGGACACAACCCGTCCTCGACGTACACCCACACCTGATCCCTTGGTTTCGCGCCGCCCGCCGCAGCGGTTAAGTCTGCCGTGAGAAGCGCGTTGCCTGGGTCGATCTCGGACAATTCCCGGAAATAACCAGCCGCATCGCCGTCGCCGCTGACCCAGCGGAAGACACCTGTCACATGCTGAGCATAGCGGTTGAGCCAGTCTTTACGCGCAAGCGTCTCGACGTTTCCGCTCTTCGCAGTGTCGAAGCCACACTTTTCCCTGATCTGCTCGGAGAAGGCGGCGTCTGCAAACGCACCGTTCACCGCCTGGTCGGACTTCGCGGCATCGGCGCCGCCTGATGACTCGCTACCGCCCTTCTCCTTCGCGTAGGCGTCAGAGTCTTCCTTCAGCTTGCTTGCTGCGTCGGCAATCTCTTTCTTCCGCTCCCAAAGCCAGTTGTCCTGATGCTGCGCCGCACGGTTGAGCTCGGTGCGGGCCGCGTCAGGCTGATTGCTTCTCATGTAGTCGATGGCCTTGTAAAGGCAGGTGAAGATGCGGTCCTCGCCGCCGCCGGAGTACGGGAAGGCACGATCGTTCGACAGCATCGCGAACGCACCGTCAGAGCCCTGCCGAAAAACGCTAGTCTGGTCGTTGCGCAGAAAGACGTCCTCCGCCTTGTCGAATTGCGCGACCGAAGCCTCGAAATCGTTCAGCAGATAGCGCGACCCGCCGGCGTGAAGACGCCATAGAAGCTCGTCCACGCCGCCAGCGTCAGCCTTCTCCTCGATCTCGGCTACGGGTGCGGCATAGTCGCCGACTATCATCGCCTTCTCGTAGTCGTTGAGAATGTCTTTGTTTGTGCGGCACCCAATAACAACCGTAGCAAAAGCAACGGCGACGAGCAAGCCCGGAAGTGCGCAATTGTGCGTTTTCATTAGAATCCGAGATTGACTCCCTGGGACGGAGCCGGCGCAGGCGCCGGTGCGGGAGCTGCTGCGGCCGCGGCCTCAGCGGCTGCTCTCCGCTCGGCCTGCAGGCGCTCGAATCCGGCCGGATCGATCTTGGACTGGATAATGGCTGCGATGTTCGCCGCCGTCCACTCCGTCGAACCAGTCGTGAATATCTCGGCCGTGCCATAAAAGTTCCTGGAGTCGACGCGCACGATGTCGGAGACGACGATCTCCGTGGTAGGCGCGTGAACGCAACGGAACCTGACCTCGGCAAATTGCGCCGACGCAGGCGGAAGCGGAAGTCCCGTCACGTAGTCCGTTCCCGGAGACGCGACGTCCGAGAACATCACTTCGGCGACGACAAGGTAGTCTGTGGCCAGTTTCTTCGAAAGCCGGCAGACGTCGTTGGGATTCGCGTTCGGATCGTTCACGATGCGGTCCAGCTCGCGGTCTATCTCCGGCCCGAACGACCGGTCAAGCGTCTTGAAGCTGCCTGTGTTCGTAAGCTGGATGCTCATGTGGTCTACGAGCGTATCGAGCCAGTCGCGGGCCGAGATCGCCATTCCCCAGACGCTGACGGTCTGGGACTTCGTGATGAACGGCGCCACCGCAATGCGCGGCTTCTTAACCGGGAACACACCGACGGAGCCTGTAGTCGCCTTGACGGATATCTCGCCGGCTGGCGCCGGCATCGGCGGAGCGGCGCCCTCGTCGTTGTCGTAGAACCGAAGCACATCCTTAAGCTTCGCCTTGCCAGATATGAGCTTCGCCGCGGAGGTGTTCTTGCCGCAATCGGTCACTTCGCAGACTCCGACCGTTTTCTCCTTGTATACAGTCTCGTCGGTGTCGTCGTCGACGATGGCCTTGCGACGGCGGACCTCGTACTGCTCCCCGACCTCAAGGAAGTCGCCACCATAGCTGAGCGTGAGCTCGCCGTCGTCATCGTCGTAATCCATTATGTACATCGGGTAGTCGCGCATGAGTATTGCGAGCGCGACGCGCTTGACGACGTGCACGAGCATGTCCTTCGGCGTCTGGCAGTACGCGGCAACGCGTAGCGTCTCAGCCTCGTAGGGCTGCTGCGTGCGCAGGTCGTTCGCGCGGATAGACACCGTAGCGATGTATTCGGCCTTGACCGTTCCGCCTATGCTGCGCGACTTGCCGCTCTGCAGGAGCTGCACGATCTCACCGCTCATCGCATATCCTGCTGGTATAAGGCCGGCTTTGCCGCCGAAGCCTTCCTCCCGCGCAGCGGTGTCGTACATGTCGCGATCGAGGCACTTGTACTTCTTCGCCTGCACGAGCTTCGTCAGGAGAAGCTTGTCTATGCCCTCGAAGACCGACTGGCTGACGCCAGACTGGTACGTCATCTTGTCGAGAACCAGCCACTTCGCCTTTCCGGGGCGACGCTCTACGGCAGGCACAGGCTGCTCTCCGCCGGAGGAGGCGACGCCCAATTCTCCGCGGCAAGCGGAGAATATCTTGGAGGCTATCTGACGGCAGACGTCCTCAATCAGCTTGCGCTGCGGATCGGCTGTCGTCGTCGAGACTACGCTGTTGGCCGTCTCGGAGCATTCGCCGACGCCGCTGAAGGCCAGCAACGTGTTGCCGGAGAGATCGCGCACCTTGCCGGCATACGGCTGGCGGAAAATCCTGGTGCCGGCCTTCGTGCCGGCGGCATTCACGGTCACGACCTTAGTTTCCTCTTCGCGGTCGCCGAGCGACACCGTGACGAGGCGAGTGTTGGCATCAGCCTTTTCCAGGGCAACAAGGCGAACCGACCCTCCGGACTCCGAGAAAAGCGCCGCCTCAAGATAGTCGCCGGCAAGCGGAACGTAGCGTCGGGACGGATCGTTGAGCACCTTCAGCCGAATCTCGTTGAGGAGCTTGCGGTTGCGCTGGTTCTCGGCCTGGATCATGTCCGTCTCGTGCGTCACCTCCAGCTTGGCGGTGGACCATTCTATCTTGACGGAACCGGCGTTATGTTCCTTGTTCTCACCAAGCTGCGGGAGGGAAGGAAGCCCGGCGGCATATTGCCCGGGATGGATCGTCTTGCCCAGCCACTCCTCAACCGGGGTCATCGTCTCAGCCGTGCCGAAGGCGCATATCGCGAGACGCACCTCACGCTGCGCCGGCTCCTCCTTCGCCTGCTCTACGGACGCCTCCTGCGCCGCTGCGGCAAATCCAAGCGCCGCAACGACCGAGGCAAGAATTCCTGCCAATTTCATCTCATTGCCTCCTCTCCGCTCAGTTGAGAACGTTCGTCCTGTCGACAGCCTTCTGGAGCGGCACGCGCTTCTGCCAGAAGTCAAGCCCAGTGGCGACGTCGGTCAGTTTCAGGATAAGCGCGTTCTCCTTGTAGAAGTTGCCGTTGTCACGGCGCACGTTCTGCTCACGCAACTTGCCAGTGAGAATGAATTCGGGACGTATCGGGGCAGTACCCGTCTGCGCGGCAAACGCCTCGTTGTAGACGATGAACTTGTCGCCGTTCATCAGCTCTTCCTCAAAGTAAGCCTTCAGCGAGTCGGCGAGATAGCCAGCTTGAGAACCGCGGGCAGTCGTATCGACGGTGAACGGCTTCACGTTGACGACGCGACGATTGCCGGGCTTCTCATAACGCTTCGACGCGCGGTCAATGTCCTGTATCGCCTTCGATACTACGATGCGGAGATCCGCCTCGGCGAAGCCAGAGGTGACTTCGGTGTCCTCCCCGTCTACGATGCGACGGGTCTGCTCGGTGACGCAACCGGTCATCGCAACCGCCGCCACAACCATCATTCCATATGCTATTCTGTTCATTTCTTCACTCCTCGTTTTCAGTCTTGCAGTTCTTAGAACCCGACGTTGATTATCGGGAAGCACCTGATGCCGGTGTTGTTGAAGTTGAGCCCGCCGATCTGCACGCCGTGCAGGTCCTCGGCAAAGTTCACGAAAGCGATCTGCAACCCATAGGCACGGCCGCGCACGATGTTGACTGCGCCGACCTGGATGCCGCCCATCGTATCGCCCACGACGTTGCCGCAAAGGTTCGCGGCAATGCCGCCGAAGTCATGCGTCACGGCAGAGAACGCACCGGCGTCAAGGCCGTACGTGTTGGCGTACTCGCCCCAGCCGAAGTTCAGCCTCAGTCCGTAGACGTTGCTCTCCTCGTTGGGTATCGACCACGGCAGGATCGTTCCGCCGATCGCCATGTCCCACCCGCGCCAGCCATAGGCGTTTCCGTTGCCGCGCGTCACGAACGTGACGTCATTCGGTCCATGACCGCGCGCACGGTCGTTCGCGACGCCATGGCCGGCCTCGAACCTTGCCGCATGAGCCAACTGCGCGACACACGCACACAGAGCGATTGCAAAAACCAGTTTCTTCATTTCTTCAACCTCCTTACGTAAAGCCTCATGTCAGCCGCATCTGGCTTGGGCGCCGTGCCCTTCAGCCCGCAGATCTCGTATGGCTGGAGCATACGCGCGTTCCAGGAGGAGACGACCGAATCGATCTCCACGCCGTCGACGTCGAGCCACTGCACCTTCCATTCAACCGGCAGAGGACGGTTGCAGTTGTTCACCAGGTTGGCCTGCAACGTCAGGTATGAGCTGCTGCCCCTCGCGCAGCGCACGTCCGTAACCACCACGTCGTAGCAGAGGTCCGGAGCGATTGTTACGCGCGTGTCCATGGGAGGCACGGCTGCGTTCTGCGGCGGAGCAATGCACCCGGCGAACACGCAAGCCGCAGCCGCAATCGCCGCAATCATCAGTCTTTTCATTGTGGGAACTCCCCTTTCCTTACTTCGTTTACGTAAGCCGAAAACGCGCCACGCACGACCGACGCGAGGTCGGCGTACTTCTTCACGAAGGACGGCACCTTCTCATTCAGTCCGAGGAGGTCGTGCATGACGAGCCATTGCGCATCGCATACCGGACCCGCTCCGATGCCGATCGTGACGATCTTGAGTGCGGCAGTGATTTCTGCCGCAAGCTCCGCAGGAATGCATTCAAGGGTAACCGCGAACGCGCCCGCTTCCTCTACGGCCTTCGCGTCGGCAAGCACCTTCTCGGCCGCCTCGCGTGTCTGGCCCTGCTTCTTGAAGCCACCGTACTCGTTTACGCTCTGAGGAGTCATGCCGACGTGGGCCAAGACCGGAATGCCGGCCGCAGTGAGACGCCTGATGAGCCCACAGACCGAAGCGCCGCCCTCCAGCTTCACTGCCTCGGCGCCAGCCTTGATCATTGCAACGGCGTTCCTCATGGCCTCGTCTTCGCCGCACTGGTACGAGCCGAACGGCATGTCGCCCACGACCAACGCGTCCTTTACCGCACGCGCGACCGCCGCCACCGCCGCAAGCATGTCAGACATGCCGACCGGCAGCGTCGTGGAGTGCCCGAGAACGTTCATGCCCAGCGAGTCGCCGATAAGAACGATGGGTACGCCGGACTCATCGGCCAAACGCGCGAAGCACGCATCGTATGCCGTGCAGCAGCCAAGCTTCTCGCGCCCCTTAGCCGCCCTCACCGTTGCCACATTCCACTTCTTCATGATGCAACTTCCTGCTGGCGGTATTATACCACAAAACTTACTTTACGGACATCACCAAGATGTTGGAGTCCGCCTCGCCGGCTCCGTCCGAAACGAGCACGAGGGTCCGCGTTCCGTCAGCAAGCGTCGGCCCTTGGCAGACTCCCTCGTAGTTGGCGAACATGGTGCTCTCGTCCCACAGCAACCGTTTCGACGCCGTCTTCGACGTGGTGTTGAGATCGACTTCATAGAGACGGCCGCGCAGCGTCGGCAGCAGAACGTTCTTCTTGCTCATCTCGCGCTCCAAAACGAGCAGCCTCCCCTTGTCAAGCACGCACATGGCCGATATGCCGGACAGCGCCATGCCATTGTAGGGCGTGCCTTCAACAGGATCGGTCGCGTACCTTAGCTGCCGTGACGGACGCCACAGGTCTGCTGAGTCGCTGCGCACGAACTCCTGTATCCTCACGATGCCGCCCACCCCGGGACCTGCCGGCTCTCCGTCGCAGTCGAGCGTGTCCTCGTTGGCCGCATACATGTGCAGACCGTCCGGCGAGATCGCCAGCGCCTCCAGCGAGCGGTTCTTGCGGGCGTGCTTCAGGTATACGTCGGGCACGGCAGCCTTGGCGACCATGCGCCCCGTCTTGGGATCGTAGGCGCGGATAGAGGAATCGTACTCATCCGAGACCCACACCCAATGCGTCAGCGGATCGTAGGCGCAGCCCTCGAGGTCTACGCGCCCGTCAAGCTGCACGCTCCGCAGTACGGAGAAAGAGCCGTCAGATCCGTCGGCGGCAACGCGTATCTCGACCTCGTGCAAGAGCCCGCCCCGGTCGTCAACGCAGTAATAGACGTCGCCGCCGACGCGGGTTATGTCCGACAGCCCGTCCGGCCCGCTCTCGCGGGCGAACTCGCAGAGGTCCTCGACTGCCTCAGTAGGGCCTGGCGCGACGGTCGCGCACCCGGCGGCAAGGCATGCCGCCAAGGCACAGGCCAGCCGCGCCAGAGCTGGGGCATCGGACACTACCTGGCCTCCGTCGCCTTGATCCTGTCCCAGGCCTTGTTGTAGAGATCCATTACGGCCTGCTGTCCGTCAAAGCTCTTTATCAGCTGGCCGCGCTTTAGCTGCTCCGGGTTGAGCACGATCAAACTGCGGTATTCAGGATCAAGCTGATCGATGCCGGGCTTGACGGGGTTCGGTCCGCAGATGTACTCCATGTTGACCTTGGCCACGTCGCCGTCGTAGATGTAGTTGATGAACGCATAGGCGAGGTCCTTGCGCTTGGCGGACTTCGCGACGACCATCTCGTCGAACGCAATCGCAAAGCCCTCCTTGGGCAGAGCGAAGCCGACGTCCTCGCGCGCCGGCGCACCGGCCTCCTCGTCGCCGACAATAACCTGCGTCACGTCAGTGGAATACCCCTGGCCGATCCAGGTGGCACCGCTGGCGACCTCGGTCTTGTAGCTCTCGGCGTCGAACTTGCGCACGTTGACGCGCCACTTCAGGACCTGCTCGACCGCCGCGTTGATCTCGGCGGCGCTCGTGGAATTCACCGAATAGCCAAGGTACATGAGACCGATTCCGATCACCTCGCGTATGTCGTCCAACAGCGAGACGCGACCCTTCATCGCCGGATTGCCGATGATTGCCCACGAGTTCACATCGGCGCCCTCGGGAATCTTGTCCTTGCGGTAGGCGAGGCCCGTGTAAGTGACGGCATAAGGCGCACTGTACGTGAACGCGGGATCGAGCACCTGGTCGGAGAACGACGGGTCAAAGTTCTTCTTTACGTTCGGCATCTTCGAGTGATCGAGCTTGTCGATCATGTCCTCGCGCGCCATCGTCGCGATCTGGTAGGAGCTGGGCGTTATGATGTCATAGCCAGTGCCGCCAGCCTTGAGCTTAGCGTACATCGCCTCGTTTGAGTCGAAGGTGTCGATGACGACCTTCACCTTGAGGGCCGACTCGAAGCTCTCCAGCACGTCGGGCGCGATGTAGTCGCTCCACGTGTAGATGTGAAGCGTTCCGCCGTCTCCGGAGTCGGGGGGACGAAACCCTGCGGCCTCGGCGGCGGCGAGCGCCTGCGCAGAGAGGTCCACGCCCTCCGGCTTATTGTCGGAGCAGCCCGCGATGAACGCGACGGACGCAAGCGCCGCCGCGACAGATGTCACTTTGCGATGGTTCATGTCATTCCTTTCTTTTTTCCTTTTTCGCCGCAGAAGCGCGACGCGCGAATTATACCATACTTTGGCAGTCTAAAACCAAAGAACGGTAACGAAATTCCATGCGGCCTCCGTCATGTCACGGACGCGCCCGGGCCAGCGGCGGACGTCGGCGACACCGCGCCCCCGCCTACGCCAGGCTCGCCGGCGAAAAGAATCATGCCCTCGGAGACGCCGACAGACATCTTGCGCGGCGCAAGGTTCGCCACGAACACAACCTCCTTGCCGACGAGCTTTTCGGGCTCGGGATACGCCTGGCGTATGCCCGAAAAGATCGTGCGCTTCCCGAGGCTACCGGCGTCCAGGACGAACTTCAGGAGCTTCGAGCTCTTCGGCACGATCTCGCAACTTTCAACGACGCCGACGCGCAGGTCGAGCTTGTCGAAGTCGGGGAACGCGATCTCCTCCTTGAGCGGAGCCGCCGCACGCGCCTTGTTCTTGCTGGCGCGCGACTCGTGAGCGACCTCGCCGGAGTCAGCCGGCTTCACCGTGGCCGCCGCGACCATAGCCTCGACCTGCTTCGCCTCGATGCGCGAGGCCAGGTACTCGTATTCGCCAAGCGTTACGCCTTCCACCGCCGTGTCGCGAGACTCCCACGTCCATGCGCTCTCGCCGAAGAGCCTCATCGCCCTGTCGGCATAGGCAGGCAGTATCGGCTTCAGGTAGATGGCCAGTATGCGAAAGGCGTTGAGCGCGGCAGTTAGCGTCACGCGCGCGGCCTCCGCGTCGGTCTTCACCGTCTTCCACGGCTCCTTGCGGTCGAAGTACTCGTTGGCCGCGTCGGCCAGGCGGCACGTCTCGACCACGACCTGGCTGAAGCGGCGGTCCTCGTAGTGGCGGGCGATAGTCTCGCCGCCGTCGCGGAGCCTTGCGAGGAGCGCAAGCTCCTCGTCGTGTCCGGCAAGGGTGGCGAGCTTTCCGCCGAGCCTCTTGTGGAGCATCTGCGCGGAGCGCGAGGCGATGTTCGTGATCTTGCCGACGAGATCGGAGTTGACGCGCTGCACGAAGTCCGCAAGGTTCAGGTCCATGTCGTCAGTGGTCGGCCCGAGCTTCGCCGCGTAATAGTAGCGGAGAGCCTCCGGCGGCAGGTGGTCCAGGTACGTGCGCGCGTTCACGAACGTGCCCTTCGACTTCGACATCTTCTCGCCGTTCACCGTAAGGAAGCCATGCACGAATATCTTGTTCGGCTGCTCAAGGCCGGCCACGTGCAGCATTCCAGGCCAGAACAGGCAGTGGAAGCGTATGATGTCCTTGCCGATGAAATGGTAGCGCTCGGCATTGGGATCCTGCCACCAGTCCTCGAACTTCTGCCCGTTCTTCTCGCACCAGTTCTTGAGCGAAGCCAGGTAGCCGATCGGCGCGTCCACCCAGACATAGAAGAACTTCCCCTGATGCCCCGGTATCTCAAAGCCGAAGTATGGCGCATCCCTGGATATGCACCAGCCCCTCAACGGCTCCGAGAACCACTCCAGGAGCTTGTTCGACACGTCGCTGGTGGTGTGCGCCGGAATCCACTTCTCGAGATAGTCGTGCTGGGGCTCCAGCTCGAAATACAGGTGCTCGGAGTCCCTCACGACGGGCGTGGAGCCGCACGTCGTGCACTTGGGGTTGCCCAGCTCCTCGGCACCGTACGTAGACCCGCAGTGGTCGCAGCTGTCGCCGTACTGGCCCTCCGCGCCGCACTTCGGACAGGTCCCCTTCACAAAGCGGTCGGGCAGGAACATGCGGCAGTTCTCGCAATAGAGCTGCGGCGACGTCTTTCTGGTGATGCCTCCGGACTTCTCCATTGCCGCGAAGAACCGTTCTGAGAACTCCCTGTTCTCCGGAGAATTCGTAGAGTAGTAGTTGTCGAAGTTCACCTGGAAGTCGGTGAAGTCCTTCAGGTGAATCGCATGCATGCGCGCGATGAGATCCTCCGGCGAGACCCCTTCCTTCCGCGCGCGAATCATCACGGGCGTGCCGTGGGTGTCGTCCGCGCATACGTATACGCAGTCGTTCCCGCGCAGCTTCTGGTATCTCACCCAAAAGTCTGTCTGGACGTATTCGACGAGGTGGCCGAGGTGTATGTCGCCGTTCGCATACGGCAACGCGCTCGTGACGATTATCTTTCTCTTGCTCATTGCCGTGAATTATAGCATATTAATTCGGCGGCGCACACGATGCACGCTCAAGGCAGCACCTTGAAGTCGGGCATGTAGCCGTGTATGCGGTGCCCGCGGAAAGCCTCGGCGTACTTGCAGCCGTTCTGAATGCCGCGGAACCGCGCCCAGACGCGGGCCTCCTCCGCGAAGTCGGTGCAGCCGAACTCCGCCATGTACGGGAACTGGCTCTTGTGGAAGTAGATGCCCTTCAGTTTCTCGTCGCACTCTTCGGAGATGTCGACGTAGACCTCGGGCAGGAAGTTGATTCCGTAGCTCGGCTCCCAGTAGAAGAGCGACACCTTCTTCGTGCACGGCTTCTCGTTTGACTGCTGGTTGCGTCCGGGCAGGGAGAGAAGCATCTCGCGGACAAGCTTCGACGTCATCGCATGGTCGGTGGACTCGTCGTCTGGATAATGAGTGAAGATCACGTCGGGATCCGCCCAACGCATCGCGTCCAAAACCTGAGTGCGAGTCTCGTTCGTGTCGAGAAGGCGCTCGTCGTCGTTGCGCATGAAGCGAACCTCGGCGCCGTAGAGCGCGGCGGACTGCATCATCTCCGCCTCCCTGACGCGCTCGATCTCCTTGACGTCGGTCATCACGTTAGACCCGGTATTCCCGCTCGTCGTAAGCGCGATGTAGATCTTGTGCCCCTGCTTCTTGTACTTGAGCAGCGTGCCGCCGACATTCAGCTCGATGTCGTCGGGATGCGCGCAAACTGCCAGAATGTTCATTCGTTTCTCCTTTCGGTTTTTGTCTTACGTAAAATGCACGAAGCCCCGGCTTCTCAATTTCCTCCGCCTCCGACATGCAGCGTCCTACAGCCGTAGGCCGGCAGCGCCATGCCGTATGACGCGCCGAGAATGTTAACGGCGAACGGCCCGACTGCACCGCCGCGCGTGTTGTTCGCCAAAACGACAAGCGAGCCGTCCGGTCGGCGCTTCGCCATGAGATGGACTCCCCGTGCGCCAGCAAGGCATACGGGAATGTCCTTCCCAGTGAAAAACCTCCAGATTTCCCGAACCGGCACCGGCGTCGGCGACGCCTCGCGGCAGTCGAGGTCGTACCAGCCCACTTCCGATACGGCGAACTTCTCGCCGCGCGCGTTCTCGTAAAGGCTCCACCCGCCGATGCGGGACACGCCCTCCTTCGCGTCAAGCCCCGTATCGACGCCGCGTTCCTTGAGAATGCGGGCTCCGTCACGGTCAATGAGCACGCCCCGCATCAGCCATTCCTTCGGCAACGTCGCAGCCGCAGGCCCCAGCACCGCAACAGGCGCACCGGAATCGCGGTCATAGCGCGTCGGCGCACCGTTCGCCGCGAGCAGGATTCCAGCCAGCGGCTGCGCAAAGAACTTCAGCAGCGCGTTCTTGCCGGCATACGGCTCGGGAAGCGTAGCATCGCGTATGAGATGCGGCGGAGCGAACACCTCGAAGCCGACTGGCGCCGCATCGCTGAAGAGCGCCGCAATCCGCTCGGACTCTTCGCGTCCCGCAAGATGAGCGGCGAGATATTCGGGATCGATTCCCTTGTTCGTCTTGACGTTGTGCCTGATGACGTACTTGTTGCGGACTACTCCGCCTTCGGCTATCATCGCCCGGTCGTAAGCTTCGCACATTCCTTCCGGAACGACCCTGACGTCGCGCGGATACGGATCGTTCTCGTCGAGCGGCACTATGCCCTCGGCCCGCATCATCGCCGCCTGCCAGCGCAGGTACTCGATCACGCCGCCCAGCCCCTGTCCCCAGTTGCGCGAATTCCCGGGGTGGCACACCCAGTACGTCGCGCCGCTCAGCCGCACGAACGGACGACCTGCGCCATTGCCGGACAGCAGACGCACCATCTGCGGCACGTCCACGCCGTCAAGGTCGTACTGCGAAATGCTGAGGCACGTCGCAATCATCACCGAAGGATCGACCTCGTCCGCCGCAGCGCGCATCGCCCGGCAGAACGCCATCAGCGACTCGCCCATCTCGTCAAGGCAGGCGGTGCGCAGCGGATTGGGCGCGCCAGCATAGGCGTCGCGCATCTGTTCAGGCGTCACGTCCGCAACGCCGAGACGCGCCGCTATGCGCCGCCTGTGCTCGTCGCACGCACAGCAGATTCCCGGACGGCACGCCTGGACTAGGTCATCGTCGAAGAGTATCGTCTTCGCGCCAGCCCTTATGAAGTCGCGAACGTTCTCGGCAACCGCCTCACGCCAGCAGGCGTCGGTGGAGCAGACCGCCGCTGTCTGGCCCTCGAACGAGCGTAGCGGACGATAGTCGGGGAAGCGCCTCAGAAAATCCTTGTCGGTCATTGGACCATACCCGAGAGAGGTAATCCAGAGCGCCACAGGAAAACCCGCCTGCTCGAAAAACCGGATTTCGCCAGACAGCGTCTCAAGTTCCTTCGCGCGGCGCTCGCCGTCAAGATAGAAGTCGCAGCGTTCAATCTGCACGGACCCCGCACCGGCCAGCCGCGCCCGTCGCATCAGTTCGCCGCAGCCGAGTTCTGCAAGGTCAATCTTGTCGAACTGCACCATGAGCGAACAGTCAGCGAAACGTGGAGCCGGAATCCCGCCAATGACGATTTCGCCAAACGCGCTTTCGTCGGCGAACGGATACTTCGGGTTGCCCTTCCAGTAGAGTGCGTAGTCGCAGGCGCCGCCGTCATCGTCGTCATGTATGCAGACGGTCATGCGCAGAGGAACCGGTTCGCTGGGAGACGGCGCAGGGCGGCCAAGGCAATCCCAGGTGAACCATAGCCGGTAATGCGTTCCGACGCGGCTGCCGCCCTCGTTCCACGGCTCGGCTAAGCCGCCCCAAAGAGAACCGAAGCACTTTTTCGCCGAAGCGTAATCGCTCTGCGTAGCGCCGTTTGCCGCGATTGCGTACTCGCCCCCGGCGTTGCATGGCGTCGGATTGTCGTTCCAGTCTGGCCCGCGCGTGTTGGGGTTGCGGTCATCGTCACCGTCGAAGAACACTTCCAGGCAGTCGTCCTTCCAGGTCGGACATGAAATCGAGCCCGCCGGACTGTCGTCGACGACGATCTTGTCGTCACGCACGAACGCTTCCACGCCAATCGTGTTGTCCGCGTTGCGCATCACGCGGAACTTGAACGAACACTTCTCCGGCTCTGTCTGGAGCGGATAGTAGTCGTCCTTCACCCCGTTTTTCGCCGTAACCTCGATCCAGTCCGAAGACCACGCTTCAGCGCGCTCGGCAACAGAACCCGTCCAGCCGGACAGCACCGCAGCTGCCAGCAAGCCGCATGCACGGCATGTCATGGATATTGATGTCTTCATGGTTCCTGCGCCTTGACAATCACCTTGTAAAGTTGAATTATACCATACTTTCGTTTCGCCTTGTTGGCGAAAATCTATCGCGCGATCTCGTAATGTATTCGTCCGCCATTCGGCCCCCTGGTCGTGGCGGCGAAGGTCAGCATTCCGCCCTTGACAGCAGACGGGACAATGCCGCGCCTCCTGCCGGCCGTATCAAGTTCGTAAACGGTATAATCGGCGGGCTTGTCCAACTTGAGACTGACATCGGCGATGCCGTTCTGCACGAGCGGACGCCACCCCCATTTCACGATCGTCGTCATTGACTCGTCGGAAAACACGGCACCATCGCCCTGCACGTCGGTAAGATGCGTGAGAAGCAGCCGCCCCGACTGCGGAATGCCCGCGCCGTCCAGGGAATGCACCCACACGGTCGCAGGCGCCAAAGACACCTTGACCTTGAGACATTCCGCGTCGATCAGCCCTTCCGGCGCGAAGCCACCGCATGTGCGCGGCGTGTCGATCACAAAGGCGCCGCGCTCGCGGTCGATGCGAAGCGGGTTTCTGCCGCCCTCTCCAATGTCCGGCACAGCGTCGTCCGCAACTTCGCGCCGCACCACCCGAAGTCCCTTGGCGTCCTCCGGCGAAAGGCAAGACCCCACGCGCATCCGCCACGCCACGTCACTCCACTTCGGCGCACCGTTGAAGGTCTTGGCGGATGATGCCGCGCTCTCTGGCGTAACCCAAAGCGCCACGCCGTTGGAATGCGGAGCAAGGTCGCCGCGCAGGAAGAGGCAGAGGCACGCTCGCTCGCCAGCCTGCGAGAGCGGGTCGGACGCGAGGTCGAAATAGCCTGGGGAGCGTTGGTCTCGGTCGCCAAGGCTGTCGCGGCTGTGCGAATACGCAAAGCGCCACAGCCCATCCCAGTCCTGGAGCGACGCCATCGCACCCGTGAGTATGCCGCCAACGCCACGATACCGGCCCGGCCCGGCGAAATTCCACTCGGTTATCGTGAACGGCTTGCCGAACATCCGCGTGTATGCCTGCGTGCTGGGGCTGATGCGGCCGTCGCCGAGAAGAGGATTCCTGTTCGGACACGTGCTAGGCAAGTTCCACGACTTCTCCAGAAATCTCGGGTGGTCAACGTAGAAATGGTCGTCAATATAATCGTATTCGGACGTTGCCAGCTGAAGCGACGCATAGTGAGGACCGCAGTTGTCATTCGTCAGCAACGCCTTGCAGCCAAGAGCGCGAAGGTAAGCTTTCATGCGGGCGACCATACGCGCCTCCAGCTCGCCGGTCCACTGCGCGAGCGCCGGATGTATGCCGTTCGCCCAGAAGTTCGCGGGCAACTCGTCTTCGCTCAGGTCGGACGCAAACGACGGGTCCGTCGCACGCCTTGCGGACAGCCACGCCTTCCACGACGCCAACATATGCGGATCGTCGCGCACGCCGCGTCCCCAACCCATGAACAAGCCTCCCTCGTTCACAAGCGAGATGAGCGGCAACGCCGGTTCGTCAACGTAACGGCGGCCGGTGTATTTGTTTTCGTGCAGCAGGAAGTTCCGCGCATACTCCGCCCAGTTCTGGAATGCAGGCTCGTACACGGCACAGAGTGCCTTGAAAAGCTGCATGTCTATTGTGCCGTCGCGGTCTATGCCGATGTGCCGACACTTGATGACGCGGGATCGCGAGACGAAGAGATCCGTCGTGATATACAGACCTTCGCGAATTGCCGCCGCAAGCAGATAGTCCAGCTGCTCCATGCTGTCGACATTGAGCGTGAGGCCGTCCGCACTTCTATTGACGGTCCCGGAGTCGTGGTGGTGGATGCGCAACGCATTGTAGCCGAGGCGTTTCAACCGCGTGACAAGCGTATCCGCAAGCGCATGATCGGGAAAGTTGGCCGTTCCGCAGAAGTTAACGCCGTAGAACCGCTGACGGCGACCAGGAAGCCCCTCGAACTCGAAGTGCCCGCCGACGTTCCTCAGCCAGCCGTGCCGGCCGGCCGGAGCGTCTGCGAATCCCATCTGCGAAAAGTCAAGCGCGCTGCCCTTCTCTATGTCACGCCGGTATTCGAGCGGCAACCACTCGTCTCCAGCCGCGATCACATGCGGCAACGAGCTTGCGGCAGACAACGGTTCACTTGACGAAAGAACGAAAGAGAACGACAAGGTCTCGCCCTTGGCGCAGCGACGGGCGCCGAGTGCGCCGAGGCGCACCGAATAGTTGTCGCTCCACTTCTTGTCGTCCTGCACCAAACATTGCAGAACGCCACTGTCAGACGCGATGCGCAATGCCTTGCCGGACTTCCCGAGAGCGAAACCAACCGACGAGGCGTTGCAAAAGACAACACCGATTCCGTTTGTCGGATGGTGGAACTCGCCGCGCCTGTCGTCAATGCGCCACGGGCGGCCTGTCATGTCGCCTGCATTGAGGCGGATCACGCAGCCGATAGACATCAGCGCGACTTCGTCTGCGGCCTTGAAGTCGTAAACGAGCTTCACCTTGCCGCCTTCCATCTGTTCAAGCGACGCGGTCACGTCGAATATCCTGCGCCCTCCGTCCTCCATCTTGAACTCGGCGCGGCCCGGCGTCTTGATCTCATACCCGCCCTTGATGTCTCCCCCGCGCCAGCCTGAAAGGAACACCAGCGGTTCGATCTTGTAGTCGCGGTCCAGCCGAAGACGCACCGCGCCCCTCGGCAACAGCGTAGCATCCATCGCCAAAGACACGCCGCACAAGGCGGCACTCACACATGATATCGCAAATCTTTTCACTTATGTTCTCCTTGTTGTCAGGTCGCAGGCAAGCGGGTCCTCCGGCCAGAAATGCTTTGGGTACCGTCCGCGCATGTCCTTGCGCACAAGCTGGTACGCGCCGCGCCAGAACCCGGCCAGGTCCTTCGTCACTTGTATCGGACGCTGCGCCGGGGAAAGAAGCGTCATCACCACTGGCACGCGTCCTCCTGCGACCTTCGGCGTCTCCATCATACCGAAGCACTCCTGAAGGCGCACCTCGACCGCCGGCTCGTCACCTTCGTAATGCACAGTCATTCGCCTGCCGGACGGCATCTCGATCCTCGGCGGCGCCATGCAGTCCAGGTCGCGGCGCGTATGCCCCGCCTGCACGAGAACACTCTCCAGGACAGCGGAAGCGTCAAGCCGCTCCAGATCGCGCCACTTGGTCATGCCACCGACGAATCCCTCCAACGCCGCAAGAATCGCCGCGTCGTCGGCCGCAGGCCAGCCGTCCTGCGGACACACCCTGTGCAGGAAGTTCATTCTGTCACGGAACTGCAACGAGTCCTTAGTCCAGCACGGCAGGTTGGCGACGCCCTTGATCCTCACGCCCTCCAGCATGGCGCGCTCCGCGCCCTCCGCCGCCGGAACGGGCTTCTCGTAAAGCGGGAGCTCGCCTAGCATGCCGCGCCGCACCGACTTCACGCAATCGCTTCGCCTGTCCCAGGCGCAAAGGCGTTTTTCTGTTATACTGTCCCCGAAGAGGTTCAGTATTTCCGTCTCAGGAATGGGACAGGCCAAGAAGATGCGAGCGTCGCCCGGGCGGTCGTCCAGCTTGCAAGCGACGAGATACGGCTCCGACGCAAGCGGATCGTCGTCGGGCAGGAAAGCCCCGCGCCCGTTCGTCATGAGGAACGTTCCGTTGCCTCTGTTCTTGGCGATGCGGTCAGGATAGGCGAGCGCCAGCATCGCCCCGGGGTCCAAACTCTCCGCCACCGAGCCACCAAGCCGCGCAAAGCGCTTCGCCAGCTCGCGCATGCGCCCAGTGCGCGGCACGTATCGTATGTCGGTCTCGCGGCTGCGCGACCCCTCCTCCAGCATGGCCGCAAGCATCGGGTCGCCTCCGCCCAAGATCATGCTGGCGAGACGCGGGTGCATCGGCAACGCGGCCATGCGTTCACCCTTCCGCGTCAGCCGCCCGTCCGCGCCGCGCGCGCCCAGATGGCGCAAAAGACCCTCCGCCTGCGACCAACCAGCCGCCGGCGGCATAGTCAGCCACGGCAGGTCCTCGCGCCGCAGCGCACCCCATGCGGCACAGGAGAGAACGACCGGGGCAAGGTCGGCGTCAAGGATCTCAGGCAGCATCTTCGGCGGACGCGACAGGTCGCCGCCCTCGGTCCAAAGACGGTAGCAGACGCCAGGCCGCATGCGCCCCGCGCGGCCGCGGCGCTGCTCGGCGCGGTCACGCGAAAGCGGCAGCGTGACGAGCCCGGACATGCCCGTCGAAGGCGAGAAACGCGGCACGCGCATGAGACCCGAGTCAATGACGCACGTCACGCCCTCGACCGTGACGGACGTCTCGGCTATCGACGTCGCAAGTATGACCTTGCGTCGGTCGCTCCGTTCGAAGACACGATCCTGATCCTCCTTCGGCAAGGAGCCGTAAAGCGGCAGCGCATCAGGCACGCGCTCCTGCACGCGCCTGATCTCGCCCTCCCCCGGAAGGAACACGAGAATGTCGCCGTCCGTCTCCGCCTGCGCGCGCGCGATAGCCGCCTCGACCGGAACGTCGCCAAGGTAGCGCGTCTCTACGGGGAACATGCGTCCCTCGGCCCGCACAACCGCCGCGTCCCCGAGATGCGAGGCGACCTCGTCCGCGTCCAGCGTCGCCGACATCACCATGATGCGCAGGTCTGGACGCAGCGCGCGGCGAACGTCGAGCGCAAGGGCGAACGCCAGGTCGCATGGCAGGGAACGCTCGTGAAACTCGTCGAAGACGACAAGTCCGACGCCCTGCAGCTCCGGGTCGGCTATGAGCCTCTGCGCAAGCAGGCCCTCGGTCACGACTTCGAGGCGCGTGGCGGACGAGACCTTCCGCTCCAGGCGCACGCTGTAGCCGATCGTACCGCCGACGGATTCGCCGCGCCGCCGCGCCATATACGCCGCGCAGTTGCGAGCCGCCAGGCGGCGCGGCTCCAGCATGACGACCTTCTTGCCCTTCAGCCATGACTCGTCAAGGAGCGCCGGCGGCACGCAAGTCGTCTTGCCGCTGCCAGGCGGCGCGGTCAGCACCACCGTGCGGTTCGCGGCAAGATGTCTTCGTATCTCGCCAATTCGTTCCTCTACCGGAAAAGCCATACATGAATTATACCAAAAGACAGCCCCCGATTGCATCGCGCCTTCTTGCCGTCGGGACTGGGCATTGCCAAACTGGCGGTAAGATCGTATATAATACGCATCGTTTGGCGTGGCGTTGCACAGCCTGGTAGTGCGTCTGCTTTGGGAACAGAATGTCGGAGGTTCAAATCCTCTCGCCCCGACCAATTCTTGTTGCGCTTGATGTGGTTGAGGAACGTGCCTCTTGGTACTTCCAACGCATCGCACAACACATGGTTTGGGAATCTCCCGTGGAGAGCCTCCAGTGCCCGAAGCTTTTCTTGGATAGGCGAATATGTGTTGCAGTTGACCAACTTCAGGACTGTAATAATAATGTTTTCGAGGCGCTTAACCTTTTCGCAGAGGTCGTGTATCTTCCGTGGCGTCCATTTAATTTAATCTTTAATCGAGGCCGTCTTTTGCATTGCATATCCATGCGCTGATTGTCTGACGTGGGATTTTCAGGTCTCTCCCTATTTGCAAGGCCGTCTGCTTTCCTTTGAAGTATCGCTTTAGGGCCGCAAGATGTATTTCTTCCGGATAGTGTTTTGCCATGTATGCATCCTTTTTGCTTGTTTTTGTTCCTTTTGTGCGAGTGGTCAAAAAGTCAGCAATTGAACATACCTTTTGACATTTATCAATACACCATATTGCCAAAAGGTCAGTATTTTTGCTATACTATTGGCATGACCGCGTACGAAAAGATATATGAGCAGGCTGCAGACAACTACGGCTACATCACGACAAGGGAAGCCTCCGAGCTTGGCGTGCCGAAAAGCGAGATGTCCGCTCTTGCGAAGAGAAACCGCCTTGTCCACAAGGGGTACGGCGTGTATCGGCTTGCAACGCACTACCAGCCCACGGCGTTCGACGGATATGCGGAGGCGGTTCTGCTTGGCGGCAATGGGGCGATAGTGTGGGGCGAGTCCGTGCTGGCAATGCATGATCTCGCGTTCGTGAATCCGCCAGTCATTGAGGTGGCGACGGATCGCAGGGTGCGGCGGACGCTTCCGCACTGGATCAAGCTTGTCCGCAGGAAAGGCGGAGAAGTCGCCTACTACCAGGGCATTCCCTGCCAGCCCCTTGCGGACGCCATCCGCACCTGCAAGGGCGCGATCATGGCGGAACGGCTAGCTGACGGCGTCCGCAAGGCAGAGCGCAACGGAGAACTTCGTCTCGGCGAGGCAGAACAGCTGCTGAAGGAGATTGGAGCATGAGCAATGTGAAACTTCCCCTGTCGAGGCGTCATCTCGACATTGCCATCGAGGGGTTGGCGTCACGCTTTGGCGAGGCGCAGAGGATCCGGCGCACAGTGGCGAACACGATTGTCGCGCAGTTGATGCCGGACTGCGTAATCAAGGGCGGCAGCTCCCTCAAGTTTCGCTATGGCAACATCGCCACGCGCGTGACGAAGGACATGGACGCAGCGCAGGGAGCTGACCTTGACGCCTTCATCGCAAAACTCGACGAGGCGCTGCACGACGGATGGAACGGCTTTACGGGCCATGTCGTGAGACGCGAACCAGCGACCCCTGCGGATGTCCCGCCGGCCTATGTCATGCATCCTTTCGACGTGAAGCTCGAGTACAACCACAAGCCTTGGGTGACGGTGCGGCTTGAGATGGGGGCGAACGAAGTCGGCGACACGCTTGATGCTGACTGGTCGTTGGCACCGGACATCGCGGAGATGTTCGCAGCTCTCGGCCTTCCTCAGCCGAAGCCGGTGCCACTGATGAAGCTGCATCACCAAGTCGCCCAGAAGCTGCACGGGCTCACCGACCCATCGCAGAACAGGCCTCACGATCTGATAGACCTACAGTTGGTGTTCTCGCAGAACGAGCTGGATCTTGCGCTTGTCAGGAAGACATGCGAGAGGCTGTTCGCCAACCGCCGTCGCCAGACATGGCCGGCAAAGGTTGTCGCCGGCGAATTGTGGGACGCTGGGTATGCTGCGGCAAAGTACGACCTCCCCGTCAAGGCGACAGTCGCCGAGGCGGTTGCCTGGGCAAACGAACTGATAGCGTCCATTGCAAAGGCATAGGGAAATGGCTTACTGCAGCAGAATTCTCCTTCATTGGAAAGCCCATTGACAGGTTCGGACGGATTTTGATATACTTCGCGCCAACTTGCCGGGAAACCGGCGCGACAAGATGAACTGTACGGCGTTTCGACTTAGCGGAATTATCGGGCTTGGCCTCATTATTGGGGCCGGGGCGGGTCCGCGTATGCCGAAATAAGGAGAAGAACCAAATTCGGACAACGAAGAATGCGAACCCGCTCACAAGAAGGAGCGGGTTCGTTTCGTATAAGGGAAAAGAAAAATGAAGGAGTTCAAGCTGACAGATCCATTCGGAACGGCGCCGTCGCAGCCGCCGTTCTCGCAGTCCGTCTCCACAAGCTTGCCCTGGCACAACCTGCCGGTCACGCGCGAATACACGCTCGGACAGCTCCTCGACCAGACCGTCGCCCGCTGCGGCGAGAACGACGCCGTCGTGTACGCCGACCGCGACTTCCGCCTGACGTGGTACGAGTTCGGCGAAGAGGTGGACCTCGTCGCAAAGGGCCTGATGGCGCTCGGCGTCAAGCGCGGCGAAAAGATCGCGCTCTGGGCGACGAACGTGCCGCACTGGGTGGTGCTGATGTTCGCGGCGGCGAAGATCGGCGCGATACTGCTGCCGCTCAACACAAACTACAAGAGCCATGAGATGGACTTTGCGCTCTCGCAGTCCGAGACCGAGAACCTCTTCATCATCAGCGGCTACCGCGACTGCGACTACGTGCAGGTGATAAACGACCTCGTGCCGGAGCTGAAGGTCCAGCCGCGCGGCGCGCTGAAGAGCGCGAAGTACCCGCACCTCAAGCGCGTCATGTTCCTCGGCGGCGAGAAGCACCGCGGCATGTACTCGCTCAACGAGGTGAAGTCGCTCGCGTGCGAGACGACGCACGAGGAATACCTCGCCCGCCAGGCGGCGTGCGACGTGAACGACGTCGTCAACATGCAGTACACGAGCGGCACCACCGGCTTCCCGAAGGGCGTGCAGCTCACCCACCGCAACATCGCGAACGACGGCTTCTGGATCGGCGCATGCCAGAACCTCACCTGCCGCGATCGCGTCTGCATACCCGTGCCGCTCTTCCACTGCTTCGGGTGCGTCCTCGGCGTGATGAGCTGCGTCAACCACGGCGCGACGATGGTGTTCCTCGAGAAGTTCGATCCCGTGCAGGTGATGACTTCGATAGAACGCGAGCGCTGCACGGCGACGTACGGCGTTCCCACGATGTACATCGCCATGCTCGACCACCCGCTCTTCCCGAAGTTCGACTTCCGCTCGCTCAGGACCGGCATAATGTCCGGCTCGGCCTGCCCCGTCCACCGCATGCAGCAGGCGCAGGACAAGATGTTCATGCGCGAGATCACGAACCCGTACGGCCTCACGGAGTCCGGCCCGGTGATGACGATGACTCGCTACTTCGAGCCGTCCGTAGAGCGCAAGTGCCAGACGATCGGCCAGGCCCTGCCCGGCGTCGAGGTGGCCATCATCAACCCGGATACGCACGACCTCGCGCCAATCGGCACGGACGGGGAGATCTGCTGCCGCGGCTACGGCAACATGAAGGGCTACTACAACATGCCGGAGCAGACCGCGAAGTGCATCGACGAGAACGGCTGGCTCCACTCCGGCGACATCGGCCGCATGGACAAGGACGGCTACTTCTACATCACCGGGCGCCTCAAGGACCTCATCATTCGCGGCGGCGAGAACATCTCGCCGAAGGAGGTGGAGGACTTCCTCGGCACCATGCCCGGCGTCAAGGACGTGGCGGTCGTAGGCTGCCCGTCCAAGAAGTACGGCGAGCAGCCCGCCGCGTTCATAATCCCCGCAGACGGCGTGACGCTCTCGGAGCATGACGTGCAGGCGTTCTGCAAGGACAAGATTTCGTGGTTCAAGATTCCGAAGTACGTCCACTTCCTCGACATCTTCCCGATGACCGCGTCGCAGAAGATACAGAAGTACAAGCTGCGGGAGATGGCCCACGAACTCTGGCCGGAAGCCTGACACAAAGGAAAACAAGCAATGAACGAACTGCTCAAGGACATGTCATCGCGCATAAAGGAACTGCGCGAGATAGGCGGCAAGAGCACTGCCGAGATGGCAAGGCTCACCGAAGTGGACGAGCGCGACTACATCGACATCGAGTCGGGGAAGAAGGATCCTCCCTTCACCTTCCTGCACAAGTGCGCCCTCGCGTTCGGCATCGACATTACCGCGCTCCTTGAGGGCCACAGCGCCAAGCTGTCGCACTTCCAGGTGAACCGTGCCGGGCAGGGCCCCGTGACGGTGAACGAGCAGGGAATCATGATCCGCAACATGGCGGCGATGTTCAAGGACCGCCTCGCCACGCCATACTACGTGACGTACGAGTACGACGAGCGCCAGCAGAAGGCTCCCATCCACACGACGACGCACGCCGGACAGGAGTTCGACTACGTCGTGTCGGGGTCGATGCGCGTCAGGGTCGGCGACCACGAGGAAACGCTGAACACCGGCGACTCCATCTTCTACAAGTCCTCGACGCCCCACGGCATGGTCGCCGTCGGCGGCAAGAGCTGCTCGTTCATAGCCATGATCATGGCCGGCGACACGACGGAGCAGTCCCTGCCGATGGTGAAGATGCGCCACCGCAAGCCGAACGAGCCCCTTCTCGCGGAGAAATTCGTCAAGTGCGAGGAAGACGGTGACGGCAAGTTGGTCCACATCTCATACGCGAACGACGACGCGTTCAACTTCGCCTTTGACATCGTGGACGAAATAGCGAAGAAGGACCCGAACAAGCTCGCGATGCTGCACGTCTCGGCGCACATGCGCGAAAGGCGCTTCACGTTCAAGGACATGATGGAGCAGTCGAACCGCGTCGCAAACTATATGAAGTCGCTCGGCATAGGCAAGGGCGACATGGTGATGCTCGTCCTGAAGCGCCACTTCCAGTTCTGGCCGACGATGCTCGCCTGCCACAAGCTCGGCGCGGTCGCAATTCCCGCGACGAGCCAGCTCAAGGTGCACGACCTCACGTACCGCTTCAAGGCGGCCGGCGTGAAGGCGATATTCTGCACCGGCGACGGCGACGTGGCGATCGAGGCTGACGCCGCAGAAAAGGAGATAGGTGCAAAGCTCATCAAGGTACTGGTCTACGGCAAGCGCGAAGGCTGGCACGACTATAACGCCGAGGTTCCGGGCTTCTCCGACGTCTTTGAGCGGACAGACGACACTCCATGCGGCAGCGACCCGATGCTGATGTTCTTCACGTCCGGAACGACGGGATACCCGAAGATGGCCCTCCACAGCTACAAGTACGCGCTCGGCCACTTCGTGACCGCGAAGTACTGGCACCTCGTCGAACGCGGCGGACTCCACTTCACCATCGCCGAGACCGGCTGGGGCAAGGCGCTCTGGGGCAAGTTCTACGGGCAGTGGCTCTGCGAGGGCGCAGTGTTCACCTACGACTTCGAGCGCTTCGACGCCGAGAAGGTGCTGCCGATGTTCGAAAAATACGGCATCACCACCTTCTGCGCGCCGCCGACCATATACCGCATGCTCATCAAGCAGGACATATCAAAATACGACTTCACCTCGGTCCGTCACGCGACCACGGCGGGCGAGGCCCTCAACCCAGAGGTGTGGACGCAGTTCGAGCGCGCGACTGGACTCCAGATCGCCGAGGGCTTCGGACAGACCGAGACAACGCTCTCGCTCGCGAACCTCCTTGGCGACGAGCTGGAGCCGGGATCCATGGGCAAGCCCGTGCCCGACTACGGCGTTGACCTCGTGGACGCGAACGGCAACTCCGTCCCCGCCGGCGACAACGGCGAGATAGTCGTGCGCACCAACCGTGCGAACCCGCACCCCGGAATCTTCCTCGGCTACTACAAGGACAAGGAGAAGACCGACGAGGTCTGGCGCGGCGGCTACTACCACACGGGCGACCTCGCGTGGAAGGACGAGAACGGCTACTACCACTACGTAGGCCGCGCCGACGACGTGATAAAGAGCTCCGGCTACCGCATCGGCCCCGCGGAAATCGAGAACGTCATAATGGAGCTCCCATACGTGCTGGAGTGCGGCGTCTCCGCCGCGCCCGACCCGATACGCGGGCAGGTGGTCAAGGCATCGATCGTCCTCGTCAAGGGCGTGCAGGGCACCGACACCCTGAAGGAGGAGATACAGCGCTACGTCAAGGAACACACCGCCCCATACAAGTACCCGCGCATAGTCGTGTTCCGCGAAGAGCTGCCGAAGACCATCTCCGGCAAGATCCAGCGCAACCTGCTCTAACCAGACTTCAAACAAAAGAAAGGCAACAAGAAAATGATCACAGAGTCAAAAGTGGGAAGCCGAATCCGTACCTACCGCGAGAAGCTCGAGATGAGCGTCTACGACCTCGCGACAAAGAGCGGCATCGACGAGAAGCTCGTCAACGCCATCGAAAAGGGAGAGGTACTGCCGGCCCTCGGCGTGCTGACAAAGCTCTCCCGTGCCCTCGGGCAGCGTCTCGGCACGTTCATGGACGACCAATTCAAGCCTGACCCGATCATCACCCGCGCCGAAGACCTGGAGGCTGTCAAGGTGCAGTCCGAGGGAAAGAACATTCTCGGCTACGCATCGCACTCGCTCGCGCTCGGCAAGCCCGACCGCCACATGGACCCCTTCCGCATCGAGTTCGCGGCGGACGGCGTGGACGAGCTTTCGTCCCACGAAGGCGAGGAGCTAATCATCTGCATCGCCGGCGAAGTGGAACTCACCTATGGAAACGACCGCCACGTGCTGAAGCCCGGCGACACGGCCTACTACAACTCCGTCGTCAAGCACGGCCTCAAGGCCCTCGGCGGCAAGCCGGCCTCAATCTACGGCATCGTCTTCATGCCGTTCTGATCGTATTCTTGCCCTTCTTAAGCGACGGCAACGGGACGCAGTCCAGTATAGCGGCGGCGTAATGCAAGCCCCGCAAGTCCGAGAAGCAGCAGAATGTCCGACGACGGTTCGGGCAGGACTTGCCCTGTCCCTACTCGCAATGGCCCGTCTGCCGACAATGCCGAAGAAACCACGGACATTCCGTCCATCTCAATCCATCCAAAATACTCAACATGATTATGTATGACATTAAAGTCTGAATCAAGCTGCATATCATTGAATCCTATGATTGCCAGGTACGTGTGTCCATTAGACGCCAAATCCTCATGGCCATTGAAATTCGCACCGGTACTGGTGATGCCGCTTGACGAATAACACACATCGGCAGCAAGTTCCCTGTTGAGATAGTCGTCAAATATCAGAAGAGCATCGCCGTAGAACGAATAAACCCAATATGAACCACCCTCATCACAATTAAAAGATCCTGCCTCATTGACGCTTCCGTCTGCGGAAAAAGCTATTCCAGGAGCATAGGGAAGACCAGACTGCACAAGGCGAAGACCAACTTCCCAACTGCTGAAATCATATACGTCAAAGGTGTTCCATTCGATGTTGGCTCCGTCGCATTGAACACAGGCAAGCGACAAAAAAGTCGCAAGCACATGGATTCTGCCGATGGACGATCTATTGAAGCCATTGTACATGTCAGTTCTCCAAAGCATCGTACGCGCTGAAATCATAATATTGAAGTTGATGTCTTTCAACATTATTAGCATCCGAGCGGTCATCCATTACGGCCTGTAACTCGGACGCCCATGACGTAAGGAAAGGTCCATTTCCGCTTTTTCCTACACCTTTGCTGTGCACCGTACAAATTAATATTGGCTCATTTTTCATTATCATAAACTTAGGGTTGCCAGAATCCCCAAGTTCAACTTCTTTAAAATAGAGGAATCGCATGGTGTCTGTTGGAACTCTCCCGTCAACTTCTCCCCCCCGTTTTAGGCAATACACCGAATTCACTGACAATTGCCCTTTCACAACAATCAAACATCAAGCCTGGAATACCGCGCCCTGTCCCAATGTAATTCTGGTAGTTTTGCGGAAGTAGTTTTGCAGGATTTACAGATTCAGGCAAATCGCTCCCGAGAAGACAGACGAATATATCTGTGTCCGCGACACGGCTTGTCGCTATTATAGTTCGCGAGTACGAGACATCATTCGTACCAAGGAATGAAAGGTGGTCTCCGATTCTTAACGGATAATGGTTGGCGAGGACAATGTGTCGTCTAGTGACAGCAGTGCCAGCCTTGCAAGAACCATACCATGAATTTCTAGGACTGGCGCAAGACGTATCAATTCCATAAGCCCAACAATTTGTGTTCAATGTATACCCATACAAATTATCGGAAAATTTCATAATTCTCCCTGTACTACTCATAGTAAGTCTGTCGTCCACCGACCTCGCCATGACAGATAGAACCGTGTTGCTGCCATCTGGTACAAACGGATTGCAGTCGGCCCAGTATTCGTGAAGGTTAATGAGCCCATCGCCGTCAGGGTCGAGCCATGCGTCTGCCGCATTGATCGGTGAAAGGCCCGCGTCAACGTGGAGAACCTCCCACCAATCCAGAATGCCGTCGCCGTCACGGTCAAACATTCCCTTTGGAAGCGTGTTCGTTATTGAGTTGTCATGGCCATTCGGAATCAAACGCTGCGATACGTAGACCTCTTCCGTATCACGCACCCCATTGGAGTTCGCATCGTCCCAGAAATAGGCGTATATCCCACCGTTCGTAACGACAACATGCCCGGCGTCCGCTTCCCATGTGCGGTTCGTCGCAAGTTCAGGGCCATAGACAGTCTGACCGTCCGCCTTTATCTCCACCGTGAGGCTGTTCGTGGTGCTGAACACCCCTTTCTCGACAAGAGTCAGATTGAGACAGTAGTTCAAGGCATTCTCAGGATCCGTCTCATCCGCGATTTCCTCGCCATCTTGCAACCCGTCTCCATCCCTGTCACCTATCGCAACAGTGACCGTCTTTCCATTGTCGGTCCGCATCAACTTAAACACATAAAGCACATCGTCTCCCTCAGAGTGCTCTCCATCCGCATTAAAGTCCCGCAGGCACTTCGCGTAGGTAAAACCATTCGTCACTACCTCGTCGACATCGACAACGACAGTTTCCACAAACGCCACCGCACCTGCGGACGTCCACCCGGCATCCATTCCACAGGCACCGTAGTTCGTAACAGACGCTGCGCCATCAGAATTGAAAAAGACGACGATGCAAACAAGATGGAAATTCCCCGCATCGTACGGGTCGGTTCCGTCAAGACGTTCCTGAATGTCGGAAACGCCGTCACCGTCAACGTCGCCAAAGGCAAGGCGAATGCACGGCGTCGCAGAAGCAGGGATAGCCTGTACAAGCAGGATGTCAGCGCCTTGGTCATAAATGCCATTGCGATTCATGTCACGGTACGCCTTCGCATAGACATCCTCGCTGGAGTTGGCGACTAAGAACTCGTTGGATCCCTGAGGCCCCGAAAACATAGCCATTGAGTTCGTCTCCCATCCATGAGCGGCAACGCCCCACGCCACGTAGTTCGTGACGCCTGCAAGCGTGTCGTCAGCCGTCACGACGACAGTAACGTGGCGAAGAAACGACACGATGCTGCACGGATCCGTGCCCTCATCGACCTCCTGGGAGTCCGTTACTCCGTCGCAGTCGGAGTCTGAGAGCCACGGGTCGGTGTTTTGCACGAATATCTCGTCGTAGTCAGAAAGACCGTCACCATCCGAGTCCTTCGCCATCGAATACTCGCCGTCCAGCGGATAGCCAGCCCACGATAGCCCCGACTCTGGCGCAACGCATTCTGCAACGATATTGGCACCAGACCGGAAGTACGTCACATAGTTTCCGTTTGTCACGGAGAAGTTCACGAAGTCGCAGTCTGCGACCACGACCTCAGGACCGCCGTAAGAGTACACGCCCGTCACCCACGTCGCCCCAGCCGAATTCATTACGCAGTTCGATACGATCGAAGTCCCGCTATCGTCTCGATAATAGTGCCAGCCGTAATAAAGAGTATCGGGGTTCGGAGCCCGTATGCGCACGTTCTCGAACATCGGCGACGCCCCAACGCCGCTCCACGGCAGGTTACCGCCCACCCAGAACCCGGCCTGGAAGTTTCCCTTTCGCTCAAGGACGAGAATCATGTTGCGAAACATCATCTCGCAAGTCTGCCCGCCGTCAATGAGCACAGCCGCTATGCTCGCCTTGCTGCGGATGACTGCATAGCCGCCATCAGGACCGGTCAGCAGCACCGGATGTTTCGGCATCACTATCCAGTCCCAAAGCTGATGTTCCCCTGCCGAAAGCTCGATGACCGAATACGGTTCACTCGCATTGAGCGCATCCGCAAGGTCTGCGAAGTCACATCCATCACCAACTGTCAGACGCGGAGTGGACATGGCATCGGGGAGGTACGGATTGGCACCATTATTCAATTCGTATACGTCAGGGATGCCGTCGCCGTCCCAGTCACGCATCGTCGCCGCATCAGATGCCCGATCACGCATGGAGAAAAACGCCGCAGACGGAATGTTGGTCACTTCTGCAAAATCCCCAGAAAGGAGCGTGACCGTCAAGTTCGTATCCGCAGCCTCAACTGCCTGGCAGCCTATCCATTCCCATCGGCCAAAAAGAGAGTTGGTCTTCGCGAAAAAATCAATATGTCCGCCATCCGTGAAGAGGTTCGTTGGCCACGCGAGCGAGAGCGTTACTGAGTTGGACGAGACTGTGATCGCCGTAAAGCAAAGGTTTGTGACTTCCTGTTCAAGTTCACCGCTGGAGCGTGGCGACTGCTGGACAACGTCTGTATGAGACACGCCCTGCGGCGGAGCGTTTGTTCCAGCAGGCTTCTGGGCACAAACAGTGACTATCGCAACGAAGCCAAGAAACACCATAACGTGTGCACGCGGAATCTTAGAGAGCGTATCTGCCATGCGGGCGAGGCGCACCCTACACACCAGCGCAAGCCACAGCGTGAATAGAGACGCCGCACCAACAAGGGCAAACCTCATAAAGATATCTACTACGCTCTGCATATAATGTAGTATATCACATAAAAACCCTCAGAGGCTAATTCGGGCGCATCTCTGATTTTTAACGGGTGCACCGAGAAAATTATGCAGGCGCCCCAAAATTTCCGCTTGCACTTTCGGTACGCATATACTATAATATATGCCATGAAAAGCAAATCATCGAAAAAGGTCCGTTCCCGCGCAGAGATACTTGCCGAGATAGCAGCG
>JAFRDO010000061.1 GCA_017403825.1 Kiritimatiellia bacterium
CTTTGCCAAACTAAACGCAAGTCCCTCCCCGGGGAGGGTAGGAGGAATGGACTTCGCCTACATCAACCAATCTCTGACTCTGCAACCTCCTTTGACCAACTAAACAAAATCTAAAATTGTGTTTACTCTGGCAAAGCACAGGGTAAAACCCGCTTTACAATCCAGCCCCGAAACTGCTATACTATCGGTAGACAGGGGAAAGCACTAGTCAGCCTTGAGCCATGCGACGGGTGTCGCAATGGGAAAGGTTGGTGTGTCGCTTGTCCTATCGTTTTGGGCAATAGTTATGACTTGGAATCGGGCAGGGCTGGCAACTGGCGCGGCATGCGCCATGATTATGCTGGCCGCATACGCCGTGCCGGAAGAGGAAGTGGGCGGCACTGTGATGCCGTTCGGCGGCAGCGCATTCGGCGGAGATGCCGACAAGGCCGCCGAGCGGATGCGCATAGTCAAGGAGCGCGGCCGAATCTCACGCTTTGTGATGAGCGGCATAGGCTCGTCCGTGCGCGTAAACGGCATTAAGGGGCCGGAAGCTTACACGACTCTTGGCCGCCACATCGCAACCGTTCAGAAGAAGGTGGCCGCTGACGGCATCAAGATCGGTTTCTTCATGTCGCCCACGCTCAACTGCGGCATCAATCACCCGTGGGCGAAGTTTATGAACTTCGACGGCACGGAGCGCGCGTTTACGGCTTGCCCGGGCGAGGAGGGTTTCCGCAGGGACCTCGCCGCCAAGGCCGCCGCGCTGGCCGCCGAGGCGCATCCGTTCCTTTATCTGATGGAGGACGACTTCAGGTATTGGGGGCTGGGCTGCTTCTGCGAGAGCCATCTGCGAAGGTTTTCGGAGCTGACTGGCGTGGATCGCGGCCGCGTCGAGCTCGTCAAGGCCCTGCGTGAGCCCGGTATTGCGGGGCAGAAGCTTCGCATGGCGTGGCATCGTCTGCAGGTAGCCGACTTGGTGGCGACGGCGAAGGAGGTCTCGGCCGCAGTGGCCGACGTGTCGCCCGAGACGCGCATCGGGCTGTGCGCGCCTGGCGGCTTCCCGGAGCGCGAAACGGCGGAAATCGCCCGTGCGCTCGCCGGCAAGCACCGTCCGGTCGTGAGGTGGTACGGCTCTTTCTACGGCTACGACTTCCCAGTACAGACGTCTGGACGGCTGTTCTCGGCGCAGTGGTCGCGCGAGAACCTGTCGCCGGAGATCGAATACATGTACGAGGCAGATCCGTGTCCGCGCACACGGTTCTACGCATCCGCAGCGCGGATGGAGGCGTTAATCTCCACCACGCTCGCCTCCGGCTTCTGCCTGCCGCTTTTCCAGGCGCTCCTGAGCCGCGAGGACGCGCTTGAGACGGCACCAGACTACCTTAACATGCACGGGCGCCGCCTTGACCGCTTTCTGGCCATCAAGGAGGAGGCGTCGAAAGGGCGGCTCGTCGGCGTTCAGGCATGGTTTGACTCCGACATGCGCGTCGGAGGCATGGGCGGCGACGCGAAAAAGCCGCTTGATCCTGAGTCGTGGTTCCGCGCCCTGAACCGCTTCGGCATTCCTGTCACGATGGCGGACGCGCCGGTGAAGCTCTTGGCAGGGCATCACACGTTCCGCACGATGGACGACGCTGCGATAACGAATCTGCTGTCCGGCGGCGTGTTTCTCGACGGAGCGGCGGCGGAGGCGCTCACGGAGCGCGGCTTTGCGTCCTTGATCGGTGTGAAGGCGACGATGCGCGATAAGATTGACTTTTCCGGCGAACACCTCGTCACGAAGGGGGATCCGATTACCTACCCGTGCGCGTTCCATCAGAACTACGGATTGGATGGTTGCGCAGTGTCGCGGCTTGAGTCGCAGGGTGCCAGAAACCTCACGGAGTTCTCTAGGAAAGACAGTCGTCAGCCTGCGATTACGTACTTCGAGAACGAACTTGGCGGCAGGGTAGCCGTAATGGCCGTCAACCTGGCTGGGTGCCAATCGTCCAACGTGTTCAACTTCAAGAAGCGCGACCTCCTTGTGAAGGTGTTCCGCCAGCTGGGCGGCGACCGTGCCGTGCCAGCGCGCGTGCTTGACCGCGCCAATGTGACGCTTCTCGCGAACGACGACGGAAAACGGTTGTTCCTGCACGCTATGTACCTTTCGTGCGACCCGGCCGATTCATTCGTCTTCGAGGTCGTGCCGCCGTATGCTGGAGGGCGCGTGGAAGTGCTTGATGGTGCGGAATGGCGGACGGCGAACGCAGAATGGAACGGAACGCGCCTGGCGCTGCGTCCGCCCGCGAAGGTGAAGGTGTACGGAACGCTGGACTTGCGCATTGCGAAAGGAGGCCTGAAATGAATTTGGCATTGAATATGTCGGCTTCCGCCATGCTGCTCGTTTCGGCGCTGTCAGCAGCCAGCTGCCAGCCTCCGGCGGAGGACGTTGGCGGCACGGTAATGCCGTTTGGGCTGGGGGCGTTCGGCGGCGACGCCGACAAGATCGCCGAGCGTCTGCGCGAAGTTAAGGCGCGCGGAGGAATCTCTCGTTTTGTTATGAGCGGTCCTGGACACAGGGTGCGCATTAACGGAATAATGGACGTTGCGGGCTACGCGGCGCTTGGACGCAGAATCGGCGAAGTCCGGCACAAGGTAGCGGCGGACGGAATACTGATCGGCTACAAGATGATGCCCACGATGAACTGCGGCATAAACCATCCGTGGCGCAAGTTCACGCTGGCGGACGGCAAGGTGCGCGAGTTCACGGCATGCCCCGGCGAGGAGAGCTTCAGGAAGGACTTCGCCGCGAAGTGTGCTGCCATTGCCGGTGCGGGACAACCGTTCCTGTATTTAATGGACGACGACTTCCGCTATTACACGCTCGGCTGCTTCTGCGAAGATCACCTTCGCCGTTTTGCGGAGATTTCCGGTGTGACGCGCGACCGGAAGGAAATGGTGAGGGCGTTGCGCATGGAAGGCGAGGAAGGGCATCGGCTTCGCATGGCGTGGCACCGTTTCCAGACCGGTGACCTGCTTCTGCTGGCCAAGGCGGCGTCGGATGCAATCGCCGCCGTCTCGCCGGAGACGCGCGTAGGGCTGTGCGCCCCAGGCAGCTTCCCGGAACGCGAGACGGCTGAGATTGCCAGGGCGCTTGCAGGGAAGCACCGCCCGGTCATACGCTGGTGGGGTTCGGTGTATGGCTACGACTGTCCGGTGGACACGTCGGGGCTGCTCTTTTCCGCGCAGTGGTCGAAGGAAAACCTGCCGCAGGACATCGAGTGCATGTACGAGGCCGATCCCTGTCCGCATTCGCGCTTCTACGCTTCCGCCGCGCGAATGGAGGCGCTTATCGCCACTACGCTCGCGTTCGGATATTCCGCGCCGCTCTTCCAGGCGCTGGGCGGGCGGGCCGACGCATTGGCGACTTCGCCAGACTACATCGACATGCACAAGCGCTGCATGGATCGTTTCGCGGCGGTAAAGGCCGAGGCCGCGAAGGGCCGTCTGGTGGGAGTGCAGGCGTTCTTCGACCCCGATACGCGCGTTGGCGGCGTAGGCGGCAGCGCAAAGAAGCCGCTCGATGTCGCGGCGTGGCACCGCTCCCTGAACAGGTTGGGCGTTCCGGTGACGACGGCGGAAGCGCCGGTGAAGCTCTTTACGGGGCACCATGCGTTCCGAACTATGGACGGTGCGGCGATAACAAACCTGTTGTCCGGCGGCGCGTTTCTCGACGGAGCGGCGGCGGAGGCGCTCACCGATCGCGGCTTTGCGAACTTGATCGGCGTGAAGGCAACGATGCGCGACAAGATCGACTTCATCGGCGAACACCAGACGGAATGGGCGGGGACGGGCGTTTCGTTCGGCTGCACGTTCCACCAGAACTACGGCCTTGACGGCTGCGCCGTGTCGCGGCTTGAGTCGGCGGGCGCCGTAAACGTCACTGAGTTCTCAGCCGGGGCGAAGCGCCAGCCGGCGATCACGTATTTCGAGAACGGGCTCGGCGGAAAGGTGGCCGTTATGGCCGTCAACCTGGCTGGATGCAAGACGCCCAACTTCTTCTCCTATGCAAAGAGGGATCTGCTCGTGAAGATCTTTCGCCGTCTTGGCGGCGACCGCGCCGTGCCCGTGCGCAACATCGATCGCGCGAACATCATGCTTGTCGCTAACGACGACGGTGAACGCCTGTTCATGGAGGCGGTGAACCTCTCGTGCGATCCGGCGGAACAGTTCGTGTTCGAGATGCTGCCTCCGTATGCCGGCGGGAAGGTGGAGATCCTGGACGGTGCGACATGGCGCGACGCGGGCGCTACGTGGGACGGCAACCGCTTCGCCGTGAAGCCGTCCGCCGAGACGGACGTTTACGGAACTCTGATAATGAGGATTGCGAAATGACGTCGGTCAGGAAACGCATAAGCGCATTTCTGCGGACGGCTTTCGTTGCCCTGGCAATGCCGGCGGCCGCCTCAGCGCAACAGTCCGCCGTAACGTCCACGGTCGAAGTTCAGAACGACACCTATGTCAAGGCCAAGGACAGCACGGTTTTGCTGACGGTCCGTCCCGACGTGGAGATCGGCCCTGTGAAGCGCATGAATGCCGTGAACAACGGCCCGAATTTTTCGCTGGATCCGAACAGGCGCAGGGAACAGCGTTTGGGTCGGTTCGCCGCGTACCGCGACGCGCGCTTCCCGATGGCGCGCATACACGACGCGCGCAGCATGGGGTCGCCGCCGGGGCACATCGGCGACATCAATCTCATATTTCCGGACTGGGATGCGGACGAGAACGACCCGAACAGCTATGACTTCACGCTTACCGACTGGATGCTGCACTCTACCCGCATCGCCGGCACTGAGATAATGTTCCGCTTCGGCAACAGCGCCGACCAGGGTCCGAAGCAGTACGGCAGTGACGATGTGCCCAAAGACCCCGCAAAGTGGGCACGGGTCGCGGAGCACATCATCCGGCACTACAACGAGGGGTGGGGCTGGACTACGAAGCCCATACCTTTCGCAAACCAGTTCGGCATCAAGTACTGGGAAATCTGGAACGAGCCTGACTTGGGCTGCACCGAGGACTACTGGAAGACCCGCAAGCCCTACTGGCCCAAGAAGCGGCGCTACTGGAACGGAACGCCGGAACAGTTCTTCGATTTCTATGTCGTTGCGGCAAAGCACCTGAAGGGGACGTTTCCCGACCTGAAGATAGGCGGGCCGGCCGTCGCCGGCTCGTACGGATGGACGGACCGCTTCCTCGCGCACTGCGCCGCCAATTCGGTGCCGTTCGACTTCTTCTCATGGCACGTCTATTCGGATTCGGTCGAGAAGTTCCTCGATAAAAGCGAGGTGATGAAGAAGCTGCTCGTCAAGCATGGCTACGGAAACGTGGAGTTGGTGTTGAACGAATGGAACTGGAACCTGGGCTGGTACGAAGAGGCTTTCCGGGCGTCCGCCGCCATGCGCACCGACGCGAACAACTTCAAGATGGCCGCGTTCTACGCATCCGTCATGTGCGCCATGCAGGATTCGTCCGCCGACTTGCTGATGTACTATGATACGCGGCTGCCGACGCACTACAACGGCGTGTTCGACCAGGTGACGCAGCGTCCGCTGAAAGGGTACTACGCTTTCTACGCATGGGCGAAGCTGCGCGACCTTGGCGTTCAGGTCAGGGTGGACGCGGATGCAAACGGCGCCGGGGTACGCGCCACGGCGGCAAGGGGCGCGGACGGAAGGGTGGCCTTGTGTCTCGCGCGGTACACGGCCGACCCGTCGGTTTTGAAATGCCAGACGGTGCGCGTCGCCGTTGCCGGGAGTTCCCTTGCGGGCGCGACATGCCATCTCACGGACTCCTTGAACAGGTATACGGAAGTTCCTCTGGCCGTTCTGCCGGACGGTGCCGCCGAGATTGACCTGGAGCCGAACTCTTTTGCGTTCATAGAAGTCGTCAACGACAACAAGAAAGGACAACAACCATGAAGACAAATGCACTTAGACGTGTAGCAATGGCTGCAGTATTCGCCGTCGTCGCTGCGTTCGGCGCGTTTGCCGACGATCCTGTGTACATCACCGGCGCAGAATACGTGATTGAGGGCAATCGCCTTACGGTTACGTCAGGCCAGGGTGAACTTGTCTTGCAGATACCTGATACCATATCCTCGATATGCGTGACGAATGGCGCATCGCTTAAGATCTGCATAGACAATCCGTTTGCAAAGACGCCGAATCTCTACCTTTACGGCAAGAAGCGCGAAACGGCGGGATGCGACTTCGCAACGCTTGACCTCAACGGACATTCCGTGAGTGTGTTGGTCTGCGACAACAAATGGGGCACCGTCAGTCCTACGCAGAATACGCCACCGCATCCGGGGCCGGGGCGCGTGATAAACACATCTCAGAGTGCTGCTTCGTTCAATATCTCAAGCACTGTTACCAGCACGTATTTCTATGGCAACTTCGAGGAATTGCCCGGCAAAATCAGCGTAACGGCAAGCAGCCCCAACTTGTACATTTGCCCAACGGTGACGGAACACCCTGTGTCATCGTTCACGGTATCCAACAATGCGCAGCTCCAGCTTCTTGATCGGCCCCAACAGATGCTTTTTGTGTTCGATCCTTCCTCCGGCAACAATGCCGTGCGGTTTGCTGAATTGAGTCCGACTGCTGGGGGCGTTCCCGTTTTTGTTGATCAGGCTATCGCCTCGACCGTATCGACGGTAAGCGATCTTAACGATATAGCCAGCCTTACGGACGGCAAGGCGGATACGTCGTACGGCACGAGCGTCGGCAGCGCGCATTACTTTAGGATGACGGTCGCTGGCTATCCTGCAATCGACGGCTACCGTATCACGCCGAACGGCATGCCACCTAATACCTATACGCCTTCAGGATGGAAAGTATATGCCTATCGGCATCAGTTCATCGGATGGGTTCTGGTTGACGAAAGAGACAGCGCTGATTTGCCATGGCTCACCAACCAAAGCAATACTTCCACAACGAATGTTCTCTTCGCCGCAAACTCGCGCATCGGAAACCTGTTTGGTCCGGACACGGAATTCACGGTTTTAAGCACGAAGTCGCCGAACGTCCGCATTTCCCATACGGCTGCCGAGTCTGTGGCATCGCTGTCTGGCGACGCGACGAAGAGCATCCTGCTTGAAAACGGCAGCGTGTTCGCGGCGGCGGATCTTGCTGGATTTACGGGCAATTTCCTTGCGAATGGCCAGACTATGGGGCAACAAGGGCAGCTTGCGCTTGTCGCAGGTCAAAGCGCCGAACATGTGCTGACGATAACCAACGGACAGAACATAGCCATAGTCAACGGAGGAACGGACGACGTCTCCGTACTTATGGACAGCACTCGCACCGAGCATCTTTTCGGGCAGATGAAGGACGGTGCGAACGGCAAGCTCGGTCTTGTGAAGCGCGATGCCGGCGAGCGCATCCTTGAGACGGAGGGCGCTTCTTACACCGGCCCTACGGTAGTGCATGAAGGCACGCTTACCGTCGGCAAGCGGCGTAGCCGAGCTTCGTATTCAGCACGATACATCCGCATTACGCCACTTGCGACGCAGGGCGCGAATGCTGATTATCCCTGGGGCATGAACGAGTTCATTCTCGTAAATGAAAACGGAGATGACATCGCGTGGCCTAATACGCCTACAGTTGTTAAGGCCGATGGCACGGCAGACCTTCCGGCTGCCTACTTGCACCAACTTGTCGATGGAAACACCTCATCAAGGATGCTGATGCCGAAATGGGCGGATGGCAATACGGAAACCTATCCGTCGGCGACGATAGATGCAGGGACGACCGTAACGTTCAGTTCCTATCGTTGGTACACGGCTCACAACCATAGTGCAGACAAGGATCGCATGCCAACAAGATGGAAGATCGAAATATCGACCAACAATGTGACCTGGCTGACTTGCGATGTCAGTGCCTTCGGATGGACCGCTGAAGATCAGGCCAAGAGTTCGTCATGGGTTGGTGCGAACAGTGTGCCTCGCGGTCCGTTTGTGATGGGTGCAGCAGATACGTCCGCCACATATCTTTACACGCTCGGCAGCAGTTATTTTGCAGACGGCACGGAACGCGATGCGTACCGTCCGCTGAAATCCCGCTATTTCCGCCTGCGTGTGTACGAGACGCAGCGGCCGACTGCCGGACCGAACGCCTACGGCTGGCAGATGGCGGAGTTCAGCCTTTGGAAGGACGGCAAGCGCCTGTTGTGGCCTATAACAACGGCTGAGCCGATTCTTGAAGGCTCGACCTTGCTGACATCGCACAACTCGGCGCTCACGAACCTCGTCAATAACATCGTCTGGGCGGAAGGTGACGCTGATCTCAAAGATAATTGGCCTGATCCCGAGCGCACGGTCGTCAACAGAGTGCCGAGCTATGTCACGATAGACGCTGGGCAGGAGATCGAGTTTGACGCCTACTCCTTCACAACGACCGGAAACCCGGGCAACCAGAACGATCGACTCCCGAAATCATGGCGGCTCGCAATCTCCCTAGACGGATCGTCCTTCACACCCATTGATGACGTCGGTGCCTATGTGCCGCCCGCAGAGGTGTTGGCGACTCCGTATCAGACTGTCGGACCGTTCCCTCTGTTGTACAAGTTCCCATATCTTGATACTTATGCCGCGAATGCCATTGGCGACGCGTCGCCGGTGGCGATCAGCAACAACGCAACGCTGAAGATCGATGCAGACTACGAGAAGTTCGGGCCGCTCTCCGGCGCTGGTGCGCTGGATCTGGTGTTGAACGCGGTCGGTGAGATCAACGCCTGCGCTCCGGCGACGTTCTCCGGCAGTGTGACGGGCGAAGGAACGCTTGCAGTGTGTGGCACTGACGTGCAGACGTTTGACGACGCGACGCTCTCGGGCGTGAAGACGCTCGAGCTGAACGGCGGTGCGATTGCAGGCACGGCCTCGTTCGGCGGCAACGACGTGACGGTCGCCTTCAACGGCGGCGCGACTGGTGCGGCGCTCTCCGGCATCGGTACGCTTACGGTGACGGGCGACGTGAAGTACGCCCTGCCTGACGTCACGGGCATGGACGCCTGTTCCGTCACGCTCTTTACCGCGACATCCATCCCCGCCGCTTCGCAGGCGCTGTTGGAGACCGGGGAGTTTGTCAATGTCTCGCACAGCTGGTTGTGGAATGTCACCGTCACCGACACGACCGTGACGCTGGAAGGACGCAAGCGCGGAATGGTTTTGCTGATCAAATAAGATGTTGATGACAAAGATGGCGCAGATTCTTGTTGCGGCTTTCGCGGCGCTCGCGGCGGCAGCGTGCTTCGCGGAAGAAATCGGCGGTGCTGTGCTGCCGATGTCAGCGCCTCTCTTGAACGGCGACGCCAAGGCGATTGCGCAGAAGCTTAGGGCGATAAAGGAACGCGGAGCCATATCGCGGTTTGTGCTTTCCTCGCCAGGGCATTCCGTGCGCATCAACGGCATGATGGGCGTTGATGCCTACAGGAAGATAGGCTGCACACTGCGTGCGGTCAGGGAGGCGGTGGCGAGCGACGGAATAGATGTCGGCTACATGATGCTTCCCACGATGAACTGCGGCATAAACCATCCGTGGCAGAAGTACACGCGCGAGGATGGGAGCGTCCGCGAATTCACGGCATGCTTCGGCGACGAGGGCTTCCGCAGGGATTTTGCCGCGAAATGCGCCGCAGTCGACGCGGAGGCGAAACCGCCGTTCCACATGTTCGGCGACGATTTCCGCTACTGGGGCTTCGGGTGCTTTTGCGAGGACCATCTGCGCAGATTTGCGGAGCTCACCGGAGTCAGGCGAGACCGCGCGGCGCTTGTCAAGGGCCTTAAGCGCAGCGACAGGCGCGGCGACGAGCTTCGCATGGCCTGGCACTTGTTCCAGTTCGAGGACCTTAAGCGCATGGCCGAGGCGACCGCCGCCGCCGTAGCAGATGCGTCGCCCGACACGCGCCTTGTCTATTGCGCCCCGGGAAGGTTTCCGGAGCGGGAGTCCGCGATGATGGCGACCATCCTTGCCGGGAGGCACAGGCCTGCCATACGGTGGTGGGGAGCGGTCTACGGACACGACTTTCCCGTTGAAGCGTCCGGACTTCTCTTCTGCGCACAATGGTCGAAGGAGAACCTTGATCCGGACATGGAGACGCTCTACGAGGCCGATCCGTGCCCGCATTCGCGTTTCTACGCCTCTGCGGCGAGGATGAGCGCGCTGATATCGGCCACGACTGCGATGGGCTACACAGAACCGCTTTTCGACGCCATTAGCGGCCGCGCCGATGCGCTCACAACCTCCCCCGACTACCTTGACATGTACAGGCAGGATGTTGCGCGTTTCGCGGCGGTGAAGCGCGAGGCGGCGACGGGGCGAATCGTTGGCGTGCAGGTGGCGTTCAATCCCTATGTCCGCATCGGGGACAAGTGGGACGCGAAACGCCCGCGCGACGAAAAGGCGTGGTATCGCACGTTGAACCGTCTTGGAATCCCGGTGACGACGGCGGAGTCGCCTGTGAAGCTGCTTGCGGGGCATCATGCGTTCAGGTACATGGACGGTGCCGCGATAACAAACCTGTTGTCCGGCGGCGTGTTTCTCGACGGCGCGGCGGCGGAGGCTTTGACTGAAATGGGTTTTGCAGGCCTTATCGGCGTGAAGGCCGCTTTGCGCGACAAGATAGATTTTGCAGGCGAACGTCTCGCTTCGGAGGGCGCGCAGATAACGTTCCCTTGCGCGTTTCACCAGAACTATGGTCTTGACGGAAGCGCCGTTTCGCGCCTGTCGTCGATTGGAGCCGAGAATCTCGCTGTGTTTTCGTCAAAGAAGGGGGATCAGCCTTCCATAACCTATTTTGAAAACTCCTTGGGTGGCAAGATCGCGGTGATGGCAGTGAACTTGGCTGGCTGCAAGTCGCCGAATATATTCAGCTTTGCAAAGCGTGACTTTCTCGTGGGCCTCTTCCGCCGCATTGGCGGAGATCGCGTGGTGCCGGTCAGGGTGATTGACCGGGCGAATGTGATGCTCCTTGCGAACGACGATGGCAGGCGGCTGTTTGCACACGCGGTCAACCTCTCCTGCGACCCCGCCGATTCTTTTGTCTTTGAGGTGACGGAACCGCATGCCGGCGGAAACGTGGAGATTCTTGACGGCGCGGAATGGGTCGCGGCGGACGCGAAATGGGACGGCAGGCGCGTTGCGGTCAGACCGTCAGCTAAGACGAATGTCTACGGAACGCTGATAATTAGGATTGCGAAATGATACCGAGAAAGGGCAAACGACAATGAAAATGACATCAATCAGAATGACGGTGGCTGTGATTGGAATGGGAACGATGCTCTGTTCGTTCGCCGACGATCCGGTATACATCACCGGCGCGGAGTACACGATTCAAGACACTACGATGACTGTCACTTCCGGTGACGGGACGATTGTCAGCCAACTTCCGTCAACGCTGACGCACCTGAAGATAGCAGAAGGGGTGTCGCTCAAGCTCGGCATTGACAATCCTTTCGGCGCCAACTACGTCCTTCATGTTCATGGCACGCTTGACGTGAACGGGAAGACGTTCAGCGCCTTGCGCATCACGAATGCCTCTGGCATGGGCGATGAAAACAGAAGCAACTATGGCCGTATAATCAATACATCGTCAAGTGGTTCCGTCATTACGCTGACGAGTTCCACCTCTTCCTACTATTGGGGCACTTTCGAGGAATCGCCCGGCAAGATCGAGATTGCCAGCTGCCTGGACAATCCGTTCAACATTACCGGACTGGCGGCAAGTTCGGCATCGTTTTCGTCGATCAACATGATCGGCTCCTCGCGGTTGCAGGTTCTCGACAGGGCTAACTTCGTGAAGTTCGTGTTCCAGCCGCCGGTTGACGGCACGAAGCCGATGCGCCTTGGTGAAATCAGCGTAACCTACAAGGGTGTTCCGGTGACAATCACCAGCGCAACCGCCTCGTCCACGGCTTCCCAAGATAATCCCGTCGAGAAACTGTTTGACAATCGGGCGAATTCATATTGGATGGCCGCCTCAACGGGCGAGCAGACGATTACGCTTTCCACGTCCGACCTTGCGGCGATTGACGGCTACAGGATCACGCCGTTCGACGGGACGGATCAGGATACCTCCTATCGTCCGTCTGGATGGGACGTGTATGTGAAGCGCGTTGATAACAACGGCTGGCTCCTTGCCGATTCCCGGCGCAACTACCAGTGGTATTCCCGGCAGGCGACGACATCGTCCACCAACATCCTTTTCTCGGCGGAGAGCCGTCCGGGAAATCCGTTCAACGGAAATACGGCGATTTCACTTGGCGTGAGCACAGCATCCCGCTTCTCCAGCACGGAACCGTTGGCTTTTGGCTCGTTGACGGGTTCAGGCGGAATATCCATCGAGGATGGCAGCACGTTTGCACCGGGAGACCTTTCCGGCTATACGGGAATATTTACTGCCGCTGCTCGCAAAGCCTATCTGCGGGGGACGCTCGCGCTCTCGCCCTCCGTCAGTGCCGAACAGCCGGTTTCCATCACTAGCGCGCAGAATCTGGCCATCGTGAACGGCGGTTCTGAACCCGTGTCGATACTGTTGGACGACACCCGCGCCGGAGAGCATCTGTTCGGCAAGCTCTCCGATGGCGAGAGCGGGCCGCTCGGTCTCGTCAAGCGCGGGAGCGGCGAGCGCGTCATCGAGACGGAAGACGCTTCCTACACGGGACCGACCGAAGTGCATGATGGTACGCTTACCGTCGCCCGCAAGCGCGCTTCCGTGACGGCGCGGTATATCCGCATCACACCGCTTGCAGTGTCGGGTGCGGATGGAACCTACCCATGGGCGATGCACGAGTTCCAGCTTCTCGACGCGAACGGAAACGCGGTGGCATGGCCAAGTGGCGCAACTGCAACAAAGCCGTCCAACACGCAATCGCATGCAGACAACAAACTTGTTGACGGGGATATCACCACAAGGTTTCTGATGGGAAAATATACAGATGGCACTTCAGGCTATCCGCCAGCCATAATTGACGCCAAAGAACCGGTGACGTTCAGTTCCTACAAATGGTGGTCTTCGCACAGGCATGAGTATGATGTGGCGAGACGTTTGCCGACTTCATGGAAAATCGAGGTTTCAGACGCGGGTACCGACGGGTCCTGGACGGTTGTCGCCATGGATTCGCACCCAATGACACAGGAAGACATTGATGACTACAAGGCAACGACAGCACGGCTTGGCGATCAGAACTGGCAGGGGAAATCAAGCAGCGCAGACGATCTGAGCGGTTTGCCGCGCGGACCGTTTTATTTGAACGGAGTTGCCGAGACGGCCGGCACGGTGTTCACAACGCTCAATCCTTCGTTGTTCGCGTCGGGCACGGTGCGCGATACGCACCGCAAGCTGAAGGCGCAATATATCCGGTTCACGGTGTATGAAACGTACGCCCCCGATGCCGACGCGAATGCCTACGGATGGCAGCTGACGGAGATCAGTCTTATGAAGGACGGTGAGCGCATCGCGTGGCCTTCCGCCACAACCGCTTCGATGACGGGTTCGTCGGTGATTTCCGGCAATCAGACGAACCTGTGCAACAACGTCCTTTCCTATGGCGATGGCTCTGCGGGCAACTCTGATCGTTTCTTCATAAGGGGCATGCCGAGCTATGTGGTGATCAACGCCCATGAAGTGTTGGAGTTCGACGCCTATTCGCTGACCAGCACTTCGCCCAAGAACTCCCAGAACTGTCGCCTGCCGCGGACGTGGGATCTGGAGGTTTCGTTCAACGGTACAACGTACTACAAGGTCGATACGATGCGCAACTACGAGCCGACGCAGGATGTGCTTACGAAGAACTACCAAGAGTTGGGGCCGTTCCCGGTTGCGGAGAAGTGGCCGCTTTTAGACATGGGCGCGGGCGATTCGCTTGGTGACCGTTCGCCGGTCGTGATCAGCAACAATGCCACGCTGAAGCTTGCGACGGACTACGAGCAGTTCGGGCCGCTTTCGGGCGCGGGATCGCTGGATCTCGTCTTGAACGCCGTCGGAGAGATCAACGCCTGCGCTCCGGCGACGTTCTCTGGCAGCGTGACAGGCGAAGGCACGCTCGCCGTGTGCGGCACTGATGTGCAGACGTTCGACGACGCGACGCTTTCGGGCGCAAAGACTCTTGAGCTGAACGGCGGCGCCATCGCGGGCTCGGCTTCGTTCGGCGGCAACGACGTGACGGTCGCCTTCAACGGCGGCGCGACTGGTGCAGAGCTTTCGGGCATCGGTACGCTTACGGTGACTGGCGACGTGAAGTATGCCCTGCCTGATGTCACGGGCATGGACTCCTGTTCCGTCACGCTCTTTACCGCGACATCCATCCCTGCCGAATCGCAGGAATTGCTGAAGGCTGGCGGGCTGGTCGGCACCGCCCCGCACAGTTGGTCGTGGGGTGTGACTGTCACTGATACGACCGTGACGCTGGAAGGGTACAGGCGCGGAATGTTTTTAATCATTCAATGATGTCGCAGAACATGATGCTGACAACAAGTCTTAGGGCAGTAGCCACAATGGTGGTTGTGGTGCTGTGCGGCTGCGCTGCGTGCGACGGTGACTTCGTGGTAGCTCGGCGAGGGGCTGCGCCTGACTGCACCGTCGTCGTGTCCGAACACGCGTCGCCAGCAGTCCGTTTCGCCGCCAGCGAACTCTGCGAATACGCAAAGCGCTTGACGGGCGTCGAGCTTCCGCTGACTGCGGATACTAAGGCGCCGTCCGGCAGGATGGTCGTGATCGGCGATACGCGCTGGACAGGGGAGGCCTTGGGCGACGGCTTCGACATCGCGACGCTCGGCGACGAGGGCTTCAGGATCGCCGTTAAGGGCGACAGGCTCTACGTCCTCGGCTCTGACGCAAGGGGCGCGTTGTACGGCGTCTATGAGCTGCTGGAACGATTCGGCGGATGCGGATGGTTCTCGCCGGATTGCGAGACAGTGCCTGAGGCCGAGGTGCTTGCGGTGCCGGCAGGATTCGACGAGACTCAAAGGCCTGCATTCAGGGTGCGAACCACGGATTGGGGCGTTGTCAGGAAGAATCCGCAGTTTGCGGCGCGTCTGCGCATAAATGGCGAGACGACGCCGGTCATACCTGCGGAGCGAGGCGGTGCCGCGCTGCGGTTCTGCAAAGGGGTTGGCATAGGGCATACGTTCCAGCATCTGCTGCCGTCCGAAGTGTGGTTCGACAGCCATCCCGAGTACTTCTGCGAGGTCGACGGACGCCGCCGCAGCGGGAAGGAAATACAGCCGTGCCTCACGAATCCAGAAGTTCTGCGGATAGTGGTGTCGAATGTCCTCGAGCGTCTTGCCGCCGATCCGGAGGCGAACGTCGTTGGCGTGAGCCAGAACGACAACCGGATGTACTGCCGTTGCGCGAAGTGCAGGGCGGTCGACGAAGAGGAAGGCGGCCCGACGGGTTCGCTGCTCAGGTTCGTGAACGCCGTAGCGGCCGAGGTGGAGAAGGTGCGCCCGGACGTGCTGGTTGAAACGCTCATCTTCCAGTACTCCCGCAAGCCGCCAAAGGTTACGCGTCCGCGCCGGAACGTGATGCCGTGCCTCTGCGCGATCGAGATCGGACACGCCGTGCCTTTCGCGGAGCGTGCGTTCAAGGCGGATTCGCTTTACATGGATGACCTTGAGCAGTGGGGTCGCATTTCAGACCATCTTCTTGTCTGGGACTACTCCACCAACTACCACAACTTCCTCTATTCGTTCCCGTCAGAGCACACGTTCGCCCCGAATCTGCGCACGTACCTTGCGAACGGGGTTAAATACATGTTCATGGAGGGCGCAACCACGTTCCACTGCGACTTCGAGGAGCTGAAGGCATGGCTTCTCGCGAAGCTGATGTGGAACCCCGAGCAAGACGAAAAGGCTCTTCTCGGCCGCTTCTTCGCCGGCTACTACGGCGCGGCGGCGCCGTTCGTGCGCGAATACTTCGAGCGGCTGAGGAAGGAGGCCATCGCGCACCCGAAGGAACGGCTCGGTATTTTCGACGCGAACCCTCCGTCGTGGTACACGGCGGATCTCTCCGTCTGGGCGAAGTCGCTCTTCGCCAAGGCGGAAGAGGCGGTGAAGGACGATCCCGTGCGCTACAGGAACGTCCGCTATTCAGGGCTTGTTCCAGTTGTCACGGAACTGGATCGGTATGCCGCCAATGCGAAGTGCTTCTTCGTTTCGCGCAATCCCGGCAACTGCGTTGCTCCCAAGGAACTGCGTGACGACTGGCGTCGCGTGACGGAGACCATGGCGTCAACCAAGAAGGACGGTCACGCCATGCGCCTTGCGGCGGGGCTTTGCTGGGAGCCTTGCAAGCTTGCGGACTGGAAGCTTGTGTACGGGCGCACGGACGAGCCGCATTCGTGCGACAAGGCAATCATACCTCCGGGGGATCTTTTCATTGTATCGGGGCGTCACGCCAAGCTCTTCGACGACGGCGAATGTGCCTTCGGAAAGGCGCTGACGTTCCTGCCTTCCAGCGGAAAGCCCATGGCGCGGCTCGAGTTCTCGAGGGTGGCGTTCGACGAGGGCGTGCCGTACAAGGTGCGGTTCCGCGCAAAGGTCGTGCGCGACGGCGGCAAGGGCGCGGCGTTCAGGGCAACGCTTGCCGAGAGAGGCGCCAAGCCGGTGGCCATCACGAATCTTGGAGAGGCGCAGACTCTCGGCAGGGGCGGCGAGGCGATAGAGCGGAACGTCGACGAAGTAGGCGACGGCTATGCGTGGTACGAGTTTCGTCCGACCGTGCTGAACGACAAGCTGGTGTTCGAGTTCGGCTACGGCCCGTGGGAGCGGGGCGGCGGCATCGGCGCCACGAAAGAGGTCCGCCTCGACGTGGTTGAGATTTCAAGGCAGAATTAAGATTTGAAAAGGAGAAAAACAATGAACACGAATCTGATGGTGTCCGCATGTGTTGCGGCGTGTGCGCTTGCTGGCTGCATGAATTCAGGGCCTGTGTCCGATGAGATATGCGACGTTGTCATATACGGAAGCAGCCCTGCGGCGATATCGGCGGCGATCCAGGCGAAGCGCATGGGCAGAAGCGCAGTCATCGTCTCGCCTGAGACGCGCATTGGCGGGTTGACCACTGGCGGTCTCGGCCAGACCGACATAGGCAACAAGTCTGCATTCGGCGGCATCGCGCTTGAGTTCTACAAGGCCGTAGCCGCGTACTACGCCGATCCGAAGCGCTGGACGCGGCAGAAGCCCGAGTCATATTTCCCCGACGGGCAGTGCGCCGGGTCGAAGGGCAAGGAGTCGATGTGGACGTTCGAGCCTTCCGCCGCTCTCGCCATTCTCGAAGGCTGGGAGAAGCGTGACGGGCTCGACATACGGCGTGGCGAATGGCTTGATCGTGAAAAGGGCGTGGTGAAGGAGAACGGCAGGATCGTCTCGATCAGGACGCTCTCGGGCAACGTCTACCGCGGCAGGGTGTTCGTCGACGCGACGTATGAAGGCGATCTCATGGCTGCCGCAGGCGTGTCGTACACCGTCGGACGCGAGGCGAACTCCGTCTACGGCGAAACGCTCAACGGGAACCAGCCGGCGCAGGCCACGCACCATCAGCTGAACGTAGGCGTCGACCCGTACGTCGTGAAGGGCGACCCCAAGAGCGGGCTCCTCTTCGGCGTGGAACCGTACGATTCCGCCATGAAGCCGGGAGACGGCGACAGTCGCGTGCAGGCGTACTGCTTCCGCATGTGCCTTACGGACGACCCGGAGAACCGCATTCCGTTCAAGAAGCCCGAGGGCTACGACGAGCGCGACTACGAGCTGCTGTTCAGGCACCTCGCAATCGCCCCGCTCGACCGCGACGGAATGCCGTGGATCAACTCGAAGATGCCGAACAGGAAGACGGACACGAACAACCGCACCGGCTTTGCCACCGACTTCATCGGGCAGAACTGGGCTTGGCCGGATGCTGCATATGCAGAGCGCGAGAAGATACGCGCGGCGCACCTCAAGTACCAGCGCGGACTGATGTGGACTCTCGCCTACCATCCGCGCGTGCCCGAGAAGATACGCAGCGAGGTCTCCAAGTGGGGCACCTGCAAAGACGAGTTCAAGGACGGGCTTGGCGACGGATGGCAGACGCAGCTCTACGTGCGCGAGGCGCGGCGCATGGTGGGCGAGTACGTTATGACCGAGCATAACTGCTGGGGCACGAAGGTCGCGCCGCGTCCGGTTGCGATGGGGGCGTACCAGATGGATTCGCATCACGTCAGGCGTTACGTCGGAGCTGACGGGTTCGTGCACAACGAAGGCGACGTGGAGGTGAAGATCGACGCGGCGACCGGAAAGCGGTTCAAGCCGTATCCCATCGACTACGGAGCGGTGCTGCCTAAGCGCGGCGAATGCGAGAACCTGATCGTGCCGGTGTGCCTCTCGGCGTCGCATATCGCGTTCGGCTCGATACGCATGGAGCCGGTCTTCTTCGCTCTCGGGCAGGTGGCGGGGACTGCCGCATCGATTGCCGTGGCGCGCGGCTCATCCGTTCAAGACGTGCCCTATGCGGAGCTTGCCGGGCGTCTTGGTTCGGACGGACAGGTCTTCATGCTCCAGAAGGCCGAATGACGCCTGCCGGGGCTATTGCGCACAGGGACGCATTTTTGGTATACTACACAAAATACGTCATCGGGGGCTAACCGGTGGCCTGGGAAACAACTGCGGACAAAACCCCGGACAAAGGGCACAAATCCGCGACAAGGAAAGAAGAAAGAAGATGCAGAAGAGCTACCGTGCTCCGAATCCGGGCGACAAGCGTCCGTGGTTCCACATCGACGCGAAGGACCGTCCGCTCGGGCGTCTCGCCGTCGTAATCGCAAACAAGCTCCGTGCGAAGGACCTGCCTACGTTCGATCCTTCGGTTGACGCCGGGGCGTTCGTGATCGTCACGAACGCTGCGCTGGTCAAGCTCACGGGCAAGAAGGAAGAGCAGAAGGACTACCAGCGCTATTCCGGCTACCGGAACGGCCTGAAGCACTTCACCGCCGCCGAGATGCGCGCGTCCCATCCGGACCGCATGATCAAGGAGGCCGTGTGGGGCATGCTCCCGAAGAACAACATCGCGCGCAAGATGATGACCAGGCTCAAGGTCTTTGCGGGCGAGTCCCATGTCCACGCGGCGCAGAAGCCGGTCGAAATCAAGCTCTAAGGGAGGATTAGGAAAATGGCTATCAAGAAGGCTATCTCCGCTGGCACCGGCCGCCGCAAGACGGCGACCGCCCGCGTGACCCTCGTCGAAGGCAGCGGCAAGTGGACGGTCAACGGCGTCGCGCTGGAGACGTACCTGCCCTCCGAGGCGCTTCGTGACTATCTGCGTCAGCCCGTCGCCATCTCCGGCTATGACATGGAGAAGGTCGACGTGGTCGTTTCCGCGAAGGGCGGCGGCATCGCCGGCCAGGCCGGTGCGATCCGCCACGGGCTTGCCCGTGCGCTTGTCGCGGCAGACGAGACGACGCGCACGGCCCTGAAGAAGGCCGGCTGCATGACTCGCGACAGCCGCATGAAGGAGCGCAAGAAGCCCGGTCAGCCCGGAGCCCGCAAGCGCTTCCAGTTCTCGAAGCGTTGATTCTCGCGCGGTGGTGCGTGGAACGGCGGCGTCAGCGCCGCCGTTCCCGTTCTCGCGTCATCATGGCATTTTCGGTTCAGACATGGCTTTTGGATTTTTGAAGAAGATAGCCGCCGTGATATCCGGCAAGAAGCCGCAGCAGCAGGGCGGCGACAAGCAGCAGCAGCTCAAGCGGGGCGGACGAGGCGGCAACAAGAAGAAGGGCGGCCAGGCGCAAGAGGCGCGCGGTGGTTCGCAGCAACAGCGCGGACAGCAGCAGCCCAAGCGCGGCGGCGGTCAGCAACAGCGTCCGCAGCAGCAACAACAGCAGCAACAGCGGAAGAAGGGCGGCGAAGGTGGCCGTCCGTCCGGCGGCGACGGCAACAGGGGACGCGACCGCGGCCGCGGCGGACGC
>JAFRDO010000062.1 GCA_017403825.1 Kiritimatiellia bacterium
CCATGTGCTTCTTTCCTTCTGTCATTTGTTGTTCCTTTCGTTGTCTCCGGCGGGATTGCCGGAGGGGGCGGATGATACTCCAAAACGCCTGCGGCGGGTTAAATGCGACGGGCCGCCCCCATGGGGGCGTTGGATGACGCCGCTCCATCAATAGAACAATCTTTTCCCCATCCTTGCCTGTGGCGGAGAGAATGCAACCCCCCATGATACAGGCAGACTCAATGCAATCAATCGGAACGACAGAGTGAATGCAACCTCCGCTTCGCGGAGGGGTTGCATTCACTCTGTCTTGTCACCATCGCCGCATTTTCGGGGCAGCCAGTTGCGCGGGCGCGGAAAATGGCGTATAATACCGCCTATGAGAAAATCTGCACTGACAGCGCTTTCATGCGCGGCGCTCTGCCTTGCGGGGTGCTTCTCGCTCGACAAGGCCTCCATGCGCGACGGCGACGGCGAGCACGTCCTGGCCAGGAACTACGGGTGGGCTCTCTTCAACTGCATTCCGTTCGTCTGCGGCAACGCCAGCGCCGACCCGTCGTGCGGCTGCGTGATGTTCCGGAACGACGTGACGATGGAGAAGGTGCAAGCGCGCCTCGCCGACTACGCCGCAGGCCGCGAGATCGAGTGCCCTGTCTACCACAACGCCGACAGCATATTCATAACGCTGTTCGGATTTCCGATACCCTACGTGATATGCTACAAGGAAGTGTCGGTGTCCGCCACGCTGAAAGGAGGGCCGGCGAAATGAGAACGGTTCTGCGAAACCTCCTGCTGCCGCTCGGCGCGGCTGCCGCGCTTGCGCTGGCCTCAGGCTGCGTCAACGTCGAGGTGGCATCCTCCGGAGGGGCCGATTCAATCGTGGTGGAGAACTCGGGTTGCTACTTGTTCTACTGCATTCCGCTGTTCTCCGGCGACCCGGACTATCCCAACCAGCAGGTCTGCAGCTGGTTCACGAACACAGTGAAGCTCGACACCAACATGCGTCTGCTCAACGAAGAAGCGAAGGACCTCGGAGCGCACGGGGTGCGCAACGTGGCCTCGCGCTACATCAGCGAGCCGATAATCTTCCTGCTGCTGAAGCGGGAGGTGCTTCAGACCAGCGCCGAACTCGTAAGGTAACGGGCGCCCGATGAGAATCACAAGATCCGTCCGGCGCCTTGAGGCATACACTCCCGGCGAGCAGCCGGCGTCGCGGCGCGTCGTCAAGCTAAACACGAACGAAAACCCGTATCCTCCGTCGCCGGCGTGCGCAGAAGTCCTCCGCAGGTTCGACCTGGACCGGCTTCGCCGCTATCCCGACCCTGTCTTTTCCGAGCTGCGCTCCGCGCTCGCCGCGATGTGCGGCACCACGCCGGAACGCATATTCGTCGGCAACGGCTCCGACGAGGTTCTCTCCGTCGCGGCAAAGACGTTTGTCGAGGACGACGAGGCGATAGGCTCCCTCGACCCCAGCTATTCGCTCTACAAGACGCTCGCCGCCATACGCGACGTGAAGTGGGTCGGCGTTCCGCCCCCTGCCGACGCAGCTGACGCGCCGTCCCTCGCGCCGAAGCTTGCCAGCCGCAACGTCTCGCTGTTCCTCTGGACGAACCCGAACGCGCCCACCGGCGCATTCGCCGAGCCGGAGACCGTCGCGGCGTTCGCAAAGGCGTTCCCAGGCGTCGTTATCGTCGACGAGGCGTATGCAGACTTCGCGCACACGAACTGCATGCGCCTGGCGACCGAAGCGACAAACAGGAACGTCATCGTCATGCGCACGTTCTCGAAGAGCTATTCGCTCGCCGGGCTGCGCGTCGGCTGGTGCGTCGGGCCCGCGGACCTGATTGCCGCGATGTACAAGGTCAAGGACTCGTACAACGTGGACGCCATCGCCCAGGCCGTCGCCCTCGCGGCCGTCCGCGACCAGGCCTGGATGCGCGCCAATGTCGCGAAGGTCGTAAAGACGCGCACACGCTTCATCCATGCGCTTGAATCGCGGGGGTGGGACGTGATTCCGTCCGAATCGAACTTTGTCTTCGCAAAGCCCCCCGCGCCTGCAAAGGCCGCCACGATCTTCGAAGAACTCCGCGCTCGCAACATCTTCGTGCGCTACTTCAAGGGCCCGAAGACCGGCGACAGGCTCCGCATCACGATCGGCACCGACAGGCAGATGAAGGCTCTCCTCGCCGCCCTCGACAGCTGAAGCGCGCCTAAGCTTTTCATGTCAACGGACATCTTACGCAATCCGCCAGCGCGCACCGTGCAGATCGTCCGCTGCGCAGACTACGCGGACGCGCTCGCGCCGGCGTTTGCGAGGCTCCTCGCCGAAAGCACGCTGCTAGACCCGCAGACTGTCGCGGGGCGCCGCGTCCTCATCAAGCCGAATCTACTGACCGACCGCACGCCCGATCAGGCCGTGACCACCCACCCGGCCGTCCTCCGGCTCGTCATACGCCACCTCAAGTCCGCCGGCGCCCGAGTCGCCGTCGGCGACAGCCCCGCCAGCGCCGCAAACATACGCGCCGTGCTGAAGCGCACGGGCGTCGGCGCAGTCTGTGAGGACGAAGGCGTGCCGTTCGTCTCGTTCGAGCAGGAAGGCGTGCGCGCCTGCAACGTGGACGGATTTGAGTTCGCCATCGCCGGTCCCGTGGCCGAAGCCGACCTGGTGGTCAGCCTGCCGAAGGTGAAAAGCCACGCGCTAACGAAGCTCACGGCCGCCGTAAAGAACCTCTACGGCGCCGTACCAGGCTACGACAAGACTACACTCCACCGTCTCTACCCCAAGCCCAATGATTTCGGACGCCTCGTCCAAGCCATCTGGCGCGTCCTGCCGCCGACAGTCAGCCTTGCGGACGCCGTTATCGGCATGGAGGGGCAAGGCCCCGCCAACGGACGCCCCGTGCGCCTCGGTTTTCTCGCCGCGTCGGCCGACCCCTTTGCGCTCGACATCGCGCTATGCAACATCCTGCATCTCAAGCCAACGTCAGTTCCCTACCTGAAGGGAATGGTCGACCTGCATAAGCCCGAGCTGGCGGGCGATCAGGTGGACGTTGCGTCCTTTGAAGTTCCCGTGGGATCGCATCTGCTGGATCTTGTGCCGGCCTGCCTCATGCGCGTGGCGGCACGGGTCCTGTGGGTACGGCCTCGAATCGACACCGCGCGATGCATAAGCTGCGGAAGATGCCTCGCGGCCTGTCCCGTCCATGCGCTCGCGCGACCCGACGCGCAAGCGCACGGAATCCCCGTCCTAAAACGGCAGGCCTGTGTGGGTTGCGCCTGTTGCCACGAGGTGTGTCCGCAAGGCGCCATTCGCATGGCACAGTCTCCAGCACTCAGGCTCGTCCATGCCTTCCATGGCGTAGACTGACAAACAGCTACATTTCACCCTCCAGGGACAGTCCCTATTTCTCCAATGCCGCAATCCATGGTTCCGCCCTCGCTCACGCCGCCGCCTCCAGTCGCGCCGCCAGCCTCCAGCCGTGGGACGCGTACACGATCCCGTCCACCGCCCTCGCCCGCGCGCTCCGCGACCGCACCCTGTCCGAGAACCGCCACAGCATCTCAGACACGAACGCCGCGCTCCCGAGTATCTTCCCGCAAGACACCTGCGCTATACGCCTCATGAGTCGCCCCTCCTCATGGGGACTGTCCCCGGTTATGACGCCGAGGACGGAAAGCAGCCACTTGCGGCAGCGGGCCGCGAACGCGTCGCCTCTCCTCGCCGCCCCGACGGTGTTCCAGGCGTAGTCGGCCGCACGCGCGGCGAGCCCGGCCCTAACCGGGTTCATCTCCACATACGCCGCGCACCTCCTAAGGTACTCCGCCCCGCCGATAAGCGTGCTCCTGAACCTCCCTTCCCACAGCGTCCCGGGGAACGGGCCCCGCCTGCGGAAGAGACGCCCGAACTCCTCCTTGAACGTCTTCACGAACTGGCTGAGGTCGTGCATACGCGCACGCAGCCTGCCGAGCTCGGCCTCGGCGGCGGCAGCGTCGCCACTTTCGCGGAGGCTGCGGAGGCGCGTCTCCAGCCGCAATGACGCCCTGCCGCCCATCAGGACCGCGTAGCGCCGCAGCACCTCCTCCTCGGGGACTGTCCCCTCGTGCGCGGGCACCTGGACGACCACGTGGAAGTGGTTGTCCATGACGGCGAACGCACCGACGTTCACCCCGCTGAACTCCGCCGCGCGCCTCAGGGCGTCCAGCATGTCGCACTTGGCCGCCGCGCCGGCGAGCAGCATCTGCCGGCCGGATATGCGCGACGTGACGTGGTGCAGCGCGTCGCGGTCCGAGAACTTGATCCTCCTTGTCCTTGCCATCTTGAATCTCTCCTTTCGGTTGTGGTTGTCGCGTCCCGGCGGGGACTGTCCCCGCGAGACGTGAGCATAATACCACATTCTGGGAAGAGAATTATTTCCCGACGATTAGCACCCCCCACGACGCCATAGGCGCCTGCCAACGAGGGACTGTCCCCAACGATGAGGGGGACTGTCCCCAGTGGTTAGGCGCCTACCAGATGAAATTTCCCACGATTTGTCAACTTAGCGTTGCCGAAGAGCATTATTTCAGCAGCGCGGCGCAGCGGCGGTCGAGGGCGCGAAGCCGCGACACGGCGGACTTCCTAACGTCCGCTATCCGCTTCGCGTAGAGGCGGCGGTCGAGGCCCATGCATGTCCCTTCGTGCGTCTTCAGCGCGACCTGCTCGTCGGGATCGAGGTTCGCGACTTCCGCCGGCCTGCCGTCGTAGAGCGCGGCAAACTGGTCGCGCACGTCATGGTAGGCGTCGCGCCAGGGAACGCCCGCCGCGACCTTGCGGAGCGCAACGTCGGTCGCGAAAACTCCTGGCGTAAATGCGGCGCGGCATTTCTCCGCGTCGACCGACACGCCTGCGACGACCTTCGCAAGTATGCGCAGCGTCGTGCGCGTCGTCTCGAGCCCCTTCATGTAGAGCCACTTGCAGTCCTGCAGGTCGCGGTTGTAGCCGCCCGGCATGGCATGCAGAAGCGACAGCGATGCGGTCTGGAGCCCCAGTACCTGAGCCGCCTTGGAGCGCACCAGCTCCAGGACGTCGGGGTTGAACTTCTGCGGCATGATGGAGCTCCCCGTGCAGTATGCACGCGGCAGACGGAAATAGCCGAACTCCGGCATCGAAAAGAGTATCAGGTCTTCGGCAAGGCGCGAAAGGACGGCCATCAGCTGCGCAAGTGCCGAAAGAAGAGCCGCCTCGCACTCTCCGCGCGCCATTGATGCGCCAAAGCAGTTGTGAATCGTGCGCGAGAAGCCGAGCAGTTCCGTCGTGCGGGCGCGGTCCAGCGGCAGCGGCACGCCGTAGCCCGCCGCGCTGCCGAGCGGATTCAGGTCGGCAAGACGGTAGGCGGCCTCCAGATTCTCCACTTGATCGAGAATCATCTCGGCGTGACCCGTCGCCCACATCTCGACAGTGGACGGCATCGCGGGCTGCAGGTGGGTGCGGCCGACGAGAGGCACAGGGCCAGCCTTCGCGCCGAACACCACGAGGCACTCCGCCAGCTCGGCTACCTCGCCCTCGGCGCGGAGCGTTTCGTCCTTCATGTGCAGACGCACGTCGACGGCAACCTGGTCGTTGCGGCTGCGGCCGGTGTGTATCTTCTTGCCAAGGTCGCCGAGGGCCTCCGTCAGCATGCGCTCGACGGCCATGTGGACGTCCTGATCGTCCTCCCTGATCCGGAACTTGCCCTCGTCGGCGAGCTTTGCGACGGTGGCCAGGGCCTTGCGGACCTTCGCGGCCTCGGCCTTGGTGACGACGGGGCGTTTCAAGCCCTTCATTTCGGAGAGCATGGTGACGTGCGCGGCCGTTCCCATGCAGTCCCACTTCGCAAGCGCGAGATCCAGAACAGGATCGTCCCCAACGGTGTACGCGAGTATGTCAGCGTCAACTGTGCTGTCGGTAATCGTCTTCTTCATGTCTGTACGACCCCCTCCCCTTTTATAGCTTCTTCGAAAGCGACGTTGAGCAATGTGTCCGCGTCGTCAAGCATCTTGGTCAGCCCGTCCGCGTCCTTCTCGCCCTTCGCCAGCTCCAGCAAAAAGCACATGTAGGCGTCTGCGGCCGCAGAGAGCGCAGGGCCTCGTCCGCCGCCGAAGACAGGCATCTCCTTGGCCTTGACCAGTGCGAGCGGACGTATCGCCGGCGCGGCCTTGACGAAAGCGATCGCCTCCCGGAAGGACAGGCAGTCGTAGCGCCCGGCGAAACGGAGGTCGTGCTGCGGCGGATAGAGATAGAGACGCGAAGCGAAGATAAGCACGTCGCGCGGGAAGGCGACGCCTGGCCGCAAGATCCGCCGCATGAGGCGCAACCCCTCCTCGTCATCTGCCACGCCGCGACCGGTGGCAAGCCACTCTTCCAGACGACGCCGCTCGTCCTGAATCCGCAGCTCGGGGTCCGCGGCACGGTACGCGGCAATCGCGTCGGCGTCCGAAATCTCCGTCTTGCGGACGACGCGGTAGAACCCCTTTATGACTTCCAGCCGGAGACGCTCAATGTCGGAATAGCCCGGCGCACGCAAGTATATGCGGGTGACGACGTCCGCCCCGTTCGTGACGGCGCGGACAACTATTGACGCGTCGTTGGTGCGCACGTCGCCGATATAAAGGACGATGCCCGGGCTAGCGACGCGCTCCGAGCGCAACGAGAGACCGCGGCGCAGCATCTTCACCGTGTCGGCGGCAAAGCTCGCGACCGGCATCTGGTACTCGCGGCGCATGTCCTCAGGGCAGTCGGCATAGACCCTTACCATGCCTTCGGCCTGCGTCACCACCGGCGCCTTGAACCGCGCTATGATTTCCGCGCGGGAAAGGGCCAGCATCAAGATGGCGGCAAGCGTCGACATCAGCGTATCTTTATGAGCAGCATCAGCAGTGCCGGCATTACGGCCAGCTGCAGCAAGGTGAACCTCATCAGCACCTGGGCGTTAGACCAGCCGAGATTCTTCTTGCAGTGGTCGTGCAGGGGGAAACGGATCTTGCGTATCACGTTATCCTCCCCTATGTCGAACCCGAGCCGCTTGGCAAGTCGCAGCAGGACAAGCTTGCCAAGCCCGCCGCCGCCATTGACAAGGACCACCGGCGACAGCGCCAGCACCAGGAGCGGGTTGCCAGTCATGATCGACGCCGTTGCGACGAGAATGCCGAGGAACCTGCTGCCTGCGTCGCCCATCAAAACCTTCGACGGCTCCGCGTTGTACCAAAGGTAACCGCAGAATCCGCCGGCGACGGTCATGACAACAATCGCCCACTTGGCCGACTCCGCATACACTGGCACGAGGAAGTAGTGCGCGACCGGACGGTAACCTACGACCACGTAGAGTATCACCGCCAGCATCACGAGCGTAATCACCGTCAGCGTGCCGGCCAGCCCGTCCACGCCATCGGAGCAGTTTGTCGCGTTCATCGTGAACCACAGTATGAACGCCGTGCACGGGACGTAAATCCACCACGGGGCGAACCACAGCCCCTTCACGAAAGGCAGCCAAACAATCATCCGCGCCGAGTCGCATGCGGCGGCAGCCTTCAGCGCCCCGTCGCCGAAAGTCATGGCGAACTCCGGCATATCAGCAAGACCGGAGGGAACGTGCGAATGCCCCAGAAAGACAAAGCAGGCGATGGCAACCGACACGACGGCGTCAAGCAAACCCTTCTTCAGCTCACCCCACGGCACCTCGGAGCGGTCGTCGAGATAACCGAAGAGCATCGCAAGGTAAAGCATGGCCACCACCATCATGTCCCAGAACTTCAGCGGCGCGAAGAGAATCAGGGCAGGCAGGCAAAGGAGCGTCACGTAAAAGCCAGCGCCGGTCGGCTTGCCGGCTGACTTCATGCCGCCGGTGTCCTTGCAGATCGCCTTGCCGCGGTCATGCGGCAGGCCGCTCCACAAGCGCGGCAAGAAAAGCGCGATGAGGACGGCCGCCACAACCGTCCCGCCTGCAAGCAGCACGGCATGGGACTGAAGAAGCCGGAACGGCCCCCAGTACGGCATCAGGAACTTTGAAAGATAGTAGAGCACCTGCGCATTATACCATTTTCCGGCCTCAGCGGACGACGAAGTTTACCATGCGCTTCGGGACGGCGATCACCTTGACGACAGTCTTGCCTTCAAGGAACTTCGCGACATCGGCGTTCGCCTTCGCCGCAGCCTCCATATCGGCGGGCGTCGCGGCAAGCGGAACGCGTATGCGCCCGCGCAGCTTGCCCATCACCTGCACCGGCACCTCTACCTCGTCCTCGACGAGCGCCTGCGGGTCGTACTCGGGCCACGGCTCGTACGCAAGCGTCCTGTCGTGGCCGAGGGACTGCCAGAGTTCCTCGCCCAGGTGCGGCGCGAACGGCGAAAGGCACAGGACGAACTTCTCAAGCATTTCCCTGGGCAGGGCGCCGGAGCCGCCGTCCTTTGCGAACGCCTCCGCCTCGTTGACGAACACCATCATCGCCGAGATCGCAGTGTTGAACGCCATCGCCTCAAGGTCGTCGCCGACCTTCTTGACCATCGCGTTCAGGCTCCTGGCCTCGGCCTTCGTCATCGCGCGGTCCGCCACAGGCGTCTCGGTGACGAGACGGTTCGCGCGCTTCAGGAAGCGGTGGACGCCCTCTACGCCCTTCGTGGACCACGGCCTCACAGCCTGCAGCGGACCCATGAACATCTCGTATAGGCGGAGCGAATCGGCTCCGAAGTCGCGGATCACGTCATCTGGGTTGACGACGTTCTTCAGCGACTTCGACATCTTCGCAGGAAACTCGGTCAGCGGATCGAGGAGAGTCTTGAGATCCGAGAGAGACGGACGGGACTTGATGTCCGCGAACTGCGGGTCGTTCTCCTTGCCCTCCGGAATCGCGAAAGGCTGCCCGTCGATCCAAAGTATCTCGTCCATCGGCACCAGCACGCCGCGCGGGTTCTTGTAGGCGAGGCCCAGTATCATGCCCTGGTTGACAAGCTTTTGGAACGGCTCCGGCGTCGGCACGAGCCCGAGGTCGAAAAGCACCTTGTGCCAGAACCTGGCGTAGAGAAGGTGCAGAACCGCGTGCTCGGCGCCGCCGACATAGAGGTCGACCGGCAGCCACGCCTTCAGCAGCTCCGGGTCGGCAAAGCACTTGTCGTTCGTCGGGTCGATATAACGGAGGTAGTACCAGCAGCTGCCGGCCCACTGCGGCATCGTGTTGGTCTCGCGAACTCCCTTCTTGCCGGTCTTAGGATCGACGACATTCACCCAGTCGACCGCCTTTGCAAGCGGGGGCTCGCCGGTGCCGGTCGGCTTATAGTCGGCAAGCTCCGGAAGCGTGAGCGGCAGGTCTTCCTCGGGAACGAGCGTGTTGGTGCCGTCCTCCCAGTGAATGACCGGGAACGGCTCGCCCCAGTAGCGCTGGCGCGAGAAGAGCCAGTCCCTGAGCTTGTACTGCGTCTTCGCCCTGCCGCAGCCCTTTTCCTCTAGCCAGGCGATCATCTTCTTCTGGGCGTCCCTAACGGAAAGGCCGGTGATGAAGCCCGAATTGACCATCACGCCCTCGGCGATGTCGGTATAGGCGGCAGAAGCGGTGTATGGAACGCGCGCCTCCCCGGAATCTCCGAACGCCCCTGCATCTCCGGCCGCCACCACCTGATAGATCGGCAGTCCGAAGACCTTTGCGAAATCGAAGTCGCGTTCGTCATGCGCCGGCACGGCCATGATCGCGCCCGTGCCGTAGCTGGCAAGCACGTAGTCGGAGATGAAGATCGGCAGGGCCTCGCCGTTCACGGGGTTGATGCCCTCGACGCCCTCGAGCCTCACGCCGGTCTTGTCCTTGTTCAGCTCCGTGCGCTCGAGGTCGCTCTTCATGGCGGCCTTGCGCTGATACTCCTTAACTTCATCGGCGTTGCTGACCGCGCCCTCTGCGAGCCACTTCGCGACGAGCGCGTGCTCGGGCGACAGCACCATGTAGGTCGCCCCGAAGAGCGTGTCGCAGCGGGTGGTGTAAACGGTGATCTTCTCGCCATCGCTGCCGACTGCCTTGCGGACGCCGAAGTCCACCAGCGCTCCGGTCGACTTGCCGATCCAGTTGCGCTGCATCTCCTTTATGCCCTCGGGCCAGTCGAGTCCGTCGAGGTCGCTCAGCAGGCGCTCGGCGTATTCGGTGATCTTCAGCATCCACTGGCGCATCGGCCTGCGGACGACGGGGTGGTTGCCGCGCTCGGACCGCCCGTCTATGACCTCCTCGTTCGCAAGAACCGTTCCCAGCGCGGGGCACCAGTTCACCGGAACCTCTGCGACGTAGGCAAGCCCCTTCTTGTGGAGCTGTTCGAAAATCCACTGCGTCCAGCGGTAGTACTTCGGGTCGGTCGTGTTGATCTCGCGGTCCCAGTCGTAGCTGAAGCCGAGCGAGCGGATCTGCTCGCGGAAGCGGTCCACGTTCCTCTTCGTCGTGACCGCAGGGTGCGTGCCGGTCTCCACGGCGTACTGCTCGGCGGGGAGCCCGAAGGCGTCCCACCCCATCGGGTGCAGCACGTTGAAGCCCTTCATGCGCTTGTAGCGACAGATCATGTCCGTCGCCGTGTATCCCTCGGGGTGCCCGACGTGCAGGCCCGCGCCGGACGGATACGGGAACATATCGAGGCAGTAGAACTTCGGGCGCCCGCCAGCCACCGCGTCGGGCTCGGTACGGAAGGTCTTGTTCTCCAGCCAGTACCTCTGCCACTTCTTCTCAATGGCAGAGAAATTGTATTCGCTCATTTCTGCTTCTGGTCCTCGGCGTGTTCGGCGATCGATTTGGCGATCAGGCCGGACACGTCGTTGGTCGCCGCCGCGACGCCGGCCTTCACAGCATAGTAAATGGCCTTGTGGCTGGAGCTGCCGTGCGTGATTATGACCGCACCAGGCACGCCGAGGAGCGGCGCACCGCCGTATATCTCGGGGTCGAGCTGCGTCTTCAGCGAGCGGAACGCCCCCTTCAGCAGCAGGGCGCCGAAGATGCGGAGCGGACCGCGGAAGCATTCGCGCTTCAGCCAGTAGCTTATCGCCTTCGCGATCGACTCGGTGGTCTTCAACACCACGTTCCCCACGAAGCCGTCGCATACGGCCACGTCGATGTGGCCCTTGTAAAGGTCCTTGCCCTCGATGTTGCCAACGAAGTTGACGTCCTTCGCCTCCTTGAGGAGCGGAAACGTCTCCTTCGTCATCTCATTGCCCTTGCAGTCCTCGGTTCCGATGGAGAGCAGGCCCACGGCGGGCGTGGTGCGGTGCAGCACGGCCTTCGAGTAGGCGTTGCCCATGATCGCGAACTGGACGAGCCACTCGGGGTGGCAGTCCATGTTGGCGCCGGCGTCAAGCACGAGGATCGGACGCCGTGGCGTTCGCGTCGGCAGCACCGTGGCGATCGCCGGACGCTTCACGCCGGGTATGCGCCCCAGGTTCAGGATTGCGCTAGTCGCGACGGCCCCGGAGTTGCCGGCCGACACGAATACGTCCGCCCTGCCCTCCTTGACGAGACGCATCGCCACGTTGATGGAGCAGTCCTTCTTCTTCCTGACGGCATCGACAGGGGACTCGTCCATCTCGGCTATGTCGGGGGCATGGACTATCTCAAGGCGCCCCTTCTCGATCGCCTCCTGCGCCGTGCGCTTGAGATCCCGCGGGAACCGGTCGAGCTCCGCCTGGATCGGCGCAAGCTGGCCGACCAGCAGAATCTTCACGTCCGGCACGCCGGCGGCCGCCTCAACCGCGCCTACGACAATCTCCGCGGGGGCGTAGTCGCCGCCCATCGCATCAAGCGCAACACGTGTCATGAGGGGTGCCCCCCGCCCGTGGTCAGGACGCCTTTACGGCTACGACCTTGCGGCCCTTGTACGTGCCGCACTTCGGGCACGCGCGATGGAAACGGACCGTCGCGCCGCAGGCGGGACAGGTTCCGACCTGCGCCAGGATCGGCTTCTCAAGCGAAGCGACGCGCTCGCGCTTGCGGCGCTTGGACACTCTGTTCTTAGGACTGGCCATCTTTAGCCTTTCTTCTTTCTTGTCAGGTCATCGAGAACATTCCACCGATCGTCGGCAGGCAGCGTGGCCTGCCGCTCGATCCCCGGACAGGTCTCGCTACAGACCGGGTATGAAGGTAGGGCGAGTATTATACTCTCTCTGGCATCTTCCGTCAAATCGACCTCGGGCGAACTTTCGTCTATCTCGCAGGAGAACGTGAAGTCGTCTACGCTGACGGTATCGTCGAAATCCTTTCCGCAGCGGCTGCACACGAGGTCGAAGTCCTGCTCCAGATGCCCGCGCACGAGAAGCTCCTTGCCGAAAAGCTGAGCGTGCAGCCGGTAGCGGATTCCGCCGAACGGCTTCACGAGCGCCTCGCAGATGTCAACGGCGTCAACTTCGCCCGTCAGCTCCACCCCTTCGGGATCGAGCCGCGACGCGTCGATAACCAGCTTCTCGTCCATACGCCTCGTATTATAGCATAAATCGCCTAAAGCGCCATTGGCCGTGCGCCTGCGGCAAGGTCACCACTCCGCCACGCTGCCGTCGGCATGACGCCAGACCGGATTCTTCCAGTTGTGCGGCGTCTTGTTCTCCTCGATGACGAGGTCCTTGTTGACTTCGACGCCAAGCCCTGGCAGGCGCGGCAGGTTGACGTAGCCGTCCGTGAACTTGAAGTCGTCCTTGTTCGTCACGTAGTCCAGCACCGTCTTGCCGACGTTGTAATGAATGCCAATGGACTGTTCCTGAATGACGGCATTGTAGCTCGTCGCGTCCACCTGAAGGCATGCCGCGAGCGCGATGGGGCCGAGCGGGCAGTGCGGCGCGAGCGCCACGTCGTAAGCCTCGGCCATCGCGCCGATCTTCTTCACCTCGGTAAGGCCGCCGGCGTGCGAGAGGTCGGGCTGGATTATGTCCACCCCGCCCGCGTTCAAGAGGCGCTTGAAGTCGTACTTCGTGAAAAGGCGCTCGCCGGTTGCGATCGGCACATCGCACGCGGCGGCGATCTCCTTGAAGTCCTCCATATGCTCGCAGAGGACGGGCTCCTCGATGAACATCGGGTCGAACTGCTCCAGCTTCTTCGCAAGCACCTTCGCCATGGGCTTGTGGACGCGTCCATGGAAGTCGATGGCAATGCCGAAGTACTTGCCACAGGCGTCGCGTATCTCCTGCACGCGGGAGAGGACGGCATCGACCTTGTCGTATGTGTCGATCATCTGCAGTTCCTCGGTGGCGTTCATCTTGACGGCCGAGAAGCCGGCGTCCATCTTCTCCTTCGCCGCGCGGCCCGTGTCGCCGGGCCTGTCCCCGCCGATCCAGGAATATACCTTCATCTTGTCGCGGCACCTGCCGCCCATCAGCTCGTAGCACGGCGCGCCGAACGCCTTGCCCTTCAGGTCCCAGAGCGCCTGGTCGATGCCAGAGAGCGCGCTCATCATCACGCCGCCGCCACGGTAGAAGCCGGCGCGGTAGATGGTGCTCCAGATGTCCTCGATGCGCGAGGGATCCTTGCCGACGAGGTAGTCGCGGTACTCCTCTACGCAGGCGAGGACGGCCTTCGCGTGGCCTTCCAGCACCGCTTCGCCCCAGCCGGCCAGGCCGCTGTCGGCGACGATTTCGACAAAGCCCCAGCGTGGGCGGACGAAATATACGTTCACTTCAGAGATTTTCATGGTTTCATTCCTTTCGTTTCTATCAATGCCATTCGTTCTTGAGTTGAATTATACCATACCCGCGACATCACTGTCTTACCGTCCCTTCCCCTCGCGGCAGGCGAACACTGCAGAGAGGCGCTCTTCGTCCGTGGCGGACGAAGCAGGCGTCATCAGCGAGACGGCTACGCCGGCGGCGAACGCGATGGCGGTGGATGGAATCGCCGGACCGCCGAAAGTGAGCTTGACCCATTCAGCAAACGGCGGCACAAGCAGCACGGCAAGGCCGAAGAGCGTGCCGGACAGCACAGCGGCATACGCCCCTTGCCACGTGGCGCGGCGCCAGAACCGTCCGAGCAGCATGGTAACGCCGACGCCCGGCAGAAGCGAGCCCACGACCTTCTGGAAATAGGCGATCACGTCGCCGACGAACAGCGTTATCACGAACGCCAGCGAAAGGGCCACGAGAAGCGCAATGCGGCTGGCCAGCGCATAGTTCTTCTCGGCGATGCGCCGCCCAGTCAGCGACGGGATCACGTCCGTAAGGAGAATCGTCACGCCGGAGATCGCGTCTGACCCGCCGCTCGACATCGTCGCGGACATGCCGCAGATGAGGAACATCAGCCCTATTGCCGGACCTAGCACGTGCGTCGCCATGTAGGAGAAGGCGTAGTCGCCGGACGGCAGGGTGTCGCCGTTGTGCGCCATGATCGCGTACGCGCTCATGCCGATGAGTGCGGTGACGAAACTCCAGAGGAACATCATTCCGCTCTGCCCGAGGAACGCGCGGCGCGCCACCTTCTCGTCGCGCGACGTATATATTCGCGTACGGTAGGTAGGCGTGCCGACGACGCCCATGACGGTAGAGAACACGAGGGCTACCGCCGCGAGCGTACCGTAGCTGCCGAGCCCGTAGAAGCCCATTGCCCCCGGCTTGCCGGCCGCGGCGAACGCCTGCGATATCTCCGCGTAGCCGCCGGCGAGCGGCAGCGCCTTGAACGCGATGAACGTGAATCCGCCGATGATGGCGCAGAACTGTATCACGTCGGCCTTGACGACCGCCACGTAGCCGCCGACGAAGACATAGGCCCCGAACCCACAGACGGTGATGAGCTTGCACCACGTCGGGTCTATGCCGAGGACGTACGAGAGGTACTTCGAGCCACCGTTCACGTGGTTGCCGATCCATATGATCTCGATCACGAACATCATGAAGCCCATCAGCTGGCGGACGCGCCTGTCGCCGCCGTAGTAGAACTGGGCCTCTTCGCTCATCGTTATGAAGTTCTTCTGCCGGATCGGCACGAACGACGTAAGTATGAGAAGCCCTAGCGCGCTGCCCAGGCCGAATATCGCCCCGCCCCAGCCGTGACAGAACCCGTCGCCAATCGCGCCGATGGACGAACCGGTGCCGATGATCGTCGCGCCAAGCGTGCAGAAGATGAGGAACAGGCTCATGTCGCTGCCGCCGGTGAGGAACTTCTCGCCGTCACGCCTGCCGCGGCTGCCGAAATAGCCGACGCAGACTATGAACGCCATCCATACGGCGAATCCGCCGAGAAACAAAGGTATGTATTTTGGGTCTAGCATGGTGTCTTCCTGTCAGGCGAGCGCCTGATCGCCTCTCGTGACGCATATTCTAGCAAATTCGCAGCCTCATGACGTATGAAAAAATGCAAGCGGACGTGTGCGCACGCGCGACAGGAACCGGGCGTGCAGGACGAGCGGCGGAATCGTAGCCAGCTGGCAGAGGACGTCCGAGATAGGCATGGCCAGCCAGATGGCGAGCGCATGGTCGGACATAAAATGCGGCAGCAGCCAGATGCAGGGAAGCAGTATCAGCCCCTGCCGAAGCGTGGACAGCATGACCGCCATGCGCGGGTGGCCGATGGACTGGAAGTACGTCGTCGCCACCACGTTGATCGAAATCGTCCAGATCATGCAGTTGGAGACGGCGAGGTCGTGCGCCGCCAGGGCGGACAGCGCCGCATTGTCCGACGGCACGAAAAGTCGCACGAACAGCTGCGGGAACGGAGGCACCACCTGCACGACGCAAGCCGCGACGCACAGCACCGTCGTCACCCAGAGCCCGAGGCGGAGCGTGTCGCGCACGCGGCGGAAGTTCCGTGCGCCCCAGCTGTATCCGAATATCGGCTGCAGGCCCTGCTGAGTGCCCATGATCGGCATTATCGTCAGGATCATCATGGCGTTGTATACGCCAAGGGAAGCAATCTGCCGCGTGGCCGCCTCCGGCGAGTCGGCCCACTTCGCGAACGCCCCGGCAAGCGACACGCTGATGAGCGCGCCAAGCAGGTTCTGCAGGAACGGCGCGAAGCCGAGGGCGAACGCGCGGCCCAAGAACTCGCGGTAGAGCCCGACGCGCCGCCAGCGGAAGGCAACGGCCGTCTCGCCGCGCAGGTAGTATCTCGCCGCCCAGGCGAAGCTGAGCAGCATCGAGACGTTCGTGGCCCACGCCGCGCCCGCCACGCCCAGCCCGAAGCCGAAGATGAAGAGAGGGTCGAGAATCAGGTTTGCGCCGAAGCCGACGACCATCGACATCATGGAGCGGATCGCCCCTCCCTCCGCCCGCTGCAGCGCGGAAAGCCCGAACGCCAAATGGGCGAACACGCTGAAGAACACCACCGTGCGCAGATACGACTCGCCGGCCGCCAGCGCTTCCGCCGAGACCCTTCCGCCGCCGCACCAGCCAAGGACCGTATCGAGGTTGAAGTAGACGAGCGGCGACAGCGCGAGGAACACGACGAGCTTCATGGCCACTAGCTGCCCGACCACCTTCTCGCAAGCCTCGAAGTCGCCGGCGCCAAGGCGAATCGACAGGACCGTAGCGTGACCTGCACCGATAAGAACGCCGCAGGCTACGAAAAACATCATGACCGGCATCGCGAGCTGAAGCCCGGCCATTGCCGCCTCGCCGCAGCCCTGCCCTATCCAAAGCCTGTCAACGACCGCATAGAGCGCGTTGAGGCTCATCGCCGCCAACGCCGGCCAGGAATACCTGAAGAGGAGACGTCCGAGACGCCCCTCCGCCAGCTCCGCGATCTCGCCGCAACACATGCTGAAGCCGAGCTATGAAATGCCCTCTATCTCGTCCACGACGGCGAGCGTATGGGCGTCTTCGGCAAAGGCGTAGGGCGGCTCGACGCCCTTCTCCACGTAATCGAAGAACGCGCGTATCTCGTCCGCATAGGCGTTCTCGATTATGTTGGCGTTGTAGCGTCCGTCCTGCACGACGTCGTCATAGAGCCTTACGGGCTTCAGCGCCTTTGCCTCAAGATCGTATGAGGCGAGCGAATCGGGAGTGCCCTCCCAGAAGATGTGCAGCTTCTCCGAAAAGACCTCCAGGCGCCGCAGCCCCTTGCGGGAGACGATGTCCTGGCAGTACATGCCCTTGCATCCGCCCTCGTGCCGTATGGATATCATGTAGTGGTCGGGGAAGTCGATGTCAAGCGAGGTCAGCCTGCCGCTCATCACTTGCACGGACTCGATCCGGCCAAACGCCTTTTCAATCCACGGCAGCTCCACGCACAGGATCTCGCGGCAGCCGTTCGTCTCCTTCTTCGCGGCGAAGAAGCCGTGGTAATCCTCCCACGGGTGCCAGTCCGGAAGATACTGTCCGCAATGGTAGATGTAGTTGACGGGCGCACCGTGCACCGCGTCGGCGATGTAGCGCATCTCGCGGCGGTAGACCGGCGTGGAGGAGATGAAGAGCCTTACGCCCTTCTCCTTCGCCTTCGCGGCAGCTTCTGCATACCAGGAGCCGAGCAGGTTGATCTCCATGAACACGTCAAGCCCCGCGGCGATGCACTCCATCACGGAGGGGCCGTGGCTCGCCGGTGCGGTGCAGAGGAACGCCGCCTGCGGCTTCGCGGCGGCGATCGCCTCGGCGAGCGTCGCGAACGTGCGTATGCCGAACTCCTTCTCCACCTGCGCCCGGCGTTCTGCCGAGCGGTTCACGCCGACGATCTCAGGCCCGTCCGGCATGGCCTGCATGAGGCGTATGCGCCGACGCCCCATGGAACCTAATCCGATTACGACAACTTTCATGGCGAAGATTATACCAAAACCGGCGCGCGCAAAAGTTTCACAGGTTATTTACCGAATAATGAAAACGTTTGAGCCCGGTCACGGCGTCTCGCCGTTAGTGCCCTTGCCGGCGTTCTGCTCGAAGAATCGGTTCACCTGCGGACGCCATACCTTGTACTGGTGCCAGCGGTTGATTCGTCCCGGGTATTCGCACTGCATCATCCAGAGCCACACCGCATGACGCTTCGGGTTCAGCAATGCCGCAGTCTTGAGCGCGCCGTCGTGTCCGAACCACTCGCCTTCCACGAACATTCCGAGCGAATACGCAGTCTTCACGTCGGGCGGCGTCTGCTTGACGGCGAGAATGTCAGTTATGGCCTTTTCGGGAAGTATCCGCCTGCCGTCACGCGAGACGCCGCCAAACGCCAGCATGCGATAGAACTCCACCATGTCGCGCGGCGTTGAGAACAGCCCCGCGCCACACGACGGCCAGCAGTCGGGCGAGTCGTAAGGCTCGGGGAGCGGACGGTACTTCGGCATAAGCCGGCATGACGCGTTCGTCTCCACGTAGTACATCGACACGAGACGTTTCAGCTGCTCCGCCGTCGGGCGGAAGGTCGTGTCCTTCATACCGAGCGGATCGAAGAAGACGCGCTTGAGGTGGTCCTCGATCTTCTCTCCTGTCACAACCTCGATCACCGCCCCGGCAACGTCAAGCCCGGCGTTGGAATACTTCCACGACGTGCCCGGCTCGAAGAGAAGCGGCGTCGCGGCGGCGCTTGCAGCGGCGACACGCAGCGGCGCGCCCGTCCAACCCAAAGCCTGCGAAACGCGCGTCTCGAACGGGAAGCCGCCCGTATGGGAAAGGCAGTCGCGAACCGTCAGCGTGTTCTTCACCGGGACAAGCGTCTTCACCCCGTTTGTCTCCGAGGCGAGCCTCTCCAGCTTCGCGAACTCCGGCAGGTATTTGGAGACCGGCTCGTCAAGGGAGAGCCGTCCCTCGACGACAAGCTTCGCCGCAGCCGCGCCAACTATTCCCTTCGTCTGCGAGCAGATGCGAAAGAGCGAATCCTTCCTGAACGGCTTTTTCTTCTCGACGTCGCTCCAGCCGTCTGCGACCCACTCCTCGCGGTCGCCGTCGATCAATATGCTGACGTAGCCTGGAATCTCAAGCCGGTCCACGTATGGCTTGAGCGCCTTCTTGACGCCAGCCGTATCCGCCGCGACAGCGACCCACGCCGCAACAACGGCGCACGCGCAAAACAATGCCTTATGTTTCATAGAGACAATTATAGCAAAAAACGGACGGCAGGAAGTTTGACGCATCGTAGTTGCAAGAAAGCAAACGACGTCACTCCGCACGGCTGCACGAGACAACGCCGGACGCACGGTCGCGGCAGACGATGCGGTAGCCGCCAGGCGCATCGTTCCGGTTCTTGCGCACGGCGAGCTTGCACACGCCGCCCTCCGCACAGGCATACCCCGCGCCGTCAAGTTCCTGTCCGGCGGCGTCAAAGACACGAACCTCGACCGGAAGCCTTGCCGGCACCGGCGCGCCAGTTTCGTCACGCACCGTCATCGTCACGGAGATGTAGTCGCCATACGAGCATTTTACGTCCACCGACGCAATCTTGTGCCTGAGGAACATCAGCAGCCGTCCGTCGTTCGTCTCGTAGGAAAGCGGCACCTCCACGCGCCCGTCGCTCAGCCTCCTAAACGGCACTTCGCCTCCGCGCGAAAGCTCATACACGGCGCCGACCTTCCCGTCGCGATCGTCCAGCGTAACGCTGCCGGAGAACGGAAGGCCCTTTTCCATCGTCAGCCCCCACTGCCCGACGTAATCGCCGAACGTCCGCCTGTCGTTCAAGGCAAAGACGTAAGGCGTATCGCGCCATGCACGGGAATACGTCACGATTTCCGGACTGGAGCTGTCGGCCTTCGGCGCATAACCGTACCGTTCGGACAATGTCCTGCGCAGAGTCTCGGCGCTATCGGACATCTCGCGCTTCTTCCGCGCCGTCTCTTCGCGTGTCTTCGTTATCGCGTCCACATCGGCGGAATGGTCGGACTTCGGCGGCTTCCTGTACGCCATCACCGGCACGACGATGTCAGCCCTGAGCGCAGACAGGAGCTTGTCGTCCGCCACCAGGATGCCGCCAGCCTTCTGGAACGCCTTGACCTTCTCGACTATTGGCGCGGAAAGGAACTCGCACTGCGGAGCATAGAGTATCTTCACGTTGCCGAATCCGTCCCGCATGACCGTCTCTTCGTAGATGACGCGCGGATCAAGCCGAGCCCTCTGCAGGAACATTATTGGCGAAGAGAACCAGCCCCACGAACCCGGGCCGCCGAAGGCCGCAGTTGCAAAACTCTCAAGAACCGCGACCTCCGGCTCGTCGCGCCCGAGGTCCTTCAAGGTCGGTCCGAGCGGCGCGACCAGGTTGTGCAAAAGTTCCTTCATGCGCACCGCAGTCTCCGGAGACGTGTAGACGTAGCCCGTCTCCGCGCCAGTCTCGAAAATCGTCCGCCAGCCATGGAACATGATTCCCTTCACGGGCTTCGCGAGCATCGACCAGACCGCCTCCTGAAGCGAATCTGCGGGAATCGTAGGGAACGACGCCCTCGGACGCCGCTTCACCCACTCGGGCAATGGCGAGACCGTCACGTTCGTCGGCGCAAGCTGCGCCCGATAGCATATAAGCTGAGTCATGATCATAGGCTGCTGCCCGACGCGCCCCGCCGCCATCGCGATGACCTCTTCCGCCGGCCCAGCGACGTTCATCGGCTCCGGCTGCGCGTACACCCATTGGCTGATTACGTCCACGTCGCCGCCCGAGCCCCACTTCGGCGGACACCTCACCGCCGGATCCCAAAAGCTGAAGAACGGTCGCTTGCGCTGAATCACGTTACCGTCGCCATAGCGTCCGGCAACCTTGCGGTATTCCCCGGCGATGCCGCCGAGATAGTTAGCCCAGCCGTCGCCCCCGCCCCAGAACCAGCTGTAGTAGGCATAGAGCGGATCGTCCGCCGGCACTACGCCGTCAGGGAAACGCTGCCTGGCGATTGGATATTCGAGAACCTTCTTCTTCACCTCCGGCGGCACGTCGCGTCCCGTCTCGGCCTTGTACCGCAGATGCTCCGTGTTGAACGACGGATAGCTGTGGTCGCGCAGCTCGGAACACGGCAATACGCCCGCGAAGCCCGGATGAAACCCGACCGCCTCGTTCTCTGCGGCAACAAGACGACGGGCGTATTTGACCAGTTCGGGGTTCGACACTTCCGGCTGGTTGACGCTTCGCGGACTCGTCGGCTGCTTCCCGTCGCGCAAACACCGGTAGAATCGCTTCCTTTCCGCGCCGTCAACCGGATACAACGCCTTTACGCCATGCATCAACCTCATGCCGGCAGCAAGGGCGTCGTCGTACAGGCCGACAAGGTGCCGCGCCTGCTGCGAGACGTTCTTAAGGCTCGTGACGCCGTCGTTGCGGTACAGGTGCGTAAAGCCGAACTCGCGCGCATCCGAAGGGTTCACTGGACCGCCACTCCACATGACGACCGGCATCCTGTCGGCAAACGTCGGGCCGATCCTGATCTTGACCGAATTTGTCGCCACGACCTCTTCGCCGGACGCCAACCGTCCGGAAATCGGACGGGGGATCTCATACTCGCCAGGCTTGAGGCGCGTCTCCACCGGCACTGTTAACGCATCTTCCGTGCCAACGACATTTAGTTTCAGCCATGCGCCCTCTTCGCCGCGTTCGAACACCGTGCGTCCCAACGGTTTCACCGCGACTTCACCCGTCGGCGCGCAAAAAGCCACCGTACTGAAAAGCGCCAAAGAGCCAAAAACAATATTTCTGTTAAGATTCAAGGTTTCGCAAGCCATTGTCTCAGACATTCGGTCTGTCATCTCCGAACGCCGCGCATTATAGCATATCGCCTAACCGGAAACAACAGGACGCATCGTTGATCACACCCCTCGCAGTCGGCGAATTAGACGCGTTTTCCTTGTTAATTCAATAGAAACAGAGAATTATGAAATCTAACGTTGCGAAGTCTTCGCCAGTCAGTCTGCGAACTGGATTCTCGTTTTCAAGAATCGCAAGTGCAGAAATAAGAAAAGCGCGACGGCCTGTCGGGGAAATCCGCCTTGGCATGGCTTGTGCTAAGAAAGAAATCGCATGGCAATCTTAAGCACAAACCCGTCGCTCCGTGCCAAGCACGGCTCGATTGACGAGATTCGCGAGATCAAAGATCCCCGCGCGTTCATGTTTGCGGCGGCGGACTATCTGCGCATCTCGCCCTTCACGGTTCCGCCGTCGTTCACGCCCAGCGAGGAGCTGCTGTGCGGGAAACGGGCGGAGCAGTGGGCGCGTGTCAAGGCGCTGCCGGTGGCGAAGGTCGCGGGGCGGCTTACGGTAGCATTCTCCGACCCGTTTGACCTGCCGGCGAAGGAAGAGGTAGCGAGGTGGTCCGGCGGGCGGCTCTGGCAGCTGGTTGTCGTTGACTCCGAGCTGCAGGAGGTGCTGACCCGCCTTAAGAACGCCGAAGACGCCTCGAACCCCGCCCTCGCGATGGAGAACATCATGAAGGGCGACGAGGCGGACGTGGAGATCTCGTCCGTCGCCGACCAGAAGTCCGACGAGATCGACGCTTCCGTTGACGCAGCGGGCGAGGCGCCGGTCATCAGGATGGTGAACACCATCATGATCGAGGCGCTGAAGACCAAGGCGTCCGACATTCATTTCGAGGCGATGGAGAAGACGTCTCGCCTCAGGTACCGCATCGACGGCGAGCTGGTGGACCGGCCGGCGCCTCCGAAGGCCCTGCACAATGCCGTAGTCTCGCGCATCAAGATCATGTCAAATCTCGACATCGCCGAGCGGCGGCGTCCGCAGGACGGCCGCTTCAAGGTCAAGGCGATGAAGAAGGAGGTCGACGTCCGCGTGTCAATCCTGCCGACCGTCCACGGCGAGAAGGTCGTGATGCGAATATTGGACAAGGCGAACCTCGCGCCCGGCCTCGCGTCCCTCGGTCTCGACGAGTACGCCTACAAGGCGATGAAGTTCGCGATCGACCAGCCGCACGGCATCATACTCGTGACTGGGCCGACCGGCTCCGGCAAGACCACTACCCTCTACTCCTGCCTGCAGGACCTCAACAAGCCGAACGTCAACATCGTCACGGCCGAGGATCCGGTCGAATACGAGCTTTCCGGCGTCAACCAGTGCCACGTCAACGTGGCGCAGGGCCTCACCTTCGCGGGAATCCTGCGCTCGGTGCTGCGTCAGGACCCCGACATCGTGCTGGTCGGCGAGATACGCGACAACGAGACGGCCGACATCGCCGTCAAGGCCGCGCTTACCGGCCACCTCGTGCTTTCCACGCTCCACACGAACGACGCCTGCGGCGTAATACCACGTCTCATCGACATGGAGGTGCCGCCGTTCCTCCTGGCGAGCTCGCTGATACTCGCGCAGGCGCAGCGGCTCTTCCGGCGGCTGTGCCCGGCCTGCCGCAAGCCGGTCGACGTGAACCTTCCCCTGCTGGAGGCGAACGGCGTCGATCCCGCGCCGTTCGAGGGCGTGCAGATATACGGTCCAGGCGGGTGCCCGAAGTGCCACGAATCCGGCTACAAGGGGCGCGGCGCGTTCATGGAGGTGCTGCCCATATCGCCCAAGATTCGCGCCATCGTCGAGAAAGGCGGGAACGCCGAGCTGCTGAAGAAGGCTGCGCTGGAAGAGGGCATGGTCTCGCTGAAAGAGGCCGGAATGCGCAAGGTGCGCGACGGGCAGACCTCGCTTGAGGCCGCCTTTGAAGTGACGGGAGGCGAATGATGGCTGACGCACCCAAGATACGCGGCGTAAAGAAGATAGTGTCGACGGAGCTGATCCCCTTCACCCGCCAGCTCGCGTCTATGATCGGCGCCGGCATGCCCATTCTCTCCACGATGCAGACGCTGGAGGAGCAGTGCGACAACCAAGAGTTCAAAAAGGTGCTCACCCACATACGCTCCACGATCGAGGGCGGAGACCCGATCTCCAAGTCGCTGGCGGCGTTCCCGGCGATCTTCGACGAGATGTACGTCAACATGGTCGTCGCCGGTGAGCAATCCGGCGAGTTCGCCGGCATCCTAAAGCGCCTGGCGGCTATCCTCGGCAGCTCCTCGCGGCTGCGCAAGAAAGTGAAGAGCGCCATGACCTACCCGACGGTGATCATCTCCATCGCGCTCCTGCTGGCCGGCGGTCTCATACAGTTCGTGGTACCTGTCTTCGCAGAGATGTTCGCCGGCTTCGGCAAGCCCCTTCCCGCCCTCACCCAGACGCTCGTGGACATCTCGAACTTCGTCAAGGCCAACTGGTACTTCGTGCTCGGCGCAGTCATCGTGGCGACGTTCTTATTCAGGCGGTGGCGCGCCACAAGAAAAGGCCGCTACCAGCTTGACGAGATCAAGTTGCGCATGCCGGTCTTCGGCCAGCTCAACCTGAAGAGCTCCATCGGGCGCTTCTGCCGCCTCCTCGCGCAGATGACCAACGCGGGCGTCCCGATACTGAAGTCGCTCGACGTCGTCGCAAGGTCCATCGGCAACCGCGTGCTGGAGGACTCAATACTCGCGGCCCGCAAGGAAGTGGAGCAGGGCAACCAGCTGAACATCGCGCTCGACGGCAAGCCCTACATGCCGCTCATAATGATCCGCATGATCGCCGCCGGCGAGAAGGCAGGACGGCTTGAGGACATGCTCGACTCAGTGGCGGACAGCTACGACGAGGAGGTGGAGGCCATGCTGACCACCCTGACGGCTCTGATGGAACCGTTCCTCATGGTCTTCCTCGGCGTAATCATCGGCACGATCGTGCTGGCGATGTTCCTTCCGATCTTCAACATGGGCTCCCTCGCAACCTAGGCTACGACATGACGGAAAAAGACAACAGAAACGACGAAACGGCGCGGCGGCTTGCCATCGCAGAGATGCAGGTCGAACGCTCGAAGGTGGTCATGGAATCCCTCGCGGGCTTCTGCCACGCCCTCGGGCAGCCGGCGACCGTGCTCCTGTCGTCGATCGAGCTACTGCGCATGCCGGATACCGACGCCGAGACGCGCAAGGCCGTGCTGGACATGTGCTACGACGCCGTGATCGAGATACGCTCCCTGCTCGCCCAGATGAAGAAAAAGCGCGAATACGTCGCCGAGGCATACCTGGCCGGCAACGAGTCCGCGGGAAACATGATTTCGCTTGAGGAATGGAGCGACGAGCCTATGCCCGACGCCAAAGAGGAGAAGAAGTGAGATGAAAAGAAGCAACGCCGGAAACAAGTCATTCACGAAGTCGCGTCTCATAAGGGAGCTGTCCTGGACCTGCGAACTGCCGCAGACAAAGGTGAAGGCCCTGCTGGAGGCGCTCTTGGGGATTGCGCGCCGGGAGGCCAAGACGACTTTCGTGCTGCCGGGCCTCTGCAAGCTCGACGTCGTGCGCAGGAAACCGCGCAAGGTGCGCAACCCGAGGACCGGAGAAACGATCATGCTACCGGAGCGAGAGGCGCTGCGCATCACCGCGCCCCGCTCGCTTAAGCTCGTCTTCGCCAGGCCGGTCGGACCCGAAGAAGAGCAGCCTGAGGACGCGCCGCAGGAAGACGTACCAGTCGAAGAGACTGAGACCGCCGCGCAGGAAGTCGCACAAGACGAATCGACTGTGCCGGCCGGAGATCCGAACCTCCTCATCTCCTTCCGGTGCCCACGCTGCCAGCAGGAGGTCGAGGCCACCGGCGACATGATCGGCTTCGAGACGGAGTGTCCGACGTGCGGCAACCCAATAACGGTTCCGGCGGAGTCCGAGCCCGGCACCCTGCATGGCGGCGGAGCGACGGAAGAAGAAGCCGAAGACGCGCCGCCGATCCTTCACCCGACCGTGGTGTCCTCCCAAGAGGCTGAGTCCATCAGCCCCGAAAAGCTCAAGGGCCTCACGATTCACATCGACGTGGACGCGCTCGGACTCGGTACAGCGCCAAAGCCGGCGGAGGACTTGCCGTCCGAACACATGGTCTCGTTCATCTGCCCCGAATGCAAGCAGGAGATCGAGGCCTCGCGCGACATGTCCGGCGAAACGACCGCATGCCCGAACTGCGGCGCGCCGATCCTCGTGCCGGCGGAATCGGCTTCCAATACCCTTCACGGCTCGCCGAACGCCGACCCGACGCTCATCAAGGCGATGAAGGGCCGCACGATGCGGATCGACATGGGCGAAGACTTCTAACAAAAGATTGCGAGCGACACGATGAAACTCTGGTTCTCTAAAGACAAAACTCCCGCCCCCGCGCCTGCAATGCCGGCAGCGGCACCCGAACCGCCTCCCGCCCCAGCACCGGAGCCACCTCCCGCGCCGGAGCCAGCCCCACCGCCGGTAGCGCCAGAGCCTCCGCCACCGCCGGCCGCGCCGCTACAGAACACCCAGAGGGAACTCTACCGCAATCTCATGAATGCCCTCTACGACGCGGTGATGCTGGTGGACGAGAAAGGCCACGTCATCGACAGCAACACGCGCGTCGAACATACGTTCGGCTATACGCCCGGCGAGATGTGGGACATGTCGCTGCAACAGCTCATCAAGGGCTTCGGACCGCACGTGCTGGCACAGCTCGCCGGACCGCTTGGCGAGGGACGTCCGGTCATCATCGACGGCCGCGGCGTCCGCAAGGACGGCTCGCTGTTCAGCGCCGAAGTCACGGTAGGCAAGGTCAAGCTCGCCCGCACCGAAAGCATGCTGTTCTCGGTCCGCGACATCAGCAAGCGCATTCTCGCCGCGCAGGAGAAGATGCGCTCGCAGCTTCAGTCCGCCAAGCCTGCCGCAGCTCCCGCCGCGCCGACGAAGGTCGTGCGCCTCGTCCGCAAGACGACCTGACGCCTCACTGGGCCTGGACAGAGGTCATCGCAACCGTGTTCACGATATCGTCCACGGAGCAACCGCGCGACAGGTCGTTGCACGGCTTGGCCAGTCCCTGCAGGACAGCAAAACAGTCCGCTCCGCCTAGCCGCTGCGTTATCTTGTAGCCTATGTTGCCGGCCTGCAGGTCGGGGAAGATCAGCACGTTCGCGCGCCCGGCGACAGGACTCTCCGGCGCCTTGAGCGCGGCAACGGCCGGCAAAAGCGCGGCATCGAACTGCAGCTCGCCGTCAAGCAGAAGCCCGGGCGCAAGAGCATGCGCGATGCGCGTCGCCTCCCGGACCTTCTCGACGAGCGCGTGCTCCGCGCTACCCTTCGTGGAGAACGACAGCATCGCAACCCGCGGCTCCGCAACGCCACACAGCCGCCGCGCCGTGTCCGCCGCAGCGACCGCGATGTTCGCGAGTTCCTCGGCGTCCGGACAGGGGTTCACCACGCAGTCAGCATAGACGAGCAGGCCGTCCTCGCCGATCTCCCTGTTCGGACACTCCATGAGGAAGCTGGACGATACGAGCTTCATTCCCGGAGCGGTCTTGATTATCTGAAGCGCCGGACGGAGCATGTCGCCGGTGGAATGCACAGCGCCGGAGACAAGTCCGTCGGCATCGCCGCACTTTACCATCATCATGCCGAAGTACATCGGGTCCGCAACGAGCGCAGCAGCCTTTTCCTCCGTCAGACCCTTCGCCTTGCGCAGCTCGTATAACCCCGCCGCATACGACGCAAGCCGACCGGCATTCTCCGGCGCGGCAATCAGTTCGCGAGTTATGAGCATCGGATCCGCCAGCCCTTCCGCCCGGACGATTTCGGCCGCCTTCAAGGTGCGCGGCTCGTCGCCCTCCGGCAGCACGATGCGCTTGACGCAACTTCTCGCCTTCTCCTTTATGCGATCAACAAGACTCATCTTCACTTCTCCTTTACGATTTCATCACCCGTAGGACCGGCGTCGTTGCACGACCCAAGCAAGCAACAGCACTAGCACGATGACTGCGACGACGCCGAGCCTGGCCCGGCGGAAAGCCGCCTCCGCATCGACGGGAGCATCGGACGATGAAGGCGGCGGCACGGCAACCGTCGCCTCTGCCGCGACAGCCTGCGCCTGTGGCGTGCCTGGGACCGGGGAAGGCAGACGCAGCTCGCCTGACGCCGCTTCTGCCGCGCGCACCGCCATCGCCTGCTCTTTCGCAACCCGCGTTTCGCGGCGTATCTTCATCGTTACCGCCGTCGCGTCCTCGTTCGCCTCGACCATCGCTCGTCCTCCTCAAAGCCCTCACTCGAAATTGACCACGCCAACCGGAAGCAGGCGCCAGTCCACCGTAGTCGGCGGACTGTCGGATGCCCTCGCAAGCCCGACGGCGTCGTTGTCCACTGACTCCGACGACCCCGAGTAGAGGCGCATGTCCCAATTCAGGTAAAGGTTGCTGGTGTACTGCAGGCCTTCGTTGCGGCAGACGAGCGAACCGTTGATAGTGCACTTGCCGAGCCGGCCGAAGATGCCGTGGTTGTTGTAGAGGACCGCGTCTATTCGCGTGATCGTCGAGCAGCGCGAGGATATCTCGCTGTCAAGGGCGACCGACTCGTAATACTTCCGGTCGTAAGTGGTGCCGGGAGCCATGATCTCCACGTTCTGCCACTCGTACCTGCGCGTCTTGGAGTTGTACACCTGCTTCTGCTCGTACTGCCCCGTCCCGACCTCGCGCACCTTGCCGAACTGGTAGTTTCCGCCTACAGCCTCCGCTCCGCCTGGATTCGCTGACTGTCCTATCTGCGTAACCGCAGTCGAATCCGACATCGGAACCTTCTCTACTGCTGCGTAACTGCCGCCAAATGCAGACGGATAACCTATGTTCGCATCCGTAGTGTCGCAAGCATACTGCTGCACATAGGGCTGGCTGGTAAGGTAGGTGCGAATCGAGCTAAGCCAGTTTGAGTCGGTATAGTCACCCATCACTATGTTGCCTTTCGCCATCAGCCCCAGCAGGTCCTTCGAGGAATTTGAGGAATTCGGGCGCTTGTCCGACCAGCTCGGCGGGTTCACGTACTGAATGTTGCCGACGATATGTACGTTGCGCCCGGAATAGATGGTGCCTTGCCCGGTGACATAACCCTTGATGATTACGTCCGACTCGACCACGACCGGGCCCTTCACTACGATCGGATTTTCCGGCGTGCCCTCCAGTACAAGCACTCCCTTGTCCGCCATCGACGCATCGCCCGACGGTCCAACGCCGTCGAAGTACTTGTCCACCAGCACGGTCCCGCCCTGCGTCACCTTGCACATCGTAGGATCAGACTCCCGAAGCTCGTCTATCCACTGCCGGTAGTCGCTTAACTCAGACGTAAGATCGCCGATGAACGGCATCTCCGTTTCGCGTTCCTCGTTGGCGTGCACGCGGTCCTGCTTGTCCTGCGTGGTGACATTTATCGGGGCGTCGTAACCACCGGCGACGGAGTCGCCCGTCACCGGATCGGAGGCGAGCGGACGCGCCATGCCGTTGACACCATAGACGGAGTTGCGATAGGTTGCATAGTTGTCCATCGTGCCGTAGTTCGTGACGTCGCCATCGACCCCCAGCTCCTCGTTGCGGGCGGCATAGACGCGTCCGTTGACCTTGCAGCGGGAATCGAGGTACATGTCGCCATTCGCCCTGACGTCGCCGTTGGCCGTGCAGCCAGAACCCTGAAACCAGCCGTAGTTGTTCACGAAGTAGGCGTTGTTGAACACCTTGGAGCGCTGCTGGGCGAAGCGAACGGTCTCAGCCACGACCTGTCGCGACTCCGTGCCGCCGGGATTAGTCCGCACCGCCTCGGCTACGAGCGTGACCTCAGCCCACTGCGTGTTCGTTGGGTGGCGCACACGCCCGACACGTACGCGCACCGTGCAGCCGCCGTTCTCCGCCGACTCGCTGAGAGTGACCGCAGTGCCGCGCCCGTTCTGTGCCCCGATGGTGCGCGAGACCGTCGTGTTGTCACCGACACCGAACCAGTCGAAGGAACTGACTGAGCTACCAACGCCGACGACGCGTCCACTGCGGGCGATCGCGCGGTCAAACGCATCGTTGATGGCGGATTTCGCAAGCTCGATCTCGCCCTGCGCCGCCAGGCGGCAGGCGTTATTGCCAACATGGACCGCAGTGAGCCGGGTGGCGTGCGAGACATAGCCCAGTACGCCCCCGAGGACGATCGCGCACACTCCGGTCATGACAAGGACCGTGATCAGCACCACGCCCCGCCTGCCGCCGCGCCATTCTGTAATGCACCGCTTCATTGTGATACATTGTACCACATTTCACCGCGCAAGTAAATTGGAAATGCGTCAGTAGCCGCAGTTCATGATTGATTCCTCGAAGCCGAAGGTCGAGGCTATCAGCGCGGCGCGTATCCACATGCCGTTGCGCATTTGGCGCCAGTACATCGCGCGCGGATCGCGGTCGCAGCACGTGGCTATCTCGTCGCGCCGCGGCAACGGGTGCATTATCACGCCTTCTGGCTTGAGAATCGCAAGTTCCTCCGCGCCGAACTTGAAACGGTGCGTGTCTATCTTCGCGGACGCGCCCTTGGACGAGTCCCACTCGTCCTGTATGCGCGTCATGTACACCGCATCGGCCCTTGCGACGCATGCGCGGAGGTCGCCGGATATCTCGTAGGCGACGCCCTTGCGGTCGAGGATCGCCGTCACGTCCGGCGGCACCTGAAGCTCATCCGGCGCAACAAACAGCTGACGCACTCCGGAGAACTCGGTGAGAAGATAACTTAGCGAACGGACGGTGCGTCCGCGCAGCAGGTCGCCGCAAAACACAACCGTGCGCCCGTCCACCCCGCCGTTGTTCTCGAAGGAGCGCATCAGCGTATACACGTCGAGCAGGGCCTGCGTCGGATGCTGATCCTTGCCGGAGCCTGCGTTCAGTATCGGCACAGGGCGCGAAGAGTTGGAGAGCTCCCACGCCATCTTCTCCGCCAGCCCCTGCTCGGGCGAGCGCATTATGATCATGTCGAAGTAGCTGGAGAACGTGCGGATGGAGTCCTCCTTCGACTCGCCCTTGAACTCCGACGAAGTGGCGGCGTCGCGCACCGATCCGGTGGTTATGCCCAGCAGCTGGCACGCGGCGAGATGCGAGAGAAACGTGCGCGAGCTGGGCTGTGAGAAGTAGAGCATGGCGCGCTTGTGCGCAAGCACGCTCTTCAGGTAAAGCGCGCCTTCCTTCGACTTGTTGATGAAGCGTATGCGGTTGGCCAGTGCGCAGAGCCTTTCAAGGAGCGATCGGTCGAACTGCTGCGCGAAAAGCGTGTGGTATGGCATTCCGTCCTGCCGCGCCAAATATGGACGCTTCGCTTCAAGCGACAATGAGGTAAACTCGTTCCACCCGATCTCCGTAAGCTTGGCCATTCTTCACTCCTCCGAGGTTTCGCGGCGCATGTCCGCAGGCACGCCGCAGCAACGGAAGAATTATACATCAAAAACGAGAACGCTGTCAACGCAGCCCCAGACTTACCGGGCCTAGGAGGCCGGAGTCGAGAAGCGGCGCATCAGCCCCCCAGAACCGACACGTGGAGAACGTATGCCGCCCGGTCGGCGACGGCTCGCCGCGCAAAAGCCACTCCGGCCATGCCCTTACGAGAGGATAGCCCTTGCTCTTGCTCCCATCATCCCACTCGCAGTCGTCAGGCAGCTTCGCATCACCGATAAGCCTGTTCGGCCAAAGATTCGTCACCTTGATCTCCAGGTCAATCGGAACCTCGCTCCCGGCATTCCCCTTCTCAGCCCTTAGTTTTTCAACCAGCTCCGTGATGTCAACCTGGTAAGGCGGCTTCCACAAAACCGGATACGCCTTGCCGTTCACAGTGACCTCGGCAATCTCCTCTACCCTACCCAGATCCAAAACGACTCTCCGTCCGCCAGCACTCGGACACGTCACGGATGCCTTGTACGTAGCAGTTCCAGAGAAATAGCGAATGTCAGGGTTTTCGACTTTCGTCCAAGAAACGAGACTGTCAAATGTCACAGCGGCAATATCGGAGACGGCGCCTGGTTCGCGGAACGTAACGCGCCACGGACCCGCCACGGCCACCTTACACGAGGCACCTTCTCCGCACTCCACGCGTTGTTCCCCACGCTTGCCGTTGCGCCGGAATACCACGAAGATAGAATGCATCGGCTCGCAGTCGAGGGTAATCTCCGTGCGATCGCCACTGACCGAAAACGTCGTAGCCGAGATTTCTCCGGTAACCGGGTTCCAAAGTTCCGGCACGCGTTCGACTCCGTCGCGGAACGAGCATTTCACCTTCTTCGCCTCCTTGTTCGGCACGGCTACAAAATAAAAGTCGTCCGTACCGGCGCGGCGGTGAATCCACTTCACGTCGCGGTCGTCGCAGATGAAGTCGGGCGAACAGCCAAGACGTCCGAGCGCGGACGCCACCTCGCCGTATCCGACGACCGTCGCCCCGGTCTTCTCAAGACGGGCGAGCGCATCATTGACCTCGGCCCGGAGCGTCTCGCGAGGCGGTACGCCGATCACGCGGTAGCGTGTGCCGCCAGGCACGATCACGTCGCCGCCCTTGACAACCTTGAGCGCACCAAGCACTGCCGGGTGGCACCTGTCGCCGTCATAGCCCTCCGGGATATCCCCTTCGGTGCCGTATTCAGGCGCTTCGCCAGGCGTGCATAAAAGCACGTCGCCGGCAAAAGTTCCCTGCTGAAGCAGGTGTTGTGCGCGAGACATGTACGTAAAGAACCCCTTCGCTCCGTGCTCCCACCACGTCTGCGTGCGGTCGAAGTGCGCTCCATAGGCCGCCATAGTCATGCCGGGATAGCGCGCGGGAGACATCCACGGCTGATGGACGAACCGGTGGAAGATCATGCGGTTGACGCCCTCGGCGAACACGCGGTCGCACTGGAGCTTCATGCGTCGCGGAGAATCAAGCCAGCAGCCGGACGCCTCGTCCGGATACGATGTGAACGCCTCTGCGCCGACGATGCGCCGCCCCCATACGTGCGCCGTCGAGGCGATGGTCTTGGAGTTGCCAAGCGGCTTCGAGCCCCACCGGCACATCATGTAGCCTCCGCCGCCGGCGCGCTCAAGCGCCGCCAGGTCGCAGCCGAAGTTCCTCGGACGCCAGAACTCGGACATCGGAACGTCGCACTCACGCGCGAACTCCAGGTCGTTGAACGGCCCGTTTCCGTAAGGTTCGCAGTAGAATTCGAGCCCGTTCATGCGGCAGCGTTCGCGCAGGCGTCCCGCGTAGTTCCGCGAGAAGAGCGTAGAGATCACGCGGCGGAAATCCTTCAGGAATCTCTCCGTCTCGGCCGCGCTCCCGACCGGATACCCGGCCAACACCGGAAGGAAGTTCGTGATCGAATAGCCGGTCTCGAGCGCGAAGGCCCGGTCGAAGCCGCGCGTCCAGTTCTGTCCGAACACCTCGTAGCTGTCGAGCAACACGCCCTTCAGCGCACGATCCTTCGGCAACAGCTTAAGCAGCCTCCCCACGTAGGCGTCAAAATGAACGTCCAGCGCATGAGGATCGAGCTTGTCGCATTCAAGCCCCAGCCCCGAGCCCGACGCGCTGCGGTTGGTGCGACCGTTCGCCATGTAGCCGATCCGGAGAATCGTCCAGGACGCATGGGACGGCGGAGCGCTCCATTCAAGACGTCCGCCGGAGCGCAAGCTGGACGAAAGGTCTATGATGCCGCTGCTCGCCACACAGGCTTCTGGCGGCGCGAACGAATCCGTAACAGCCACCGGCATCTGCGGGCCGCCCTCATGCACGCCGAGGCGAAAGCTGCCGCGACCCCTGAACGTCTGCAAGTCGAAATCGGGCAGGCCGTACAGCGACCCGGCGACGGCAGGCGTGGGGAATGCAAGGACAGCTATGTCCTCGTAGAAGCCTTTGTCATCCGCCGGACGCGACAGAATACCGTCGAACCGCTCGCCGCCCTTCACGCGGACGGCGACGTTCGTTACGTATTTCATCGAAAGTTCCGGCGTAATCCAAGGTCCGCCGGAACTCGTCCACCCGCTGCAATTGGCTACGCACAGCTCGATTCCGAGCCGCTTCGCCTCGCGGTCGGCGTGAACGAGACAGTCGAACCACTCGTCCGTTGCAAAATCCACCGGTCCCTTCGGCAAGGCAAGGCCGGCGTCGAATATCTGCGCTCCGCCGATTCCGGCGCGGGCCATCGCCTCCAGGTCGGCGGTGATGCCCTCCTTGGTGACGTTGCCGTTCATCCAGTGCCACCACGTGTGCGGCTTCGCCTCATGCGGCGGCGAACGGAAATCTTCGGGCGACAGCCCGTCCGAAAACGCCGTCGCCGCCACACTCGCCGCAATGACAAGACTGCCTATCTTCATCATTCCATCCCTTTTTGACATCTGATTCCGTCAATCATCATTTGCAGCTTTCATGAGGCCGCATCTTGTCGACGTCGCAGAACGGCGGACAGGTGTAGCCGCGCCACGTGCCGTCGTAAAGCCGCTCCACCTGCTTCTCGGCATGGTAGATGTTCGTCAGCTCCGCATAGGCGGGAAGCGCAGCGGGGGTGCGGATGTCGCGCGCGGCGTACGCGGCCTCGTCGATCTTCGCCCGCAGGTAGATCTGCCGCCACCGCCAGCTGCGGCGCATGCGCGGCAGAATCGCGCCATCAATGGTGTCGGCGAGAACCGCCGCCTCGTGCGCCACACGCGCACGGCGGGACAGCTCCTCGTCCTGCAAGGTCTCTTTCAGGTAGCGGGACATGCGATGTCCCTTGCGTCCCTTCTTCTTGTTCAGGCTTTGCGTTTCGTAGATATCCTCCAGCTTGGCGCAGAGGGAGACGAAATCCGCTTCGGCGCAACCCGGCAACTCCCAACGCGCATATTCGCGCAGCATGTCATCGTGCGTCAGCTTCGGATCGACATACAGGCCATTGATGACAATCTTGTTCACGTCCTCGTAGATGCCTTCGGAATAGAGCATGAAGCCGCTGACGATTGCCTCGCACTGCCGATAGAGCCGCTCGAAACGCACCGGGAGCGGATTCGCGCCGGTGCCGCCCCACGGAAAGCGCCCCCACATGCTGATCTCCGGGAACGTGATGACGGGGATATCCTTAGGAAGCGGATGCTCAAGCGGATACCTCGGGAAGTCGCCGTGCGCGTCAATGAGCAACGCGCCGATCCAGCTCTGGCCCTTATTGAGGTAGCCGTAGAAGGCCTCCCAGTCGTCATCGCGGAAGAACCACGTGGAGACGACGTGACGCACGCCCGGATACGTCTTCTCGTTGATGTCCCGGAACCGTTCGATGAGCTTCACGTATCCGCGTCCGCCCCACGGCGCGCACTTCTCGCAGGCGCATCCGCCCTCGTCGAACGGCCAGTACACGACCCCCGACACGGGGAGGTGCTTGGTGCGGTCGTTAGCCGCCTGCCTCAGCTTGAGCAGATAGTCAAGCGCACCTGGCTTTTCCGGGCACACGTTGTATTCGTCTGCGCCGCGGCTCCCCTTCGGATCCTTCGTGGCGCGGAACTCCGGCGGCATGTCCTCCGGCGCACAGTTGCTGCCGCCGGAGGTCGAGAGATCCACGTCTAGCGCGAGCGCACGTTCGCCCAGCGCGACTGACGCCGCCGCGAACACGGCCCTGTCCCCTTCCGTTGACCACACCATGTCCACCACCGGATAGGCCAACTGCATGTGGAAACCGTTGAGGCCCCACAGCGCAAGGTCTTCCATGTAGCGCACCAGTTCGTCCGCGCCGGCCTTCAGGTACCAGTTGTTGAAGTGCCGCGCGAAATAGGCGATGCGGTAGGGCTTAGCGGGCGAGAAGCGGTATTCGCCGTCATCAAGCTCGAACGAGTCCGCGCCATAGCGGATAGCGCGCATAAGTACGCCGGTCCCGAACACTATCGAGCGGAAGCGCCCGCCGCGCACGGACGCAACGCCGTTCGTGACGGTGACGACGGCATTCTCGCCGGAAAGCGAACCGTCCAGGACGAATCGCACCTTGAGCGGAGTGCCCGGCGACGGCGGTGTGCGCGCCCTGACGCGCGAAAGCAGCAGGTCCCTGACGAACCGCTTCTCCTTCGGAAGAGCAGACACGTCGACGGCCACATCCGAATATGTCGCCGCCTGGGCTGCGCCAACGGCGGCAATAACCATGCAAGAAAATGCAGCAAGTCTATTCATGACATTCTTTCCTTTCATTCATCCGCAAACAAACCGACGAACCGACAGCACGCGCATGGACTCGTCAGCAGCCGCAACGGTCGCCACAGTGTACGCGGCTCCGTCAGGCTGCACGTCTATCACCACATGCACGCCGTTCGCGCACGTAGGCTCCGACATGGCGATCCAAGGCGAGCCGGCGTCCTCCTCCAGCCGGTGAGACGGCAGGATCCCAGGCACGAAGACGGGCTTTACGCCATCGCCGTAGAGCGACAAGTCGGAAAGTCGCGCCATCGTGCCCTTGGTGAGATGGCGTTGCTCCCACACGCCCGCCGTATAGACCTTCGCCTGAAGCGCAGAAACAAGCGCCTTCGGCATCGACTCGTGCCCGTGGTGGTTCATCTTGGCCACCTCCACGCGGCCCACGGCCTTCGCCATGTCGCTCTCAAGGTCGATGCGCCGTCCGTCAGGCATGCGAGCTATGCCCTGCATGTCGCCGGCGGTGTAGTAGGTGAACTTGCCGAACCTGAAGTTCATGCCTATGGACATGGCGTTCTCGTTGAATGACTTCGGCTTGACCTCCGCAAAGTACTCCTTGAACGGATCGTGCACCGTGCCGTCGGGCAGAAGTATGCGGCCGTTGGAGCAGAGCGGCTCGACGGCGAACCCTGCCACCTTACCGTGGCGCGGCCTTATCTGGTCGGAACCTTTCTCAAGCCTGAACTTCTCGACCGACGTCCCGCGCCGCGCAAGCTCCTCGTAGAGCGGACGCATGTTGTCCACTACCCCGTTCGACAGCAGCGGCATCGGATCGGCGAAGTCGGGCCACGCCCGGTCGATGGCCGTGCCGAACGTCAGGAACTCCGCCGCCTGGCCGAATCCGCTGAGGAAGTACTTTCCGTTAGGCGCCTTGCCGGCATGGAACGAGATGCAGCCGCCATGATCGGCGTGGTGATGCGTGAGCAGCATGTAATCGACGTTGCGCCCGTTCGGATTGACCCGCAGCACGTATCGCGCGATCCACTCGCCGCTATGCCGCGTCTGGTCGGGCAGTATCGGCACGCAGTGCTTCCCGAAATTGCACGCGGGGTGGTCGCCGCAGTCGATAAGAAGCGAAGTGCCGTCCGGGAAAAGCAGAAGCTGCGACTCCGCTACGCCAGTGTAGATCGTGTGTATCTGGAAGTGCCCTGGACTCCATTTCGGATACGCCTCGCCTACAGTAGGGATACGCGTGTCTGACTTTTCGAAGCCGCCGTCACATCCGGCAAACGACAGACCCGCCGCCGCAAGCGCCCCGGCGGCGAAATCCCTCCGTGTCGTCTTTGCAGTCATTGTCCAACCTCCATGTCCGCCTTGTCAGGCTTAAACACCCGCCTGCCCTAAGGAACGGCTGCTTCCATTCATCATCATAACTCCCTTTGCGTATGCTCCTCACGTTGACCAAAAGACAAGGCGAGTCCTTCGACCCTATGGCCAGACGCCATGCCGTTCACCGGACGAATAGCACCATTCCGTGCGGGTGATGCAGATAGGCGGCGGTCGGTGTGTATACAACATGCCAGTCATCGTTCAGGCAAGACTCGTCAAATTCGCCGACATAGCCATTCGGCGCATCAAGAATCTTGTAACGGCTGGGGCGTGCACCCTTGTCAAACGCCGAGGGGTTCGCCACCTTCAGCGTCAGGCCGGAGATGTCCTGCTTGGTGGGATAGGCGCTGGATCCCGCCTCAGACATGATGCAGGAGCAACCGTTTGCATCGCCCGTGATTTCGTAGTCGCAGTTGAGCGAACACGCCTTTTCGAGAGTCAGCGTTCCGTATGCGCCGTCAAACACCGGGGCAATCGCTTCCGTCACGGTGAGAAGCGAATTGCGAAAGACCCTGCCACAGCTCTCCAAGCGCGCGACAGTTTGTGGCACATCTTCGTAGGTGCTCCAGACATTGAAGCCAATGGACGTGTTAGCGCCCATCTGAAGAGTCGTGCCGGACGGCAACGCATTCGCCGCACGGCACTGCATGCGCGCATCAGGTTCAAGGCGCGTCACGCCGTTGTAGTCGCTTCCCGCGGCTGTCAGAACGAAGATGTTCTCTCCGCGAACGGTCAGGCCGCCATCCGTCTCGCCTGCCGCCACACCGCTCTTGAGCGGGATCTTCCAAAAGATGTTGTAGCCGTTCCTCGGGTTGAAAACAGCGCCGCCGGCAAGGACAGAGCAATGCACGTTCCCATAGTAGGCGTTGCTTTGCCGTTCGCCAATAAACTCGGTTTCCGCGAAGTCATTGTTCCGCCTGGAAACTGTACCGCCGTTGAAGTAGATGACGGCGGGATAGTCGCTATCCATCCGGAATGTCGAAACCGTAAGCCGACCGCCATTGTTGAGATGCACCTCGCCTCCGTTGCCAAGCCTTGTCTGGCTCAAGCGAAATTCCCGGCAGATCACTTCGCCGCCATTCGCAATGGTCAACTTTGCCGGCTGAGTCAATCCATTCAAATACTCCGTCTTTGGCATATTGACCTTGCCGCCAGTGACCTCGACATGCCCGTAATAGTCGGCATGGAAACGGCGGAAGCTCTGTTCTGGCGGTGCGTAGAGTTCGCCGCCGGATATGGTGAGCCGTCCCCTGTAGTCCTGAAAGCCGTTGCCGCCCCCCACGTAACCGATCGCGCCACCATCGCCGGTCGTCATGGTGGGGGCCGTTATGCTTGTCACGCCGCTGGCGATTTCAAGCCAGCCCAGCGACGACAGCGTACCGACGGTATTCGTATGGCCCTCTCCCGGGTCGAGAATGACGTGGCTCAGCCAATCGCTGCGGTAATGGGATTTGAGATGCGTCGTCGTCGGATAGCTCTGCCCGGCAAGAATCTCGCCGTGAATCTCGCCCTTGATCCTGAAAGTCGGTCTGCCCTGTCCGGCGAAACCCAACCATGCGCCATCCTCGATAAGGAAGTGGCGGTTGGCGTTCAGTTCGGTGCTGGACGTCACATAGGGTATCGCGTACTTGTTGCTCATCGCGACGACGTTGGTTTGCGGCGTGGCGGGGACAGGACCAAACGTGGCATCCCCCGCATAAAGCCCGAACGCCTTGTCGTCCGAACCACCAATGTAGGTGCCGCCCGTGTGCAAGTTGCTTCCACACACGAACACATGGGCGTTTGGCGCAAAACGCAGACCGTTCCCGGAATCGGCAAGCGGCGCCTTGATGGTAGTCGCGCCGCTGATCGTCATCGTCCCCGTCCACGACAGGCTGCTGGAACCCTCAAAAGTATAGCCGTTAACCGAGATGTCCGCCGCCGTGCGATTGCCGTCCAGCGTCACCGTCTTGCTGGAAGACGAGCCGAAAATGGCGTTGTTGCCGTCCACCCACGCTTCGCCGGAGTTCCAGTTGAGCGAGGTCGTGTTCCAGAACGCGTCCGCAGGGCTCGACATCCACGTGTAGTCCGCTGCCCATGAGGTAGCGCATACGGCCATCATGCAGCCGCACACAAAAGTTGCGAAGCGTTCCATTTTTATTTCCTTTTTTGGATAGACAATCGGCACAATCATCCTTTATGGTGATGATTATACCATCTAACTATTGGCGGACGCAAGCGAAATGCCTATCCTTTTCGGCAACCTTTTCCTAACCTTTTTAATATGCTATACTTCACGCCATGAAGAACGCGAAGAGGTGTACCCGCAAGATTGCCATTGTGGTGCGGCTTGCATTTGGATCTGGACGCGACCTAATGTACGGCATCGCCCGTTACGCCCGCAAACACTGCAACTGGCAACTTCACATCATCAATTTCACCGGAGACGACACGCTGACCGAGGTACAGCAAGCGGAAAGGAAAGGCGTCGATGGCATCATCGCCAACGGACTCGACAATGCCCTGCTTGCCGCCCACCTCTGCCGTTCAGCCACGCCGCTCGTCGTCATCGGCGCACAGTCTCCCGGTCTACAACGGCGCATGGCGAATCTTGCGTTCGTACGGAACGACGATACTGACATCGGCCGATTCGGCGCAGACTACCTCGCCTCATTGGGAATGGCACGCTCATACGGTTTTGTAGACTGGGCCGCAACCGGCTACGCCTCTATCCTGCGCCGCGAAGGGTTCATGGAGAGATTCAAGAGATTGAATGCTGATGTTCGCACCTATTCGACCACCGCTGATCTGGAGAAAGGCTCCCTTGAAGACATCTCCGCGCTTTCCAAATGGCTAACCTCCCTGCCCAAACCAACGGCGGTGATGGCCGTACATGACCTTCGGGCAATCCATGTACTTGAAGCGGCAGCCATGTCTGGGATCAAAATCCCGCGCGAACTGGCTTTGATCGGCGTGGACAACGATGAACTTCTGTGCGACACCGCCGAACCACCGCTTACCAGCATCGCCCCAGATCATATCTATCTCGGCGAACTCGCCGCCAAAGCGCTGAACAACCTGATGAATGGCTCGAACCGGTGCCACGCCCTAACCATCGAATCATCGGCCAAGACGATTGTCGAGCGACAATCCGCCAAACCCGTCACGCCGGCAACCCGCATCGTCCAGCAGGCGACGGCATTCATCCGCCGCAATGCGCTCAAGGGAATCAGTGCAGCCGACGTGGTCAGCCACCTTGGCGTGTCGCGTCGGCTGGCCGATGCGCGTTTCCGGCAGTTCACCGGACAATCCATCCTCGCCGCCATCCTGAAAGTACGCCTTGAAGAGGTCAAGCGACGCCTGCGCGACACCAACACGCCCATCGCCAAGATTACGGCAGCTTGTGGTTTCCAAGGTGAAAACTACGCCAAGAAACTCTTCAAAAAACGCTTCGGCATCTCCATGACCGCCTGGCGCGCCCAGCACGCCCTTAAGCGCACTCCGACCTTGAGATGAAATCATAGGCGCCCGTCACCTTCATCGACTCGTCGTCGGCCGTGACGTAGGCGATGTTGTACGACGCTCCACCAGGCGCAACGGTAAGCACCACATGCCCGGCGTCAAATGATTCCGGCGCGATGTCCGCAAGGAACGGCTTACCGGCGTCCTCAAAACGGCGCAGAGGGGAAAACACGCCCGGCGCGACCATGCGCGGACCCTGATACGCGTCGCGGCTCGAAAGCCGTTCCAGCGTATCGGCGGTGATGTGGAGCTGGTCCCACATGCAGGCCGTCCAAACGCGCGCCTGAAGCGCGGCGACAAGCGCCTTCGGCATCGAGTGATGCCCGTGATGGTTTACCTTCGCAACGTCCACCGGATCAAGCTCTTTTGCAATCTCCTCCTCGATGCTGCGGACCGACTTGTCTGGCAGGTGAAAGCGATCGGAGAAATCTCCCGCCGTATAGAAACGGAATGGCCCATATTGCACAATCATCCCGAGGCTCATGCCGTTCTCGTTCAGGCGCTTCGCGCCGTGCCGTTCGGCATAAAGGTCGCGCACTTTTCCGTCGCGGCAGAGTATCTTGCCGTTGCCGGCGATGTTCGTAACGGAAAAGCCCGGGAAGGCCTCGGCCTTGCGCCTGAGCGCGACCTGCCCGACAGCCCCGACCTCGAACTTCTCCATCTTCATGCCGTCGCGTTCAGTCAGATACGCGAAGGTGTCGCGAAGATGCAAATAGGCGACGGTGTCGCACAGCTCGTTCGGAATGGGGTCGTTGAAGTCCGGCCAGCCGCGGTCAAAGCACGTGCTGAACTTCAGTCCGTCCGCCGCCTGGAGAACGCCGCTCACGGAAAGCTTACGTCCGTTCCATTCGCGCTCGCCTGCGCCCCAGCCCGGCATGCCGGCATGGTCTGCGTGATGGTGGGAGATCATCAGGTAATCGACATCCTTCTTGGCAGGGTTAACCCGCAAGACATACCGGGCGATCCACTCGCCTGCATGGCGTTTGCCGTTCGGAAGCACCCACACAGCCAACTTGCCGCGCGTCAATGCCGGGTGATCTCCGCAGTCGAGAAGCATCGTGGTGCCGTCGGGCATGATCCAGAACATGCTTTCGGCAACTCCAGTGTAGATGAAATGCACCTGAAACTCGCCCGGTTTCCACGGCGGCAGTTTCTTGCCGGCCAGCGGATGCGAACACCCGTCGGCGGACGCTGTGGCGCCCTTGGACACGGCCGCCGCACCAACAAGAGGCACGGCGACAGCGGATTTCAAGAACTCGCGTCTGCTTCCATTCATCATCATAACTCCCATTGCGAATACACCCCACGTTAGCCAAACGACAAGGCAAGTCCTCCGACCTTATGACCAGACACCGTGCCGTTCACCGACTGTTTTACATCAGTCCATGGCAATGAAAATTGTATCAAAAACCAATCTCTGGTTGCAAGTCACTAGAGCTTCACCCAAGCGAAATCAAGCTTCTCCGGAATGGACACCGTAAGGCGAGTGCCGTCGAGCGACGCCTTGCCGCGTCCGCCAATCACTCCCTTGACGGAAAGCTGACGTTCCCCGAAGATCGGCGCAAGGTCGAGCATAAAGCTTTCGGAGGCGTTCAGCTCGCGGAACAGCAACGCGTAGCCGCCGCGCCCGTCCGCCGCCTCAGAGACGAACCCCGTCCACGCCACGCCGTCCGGCCTGTTGCCGACGGGGTGGATCACTCCGCCATGCCAACGCGCCCGCTCCGCCTTCCATGTCCGCACCAGCGGAGCTAGGACTGCGACCGACTTCTCGGAAACGTCCGAAAGTTCCATCCATGCGAGAGGCGAGGCCGCCATGACCGTGGCGAAGAGCGTGTCTGGACGATAGTTGCCGTGACACAGCGGACTGCCGCCGTACTTGTCGTGGTTTGTGTCGGGGTTGTTGAACTCCATGCGAAGGCGCACCGGGTCGATGAGGTGCGAAAGGTCCCAGAGGTTCTTGAGCGTGTGGTGCGGCCAGTACACGGGCCGCAGCGTGTAGCGGTTCTCCACGAACATCGGCCCTACGTCAAGGAGGCCAAGGAAGCCCGGACGTATCTCCGCCGTGCAGTCCAGGTCGAACACCATCGCGCCGCCAGACGCCTCCTGCATGAGGTCGAACATCATGCGGTTGCGTTTCAGGGCGAGCGGCGTAAGGAGCTTCATCGAATCCAACTTGAAATAGTCGATGCCGAGGCGACGGTGGTAGTCGAGCAAGCATTCCGCGTCACGCTTCCAGTTGACGGCGTCATCGCTAGAATCCGGTCCGAACCACAGCCCGAAGCGCATGCCCTTCTCGGCGGCCTTCTTCACGAGAAAGTCGAGTCCGTCAGGGAAGCGCTCGCGGTCCTCCTTCCAAAAATCGGGGTCCGTGGCCCAGTAGCCGTTCCACACCTTCTCCTTGCCGGCAAGCGCCTTGCGCTCCGAATTTGAGGTGCGTCCATGTTCCCAGCCGTCGTCAATCTGAATGACGTCTACGCCGATCTTCGCGCCCGCCTCTATCTCCTTCAAAAGGAACGCCTGGTTGATGCGCGTATCGCGGTTACCGCCGCCCCACGTGTTGGAAAGCAATATGCCGTCGCGCTCCGCCCGGTACGGCCTGATCGCCCGCTGGAACGCAACCACGGCGCGCTGCCGCCCGACATCACCGCCGCGATAGACCAGCTCCACGAGCGGATAGCCGTTTGCCAGCAACGCGACACGGCGGTGGGCGCCGTCAAGAATGAAGTCTTCAACCTTCTCAGGACGGCTGGACGGCATCGGTGCGAGGCGTATGAACGCCAGTCCGTCGCCCGTCAGCACGTCGCGGCAGTCAAGCGCGCTTGCCGCCAGCGTGAAGCGCGTGTCGTACGCCATCAGGAGGCGTTCGTCCACATCCATCAGGCTGTCGCGGATGTCAGTCTGGTCCATGCAGACCACGCTCGTCGCCTTGATGTGCTGCGGACTGAACCTAATGCAGTCGCATTCGTTGAGCCACTTGCGAAGGGCCACGCCGTCCTGCGACAGGCTCCTGAAGTCGCGGTCGTAGTCATGCACGGGCTTCACGGCATCGGTCCACGCCCGACGTGCGATGACGCCTGGAACGCCTGGGAAAAGCCACAGTTCCGTCTCGCGGCCCTCGGCGGCGACCTTCACGCGCAGGCCCTCTATGCCGACGGGACTCCACCGTCCCGCAGCCGCCATTATCGTCAGCTGGCCGTCTGCGGCTGACGGCTGGCTGGCGGCGGACGAGGTCTCCTGCCATTCCCTGCCGTCGGCAGACTTGAAGGAGACCGTGCGCAACACACCGTTGCTTACGGCATACTCACGGCTGAACAGCGCGTTGCCGACCTTCAGCCTGGCCCCTTCCCATTCGGCGCGGCACCCGTCCGCCTCCTCAGAACCAGCGCCAAGGGTCATGGCAGCGACAAGAATAGCAGAAACGACATTCATGCCACGCAGTATAGCAAAGCACGTTCGCTTCGTAAAGTACGCGTCCTCCTGGAATATTCTCTACCTCTTGGAAATCGGCTGGGCAGATAATACACGTCGCTCGCTATGCTTTCACCGGCCGCGGTATGCCGGAGTCGAGAACGGCGGCACGTCCGTGCGCCCTTCGCGCCAGTCTCGCACGGCGTCAAGGCGCGCCTTCATGTTAGCCTCGCGCCCCAGTCCCGACGGAGTGTAGTAGCGGCGGCCCGCCAGCGACTCCGGCAGGCACGACATGCGAGCGATCTTCTCGTCCGTATCGTGCGCATAGGTGTAGCCCTTGCCGTAGTCAAGCTCCTTCATGAGTCGCGTCGGAGCATTGCGTATGTTGAGCGGAACCGGCTCGGCCATGCGCTCCTGCGCGTCGCGTGCCGCGCGGACGTAAGTCTGCTCCATCGCGTTCGACTTCGGCGCCAGCGAGAGGTAGACCACGATCTCCGTCAGGTGCACGTTGCATTCGGGAACGCCGAGGTTGTGGCAGGCGTTCCACGCCGCATCGGCCAGGAGAAGCGCGTTCGGGTCGGCCAGCCCCACGTCCTCGGCGGCGAAGCGTATGCATCGCCGCGCTATGTAGAGCGGGTCCTCCCCACCTTCGAGCATTCGCGCCAGCCAGTAGACCGCCGCGTCAGGGTCGGAGTTGCGCATTGACTTGTGGAGCGCCGAGATGATGTTGTAGTGCTCCTCGCCGTTCTTGTCGTACATGAGCGCCTTGCGGCTCACGACCTGCGCAAGCGTCTTCTCCGTTACCTCGGGACGCCCGTCCGCACCGACGCCGCAGTTGGCGACCGCAGTCTCCAGCGTGCCCAGCGCATTGCGCGCGTCGCCGTTCGCGAAGATCGCGATCTTGCGCAACAGGTCGTCGGCGCAGGAGACGCCGAGCGCCCCGAACCCTCGCTTGTCCGTCAGGGCGCGGCGCATGAGCTGCACGAGATCGTCTTCAGAAAGCCCCTTTAGCACGAACACCTTGCAGCGGCTGAGGAGAGCGGAGTTCACCTCGAACGACGGGTTCTCGGTCGTCGCACCGATGAGGATTATGGAGCCCTGCTCGACGTAGGGCAGGAACGCGTCCTGCTGCGCCTTGTTGAAGCGGTGTATCTCGTCCACGAAAAGAACGGTGCGCAAGCCCAGCCGCCGCCCGGACTCCGCCCGCGCCATGATCTCCTTTATCTCCTTGATGCCGCTCGTGACCGCCGAGAAGTTCACGAACTCCGCCTTCGTGGCGTTCGCGACCACGTTGGCGAGCGTCGTCTTGCCGACGCCGGGCGGACCCCAGAGTATCATGGACGGTATCTGGTCGCGCTCTATCATTTGCCGCAGGATGCCGTCCTCGCCGACCAGGTGGGACTGCCCCACGAATTCCGAGAGGTCCCGGGGACGCATCCTGGAGGCGAGCGGCTGCGCTCCCGCGCCTTCGCCCGCGAAACCCTCCATAAGCGTCATCTGCCTCATTCCGCCGGTCTCCCTTCAAGTTTCGCCACCGCTACGACATAGGATCCGGGGTGAACTCGCCCTGCTCCGGCACCGGTTCGGACGAATGGAAGTTCTCCTCGTCCTTGTGTTCCGGCTCGCGATCGAGGAAACGCGTCCATTCGCGCACGAAGTTCATCTTCACCTCGCCAGTCTCGCCGTTGCGGTTCTTCGCGATGTCCACGTAGGCGAGCGTCTGGTCCTGCGATTCGGGGTCCTTCGGGTTTCGCGAAGGACGGCGCAGCAGGAAAACGACGTCGGCGTCCTGCTCGATAGCGCCGGAGTCGCGCAGGTCCGAGAGCTTCGGTTTCTCGTACTTGTCGCCGCGTTGCTCCGGCGCACGGGCCAGCTGGGACAGCACTATGACCGGTATCTTCAGCTCCTTGGCCATCGCCTTTATCTGCTGCGAGATCATGGAGACCTCTATCTGCCTGTTCTGCCGCGCGCCCTCGCGGCACGTGCAAAGCTGGAGGTAGTCTATAACGACAAGCTCGATTCCGTAGCGCTTCTTCAGGCGGCGGGCGCGGGCGCGAAGGTCCATGACGTCAAGGCTCGCCGTGTCGTCCACGTAGATCGGCGCGGTCTTCAGCTCGCCCATCGCCTGCATGAGGCTGCCGGTCAGCATCTCCTTCTCGCTCTTCGGCACGAGGTTGCGGTTGAGCCGCCACATGTTGATGCGGGCGCGCCCCGCGAGCATTCTCTTGGTTAGCTGCTCGACCGGCATCTCAAGCGAGAAGATCGCCACCGGATGGCGCTTGCCGTTGTCGTACCTGACCGGCACGTTGTTCATGTCCATGCCGAGCGCGACGCTTTCTGCGATGTTCATCGCAAGCGACGTCTTGCCCACCGACGGACGCGCCGCGATTACGATCATTTCGCCCGGCTTCAGCCCCTGAAGCGTCTCGTCGAGATACTTGTATCCGGTCGAAAGGCCCTCCATCAGCCGTCCGCCCGACTCGAACATGCGGTCTATCCGCTTGAAGCTCTCGTCGATCGCGGCGGACCACGGCATCGTCGCGCTGGCGGAGCCACCGATTTCAAGGAAGTTCTTCTCGGCGTCGCCCAGCACGACCTGCGCATCTGGGTACTCGCCCTCGTCGAAACAGTGCGACACCACGTCCGTCGCCCGCTCGATCATCATGCGGCGCAGATGCTTGCCGCGCAGGATGCCGATGTAGTGCTCGGCGTGCGCCGTCGTCGGAACCTGGTCTATGAGCGACTGTATGTAGCCGACGCCGCCTACGGCCTCAAGCTTGTTAGTGCGCCTCAGCTCCTCGATGAGCGCCAGGGCGTCCAGCGGCTTCGACGCCGCGCCCATCGCCATCATCGCCGTGAAAATGGCCCGGTTCGCCGGGTCGTAGAAAGTCTCCGGCACCACACCGCGAGACCGGCATTCGTCCATCACGCGGCCGTCGCTCCTGCCCGTAGTGTCAAGAAGAATCGACCCCAAGACGGCTCGCTCTGCCTCAAGGTTGTGAGGCGGTGTCTTCAATTCGCTCATGCCGCCAATTATACCAAAAGCGGACTGACGGCGACGCAGCGCGTTGTCTACACCTGTTGATGAGTTGTGAACAACTTATCCACACGTGCGGCAACGCACGCGAAAACCGTCAGCTGCGACGCATCACAAGCCTGGAAACGACGACGTGCAGGACCGCAAGCGCGACCGCCGCACCGATGACGAGCGGCAGGTGCGCCATCGCCATGTCGCGTCCCCGGACGCAAAGCTCCAGGTACGAGATGTCGCCGGCAGCGCGTCCGAGCGCGAAGCCGACCGCCGCGAGTATCGCGGTCCACACGCCGGCGCCAAGCGCCGTAAAGAGCGTGAACGGCCCGAGCGGCATGCGCGAGATGCCGGCAGGTATCGAGATAAGCTGACGGATCGCCGGCACCATGCGGCATACGAAGGTCGTAGCCGCGCCGTAGCGGTTGAACACCTCGCAGACCCGCGCAAGCGCTGCAGGCTTAAGGAAGAACCACTTTCCGTGCTTTTCGAGGAACGGACGCCCCACGGCGCGCGCCAAAAAGTAATTCACGTACGCCCCGGCCAGCGATCCTGCCACGCCCAGCGCAACCGCCGCGACGACGGCCACCGCCGGAGAAGAAAAGCCTAGCTCGCCGCGCGCGGCAAGAAAACCTGCGGGAATCATCACCACTTCGCTCGGGAACGGCACAAAGCTGGACTCCACCGCCATGAACGTGAATATGAGCAGAAGCTTCCACACCGGGGCAAGCCCGGCCAGCGCGTCAAGATGCGATGCTATCGTCTCCAACATGGCTTGTCAGTCCTCCTTTGAGGCGTCAGGATCCTTGAGCGATATGCCGACGTCGCGCATCGTGAGCGTCGTAAGCTGCTCGGCCGTCGGATCCTTCATTTCCGAGACGCGCAGCGACTGGCGTTCGATCGCCTTCTCGAAGCGGTTGCGCACCTCGCGCCCGTTTCCGAAGTGGCGGTCGCGTTCCTTTGTGGTGACACGGAACCATGCGTCCAGCCACTTCTCCACGTCTTCCGACAGGACGTACCGGTTCTTCTTAGCCATACGCCGGAACATCTCGGACAGCTCAGCGGCCGAATAGTCGGGGAACGCCACCGTGCGGTTGAAGCGGCTCTTGAGGCCTGGGTTCGTTTCCATGAAGCGCTCCATGTCGCCAGTGTAGCCGGCCAGCACAACCACAAGGCGGTCGCGGTCGTCCTCCATGCGCTTCAGGAGCGTAGCGATGGCTTCGCCGCCATAGCCCCTGCCGCCCTCATCGACAAGCGAATAAGCCTCGTCTATGAAGAGCAGCCCGTCTAGCGCCTCGTCGATCTTCCTGTTCGTCTTGGCCGCAGTCTGGCCGACGTACTCAGCCACGAGGCCGGAGCGGTCCGTCTCCACCAGATGGCCTTTCTTCAAAATGCCTAGCGCACGGAATATCTTCGCCATGATCCTCGCTACGGTCGTCTTGCCAGTGCCCGGGTTGCCGGTGAACACGAAATGGTAGGACATCTTCGCGACGTCAAGCCCCTTCGCCTCCCGCTCCTTGGCCGTCTTGCACCACGCCACGAGACGCTTCACCTCCGCCTTGACCGGAGCCATTCCCACGAGAGCGTCAAGCTCGGCAAGCGCCTCCTCCACCGTCGGCGGACGTTCCTCCGGAGGCGGCGCCAGGTCAACGTCCGCCGCCGTCAGCATGGTCAAGTCCTCCGGCGACGGGTTCTTGACGGAGGCAAGGCGCACGGCCTGACGCTCCACGGACTTCTCGAAAAGGTTGCGCACGAACCGTCCGTTCCCAAACTGCTTGTCGTGCTTCCGCGTCAGCACCTCCAGCGCAGGCACCAGGTTGGTGGCGATGTCAGGAGCGAGCTCGTACTGGTTCTTCTTCGCCGTGCGCCGAAACATCTCGGCCAGTTCGGAGGCCGAATAGTCGGGAAATTCGATGTAGCGGTTGAACCGGCTCTTGAGTCCGGGATTGGCGTCAATGAACTTCTTCATCTCGTCGGTATAGCCAGCGACAACTACGATAAGCCTGTCTCGGTCGTCCTCCATGCGCTTCAGGAGCGTGGCGATGGCTTCGCCGCCGTAGCCCTTGCCGCCGTCCTCGGCAAGCGTGTACGCCTCGTCGATGAAAAGGACGCCTCCGAGGGCCTTGTCTATAACCTCGCCGGTCTGCTTGGCAGTCTGGCCGACATAGCCGGCCACGAGTCCAGACCGGTCGGTCTCCACGAGATGGCCCTTCTCCAGCACTCCGAGCGAGCGGAATATCTTCGACATGATTCTCGCCACGGTCGTCTTGCCGGTGCCGGGATTGCCTGTGAAGACCATGTGGTAGGACATCGGCGGCACCTTAAGGCCGGCCTTGCGGCGGTCCTCGGCGACCTTCACGAAGCTGGCTAGCTTCTTGACCTCGGCCTTGACTGAATCAAGCCCGACAAGGGCGTCCAGCTCGGCAAGCGCCTCCTCGAAGGAAACGGGCTTCTCGGAGACGGTCGTCACCGAGCCCGACACCTGGCGCTCGCCCTCCTTCTCCGTATTCTTTTCGCCATTGACGGCATTTAGAACGAGTCCCGCAATGACCATGGCCACCACCGACACGCCGACAACGGTGAACCCCTTCATCAGGCAGCCCCCGCACCCGCTCAGCTTGTCCAGCATCGTTTCCTTGCCAGCCATTCAACCTCCCCTGTTTTTTCTGAATGATACCATAAATCAGGCGGTTGGGCAATTGCAGCGGGTCAGCAGATCTGGTAACTCCTGAACGCCTCCCGTCCGACCCCTCCGCGTGACCAGGCGCGGACTATGCCGCGAGCCAGCTCCAGGTCAGCCTCAGACTTCACGACCGGCACGAGCGCCGTCGGCCCGGGTATGTCCGAAAAGGCGATTACCGTTCCGCTTTCGCCGCGTAGCACGGCGTTCTCGGCGCAGTCTCGTCCGAGAATCACCGACGACCCGCCAGGCAGGCGGAATCGGCGCCCGACTACAAGAAGCTCGACGAGCCGCCGGTTTGCGAGGCCCTCATGGTCCTTGAGGTCCTTCAGTTTCCGGCAAAACCCCTCTTCCGTCAGCTTGCAGCCGCCTGCAGGCGACGGATAGTCGACAATGCCGAACTCGGCCGCAAGCGCAATCTGCCGGTCGCGGGCGCGGCCCGAGATGTCCAGCAGCTTCGACCGGTCCAGCCTGCCCTCAAGTTCAGGAACAGTCGGCTCCAGCAGCTTCGCGGAAAGCGGACGCACCAGTCGGCCCTTAAGCCCCGACGTCTTCTCAACGACGCCCAGGTTCTGGCGGTTCTGCGACATCGGCCTCTGCCCCTGCACTTCGCCAGTCGCCACAAAATCGAAGCCTCGCTCGGTCATCATCTCGCCGGCGCGGCGAATCATGGCCGCATGGCAGTCGATGCAGGGGTTCATCGCGCCGCCGAAGCCATGCGGAGGGTTCTCTACGAGTGCGATTTCATCGTCCGTGAAGTCCACCACGTGCAGCACGATGCCGAGGGCTTCGGCGGCCTTCTTCGCCGCCACACAGCCGAAGAACGGCGTCTCGAACGTGACGCCTTCCACATATGCGCCCGCACGCTCCAGCACCCGGACAGCGAGCTGGCTGTCGAGTCCTCCGCTCAGGAGGCTCAGTCCCCGGCAGGTCGGCGGCTGCATTCGCAAATCTCCCTTCGGCTCAGAACACCCGCTTGCGCGAAAGGAATATGAAGAGCGCGCCGATCGCGGCGGCCAGGAAGCCGGACAGCCCCATCACGATGGCAAAGGCGTTCTGATGGCCCTGGAAAGGCAAGCCGATGTTCATGCCGTAGACGGACGCGATGAGCGTCGGCACTGCGAGAAGAATCGTCGCCGCGGTCAGGTACTTCATCACGTTGTTGAGGTTGTTGTTGATGAGCGAGGCGAACGTGTCGAGCGTGCCGTTCAAGATGTTCGCGTGAATGGTGGCCGTCTCAAGCGCCTGCTGATATTCGACTAGCGCGTCGTCGAGGAAGTCGCGGTCGTCCTCGGAAAGCGTCAGCTGCCGGGCGGTGTTCGCACGGGCAAGCGCAATCGTGTCGGCCTTCAGGCTCGTGGTGAAGTATACGAGCGTCTTCTCGATCTGAAAGAGCTTGAGTATGACCTCGTTCGAGATGGACTTGTGCAGCTCGTCCTCGAGCGCCGTCGTGCGCGAGTGTATGTCGTTTATGTAGCGCAGGAAGAGCACCCCCGCATGCCACAGCAGGCGGAATGCGAAGCGGTACTTGTCGCTTGGCGGGCAGACGCGGCGGATCTGGTCGAGGAACGCGGTGGTCACCTGCGTCCGCGCGCTGCATACAGTAATCACCGTCTGGCTGAGGAAGATGATTCCGAGAGGGACCGTACGGTAAGGAACGGCATCGTCGTCCTCTTCCTGCGGCATCTGCATCGGCACGTGGACGATGAGGAGGTTCGAGTCGTCCTCCCAGTCGAAACGCGGACGTTCTCCTGCGTCGAGCGGGTCGGTAAGGAAGTCTCGCGGGACGCCGGAATACGAAAGGACGGCCTCAAGCTCGGTCGTCGACGGCTCGACGAGGTTTATCCAGCAGGAGGGGGCGAACTCGGACGTCTCCCTCAGGCCGCCGTTTTCCCACCTGTATATGGTCATCATGGCGCACCGCCCGTCCTTTGCCCTCAGCCAAGCTGGTTGAGGAACCGCACGTCGTTCTCGTAGAGCCAGCGTATGTCGGGTATGCCGTACTTGATCATCGCTATGCGCTCCACGCCAAAGCCAAAGGCGTAACCCGACACCTTCTCAGGGTCGTAGCCTACGTGCTTGAACACCCGCGGATCGACCATGCCGGCGCCGGCGACCTCGATCCAGCCCGACTGCTTGCATACGCTGCAACCCTTCCCCTTGCAGACATGGCACGTGAAGTCCACCTCGACCGACGGCTCGGTGAACGGGAAGAAGTGCGGACGGAACCTCACGGTCACGCCGTCGCCCATCATGGCCTTCGCGAAATAGGCGAGCACGCTCTTCAGGTCCGCGAGCGAAACCGGCTTCTGCGGCAGGCGGTCGACGTAGAGGCCCTCTATCTGGTGGAAGTTGGCGGAGTGCGTGGCGTCGGTTGTGTCGCGGCGGAACGTGCGCCCGGGGCATATCACGCGCACGGGCGGCTTGTTCGCCATCATCGTGCGAATCTGCACGGGCGACGTCTGCGTGCGCAGCAGGCAGTCCTCGCCGAACCAGAAAGTGTCCGTCCTGTCCTGCGAAGGATGATGCGGAGGCGTGTTGAGCGCGGTGAAGTTGTTGAAGCGCGTCTCAAGCTCCGGACCGTCGGCGACCGTGAAGCCCAGGCGGGCGAATATCGCGGCGGTCTCCTCGATGACGCGCGAGAGCGGATGCCTCACGCCAAGGCCGAACCAGCGGCCCGGAAGCGTAAGGTCGGCATCGACCGCCTTCTCGCCCGCCGCTCCACCGCCCTTAGCGGCAAGCGCGGCCTCGACCTCGGCGCGCCATGCCTGGACCGCCTTGCCGAACGCGGGACGCTCCTCCTTCGGGACGTCCTTCATTCCCTTTATGAGCGCGGGGATAGACCCGTTCCTTCCGACGTATGCGACGCGAAGCGCCTCCACCGCCGCCGCGTCAGCCGCAGCAGCGATAGCCTCAAGGCTTTCCGCCTTCTTCTGCTCGAGTTCTGCCAAAGTCATAGTCTCTGCCCCTCGTTGGTTCGGGAAATTATACCATAAATCGCGCTCGGCTGCCGCGTCAACCCCGCAACGGACACGTCATGGATCAGGCCATCAACCGCCTGATTTCCTCTGACGTCAGGTCGCGCCACTCGCCGGGCCGCAGTTCGGGCGGGAGCTCAAACGCGCCGACGGCGACGCGCTTAAGCGTCAGCACCACGAGATGGGCCGCCGAGCACATCTTGCGGATCTGCCGCTTGCGCCCCTCGGAAAGCACGAACCTAAGCAAACGCGTGTTGTCGCCGTAGTCGCGAAGTACGTCCACCGGCACCGGACGTATCGTGTAGCCGTCGTCCAGCGTGAGCGGCGAGCGCAGCACCGCCAGCTTCTCGTCGCTCCACCGACCCGCCACCTTGACGTGATACGTCTTGCGGTGGGCGAAGCGCGGATGCGTCAGCTCGTTTACGAGCGCACCGTCGTTCGACAGCAGCAGAAGCCCCTCGCTGTCGCGGTCAAGACGCCCGACGGGCACAAGGCGCTCGAACGTCTTCACAAGCTCGGCGACAGTCTGCCCGCCGAACGGGTCGCTCATCGTCGACAGCACGCCAACCGGCTTGTAAAGGACTACTGTACGCTTCCGCGCCTCCGCGACAACCCGGCGGCCATGCACGCGCACTACGGCGGTCGGCCCAAAGCGGGCGCCAGGCTCGCGCACGACCAGCCCGTCGACAGTCACCGCACCGCTCTCGATCAGCTCCGCCGCGCCGCGGCGGGACGCCACCCCTGCGTGCGCCAGCAGGTTCTGCAGCCGCTCCATCACGTCGCCGCGCGATACTTTGCCACAAGCTCCTTGTAAGCCGGAGAGTCGACGAATCCGCACGGACGGAATTCGGGACAGAAGCCGCGGTAGACGCACTCCGGCACGCAGCACGCCGCCACCTCCGGCTCGACCTTGGCGATCTCGTCCACAACGAGCCGCCATGCCGCGCGCGTCTCGGGACTCGCCTGACCGCACAACCGGCGGCGGCTGATGAACATCACCGCCTGCGCGTTCGCGAAGCACTCGTGCACGACAGGGGCGTCCTGCCGCGCGCCAGTGCGGTCCTCGCCCGTGCGGTCGGTGCGCTGCGTCGACACGAAATGCTCGATGCCGAACTTGTGGCGGACGAAGTGAACGCTCACCCAGTAGGGCAGGTCCTGCCACTTCCAGTTGAAGCAAAGCTTGCGTATAGGCGAATGCTCCGCAAGGAGAATGCGCTTTTTCCAGCGGGAGGACGGCTCCTTGGTGCCCTCGTCCTGCCGAATCGTCGTGCGCGCGGCGTCCGCCACCTCGCGCCACGTCCCCTTCACCTTCAAGAATCTTATCGTCGCCATGCCCGTATTATATCACGTATGCAGTTGCCATTGGTAGTGGGAATTTTGCTGCCAAAGTGCGGTTACCGCACTGTGACTTTCATCTTCAACCCCATTCTTTCCACCGTTCTAACTGCACTATTCAACCTTGATCATGTCCACGAGCGAGTCAAAGTATTCGCGGCTCCAGATGTCAAGGCACGATGCATCCTTCAGGAAAGGCTTATGTCCACATTGTGCCATTTCCTGCAAGATCGCCAAATTCGGTCGACCGAAAGCGTCAAAGTCAAAGCGTATGTCATCCTCAAGGAACGCCCTAAGCGAATTTGGGGACGAAAGCCTCAGGTTCGTTCTTGCAAATCGACTCCAATCTGATTTTCTGTGCGGATTTTTCCAAAAAGCGCGTCGCCGCGCCAATCCCTGTTCTACAAAAGCAACTATCGGCTCTCAAGCGGCAGCGTGAACACGTGCCAATCGCGTCCCTTGCGGAATCCGGCATTCTCGCATACTGTGTTCTGCCGCGGCGACCAGGTCCACACGTCGATCCGACGAAGGTCCGGGCGGAAGCGGTAGAGGCGCAGCCAGTCCTGTTCGTCCGCCGTGCGCGGATAGTCTTGCATCGTCGCATGGACGACATTCCCGTGTACGCCCTTCTGCGTCTCGCGCCAGCAGATTGCAGGACCCTGATCGCCGCTGACGACAAGGATAAGGTTCTTGTGTTTGGAGAAGCACGTTTCCCAAGCCTTGACTGCGGGAACGCCGTCCTTCTTGTGGCATTTGCTCCACTCCATCAACCCGAACCACTCGTCGGGAACAGACTTCTTGCCTTTCCGTCCCTTGTACAGCTCTCTTGTGCGGAAGCCAAGGTACATATGCGTGCAGATTATCGCCATACGGTCCGCGTACCTGTCCATCATCGCATCCGCCCATTCCAGAACTGGCGCAGGGGCGTTGCACTCGAGATGCAGCACGACGAACTTCATGCCTCCCGCCTCAAACGTCTGGCAGGAGTTAGCATTGCCTCCCGACACCTTCTGCCCGTCGGCACGGACGTATCCGTCGAACGCCCCCGCGTACCATTTCCGTCCGGCATAGCGAGAACGCGGAAAGTAGCGGTTGAACCCGACGGACGTGCAGACCTCAAGGTCATGATTGCCGGGCGAAATCCCGTATGGCACGACACCGTCAAGCCGCGACATGAGATTGGAGGCGAACGCCCATTGCTGTTCGCTGTGTATGTCCGTGATGTCGCCCACGTGCGACACGAACACGATGTTTTCGCGTTCGCGGTTCTTAACGATCCAGTCGATGCGCGACTCGAACGCCGGGTTGGTCGTCGGTCCGGTCTGCGGCGCTTCGCCCTCGCGGACCTTGCTGCCTCCGCCGCGGTAGAGCTGCGTGTCCGGTATGACGACGTATGTGAACGCGTCCTTCGGCAGCGGCGGCAACGCTTCCGCCGCGACAGGCGTCGCCGCGTGCAGCGAAAGCACCAACACTAAAAGCAACAAACCTTTCATAGCACGTACTCAGCGGATCGTCAGCACCGTTCCGACAAAGGAGATTGTGCGAATGTTGTCAATCAGCACATTGTCAGCGTCAATGCCGGTTTCGCCCAATGCACCGCCCATGCCGCAGGCGTAAATGCTGAACACACCAATACCTTCTCCCTCCGCAGGGTTGTTGAGGAACACAAGATCCCTCGCCGAGCCGACAAAGGACACAGGAGCTGACGACTCGGTCGGATGCGCTGCTCCCATATCATATACGCGAACGCCATACTTGCCTTCGTCCGGAAGCACCGTAGCGCAAAAGCGATACCAGTGGTCGCTCGATATCGCCGCCGCATCGCAGATCGGAACAGCGGTCGCGACGCCGTTCGCCAACGAATACGCCACGGGCTGCATGCCGGTGCGGTACCATGTGCAGTACGAATCGCCCGGCACATCACGGAACCCGAACGCCACCTGGCGGAGCGCATTCAACGCCGCATCGGAAAGTTCCATCTGCTCCATCTGCGAACCGCCGAGCGAGACGGTTGCCTCGCCGCCATTCTCCACGCGCCATGCCGCAGGAGGACGCACATCGACAAAGAAGCGGAACGGACGCGTCAGATACGATCCTAGCGTATGCGAAACCTGAACACGCCGCCCCGCTTCCAATTCCCGTCCCAGGGCCAAGAACTGGTTGCCGTTGTCGTCACGCACCGTCGCCGTCGCCCAGTAGCCCGCATCGCCCGTAAAGCACCGGCGAATCCAGTGGTCCGGCCCGTCGTCAAGGTCATACTGATCGGCGATATAGCCCGTGGCGCGAGGCACCGATCCAGCCATGGTCGGTGTCCGCGTGCGCGTCCTGAAGTCGTTGAAATAGACAAGCGTTTCGGACGCCGCACCCGTCGCCTGCCGCCACACGCGAATGTTGTCGAACGTCACGCGCACCGATGTGCTAATGTTCACGCTAGCGATCGGACGCGAACCGAACCCGTACAGATAGAACGTGCCGATGTCCGTCGCCGACGAGGCGAACGCGACGCCGGTCTTGGTGAAGATGGGGCTTTCCGTCGGCACGAAACTGCTATCGATTCCCTTCTCCGCAAGCGGCGTGACCGATACGTCGTATGTGCGGGTGTCGAGGTCGGCGACAATCTCCATGCGGTAGAGATAGGGCACCGTCGGTTCCGTGTATGACGTCTCGTAGGCATATTGCACCGTTGAACCAGACACCGGCGCAAGCACATACGGAACATGGTTCGTCGATGCGCCGACTTCGGTGCGCAGGTAACCGCATCCCGCCACGAGGTTGTCCGCAAGCGAGGCGCGAGACGATGAGTAGAGCGCCGTGCTGCCAAGACCAACTGCCGCACGAAGGGAATCGGCGATGTAGGATACGAGTGCCGGTGGGGTCGTTCCCGGATCGAATATCGTCGGGATTCGGGCATCCACCGAAAGGTGCACCTTGCCGGAAGTGTACGTCTCGCCGATGCGATTGGCGAGAAGAGCACAAGCCGGAACAAATGCCTTGCTGTTGCCGAACGCCAGATAGTTTGTGCCGGCCCCCGTATCGAATTGACTGCCGGTACTGGCCGTGTTGCAGCAGTAGGCCGTGTTCCCGTCCATGTACGGCAACCTACGCCAACCGTCGAAGCCAACAGGCTGCACGGCGGACGGCGAGGATGACAGCGCCGGCACGATGCTGTTCGTGACGAACGTGTTTTCGGATGGTTTCCACAGAGGATCCATCGTGATTGTCGAACTGTCGGCGACATTGGCCGTTGCGGGCGCGTAGCCGGATGCCGATGTGCCGCGATCCGCCGCGCAGATCGTCTTGTACCAGCGGTTCGAGAAGTCGTTCTCGTAGAACACCTCGAAGTCACTTGCGCCGGGTGCCTTCCATGAGAGGCGGATATTATCGACCAGCACCTTGTTCGTGGTCGTGTTGGCGTTGTGGAAGGAGCCGCAACCGTCGATGCCGATACCGGCAACGCCGCCCGATGTCTCAGTAATAACAGAACATGCAGTGCTACCCTTCCAGTATGTGCTTGCCGTGCCGGAAGCCGTCGCGAATGTCGGATGCCCAACACTTGCTTCCAGAGTGTAGACGCATCCTGTCACCGTGGAGTTGTCAAGATCATAAGTCATCAAGAAACGAACCCATTTCCGGCCGTTATACGACCTACCGCTGTATCCCATCTGAGCGGAAGTGTCGTGATAGATCTTCGTGAAATAGGAATCATTGTAATACCTGGTAGCATCAGTACTATTAGCACTTTGAAGCCCGAACCGCCCCGGTACGGTTGCGGTAGAGTTGGCGCCGTTCCATGCACTGATGTCCATGTGCTGTTCTGTCACAGGGAAGACCCGCACATAATAGAGTTTAGTCATGTCAAGCCAAGTCTCTGGCGTGTACATATCCACCTGCATCCGCAGCTGCCCGTTGGTAAACACATTGTGGATGGGATGCAATGTGACACCAGAATATGCTTGAGTTCTGTTGGGCTGATACCAAGTGAAAGACGGATTTCCGTTGTCTTTCACCACCGTCGGGAATATCTTGAACTGGGTGTTGCTCGGCTTGATGAAATAGGGCGTGAACCAGCCGTCGTAGTTGGGACGATCCGTTCCCGCGACAGCCCTCGCCGTATAGGCCGAAGGATCCGCCATCCTCGCCTTGGCAACGTCGTCATTGCCGGAGTATCCCGTGCTTGATTCCGGCACGAAGCAGAGCGGCGTCTTCTCCAGCGCATACGGCTGCGCCTCATGCACCACATTGTAGGCCGGAATAGCTTCCGTCGATTCGCGTGTCGAGAAATCATTCTGGTAGAAAACTTCAACTGCTGACACACTCAACAGCAAAACAACCGCAAACGCTGCCGTGGACCCAAGAACGAAGCTACGCATGATATCTTACCTCCTTAATGAAGCTTCCCATTCAGGTATTTTACCAAAACACCCTCGCTCTTGTCTACTGTCTAACGCTTATTTCTCGCACAGGGGGTGCACCGAGAAAATTATGCAGGCGCCCCAAAATTTCCGCTTGCACTTTCGGTACGCATATACTATAATATATGCCATGAAAAGCAAATCATCGAAAAAGGTCCGTTCCCGCGCAGAGATACTTGCCGAGATAGCAGCG